>CAVAQT010000027.1:0-36656 GCA_963590855.1 Ruminococcus bromii
CTTTAAAATGGATGAAGGTCATCCAGAGTATGACCCTTATGCGTTTGCCACTAAAACAGCTATCCATGAAATAGGACATCTATATGGTGTTTCAGATCATTATACCATTTTACCAGACCAGTATCCAGATTGCGTATGGGGATCAAACCGCAATAGCTATGAAATTGCAAAAGGAATGAAAACCTGTCCTCGATGCAATCAGGCTATAAAGAACAATCTCACTAAATATTAAAGGAGGCGACTAATATGAAATCTGATAGACTTGCATATGCTTTGCCTGCGATGATGATCGCACTTCTCTGCGTTGGATGCAATCAAACTGACAAAAGCTCTTCTGATACGCAGTATACTACATCTATTACTGCTGCTACTTCCGCCGAAACACAAACGGTGTATGAAGATCCTGTCACCATGACAGAATACACTGACTATGATGCATTCGCTGCTGCAATGGCAGAACAATACCCGGGAATCCCCTTGTACACACCGCCACAGGAGGTTGCCACCAACTGGACATGCAATCATATGGAAATTGATGTCAATCGCTATGCATACACTTACTATGACTCTGAAAACGATCGGAATATCCTACTTGAAATCAGCACCACAGGACAATATGACACCATACAGGAACGCCTGGATGAACTAAGTCAGTATACTTCGGATAATCCTTCTGAAATTGTCGTGCAAGAAGAACAGTATGTCGTAGAATACTATCCCAACGACAATGACTATGTACTCTATGGGATTGCCGCAGAATCTAAAACAAATTATACCCTTGTCATCTGGAACGGCGATGGTAATCTGGATACCAGAGACGACCTGGTTTCACTCCGTAAAGCATTACAGATATAAGACAGGACACAGCATTTCTTTGTAAATGCACAAATCAAAAGCTTACGGATTATTTTAACATGTCTGCTTGTTTTGGAGAATGTCACGCAAATGCGGATGCCAATGTCATATTCGGAAAAACCCTTGACATTTTCGCTGTTTTCCGGTACAATATAAAAGATATCAAAATCGGCTTTTTGCCATAGCAAATTCAAAAAAGGAGAACATGAAACATGTTGACCAATGAGCAGAAGAGTATGGATAAGATCGTAGACCTCTGTAAGTCCCGCGGCTTTGTTTACCCGGGTTCTGAAATTTACGGCGGTCTGGCAAACTCCTGGGACTACGGCCCTCTGGGTGTGGAACTGAAAAACAACATCAAGCGCGCTTGGTGGAAGAAATTCGTCCAGGAGTCCCCGTATAATGTGGGTCTGGACGCTTCCATCATCATGAATCCGGAAACATGGGTGGCTTCCGGTCACCTGGGCGGCTTCTCCGATCCGCTGATGGACTGCAAGGCATGCAAGACCAGACACCGCGCAGACAACCTCATCGAGGATTTTGACGGCACCAATCCGGCAGGCTGGTCCAATCAGCAGATGATGGACTACATCCGGGAAAAGCAGATCCCCTGCCCGAACTGCGGCAAGACAGATTTCACAGACATCCGCCAGTTCAACCTGATGTTCAAGACCTATCAGGGCGTTACTGAGGATTCCAAGTCTGAGCTGTACCTCCGTCCGGAGACCGCACAGGGCATCTTTGTAGATTTCGCCAACATCCAGCGCACCACCCGGAAAAAGCTGCCTTTCGGCGTAGGTCAGATCGGTAAGTCCTTCCGCAACGAGATCACACCGGGCAACTTTATCTTCCGTGTCCGCGAATTTGAGCAGATGGAGCTGGAGTTCTTCTGCAAGCCCGGCACTGACCTGGAATGGTTCCAGTTCTGGCGCGGCTACTGCAAGGATTTCCTGCTGAACCTGGGTCTGAAGGAAGAGAACCTGCGTCTGCGTGACCACGATCAGGATGAGCTGTGCTTCTACTCGAAGGCAACCACAGACTTCGAGTATCGCTTCTCCTTCGGCTGGGGCGAGCTGTGGGGCGTTGCCGACAGAACCGACTATGACCTCACACAGCACCAGGAACACAGCGGCAAGTCCATGGAATACTTCGATCCGGAGACCAACACCAAGTACATCCCGTATGTCATCGAGCCGTCCCTGGGCGTAGAGCGTCTGTTCCTGTCCATCGTCACCGAAGCTTATGACGAAGAAGTCGTAGACGCAGAAAAGAACGACACCCGCGTAGTCATGCACTTCCATCCGGCTCTGGCACCGTACAAGGCTGCTGTGCTGCCGCTGTCCAAGAAGCTGGGCGACAAGGCACGGGAAGTATACACCGTTCTGGCAAAGCACTTCTCTGTAGACTATGACGAGACCGGTTCTATCGGCAAGCGCTATCGCCGTCAGGATGAGATCGGCACACCGTTCTGCATCACCGTAGACTTTGACACCATCGAAAGCGACAACTGCGTTACCGTCCGCGACCGTGACACCATGGAACAGGTTCGCATGCCCATCGATGAACTGGTAAGCTATCTCAGCGGCAAGGTAGAGCTCTAAACAACGAAAATCCTATCCCAATAGAAACGAAAAGCAGACATTTCCCATGGTGGAAATGCCTGCTTTTTTACGTCGATTTTTCCGAAGCATTTCTCTTTTTCAACATTTATTCGTTTTCTTATTGACTTTTTATGCGATTTGTGATAATATAGTAACAGAAGATTCGATATATTTTGACAAGCGCAGACGAAAGCGCCTGCTCTGGGAAGGGAATCGTGATGCAAAACAAATCAAAACTGGCGG
The DNA here is from genome assembly GCA_963590855.1 of Ruminococcus bromii. Taxonomy (GTDB): domain Bacteria; phylum Bacillota; class Clostridia; order Oscillospirales; family Ruminococcaceae; genus Ruminococcus_C. The sequence continues at coordinate 2,700 of CAVAQT010000027.1, forward strand.
CACTGCTGCTCTGCATTTTTTTCGGCGGCATCGGCATCCACCGCTTTTACACCGGAAAGATCGGCACCGGCATTCTCTGGCTGCTCACCGGCGGCTGCTTCGGCATCGGCTATGTGGTGGATATCATCATGATCGCCACAGGAAAGTTCATGGATAAAGACGGCAGACCTCTGGTATAAGACGCGCCGTATTGACATTTTTCGCAGAATCTGCTATGATACAGAAAAAGGAGCTGATTTTATGGCACAATATGTTACGATCACCAGCGACAAGCGAAAACTCCCGGCGCTGCTGCTGTGTCTGCTGGGCTTTTTTGGGCTGGGCGGACTGCACCGTTTTTACGTCGGAAAAATCGGAACAGGCATCCTCTGGCTGCTTACCGGCGGACTCTGCGGCATTGGGACAGTCATTGATCTCATCTGCATCCTCCTGGGCAGCTTCCGGGATAACACCGGCACACCGCTGCGGCAGTGACACGGCGTAAGGCAGCAGTCTGGAGCATCGGGCTTGCGCTGAGTGCCCTGCTCCTCTGGATCGTGCACACACCCCTGGCAAAGCTGTTGTACCGTTTGCCGCTGCCCGGCTGCCGCTTTCATGAGCTGACCGGCTATCTGTGTCCGGCGTGCGGCAATACACGCGCTGTGTTTGCCCTGCTCCAGGGGCATCCGCTGCGCTCCATCGGATACAACCCCATGATCTTCACCCTCTGTGCGGCGCTGCTGTGCTGCTACGGCGAGATGGTCTGCACCGCCATTGGGAAGCCCCGGCGCATTCTCCCGCGCAGTATGGCGCTTTTGGGGGTCGTTCTGACGGTGGTGCTGGGGTACGACATCCTGCGGAACTTTTTCCCGGCGATCACCCTTTGCCTTTAAGTGTATTTAGACAGCATCTGACAGAGCCGCTGCGGCGTGTTTTGGAGGATGCTGTTTTTTGATGGTTTTCAATGTTATTTTCAAGTTTCTGTGCTAGGATAGAATTATGAAGCCATCGAGCAAGCGCGTAAGGGCATATCCGCATAGCCGCGGTATGCAGCGTTCTAAAGGAGGATGAATCTGATGCGCAGACCTGTTTTTGCTGCACTTTGTGCCGGGGTAATGCTGCTCACCTGCGGCGGATGCGGTGACACCAACACCGAAAGCAGCACCGTCCAGATGGAACAGTCACAGAGCGACAGCAGCCAAGCCGCAGAGACTACCGCGACCCATAGCGGTAAAACCACCCGGCACACCACAACTTCCGGCAGCAGCACCGTGACCTCTGAAAAATCCGGAAGCACTGCCGCCGCATCCAAAACCACAACAAAAACCACGGCGGCGCCGATCTACCAGAACAACAGCAGTTCCGGCGAAAGCGATGCCGATACCGCATCTGACGGTACAGACGGCGGCAGTCCGGCAGAGAATGCCGCGGCAAACACACCGCAGCAGACCACAGCGGCAGCCATACCCACGCCGGAAGAACCGGACACCGATACGGCATCTGACACCGCGGACGACAGCATTTCCATTACCTTGAACGGAAACAGTGCGGAGACCTCCGACAGCAGCGCCGTCTCCATTAGCGGCAGCTGCATCACCATTCAGCAGGCAGGAAAGTACACTGTCTCTGGCACGCTGTCTGACGGACAGATCATTGTCAACGTCTCTAAGGAGGATAAGGTGAACCTCCATCTCAACGGCGCAGACATTTTCTGCTCCAGTTCTGCACCCTTGTACATCGTCAGCGCAGACACCTGCACCCTGCATCTGGACAGCGGCTCTGTAAACTACCTCACGGACACTGCGGAAAATGCGCTGTCCGCCTGCCTGTTCAGCAAGGACGATCTCACCATTAAGGGAGACGGCGCACTGGTGGTCTCCGGCAACCGCAAGCACGGCATCAAGTCCAACAACGACCTCAAGATCAAGAACGGCGCACTCACCGTCACCGCAGTCAGCACCGGGATCTACGGCGAGGACAGCATCCAGATCACCGGCGGAAGCACTGTGATCGCCTCCAGTAAGGACGGCTTTAAGGTCAGCAACACGGAAAATGCAGAAAAGGGCTTTTTCTACATGGAGGGCGGAAGTGCAGATGTACAAAACGCCGCCGGAAACGGCATTGAAGCAGTCACCGGCGTCACCATATGCGGCGGCTCTATGGCGATCCATTCCGCCAAAAAAGCCGTCAACTGTGATGCGCAGTCTATCACAGAGGGTTGTCTGGTCACCTATTAAACAGCACTGTACAAAGCATATTCTGTAAAAAACAAAATCACCGTTTCCCGAAATGAGAAACGGTGATTTTTTGTCCATGCGAGATGGACTTATGGCAATATCGCACAAAGCTTGTGCAGTGTTGCCTTATATCTCATGATTATGCCGCTTGGAGATCTTCAGGCGGTTCATGGCACGATTCAGTGCAGCCTGGCTGTGATAATACTGCATGATACTCTGCTTGTGGAGCAGACGCTCCTTGGCACGCTCCGCAGCCTCTGCGGCGCGCTTGGCGTCGATCTCTTCCGGCAGCTCGATGGCATCGCCCAGCACCAGCACATAGTCCCGGCGCACTTCGGCAAAGCCGTCGCTGATGGCAGCATAGTGCCACTGGCCGTCTACCAGATACTTCAGCTCTCCGGGACTGACCACAGTGACCATAGACTCGTGTCCGGGCAGAACACCCATCAGACCATCCACCGTCGGAAACACCAGCTGTTCTGCCGGGCCGACATAGAACGGACGGTCGGATGCCAGGATCTCCAGTTGAAATGTATTCGCCATACTACATCCCTCACGATTCCTTGGATTCCTGCTGCTTCATCGTTTCTGCTTTTGCGATCGCCTCGTCGATGGTTCCCACATTGAAGAACGCATTTTCCGGCAGTTCGTCCATTGCACCCTCTACGATCATCTTGAAACCGCGGATGGTCTCGCGCAGCGGAACGTACTTGCCCGGCAGACCGGTAAAGACTTCGGCAACATTAAACGGCTGAGACAGGAACTTCTGGATCTTACGGGCACGATAAACTGCCAGCTTGTCGTCCTCGTCCAGTTCTTCCATACCCAGGATCGCGATGATATCCTGGAGTTCCTTATACCGCTGCAGCAGCTCCTGCACCTTACGGGCTACCTGATAGTGCTCTTCGCCGACTACATCCGGTTCCAGGATACGAGAGGTGGATTCCAGCGGATCCACTGCCGGATAAATACCCTGCTCTACGATCTTACGGGACAGTACCGTGGTCGCATCCAGGTGGGCGAAAGTAGTCGCCGGCGCCGGGTCAGTCAGGTCATCCGCCGGCACATAGACTGCCTGAACAGAAGTGATAGAACCATTTTTGGTAGAGGTGATACGCTCCTGGAGCTCACCCACTTCGTTTGCCAGGGTCGGCTGATAACCAACGGCAGACGGCATACGTCCCAACAGTGCCGATACCTCAGAACCTGCCTGAACGTAACGGAAAATGTTATCGATAAACAGCAGCACGTCCTGGTGCTTTTCATCACGGAAATATTCCGCCATAGTCAGACCCGTCTGCGCCACACGCATACGAGACCCCGGCGGTTCGTTCATCTGACCGAATACCAGCGCAGTCTTTTCGATAACGCCGGAATCCTTCATCTCGTTCCACAGGTCATTACCCTCACGGGAACGCTCACCAACGCCGGTGAAGATGGAATAGCCGCCGTGCTCTGTTGCAACATTGTGGATCAGCTCCTGAATGAGGACGGTCTTGCCGACGCCGGCGCCGCCGAACAGGCCGACCTTACCGCCCTTTGCATACGGTGCCAGCAGGTCGATGACCTTGATGCCGGTTTCCAGGATCTCGACTACCGGGCTCTGGTCACGGAAAGACGGTGCCGGACGGTGGATCGGCCACTTTTCTTCCGCAGCGACCTCGCCGCCGTCATCGATCGCCTCGCCCAGTACGTTGAACATTCTGCCCAGGGTCGCAGTGCCTACCGGTACCTTGATGCAGGAACCGGTCGCGAGGACTTCCATATCTTTTGCAAAGCCTTCCGTAGAGGACAGGCTGATGCAGCGGACGATGCCGTTGCCCATATGCTGCGCGACTTCCATCACGCAGGTCTTACCGCCGTTATCGACGGTCAATGCATCCTTGATCATCGGAAGCTTTCCCGGGAATGCTACATCAATGACAGGCCCTAAAACCTGCACGATTTTCCCTTTTTCCATATCATCATTCCTTTCCGGACGACAGCGGCAAGAGACCGCCGCCGCCAAGCCTTCCAATTCTTATTTCTCGGTGCAGAGCCTCACATCTCTGCGGAATTTGCACCGCTGACGATCTCTGTGATCTCCTGTGTGATGGCCGCCTGCCGCGCCCGGTTATACTGCAGCGACAGATCCTGCAGCATATCCTTTGCGCTGGTCGTCGCAGAGTCCATGGCGGACATTCTCGCCTGCTGTTCGCTGCAGAACGAGTCTACCATTGCACCGTAGATCATGCCCTTCATAAAGTTTGGCGTCAGATGTTCCATTACGATATTCGGGCTCGGGGAGAACACTGCCTCATGATGCCTTGTGATCTCGCCCTCGCTCTGTACAAAGTGCTCCGCATCCAGCGGGAGCAGCTGTAAAATTTTCGGTTCAAAGGCAATGGAAGAAACCATGTCGGTGTAGATGATATACACATCATCCAGCTTTCCCTCATCAAATGCTTTCAGCATCTGCTCCGCAATGCGGCGGGAACGATAGAGCGTCGGGTTCTGGGTGGTGTAGATAAACTCGGTATCCACGTCCAGCGCACCGGCACGGGCACGGCGCTGGAAGTACATTCTTCCCACCTGACCCATGACATACAGGTGGCTCTGCTTGTGTGCCGCCATCTTCTCTTCTGTCAGCTTGATGATATTGTGGTTATATGAACCGCACATGCCCTTGTCCGCTGTAATGACAATATAGCCGACCTTTCGATCCTCGGGCTTGATCTCTTCCCGGCGGTCGAAATACCGCATATCGATATCCTCCGGCGCACGAGAAAGAATACTGCGCATCGCATACAGCAGCTTGTTGAAATACGGCTGTGTTGCGGCAAGATCCTTTTTCGCCTTTTTCAGCTTGGAAGAGGAGATCAGATACATGGCGTTGGTGATCTTCATAATGTCATTGATGCTCTTGATCCGATCCCGGATCTCACGCATGTTGCCCATTTCAGTTCACCTGCTTCTTATAGGTACGCACCAGTTCCAACAGTTTTTCTCTGGATTCGTCTGCAAGCTTTCCGGTCTCGGTCATTTCCTTGACCAGTGCCGCGCCGTTTGCCTCCACATAGTTCATCAGACCCTCGCGGAACGACCGCAGATCCGACAGCGCAATGTCGTCCAGCAGACCGTTGGACGCCGCCGACAGGATCACGACCTCTTTCCACATTGCCAGAGGGTGATACAGCGGCTGCTTCAGCAGTTCCATCAGCACATGGCCGTGATCTAGCATTGCCTGTGTTGCCGGATCCAGATCCGAGCTGAACTGGGTGAACACTTCCATCTCGCGGAACTGTGCCAGATCCACACGCATCTGACCGGAAGCCTTTTTCATTGCCTTGGTCTGTGCTGCGCCGCCCACACGAGAGACGGACAGACCGACATTGACTGCCGGACGCATGCCGGCGTTGAACAGCTCGCTCTCCAGGAAGATCTGACCGTCGGTAATGGAGATGACATTGGTCGGGATATACGCGGAGATATCGCCTGCCTGAGTTTCGATGATCGGCAGTGCGGTGATCGAACCGCCGCCGTGTGCGTCATCCAGACGGCAGGAGCGCTCCAGCAGACGGGAGTGCAGATAGAAAACGTCGCCCGGATAAGCTTCACGCCCAGGCGGACGGTGGAGCAGCAGGGACATTGCACGATAAGCCACCGCATGCTTGGACAGATCATCGTATACAATGAGGACATCCTTGCCCTGGCTCATGAAAAATTCTGCGATCGCCGTGCCGGAATACGGTGCGATATACTGTACCGGAGCCGGTTCACTGGCAGAAGCAGACATAACAATGGTATAGTCCATTGCGCCGTTCTTTTTCAAAGTGGAAACGATCTTTGCAACGGTCGAGGACTTCTGTCCGATCGCCACATAAATGCAGATGACATCCTGTCCCTTCTGATTGATGATGGTATCCACCGCGATAGAAGTCTTACCGGTCTGGCGGTCGCCGATAATCAGCTCACGCTGTCCGCGGCCGATCGGGAACATCGAGTCGATGGAAAGGATACCGGTCTGAAGCGGTACGCTGACCGACTTTCGATATGCCACACCCGGGGCTTCATGTTCAATGGGGAAATAGTCCTCTGCCTCCAGCGGATCGCCGCCGTCGATCGGGTTGCCCAGTGCGCCGACAACTCTGCCGATCATTTTCTGGGATACACCGATGCCGGCACGCTTTCCGGTACGGACAACAGAAGTACCCTCTGTGATGCCATAGTCGCTGCCCAGCAGAACGACGCCGATGGTCTTGGTCTCCAGATTCTGGACGATGCCGCGGACACCGGTCTCGAACTCTACCAGTTCGCCGTACATAGCATGCTGCATGCCGAATACCGTTGCGATACCGTCACCCACACGAACGACAGTACCGGTTTCCTGCACGCCGGACTTCCGGTCGAAGTCCTCGATCTCGCTTTTTAAAACGGATATAATCTCACTTGCATTCATGGTACTCATGTCTTACCCTCACCTCCGTATCAGGCTCTTACGCATATTGCGGATGGACGAACGCATACTGCGGTCATATTCGTCATCCCCGATATGCAGCACAAAGCCGCCCAGCAGCGACGGATCCTGTTTCAGCTCCAGCTGAACCTCCGCCGCGCCGGTTTTTGCGCAGATCATTTTTTTCATCGCCGACAGCTGCGCATCCGTCAGCGGCGTAACATATTCCAGCACGGCATGAGCACAATTTCTCTGCCGGCGTTCTAATGCTTCATATTCCGAAAAAATTTCCAATATGCTGTCGATCTGGCCGTTTTGGCAGACAACCTTCAGAAATGTCCGCAGAGACTCCGGAAAGATCCGGTCGATCACTGCGAATTTCTCCGCCTCTGGGATCGTCGGGTTGCTCAGGGCATCCGTCAGCTGGGGGCAGTTCTGAAAGGTTTTCTGTGCATCCGCTACGGCGTCCGGCGCTCCGCTGAGCGTCAGCAGCACATTTGCATAGGATGTCACTGCGCCATTCATTTTTCTGCTCCTTCCTCAGACAGGAACGCATCCACCAGATCGCGGTTGGTCTGGTCGTCTACCTTCTGCTCCATGAGATGTGCGGCAGCCGCCAGAGCCAGATCGGCGATCTCGCCCTGTACACCATCCAGTGTCTGCTGACGCTCCCGCTGGATCTCTTTCTGCGCCTCTTTGAGAAGCGTGTCTGCCTGCTGCTGTGCCTTGGCTGTGATCTCGCTGCCCTGGGCGTCTGCATTCTGCTTTGCGGTGGCGATGATCTGTTTTGCCTCCTGCTTTGCGCCGCTCAGGGTCTCTTCATAGTTGTTTCTGAGCTGCTCTGCTTCTGCCGCCTTCTGCTTTGCCTGATCCATATCAGCCTGCACCATCTGTGCCCGCTTTTCCAGCATAGCGTTCACCCTGCCGAACAGAAATTTTTTCAGAAAGAAAAACAGCACGAGGATATTGATGACAGAAAACACAATGGTCCAAATATCAAAATCTAGCATATCCACTCTCACAGCTTTTCCCGAAAAAAAGCCGTGCTCCTTTCTCTCAGATTCTGAGAACCTGTCCGGCATCCCTGCATATGCCCGGATGCCGCACCGGCCCTGAAAGTTGGTCTTACTTCATAATTACCATCAGCAGTGCAACAACAAAGCCGTAGATGGCGGTTGCTTCTGCCAGGGCACAGCCCAGCAGCAGTGCCTTGTTGATCGCGCCGGCAGCCTCCGGCTGTCTTGCGATGGCTTCTGCTGCCTTGGATGTTGCGATGCCGATACCAAAGCCTGCACCGATACCTGTCAATACTGCAATACCTGCTCCAATCATTTTCAGTTCCTACCTTTCGATCCGATATTTCCGGATATGATTTACTTCATAATTACCATCAGCAGTGCGACAACGAAGCCATAGATGGCGGTCGCCTCTGCCAAAGCACAGCCCAGCAGCAGCGCCTTATTGATCGCACCGGCAGCCTCCGGCTGTCTTGCGATGGCTTCTGCCGCCTTGGACGTTGCGATGCCGATACCAAAACCAGCACCAATACCTGTTAATACTGCAATACCTGCTCCGATCATAGCGGAACGCTCCTTTCTGTGGCTGCCGAATTTTTTCAGCAGTTATGCCCTCTGCAATTTCGGCACTTTCTCCTCTTCTTCGACTTCCATGCCTTCTGCCATGAACAATGATGTCAGGAATACAAAGACATATGCCTGAATCAGTCCGTCGAACACATCGAAGTACATGCTGAACACCATTGGCACGATCAGCCCGCAGACGTGTTCAATCAACTGCATGACAACAAATGCACCCAGCACATTACCGAACAACCGCATGCAAAGCGACAGCGGACGGATCGCGATCTCCATGATGTTCAGCGGCGTCAGCAGCGCCATCGGCTTTGTGAATGATTTCAAAAAGCCCTTGATGCCGCCCTGTGCCCGGAACGTAGAGACCTCGATCAGCACGATGCTCATGACTGCGAGCGCCACTGTGACATTGATGTCCTTTGTGGGCGGCTTGATGCCGAACCCGAACATACCGATCATATTGGCGATTCCCAGATAAATGATTACGGTGCTCAGATACGGCACATAGCGCTTTCCGGACTTGCCCATGTTGCCCACAAAGAAATCTGTGAGCCATGTGACCGCCATTTCCAGAAACGCCTGTCGCTTTCCGGGGACGATCTTGAGATTCCGCGTCAGCACCAGCACCAGCACCATGATGATCGCCATAATGAACCATGTCATGACGACAGATTCACTGATATGGATCGGCCCCAGCAGCGGCACATCGAACGGACTCTCCCAGAGGATCCGGTTTTGCAGCGATTCCTGCAATTCTTCACCCATTGCATCCACCACCTTTTCTTGAGGCTGCTTTTCTGTCTGCTGCAAAAGGCAGAACCGCCGCAAAGCAGCGGCATTTTCCTGCATTTTCCAACGCAGCGGAAAAGCGTAAATCAACAGTGTGTTTACTGTTGTTTCTTTTATTATAGGACGATTTTTGCGAAATGTCAATCTATTTTCATGACGATTTCCGTCGGTTTCTTTTCGCCTTTTGTTACATTTTTCACAAATCGCCGACACTTTTCAAAAAAATGATAAGTATCCGTCTCTTTCAGATACCGTTTTTTTAAGCAGAACGGGGCTTTTTCGATGGATTCCTCAATTTTGCAAACCGTCCCGGCACTTTCTACAAAATTTACAATCCGAAAATCGCTTTTCTTGTAAATGCAAAAAAATACCGAACCCATGGAACACAGGTTCGGTATCGTTTTTATCTTTGGGTCACGCCATAACGCTTACTTGGTCGGGATCACATTGATCAGACGAACCAGGAAGCGCAGCAGGATCATTGCGTCCTCGTTGTCCAGGGTGTTGTCCCCGTTGAGGTCAGCGTTCAGACGCTGCTGGTCGTTTGCATTTACCTGACCGGCAGCGATCTTTGCCAGCAGAACAGCGTCTGTCAGGGATACTCTGCCGTCCAGGTCGATGTCGCCATAGAATGCATTCGGCTCTACAGAAACGCTGGACATGGTTGTTGTAGTGGTGGTAGTCGTTGTTGTCGTTGTGGTAGTAGTCTCGGTGGTGGTTGTGGTGGTTTCGCTTGTGGTGGTAGTTTCAGTGGTGGTTGTGGTCGGTTCTGTTACAGTTGTGGTGGTGGTTTCAGTTGTTGTCGTTGTGGTAGTTTCAGTTTCAGTTGTTGTGGTAGTGGTTGTGGTGGTTGTCGTGGTAGTAGCTTCAGTTGTTGTTGTTGTGGTAGCGTCTGTGGTCACATTGCCAGTGTGGCCTGTGCCGGAAATGGTGAATACGACCTTCACGCTCTGTGCGATATCAGTCTTTCCTGCCAGATCCTTGATCTTGGTAGACCAGTCATCGTGGAGGTACAGACGAGTCACGCCTGCGCCGCTCTCATAGTATCTGGTGTTGATCGCCTTGTCGCTGACGGTATAGTCGTCCAGCTTCTTGCCGTCGATCCATACTTCGTCCAGGGATACCTGGAGATCTTCAAAGGTATCGGTGGTGAAGTTTTCGCTCTCGCCGTCCGGTGCGATGCAGACTGCCAGGAACTGTACGGTATCCGTACCGCCGCCGGTCACATCCCATGTAACGCTGTATGTGCCGTCACCGGTGATCGGTGTTACTTCTGCACCGTCATCCTCGCCCGGCTCCCAGTTGGAATCTGCGCCGATCATACCAATGAAGTATGCCTTACCGATAGGATCGCCGGAAGGTGCAGGCGCTGCGGTGGTTCCCGTGGTAGTTGTGGTTGCCGGAGCTTCTGTCGTTGCAGTTGTTGCCTTGGTGGTCTCAGTGGTCTGATCCGGGTCGCCGTCTACATAGAAGAAGCCGTCGAAGATCAGGGTAACATTAACATAAGACCATTCTACTGTGCCGCCCTTCGGATCCGTCCAGTCATACCAGTGACCGATCTTCAGGTAGTCCATATCCATCGGGCCTTCAAATGTGTTCTTGTCCTCATCCTCGGTAGAAGTAGTCTCCGGGATGTCTACTGTCACAACATTCTCCCCAACGGTGAATGCATATGCCTGATATGCCCAGTGGGTCGAACCGTCGTTGTTGTCTACAATATTATACTGTACTGCGCCGCCGGTGCCATAAGCAGACTTATCGCTGCTGATGGTGTAATCGATGACAACAGAGGTCAGCTTTACGCCGTAGTCTTTATAGGGCTTCAGGTCGATCAGCAGATCGCCGCTGGTGGATTCCGGATCCTTGATGTCGCTTGCCTTGAAGGACAGGCGGTCGGTTTTCTGCTTGCCCGGCTCTATATCTTCGCCGCCGGCAACATTCGTGAAGATGCTCTTCAGCTCTTCATCATACCAGCTCATGTTCTTACGGCTGAACAGGCAGATGGTACCGGAGTCAGAGTCATCCCATGCGATGGGGCAGATACCGTCCATCTTGTATGCAGTAGAAGTGATGGTCTGATAGAATGCCTTGATGGACTCTTCATCCTTGTTATAGGCAGTCTTGTTGACGCCGTACTTGTCCGCATTGCAGACACCGTACTCGCCGATGACAACGCCGTAGCCATTGTCGGTGAACTTGGTCTTGAGGTCATTGAAGTCCTTCTCCACCTTTGTCAGATCTGCGGCAGTGCCCCATGTCTCCCGGTGACCCCAGGTAGAAGTGGTATCAGCCACGCAGAAGGTAGACGGTTCATAGTAGTGTACGGATACTGCCAGCATGTTGGAGCTGTCTGTTGGCATGGAGAAGCTGCTGGACAGTGCCTTTGCGGTATTGTTGCTGTCTGCGGTACAGATCAGCAGACGATCCTTGTTGTTGCCGCCGGTCGCGCGGACAGTGTCTACAAATGCCTGGTTATAGGTCATAGCATCGCTGGTAGAGAAGCTGACTTCGTTCATGCCCTCGAATACCAGGTGCTCGTCATAGTCCTCGAAATAGGTCGCGATCTGCTTCCACAGCTTTTCAAAGGTCGCGATCTTGGAAGTATCCTTTTCCCAGTCCTCATCGTGATGGGTGTTGATGACTGCGTACATACCGTTGTCCACGCAGTAATCTACGACTTCCTTGACTCTTGCCAGATAGTCGTCACCGACTGTGCCGTCGAAAGAAGCCATATCCGCCTTGCCGCTCTTGCCGGTCATATCCCACCAGGTGACAGGGATGCGGACGGTATTGAAGCCAGCCTTCTTGACTTCTTTGATCATGTTCTCGGTAGCTACTACATTGCCCCATGCAGTCTCGATCTTGCTGGGGGTCAGAGAGCTGTCCCAGGTGTTTGTGGAATCCAGAGCGTTGCCCAGATTCCAGCCCAGACCCATATCATCCACCAGTTCTACTGCGGTCTTTCCTGCCGCAGAGGCGGTGGTCATGCCGGCAGACAGTGCCGTGGTCATAGACAGACCGATGGCTGCCGCGGTCATGGTGCTGAGCAGTTTCTTCATAAACTTCATGCTATCGTACTCCTTCATTTTTTGTGCGCCGCATCCAGTCCGCCTTATGCGCCTGCCGCAGCATCACCTTATCCACCTCATTCTACCACCTTTTGTGCAAGCTGTCAAGAGATTTTCGCCAATCACAGGGGTGGTTTTAGTACAAACCGTCAAAATGCACAAATCATGTTTCGCGGAATTGTATAGAATGTTTATCCCTCCGGGAGAAAAAAACACCCCGAAAACCAGAGCAGCGGCTTTCGGGGTGCGGTAAGGTTTTGTTAATGACTGCACAGATCGTGCAAGCATCCGTTTTTATTCGTGTGCATTGCCCAGGAACGCAGCGCCGATGATGCCGGCATCGTTGCCCAGCTGAGCGATCACGATCTCGGTATTCTTTGCGGAGTCACGGGTGTAGACTTCCTTCTTGACGATCTCCTTCATGGGAACCAGCAGCGGATCGCCCTCGTTGCAGACGCCGCCGCCGATGCACAGGATGTCCGGCTGGAAGATGTTGATGGTGTTGGTGATGCCGGCTGCCAGGTACTTGATGTAGTCGTCTACTACCTGCTTTGCGGTAGCATCGCCGGCACGCATATAGTTGAACGCAGTCCGTGCGGAAATACGCTCTTCGTCCTTCATGGCGCTCTCCGGATGTGCTGCCAGCGCTTCCTTGGTCATGCGCACCAGACCGGTTGCAGAGGAATATACCTCGAAGCAACCCTTTCTGCCGCAGGTGCACTGCGGGCCGTCTACAGAGATCACGGTGTGACCCACTTCTGCACCGCCGAAGTTAGAGCCGCTGTAGATCTTGCCGTCGATGACGATGCCTGCGCCGACGCCAGTGCCCAGAGTGATGCAGACCGCGTTCTTTGCACCCTTTGCTGCGCCGGCAACATATTCACCGTATGCCGCAGCATTGGCGTCGTTTTCAATAAAGGTGGGCTTGCCCAGGGCAGTTTCCAGATACTTCACCATAGGCGTATTGTGGAAACCCAGGTTGTTGGAGTATTCGATCACGCCGGTGGAGCTGTTCGCAACGCCCGGTGTGCCCACGCCGATCCACTCGATGTCTGCCATGGTCAGGCCTGCCTGTGCAACAGCCTCCTGAGAGACCTTCGCCATATCTGCGGCGATCTCCTCTGACGGACGGGGCAGGTTTGTCTTTACGCTTGCCTTTGCCAGGATCTCATAGCTTTCGTTGACCACGCCGGCAACAATGTTTGTGCCGCCCAGGTCGATACCAATGTAATACTTCATTTGTGTTCCTCCTAAATATTCAAATCCATGGTATGGAATTGTCAACTCAATTTTTCCTCTGCGCGGGTGACGATATAACGCACGCCCTCACCCGTTACGCAGTATGCGCCCAGTCCTGCCGGGAGCAGCACGCTGTCGCCCTTTTTCACCGGATAGCTGCCGGACGAGGTTTTCAGCGTTCCCTCGCCTGCCAGGATCAGCAAATGATGGAACGATTCTGCTTCCGCCGTGAAGTGCACCGTGCCGGAAACCTCTACGACATCCGAAGCGAAATACCGGCAGGATTCCAGCTTCCGGATGCTGCCGCCGTCGATGGGCTGCGCCGGGTACTGCGTGGTGGGTGCGATGGGGCTGAGGTTCGTCACATCCAGCGCCTTTTCGATGTGCAGCGGCCGCAGCTTGCCGTCTGCGCCCCGTCTGCCGTAGTCGTAGACGCGGTAGGTGGTGTTGGAGTTCTGCTGGATCTCCGCCAGCAGAATGCCTGCGCCGATGGCGTGGAGCGTGCCGGACGGGATAAAGTACAGCTCGCCGGGCTTTACCTCTACCCGGTTCAGGATCTCAGTCAGGGTCTGTTCCTGGATGCGCTTGGCGAACTCTTCCTTGGAAACTGCCCGATTCAGCCCGTAGTACAGCGCCGCGCCCGGTGCTGCGTCCACGATATACCACATCTCCGTCTTGCCCGGCTCACCCTCCACGCGCATGGCATAGCTGTCATCCGGATGCACCTGGATGGACAGATCCTGCTTGGCATCGATCAGTTTGATGAGCACCGGAACGGTGGTGCATCCGGCACAGTTTGTGCCGAGAAAGCCTGTGCCGTGTTCGTCCAGATATTCCCGGAGATCCTTTCCGGCATCCGCACCGGTGGTCAGGATGCTGCTGCCGTCCTTGTGGCAGGCAAGCTCCCAGCTCTCGGCGATCTTATCGGCATCGCTTTTTTTGCCGTATTCTTCCCGCAGGCGGTTTCCGCCCCAGAGATAATCCTTGCAGATCCCCTGCAAAAAAATCGGTTCTGTCATAATGGTTCCTTTCTAAAATTCCCGCAGTCCGAACTGCTGCCGGAATTCGTCCATGCTGCCGGCGTAGACGTTCAGGTCGATGTGCGTCTGATAGCCGTCATAGCCCTGAAGTTCCCCGGCATCGGTATACTGCCAGAATGTCCAGTCAAAATAGGGCTGGTAATAATAGTTGCTGATCCAGATGGGATACTCGTCTGCAAAGCTCTTGATATAGGTGCGATAGGTGTTGGGCGCTGCGTAGAGGATGGGCTTTACGCCGTAGTGTGCTTCCAGCAGCTCCAGCATTTCCCGGATGTTCTCCTTTGCCGCGGCAGTATCCGGCATCGCGCCGCCCAGAGACTCGTAAAGTTCCACATCGATCACCGGCGGCAGCGTGTTTTCTGTCACCGGAACAGTACGGATAAAGTTTTCCGCCTGTGCTTTTCCGCTGTCCTCGAACCGGAAAAAGTGGTATGCGCCCACATAGATCTGTGCCGACTGCGCCGTCTCCCAGTTCTGGGCAAACTGGCTGTCGTTGTGGTCAACGCCCTCTGTGGCTTTGATAAAGCAGAAGTCCACGTCCTGGGATGCCAGCACGTCCCAGTCGATATTCCCTTGATAATAGGACAGATCCACGCCGCGCACCGGATAGGTCTCTTCATCCGGCACATCTGCCGCCTGCCGTCCGGTACTGGTGAGATAGATGTGCAGCAGCCGTCTGCCGCCAATCAAGGCGAACACCAGTCCCGCAAGCACCAGCAGGGTCATGATCCAGCGGAAAATGTATTTTCCATAATGTCTTGTTTTCACTGAGCGATATCACCCATTACAATGCCCCGTCCGTCTGTACAGAAGTACACTCTGCCGTAAACATTACTGTCGCCGGTGATATACTTGGGGTTCAGATTGCCGAACTTATGCTGGTCATCGTTGATCCGCATCCAGGATTTTCCCTTGTCCTCGGATTTGTAGATGCCATAGCCGTTTTCGCCGTCATCGCCCTCGGCATAGATCACCGGATAGCTGTCGTCTGTCTTGCCCTTGCCGAAGCCGATGCTGTCCACGGTGGGCAGGTTCTTTACGGTCTGGAAGCTCTCGCCGCCGTCCTCGGTGTACATAATCATCGTGCTGCTGGAGATCCAGACATTGCCCTCCTGACCGAATACCGTCACCGGTTCTGCGGCGTCTGCCACCATCTGTCCGGTGGACTCGAAGGTCATGCCGCCGTCCTTGGACACATAAAACAGTCCGTCACAGGTGGCATAGAATACCTTGGGGTTCACCCGGTCTGCGGCGATCTTGGCGTTAAAGCCCAGACCCTCTACATAGTACCATGTCTCTCCCAGATCAGTGGTCACATAGGGTTTTCCGGAAACGCTGTTGGGCACCCAGATGGTGGAGCTGCCGTCAGCAGACATTGCCACCTGACCGCCGGACGCGGGGTCGGGCTTATGCCGCACGCTCTCCCAGGTCTTGCCGCCGTCAGTGGTAAAGTTGATGGTAGTGGTCTTTTCCTCGCTGAGGTACACCGCCGTGTTGGGATTCTGGAACGCCACATCCAGGTCAGTGGGCTTACCGTTCTTCATAAAGTGGGCATCGTCCGGGCACTGGGTCACATCCTCGTGAGCAAACCCGGTCAGGTCGCCCATGATGGAATACAGCTGGGGCGAATCGTCCTTGCTGGGCGGTGCCAGCATCTTGAACACTGCCGTCTCTTCCAGTCCGTAGGCATCAAAGGCAATGGTCACCGGCTCTGTGCCGATCTTTGTCATATTCTCTGTGGAGTAAATGGTCGCGCCGGTGCCGTACATCACTTCATCGGAATTGAAGGGGTTGATGTTGACATCTGCCACCCACCAGCCGGTTTTCGCCTGGTTCTCGCCTCTGCCCCAGTCCAGCCACTCTGCCTGGGAAGTGTCCATCTGGTAGTTGTTCTCCTGGGTGTTCAGGTTGAACAGACCGCTCCAGGTCTTGCCGCCGTCGGTGGTGTAGTACAGATTATCGCCGTTGTCCGACCACCAGCCCAGGGTGGAGACCACCACCGTTTCCGGATTCTGGGCATCCACGGAGATGCCGCCGAAGCCGCCCTGTCTGCCGTCATTAAGGTCAGGGGTAATGTCGGTGAAGCTGTCTGCCTTGGTGTCGTACACATAGACAGCGCCGGCAGTCGGCGACAGATTCGGGCCGCAGTTGTCGGAATATGCCAGATACAGCTTGCCGTCCGCAGAGAACGATGCGTGCAGCGGATACATTCCCGGTGCATTTGCCGCCAGAGCCGTCCAGCCTTCGCCGCCGTCGGTACTTTTATAAATACAGGTGCCGTCAGTCATGGCTGCGCCCACATACATATCAGTAGAAGCCGGGTCGAATGTCACCCAGAGAATGCCGATGCTGTTGCCCTCCTGCTTATAGTTGCCCTTTACCGGGAACGAGGTGACCTCTTCCCAGTTCTTGCCGTAGTCCGTGGTTTTCCACAGACCGCTGTCACGGCTACCGAACCAGACTTCCTTGTTGTCGTTGGGATTGACGCACATCCGCTCGCCGCAGCCGCGTCCGGACTGGTTGCCGCCGCAACTGAAAGGCGCGTCAAAACGTGTCCATGTCTCGCCGTAGTCATCCGAAGCAAACAGCGCCGCATCATCACTCATATAAGTGCCGCCGGCGAAGTAAACGCGGTTCGGCTCTACCGGGTCGGTCGCCATGCTCTCGATGCCGATATAGCCCCATTCGTCCGCACCCAGAAAATCGGTGAGCGGCACCCAGTCGGTGTCTTTTTTCCGGCGATAGAGACCGCCGATGTCGGTACGGGCATAGACCAGGCCCTCTTCCTTGGGGTTATACTCCATGCCGGTGACATAACCGCCGCCGCCAATGGCAACATTGCTCCAGGTATAAGTCTGGGCGCTGTCTGCGGCGCAGCCGGTGCCGATGCCGCAGAGCACAGCACCGCTCAGCAATACTGCCATAAGCCGTCCTCGTTTTTTCATGTATCTGTCCTCCGTATTCCATTGCAGGGAGACTGCAAAAATTTCCTACTTCCTATGATACCCGAAAACGGCGGATTAGTCAATAGGATGCGGAAATTTTTCGCAGAAACATGCAGCCAATGCATCTCGTCAACTGCGCTTATTTCATGGAAAAATAATCCAATTCAACGGAGCTTTCACTGCTTTTCATGCAAAACTTCCCTAAATGCTGCAAAACTTCCCTAACTGCTTGACAAACCAAAAAAGTATGTTATACTAATTGCAAGAAAAGCGCAATCATTTAAATGATGTATTGTGCTTTTCGAGAACGATATGCTAAAATAAAGTTTATGAAAAGACGCGTCTGCATGTACAAAAACAATTTTAAAGGAGGTATCCCTATGAAAAACTATCGCACATTAGCACTTGCTTCCACACTTTGCTTTGCACTGCTCTCCACCGCTTGTGGTTCATCTAACACCACAGACAGCAGTTCCAAAACCGCAGATAACGGCGTTGTTCTTACTGCAAAAAGCGATGCCGACCTCGTGCACCAGGCTTCGACCTTACAGGAACTGATCGATGACTCAGACTTCATTGCCAAAGTGAAAGTCACAAAGGTTACTTCTTCTGTATATCAAGACACCGATTCTGTCCTTACTTCTATCACTCCTGAAATTCTGGAACTGTACAAGGGCACATATCAGGGCGAAACTTTAGATATGTACGGCGGTTATATCAGCTACAGTGACTATCAAAGCGCGCCCATCTTCCAGGAGGACGGTGCTTCACAGCCATTTGATGTCTCTTCCTATTCCGAAAAAGAAATCGACACCGCACAAGTTTACTGGGATTGGTGCAATGTCTATATCCCCACCGCTGATGATACCATCCTATACTTTGGAAAGCAAAGTGACGACAACAGCTTTATGCTCACCAATGCATATCAAGGGTTGTTCCGCTTAGAGGGGGGAAACTGGACAAACCAAGCCCTGGTTACCGGCACAGCGAGCCAGCAAGAGCCGCTGGTCACAGATCTGCTGACACTTTCCGGCGCATCTACGGCAGATTGCCCGGATACCGGCATGACACAGACCATAGACGCTGTTACTTATACTTATCCTAAAAGCGACTATGATACCATGGTTTCCATCCCGGAAAGCAGCTTGATTACAGCAATTCAAGGCGATATCGCGACTGAATAACAGCATGTTTCACGCCCAGGCGTGCGCAAGTTTTTGAGGAATGCAGAATATCCTCTGTAAATTGCGGATTTTCACGAGCGGCAATGGAGAAAAACTCCGTTGCCGCTTTTCTTATCGCACTACCGGCAGCGGCGCATCTGTATGGCTGCCGATGTGTTTTTCCATCCACACCATATTGTACCACCGCCCGAACTTATAGCCGCACTGACGGAACTCCCCCACCATGCGGTAGCCCAGCTTTTCGTGAAATCGGATGCTGTCCCGGGTGAGATACGGGTCGCTCTCCCCTATGGGGCAGGCAATGCAGGCATTCATGTTGAGAAAATGCCGCCGGCGCAGCTCCGCTTCCAGGGCATCATGGAGCAGTCTGCCGATGCCCCGGCGCTTCTGGTGCTGCTCCACATAGATGGAGGTCTCCACCGACCAGTCATAGGCGGCGCGGTCATGAAACTTTCCGGCATAGGCATAACCCACCGGAATGCCGTCCTGCTCTGCCACCAGATAGGGGTAGTTTTGCAGCGTGTCCGCAATGCGGCCGGCAAACTCTGCCTCTGTGGGGACATCATATTCAAAGGTAATAGCGGTCTGTGCCACATAGGGCGCGTAAATGGCGAGCAGCGCCGGCGCATCTGCCGGAACTGCCGGGCGAATCTGAATGGACATGGTGATTCCTCCTACTGTATCTTGGATACTTTTAAGGTACACCTTTTCCGGCAATTTGTCAAGCAAATATAAAATTGCACAAATATTTTCAAAACAGTTGACATTTATTTTTTCATATGCTATAATTGCATCAGAAGAAATCGCATATTAATTTCCGCAAAATGGAAATTGCATTCTAAAGAGCCGATTCAGGCCTTTCAAGGAGGGAGTATTATGAAAAAGTTGGATTATTTTCTCACTGCGGCAGTGCTCAGCATTGCAGTCCTGTCCGGCTGCTCTGCCGGCGCAAACGCCAGAAACAGCACGGTGCAGAATGAGAGCAGCATCAGCCAGACAGAAGCATCTGACACGCAGGAGGGCAAGGTCATCACGGACTATGCCATTGTGGAGTATGCAGAACTGGCAGACACCCTGAAAGCACTGACAGACAGCGCCGACTGGATCGCCAAAGTTGAGGTAACGGCTGCGACAGCTTCATCCGACGGGACTTATACCGAGATCACGCCCAATGTTCTGGAGACCTATCAGGGCAGCTATGACGGACAGACCCTCTGCGTTCCCGACTGCATCATGCCCTATGCAGATGCGCCGGCATCGCAGGAAAGCAGCGGCGATGAAGCGGCGATGTACCACTATGACCATGCCGGAAACTACATCCCCCAGACCGGCGATGTGCTGTTGTTCTTCGGCACGGAAAAAGACGGCAGCTATTGGGAGCAGTACAGCTATCAGGGCATGTTCGTGCTCCGGGACGGCGGCTATGTCAACCAGGCACTCGGCTGTGACAGCGATCTGCTGGCAGAAGATCTGCAAACCCTCTCCGGCGCAAAAACCGTTGACATCCCGGCAGAATTTACCCGGACAGAAAACGATACCACCTACACCTTCCAGAACCGAAACGCTCAGACGGTTTCTGTTCCGGAACAGACTATGACCGATGCGGTGCAGGGCTTCTTGAACGGCACGGCGTAAAATACTTTCTGCAAAGAAAAACAGCCCTCGGCGGTTCCAGTTCCGCTGAGAGCTGTTTTTTTACATTTTTATATGAGAAGTTGTCTTAGTTCTTCATCTCGAAGTGCTCGCCCAGAACATCCTTGTTTGCGTCCAGGATCGGCTGGATGCACTCTGCCACAAACTCCTCGGTCTGCTGCTCGCTGCGGCCGGTGAAGTTCTCCGGCTTCAGGATCTTGTCCAGATCTTCCTTGGTAATCATGAATGCCGGATCTGCCAGCAGCATATCGCACAGGTCGTTTTCCAGACCCTCTTCCTTGACGTGCTTGCCGGCTTCCATGGAATACTGACGGATCTTTTCGTGGAGTTCCTGACGGTTGCCGCCCTTTTCCACAGCGTCCATCATGATGTTTTCTGTTGCCATAAAGGGAAGCTCCCGCATGATGCGCTGACGGATCATCTTCGGATAAACCACCAGACCATCGGTGACATTCAGCATGATGTTCAGGATCGCATCCACTGCCAGGAATGCTTCCGGTACGGAAACGCGCTTGTTTGCAGAGTCATCCAGGGTACGCTCGAACCACTGGGTACCTGCGGTGAATGCCGGGTTCAGGCTGTCGATCATCACATAGCGTGCCAGAGAAGTGATACGCTCACAGCGCATGGGGTTGCGCTTGTATGCCATTGCAGAAGAACCGATCTGGGTCTTTTCAAAGGGCTCTTCCATTTCCTTGAAGCTCTGGAGCAGACGCATGTCGTTGGAGAACTTACTACAGGACTGGGCGATGCCGCTGAGGGTCGCCAGGATCTGAGAGTCGATCTTTCTGGAATAGGTCTGACCGGAAACCGGAACAACGCCGTCGAAGCCCATTTCCTTGGCGATCTTGGCTTCCAGTTCCTTGACCTTGTCGGTGTCGCCCTTGAACAGTTCCATAAAGGATGCCTGTGTGCCGGTAGTGCCCTTAGAACCAAGCAGCTTCAGGTTCGCAATGCGGTACTCCAGCTCGTTGAAGTCCATGAGCAGTTCGTTCATCCACAGTGTCGCGCGCTTGCCCACTGTAGTCAGCTGTGCCGGCTGGAGGTGGGTGTATGCCAGTGCCGGCATTGCCTTATACTCCAGGGCAAAATGAGACAGGTTTGCCAGTACATTGATCATCTTCCGGCGGACGATCTCCAGAGCATCACGCATGATGATGATATCGGTATTGTCGCCGACATAGCAGGAGGTCGCACCCAGATGGATGATGCCGGCAGCCTTCGGGCATACCTGACCGTAGGCATATACATGGGACATTACGTCATGGCGGCGGCGCTTTTCCTCTGCCTCGGCAACATCATAGTCGATGTTGTTGATGTTGGCTTCCAGTTCGTCTACCTGTTCCTGGGTCACCGGCAGACCCAGTTCCATCTCTGCCCGTGCCAGAGCCACCCAGAGACGGCGCCAGGTGGAAAACTTCTTGTCTGCGGAGAAAACGTGCTGCATCTCCTCGCTGGCATAGCGGGTGCAGAACGGACTTTCATAGCTTGTGGTATTACGCATACTTTTGTACCTCTTTCTTTTGGAATCCGTAAATGGAATCGCTTCTTGTTTTATTATAGCATATTTCGACAGGATTGGCAAGAGGGCGTGCGCTGCGGCAAAAACAGACCTTTGATGCATACTTCGCAACAAAATCTTATTTTTTGCTGTTTATTCGGCAAATTTATAGGAAAATCATTCCGAAATTGATTTCGGTTTTTCCGAAACTTCCGGTGGAATATTTTACAAGTCGATTACTTGTTTTACCCTTATGCAACCTTTCGCAATCAGATATCACGAATTGCGCCATGCTTTTTTCAAATATTTCGTGAAAAAAGCTATTGCAACATTGACCAAAATCCGGTATAATAATATGTAGATATGTTCCTGTCACACAGGGGCACGCCGTGCCGCAGTGATTCGGCGCACTGCGGACGCAGGCATAAAGGGCGCACAGAACGCGCCCGAAGGAATGAGAACCGGCAGGGAATCCCATGTGCCGGAAGCGGTAACTGGCAAAAAGGAATACTGCGCCGAACAGTTTGAGGAGGATATTATGGCAGTAAAAGAAACTGGAAATCCCCAGAGAGAAGAATTAAAGCAGAAATTTGTAGACCGGCTCCAGCTGGAATGCAGCGTTTCTCCGGACGAAGCGTCCGATAAGCAGATCTATCAGGTGCTGTCTGCCCTGATGGTAGAAAAGCTGAAGCACAAGCGTCAGCACTTTGTCAACAAGACCAATTCCGTCGGCGGAAAGAGCGTGTACTATCTGTCCATGGAATTTCTGATGGGACGTTCCCTGAAGACCACTCTGTATAACCTGGAACTGGCAGACGATGTCCGCGCCATTCTCCAGGACTATCACATCAATCTGGACAGCATCTTCGAGTGCGAGCCGGATGCAGGTCTGGGCAACGGCGGTCTGGGCCGTCTGGCTGCCTGCTATCTGGATGCAATGGCAACCCAGGAGATCCCGGCGACCGGTCACTCCATCTGCTATGAGTATGGTATCTTCAAGCAGATCCTGGAGGACGGCTGGCAGACCGAAGAGCCGGACAACTGGCTGCCGGGCGGCAGCGTATGGCTCGACCCGAAGCCGGACGAGGCGATCGAAGTACACTTCGAGGGCAATGTTCAGGAATACTGGCAGGATTCTTATCACTACATCTCCCATGTGAACTACAACACCGTTATCGCCATCCCGTATGATATGTATGTCTCCGGCTATGGCAGCACCGGCGTTTCTACCCTGCGTCTGTGGAAGGCACAGGCACCGAGCTTCGATATGAAGGAATTCAACGAGGGCAACTATGAACAGGCACTGTCCCGGAACTCCATGGCAAACGCCATCTCCAAGGTGCTGTACCCCAACGACAACCACCTGGAGGGCAAGTCCCTGCGTCTGCGCCAGCAGTATTTCCTGTGCGCCGCAGCCATCGGTGATATCGTAAACCACCACATGAACGTATACGGCACACTGGAAAACCTGCACGAAAAGGTTGCCATCCACATTAACGACACCCACCCGACACTGGCGATTCCGGAACTGATGCGTGTTCTGCTGGATGACTGCGGCTATACCTGGGATCGTGCATGGCACATCGTCACCAACACCTTCGCTTATACCAACCACACCGTTATGGCAGAGGCACTGGAAAAGTGGGATGTGAACCTGGTAAAACAGATCGTGCCGCGTATCTTCCAGATCATCGTAGAGATCAACAACCGTTACTGCGCAGGCCTGATGGAGCGCAACGGCGGCGACAGCGCAAGAACGACCCGCATGTCCATCATCAAGGACAACCAGATCCACATGGCGACCCTGTGCGTTATGGCTTCTCACAGCGTCAACGGCGTTTCCAAGCTGCACTCTGAGATCATCAAGGAGAGCGTATTCCACGAAGAATACCTGGATACCCCGAACAAGTTCAAGAACGTCACCAACGGTATCGCATACCGCAGATGGCTGTATCAGTCCAACCCGGGTCTGACCCAGCTGCTGCGCGACAAGATCGGCGACGGCTTCCTGAAGGACGGCAGCGAGCTGAAAAAGCTGGATGTCTTTGCAGATGACAAGGCAGTTCTGGAACAGCTGCGCAAGATCAAGAAGGAAAACAAAGAACGCTTCGCCAAGTATGTCAAGAAAAAGAGCGGTCTCGTACTGGACACCGACAGCATCTTTGATGCACAGGTAAAGCGTCTGCACGAATACAAGCGTCAGCACCTGAATGCAATGCACATTCTGGCACAGTATAATGCCCTGCTGGAAAATCCGGATATGGACTTCACACCCAAGACCTATATCTTCGCGGCAAAGGCTGCACCGGGCTATTATCTGGCAAAGCAGATCATCAAGATGATCTGGGCACTGTCCGAAGAGATCCGCAAGAATCCGCGCATTTCGGAAAAGCTGTCTGTTTACTTCCTGGAGAACTACTGCGTTACCATGTCCGAGCTGCTGATGCCGGCTTGTGATATTTCAGAGCAGATCTCTCTGGCAGGCACAGAGGCATCCGGTACCGGCAACATGAAGCTGATGCTGAACGGCGCGATCACACTGGGCACACTGGACGGCGCAAACATCGAGATCGGCGACGCAGTCGGTTCGGACAACATCCTCATCTTCGGCATGAAGACCGAGGAGGTCAACAACCTCAAGGCCCGCGGCTATCGTCCGGAGGATTATTACAACAACAACCCGATCATCAAGAGCTGTATCGACCGGATGTATGCCGGCATCAACGGCTGCAAGTTCACCGAAGTGGCTGACTCCCTGCGCACCCTGGATCCGTACATGGTTCTGGCTGACTTCGACAGCTACTGCCAGGTTCAGGAGCACAGCTCCAAGCTGTACACTGACAAGGATATCTGGACTAAGATGTCCCTGCACAACATCGCAAACGCAGGCATCTTCTCCGCAGACCGTGCAGTCAATGAATATGCAAAGGATATCTGGAATATCTGAGAACGTGTTATCGCACATTCTGATATAATCTGACGAAAACGGAGCAGCACAAACCCTGCTCCGTTTTCTTGAATGGCACGGATCGTGCCGTGTCTGCTTCTCCCATTCCGCAAAGAAAGGAGCATCTCTGTATGCGTTATTTTTACAACAGCTGGGATCCGGCATATAAGTCGCACTTCGGTGCCATTGCCCGGAACCAGAGCTGTCAGTTCACCATCTGTCTGCCGGAAGAGACCCCTCTGGACTTCTCTCCGGTGCTGGTCGTATTCCGCACCGGCTTCAAAGAGCGTTTTCTCCCGATGAACGTAAAGGCACACGAAAACGGCTATGTGACATACACCACCGACCTCATCCCGAAATACTCCGGTGTGCATTATTACTACTTCTCCTATACCTCCAACGGCGTGCGCCACTACATCAAGCGCGGCGATGCCTGCCACGGCATGCTGGATCAGGGCGAAATGTTCCAGCTCACCGTGTACAACGAGGACTATCAGACACCGCAGTTCCTCAAAGGCGGCGTCATGTATCAGATCTTTCCCGATCGTTTTTGCAGCAGCGGCAAGGTGCACGACAATGTGCCCTCTGACCGCGTCATGCGCAACTGGGGCGAACTCCCCTACTACAAACCCGATCAGAACGGTCACGTCTGGAACAACGACTATTTCGGCGGCGATCTGGAAGGCATCCGCAGCAAGCTGGACTATCTGAAGGATCTGGGCGTCACCTGTATCTATCTGAACCCCATCTTTGAGTCCCATGAGAACCACCGCTATAACACGGCGAATTATCGAAATGTAGACCCGCTTCTCGGCACAAATGAGGACTTCCGGGAGCTGTGCAAGGCGGCAAAGGTACGGGGTATCTCCGTCATCCTGGACGGCGTATTCTCCCACACCGGCGCGGACAGCATCTATTTCAACAAGTTCGGCCGCTATAACAAACCCGGCGCTTATCAGTCCGAGAACAGCCCGTATTACTCCTGGTATCACTTCTGGGGCAACAAGGAATACGAGTCCTGGTGGGGCATCGACACTCTGCCGAACGTAGACGAAAACAACCCCAGCTATACCAAGTATATCTGCGGCGACGACGGCGTGCTGGATTACTGGATGAGCCTGGGTGCTGCCGGTTATCGTCTAGACGTGGCAGACGAGCTGCCGGACGAGTTCCTGGACAACCTGCGCACCTGCGTCAAGAAATATGACGAGGAAAAGATCGTCATCGGCGAGGTTTGGGAGGATGCTTCCAACAAGGAGGCTTACGGCGTCAAGCGGCGCTATCTCCTGGGCGACCAGCTGGACAGCGTCATGAACTATCCCTTCCGCGAGGCGATCATCGCCTACATGAAGGGCGAAGCTGCCACCACATTCCGTGACCGCATCATGGGCATTCTGGAAAATTACCCGAAATGCACGGTGGATGTGCTGATGAACTTTGTCTCCACCCATGATATCGAGCGCGCCATCAACCGTTTCGGCGGTCAGCCCTGCGACGACAAGAGCAAGGACTGGATGGCATCCAACGAACTGACACCGGACGAGTATAACCGCGGCAAGGCACTGCTCAAGGGCGCAATGGTGCTCCAGTTCTTCCTGCCGGGCGTTCCCAGCATCTATTACGGCGATGAAGCCGGTTTGCAGGGTTGGAAAGACCCGTTCAACCGCCGGTGCTACCCCTGGGGCAATGAGGACATGGATCTGGTGGATTATACCCGTCAGCTCGCCAAGATTCGGCGGGAGCACCCTGCATTCGCAGAAGGCGCAATGGAATTCCTGGTACTGGAGGACAAGGCGGTGGGCTTTGCCCGATATATCCCGGAGAACGGTTCCAGCGCAGTGGTGCTGCTGAACCGGAGCGATGAGACCACGATGGTTTCTCTCCGCGACAAGTGCTTTGAGAAATATGCGTTCAGCACCATTATCAGCGGCATCTGTGACGGTGACGCCGTGATCCTGCCGGCGCACAGCTATGCTGTTGTAAGTGCAGTCCGTACCAACCGCAAGGCCGCGCAGTAAGCAGCCGGATACAACAAGAACCTATCGAAAGCGGCAGAAATGCCGCTTTTTTGTTTTGCGCCTTTTGCATATATTGTCGAAAAGAATACGCAACAGCTTTTTATTTCAAAGAAATAGAGCAGTATTCTTTT
Source organism: Ruminococcus bromii (assembly GCA_963590855.1). Classification (GTDB taxonomy): domain Bacteria; phylum Bacillota; class Clostridia; order Oscillospirales; family Ruminococcaceae; genus Ruminococcus_C. The sequence goes on from CAVAQT010000027.1 coordinate 29,458, forward strand.
TTTTCTTCGGAAATGTAGAAAAACGCTTTACAATCGCCTTGAAATGTGCTATACTATATGAGTCGCCAATCGAGGTGTGGCTCAGTTTGGTAGAGCACTACGTTCGGGACGTAGGGGCCGCAAGTTCGAATCTTGTCACCTCGACCATAGAAAATGCACGCAGTTTCTGGAAGTTTTCCCGTTGCTGCGTGTTTTGTTTTATCTGAGGAAACCTCGAATTTGTGCGCCATTTGTGCGCCGACATTTCAAAAGCACACGAAAAAGCCGGACAGAATACAACAAGAAACCGCCACCGAAGTTACTGTACTTCGGGGCGGTTTTCGTTTTACGCCTGCTCGTTGTCTTTCCATGCCATAAAATCCCGCAGCCACTGGGGCAGGGGTGTCACAAGGGGCATGATTTCGCCGCTCTGATAGAGTGCCACTTCTCGAAAACCGTTTTCGTTGTCGTAAAAATGCACTTCGTCACAGTACGGCAGCACCTCTGCCAAGTCTGTGAAACGCTTTTTATATCGCCGCAGCACGTCCTGTTTCGGAATATTGTGCCCGCCTTTGCGAACACGGTTTGCAATCCGAAAAAGGCTTTCCTCTGCACCGCTTACGCCCACATAATACAGCCGAATGTGGTAATTTTTTTCTCTTGCCTGCTGTATGGTGCGAATGGTACGCCTGCCGGAAAGTGTGGTTTCCTGCGAAAAGTTGATACCTTTTTGCAGGCAGTTTTCCACACGGGCGACGGCAAGCTTTCCGGCGGTCAGACGGTCGCAGGATTCCTTTGCGGCGATGGTGTCCGGATCAATAATCAAGCCCATATCCGGCAGCTGATGCCGCAGAACACCGGAAAGACTGCTTTTTCCCACGCCGTTCACACCGCCGATGATCGTGTATTGTTTCAAGTTTACTCCTCCTCTGTGTACTCCAAAATATCACCTATATTGCATTCCAGCAACTCACATAGTTTTGCAAGCACCTCAAAAGAAACGCTCTGCTTGTGCCGCAGCCGCTGCAAAGTGGCTTGCCCGATCAGCTTTTCATTTCTGATTCTAGCGGACGTGTAGCCTTTTTCTTTCAATGCTGCCAGTACATCAATCTTATATTGAATCGGCATTGTTTCCACCTCTTTTCCATGGAGCAGGAGGGCTTTTTTTATCGTGCCCACTTCTCCACTATACACATTATAGCACAATAAAGCACTTGATTCAAGTGCAAAAATAAACAAAATAAGCACTAGAAACTTGTGCAAAATGCGGATTGACTGCACTAGAATCTTGTGCTATAATAAAATCAGCAAAAGCGACAGGCAGCGGAAAACTCACCCAGAGAGCAGGAGAAAACCGAAACGGCTTTTGCAGGAAAACAGAAAGGAAGTTTTACACATGAAAAGTATTTTGCAGCTGGACAGAGAAAACCAGCTAGACCGGCAGCGGCGACTTTTGTTCTGCTGGTGCTACACAGAGGCAGCAAAGACGTTTCAGCCGTCCGAATTCGGCTACAGACACGACCGCTTTCAGATGCTCTATGAAACGCTACGCATTTTCCTTTTCCGTACCGTAAAAGTGTATTATTCGCACTATTGCTACATTCCGAACGCCGTTGCAGTGCAAACGTTTTTGTGGTTTGCCCATGGCGGGAAGTTTCCGGCAGAACTGCGGGGATTCGACCAGCCGCCGAAAGTGTGTGCATACGTTCCTGTTTCCGTTCAGTACCGTGTGGCACAGCAGACACGGGAAGAAATACTGTGCTATTACCGCTTTCGAGCGAACAATGTTGACAAGGATTTCACCGACGAAGAGCAGGCAGAGGCGCAGGAAAAGCTCCGGCAGCTTTCCACACTGTCGGTGGAACTCTGAGCATCAAGACCCGACACACAAAAGGCAGGCGGCAGCGTCTGTCCTTTTTTGTATTTTTTGAAAGCCTCAACATTTCTCAACATTTCGCAGGCGGCACATCGTCGGTGGTATGCGTTAAACTCATAATGCCGAATACAGACTCAATAACGATTTGTTATTGAGGGTTGTACATCGCCGGTGGTATGCGTTAAACTCACATCATTTTTTACACGCTGTACGCCCTTGTAAGCCGCCTGTTCTGCTCCACGGGAAAGCTACCAGCTACCGACCGGCACAGAAAAACGCCGTACAGAGCCGCACAGAGGTTCTCTGCGTGGGTGCATGCCTCTGAAAAATCCCGAAGTTTATATTTTTCGTGCTGCTTCTCTGGACAGATGCACGGAATCCGGCTCCGGTCAGCAGGACAAGGTGCGGAATTTCGTTCCTACCCTTTGTAAGGGTGTCGCGTTTCGTTACCCCCCCTTTGCACTACCCCGTTTCAGGGTGTCCGCCAGAGCTACGCCCTGAAAGTTAGCGTCGGAAATCGCGACCCTATTCAAAATGCTGTCGCCTGCAAAAGCGAACAGAGTAAGAATTTTGCAGCAATACGTCATAACGCACACAAGCCCCGCAGAGCCGCCTTGCATTTCCTCTGGTTCTTTTCCGAAAGAGCAGGCAGAACGGCTCAGAGGGCAGCACAGGGCTTTTCTGAAAAGGCTAATCTGGGGTTAGGGTTTGTATATCTCGGCTACCGTTTCGGTACCGGCTCTAAGGCCATCGAACCCGCTCTGACGGCACAGCTTTGTGCCGCCGGTCTTATACTACGCACTGCATACACAAAAGCCGGCTGCACAGGGCACACACCCCGCAGCCGGCTTTTCTATGATTCTCTCACGTTCCCAGCAGTGCAAACGCTTTTCGCTGCATCTGTTTAGTCGGTTTCTCTCGGTTCGCTCTCGGTTCGTTCTGTTTCCTGCAACGCATACAGCACCGCCTGCACGGTACGAATCCCGCCCCGCAGCTGTTGGCGTTCTATCTCGGCTCCCCTAACAGGGGAGCTGGCAGCCGCAAGGCTGACTGAGGGGTCGTCCTCCGGCTCTGCCTCTCGTTCCAGTCGCTCCAGATGCCCGCACAAGCTAAGCAAGTACGCCTGCCAGAACGACACGGACTGGGGCTTGCGGCTTGCCAGAGCCTGCTCCACGTTCCGGAACGCTCCGGCATAGTACGGGGCATCGGTAGGAATGCCGGCACGCTGGAGGGCTGCGGCAACGGGATTGGGCGGCGGAGTTACTTCTGGCGGAGCAGGCGGGGCAGCAGTTACGTTCAGCATCTCTTGAAACACGTTTTGAAACTCCATGAAATTCTCCGTTTCTTGAAAATTGTTCCCACACTTCCCACACTTTTTGAAAACCGCCGAAATTGCGTTGCTTTTTGCGGTTTTTAGACTTCCCACACCCATTCCCACGCCTTTCCCACACCCCCACAGTGAGGGAGAATGTGGGAAGCCGTGGGAAACACTTTTTTTCATTTTCCCACACAGAAAAAGCACGCAATTTCGGTATATTTTTTGAATTTCAAGGGCTTTGTGGGAAGTGTGGGAAGCTTTTTTATAAATCTGCATATAAAAAGGGCGATGCGTACACCAGTTTTTTGTTTCCGGTGCAGACGGTTTGCAGCACATTTCGTTCTTCCAGCGTTTCCAGAATGTCCCGAAATTGTTCCATGCTGCTTAATTCGCCGCCTTTTACTTTCATGTAAAAATCACGCTGCGGCAGATATGCAGCCCCTTTTTCCAGCGTATGCCGCACAAGGGCACACGTTACACGCTGCACTAGCTTTTCCTCTCGATTTTCTTCGGTCTGCATTTCTTTCAGTTTTTCACCGAAAAAGAATTGACATATCTGCACGGCACGGTCTGCGGTTTCGGCAGAGATCGGCGTGCACTGGTCATATCCCCACAACAGATGCAGCAGCCCAGCAATACGAATCAGCTTTCCGCCGGCTTTTCCGGTATAAGCCGATTGCTTTTCCATAACATCACCGGGTTGCATTGTGTTTTCAATCCATTGCAGATATTTTCCGATATTGGAAGATTCGCTGCACAGTTCCTTTGCAAACCGCAGCACCGGCACTGCCTGCTCTTCCGGTCGTTCCATATCCAGAAACTTCCGCAGGATTCCCTCGTAGATTTCACCGCCGGACAATTGAAAAATATCATTGTTAATCGCCTTTCGTGTGCCCGCCATTCTTTCGGGAACGCAAAACAAGAAACGTGCGATGCAGCCACGCCCCTGCAAATTCTGATTGGCAATAATGCGATTATAGAGTTCCGGCTGCAACATCAGACACATAGACAGCAGCGGACGCTCTAGCACCAGTTCCTCACGGGAAACACGGTTGACACGCACCGGCTCGGCATTGTAAGCTTTCAGCACCAGTTCGGGGCTTTGGTTTTTGCCTTTGTCTGTATACCGCCCCGCCAGTATTTCCATAAAAGCGGCTTCTTCGGAAAAAATGCCGCCGTTCTCGCCGGATTCCAGCAGCTTTTTTGCCAGAGCCTCCGGCGTTGTATCGTCAAATAAGCAATAGGGATTCCGTGGCGGTTTCTTCTCCGCCAGCTTTTCCTCTAGTCCGGTGATGTCGTCAACCGCTGTTGTAGCTTTTTCTTTGCTTGTGCAGCCTTTTTCCGCTGCCTCCAGCTGTTTCAGCAGCACCTTTCGCTCTGCCTTATACCGTGCTTTCTCCGCTTCATAGTCGCCCTTTACGTCGTTGTACCACTTGTAAAACGGCTTTAAGATCACTTTCTTGAACACTGGGCTTTTTCTTTCGCTGGGGTCTGCAACAATGCCGATATACAAGCACAAATGCTGCTGGTAGCGGGTAGCGTCCGGATACTCTACTTTGTACTTCCCTTGTGTGCAAAGTGCCAGAGCCGCCAAAGCTGCCGGATAAACCATTTCACGCCGCACCTGCTCCTGCTTCGCCACATTATCCAGATACTCCTCGATCACTGGAGGAAATACGCCCGCAGGGAAAAGCGGCTGCAAATCTTTCTCCTGCTGTTTTTCTGTGATTTTTTGCCAGCCGCCCTCGCTCATGACAGCATCGGCTCTTTCCATTGTCTTTTTGAGCAGGCTGCAAAGTTCCGGCGGAATTGCCTTTGCATCTACCAGCTTTGCCTGCATCGCCTCCAGAAATTTCACAGCCTCCGCACTGCTTTTGCTGAAAAGTGCAGCGTGGCACAGTGTGTGCAGTTCGCTTGCAATCGTTGCAGCCGGCAGCCCTTCAATATATCCCCGCCAGTTTCCTTGCGAGATCATATCCACATATTGCAAAAACAGCGGTTTTTCTTCTTTTGCTTTCAACGGCTCTCACCGCCTCTCACAGCCGCACCGGCACGGGCTGAATGCCGGCGGAGGTCTGTCTGCGGTCTGGCTCCGGCGTGTCTTGGTCGAGTGCCTCGCAGTTCAAAAACGCTGCAAATTTCTCTTGGTTAATGAGGTAGCGGCTGCCGATCTTCACCGTAAAGGCTGCACCTCGCCGACTTCTCGCCAGTTTCCGCACAGCGTAGGACGAAAGCCCGAACGCTTTTGCTGTGGTGTCAATGCTTTCCATGTGTGGAACGGTATATGTAAAATCTTTATTCATCAATTCATTCCTTTCGGTTGCAAACCTGCTCCGGATATGCTATAATAGGAGCAGGCTATTTTCGGATAGTCTATTGGAAATTTAACGTGCGAAATGCACGGGACGTTTTATTCGCCCACGGCGTGTGTCTGCTGCCAACAGATACACGCCTTTTCTTTTTGTATGGTGGGTGTCTTGCCATGGTGTCACCTCTTTTCAGACAGCGACGCTCAGAGCCTCGCCCAGTTTTCGGAGATGCTGGCACACCTGGTCGCAGGTCATTTCACCGCACAGCAGCTGTTCCCCGATGTGTTCCGCCTCGCTTTTCACGCTGCGGCACTTGGTCAGAATGTGGCGTTCTGCCACAGACAGGCTACTGCACCGGTCACAATACGCCTCCGTAGTGTAAGCGTCAAAGTCCGGATCGTTCTTGACGTTCTCCCAGAAGTCCGGCTGCGGCACCTCTGCACCACAGCAGGGGCAGGTGCTGAACACTTCCAGTTCGTCAAGCGTCAGTTCCAGCGGCTCTCCGTTTTGATATAAGGTTTTGATGTACATGGTTTTTCTCTCGTTTTCTGCCGGTCGTTCCGGCAGTCGTGTGACGGTTTGCGAAACCTGTTGAAAAATGTCCTCCCATAGATAGCCCCGCAGAGGGCAAAAGTTGCACGCCGACGTGCAACTATGAACGAGAATTTACACAAAAGCCGGAAAAGGTTTAGAATCCGGCTCGGTTTTCTCTGGCTTCGCTCTCGCTTCGTTGGTGTTTTGCCCGTCTTTCGGACGGCTACGAAATAGTGGCAAACAGTGGCGTTTCTCTCGGTTCGCTCTTTGTTCGTTGGGTTTTGCCGTCCTGTCTGGGCGGCTTTTTTTATGCCTGCTCTGCTTTTAGTTGGTCGATAGCAGCAAGCACCTTTGCGGTGTCTGCCTCGTTCAGTGGCTTTCGCAGCTTTCGGCTGAAATTGCCGTCATTGATTCCCAGCTTTTCCGCAATCTGCCACAGGTAAACGCCGTTCTGCTTTGCAAGCTGTTTTACTTCTGTTCCGGTCATGGTATCACCTCTTTTCAAAAATAGCTATTGACAACAACAGCGAATAATGGTAAAATGAGTTTAGATGCTGTTGTTGACATTGCTATTATACTGCAACTTTGTGCAAAAGTCAACCTTTAATATCAAAAAATATTTTTGTATACTGAAAGTTGCTATTTTTATATTATCTGTTTGGAGGTATTTTATTTTGTCTTATATGGAACAAGTGGGTAAAAAAATACGGGAACTGCGGGAAGAAACAAGCACACCGCAACAAAAAATTGCCGATCTTCTCGGCGTAACTCGGCAAAGTTTAAGCTTATACGAAAAAGGAGAACGCACGATAAATGTGGAGGCTCTGGGAAAGCTTGCTGAATTTTTCAACGTGTCTGCGGACTATCTGCTTGGACTTTCTGATGTCAAGAGTACAGAACAAGATATACAGGCGGCGTGCGAGGTGACGGGACTTTCAGAATATGCCATTTCAGCTTTTAACGAGTTAAAAAAAGAGCCTTGCTTTGATATAGTAGACAAACTTTTCTCCAGTTGTGAAGATTACGAAATAGAGGAATTACTTGAAGAAGCCTTTTCAAACTGTATGGACGAAGTAAAAGTAGAGGCATTCGCAAGTGCTTTTTGTGAGTTGGCAGGTACAGATATTATGCTTTCAGATGACGACACTTCCGCTGTGTTGTTACGAGAAATACTAATTGAAAT
>CAVAQT010000028.1:0-6199 GCA_963590855.1 Ruminococcus bromii
GTATCGTTTATTCTAGTCAAAATCTTAAGGAAAGCTATTACTTTCATTTTAGTGATCCTGCCACAAAAGATGAACTTCATGATTGGGAAATGAAAAATGGCTCGACAATTCCCGAATCATATAAGGATTGGCTACGCTTTTCCAATGGCAGTGTAATTGCCAATGAACTTGCACATTTTTATGGCACAAAAACGATGCGTGATAAAAATGATTGCCTGCCAAAAGATTATGTGCTTATTGGTGAAATGAATGGCGATGGTTGTTTTTTTGGCTTCTCAAAATCAACTGGAAAGTTTGTGGTCTTTGATCACGGAGAAATGACCTCATATGAAAATTTTAAGGAATTTCTGGAATCGTTGTTTCATTGAATCGTTTGAAAAATCAAAAATCGGATAGATCTATGGAAAAAGAAACATCAATGTAAGTACAATTCCTGCTGCACGCCAATTTCTCCTTGTGTATAGGTAACAGTATATTCTACACCGCTCTCAGTTTCGAGGGCGGTTGTTTTTTTATCCAGAATCTCCACATTTGAAAGGAAATTATCTTCATAGCGTTCTATCTGCTCTTCTGCATTTTGTGCTGCTTCTTCTGGAGTCAGCGAAAATGTTCTGGTGCGGTATTCGTGAAAGGTTTCCTGATAGATGCCAATAGGAAGTTCTTTGCCAAACAGAGAAAACCAATGGTAACCAGAGGTGCGAATGCTGTCCGCATAAGGCACATCTGTGCTGTCCAGGGGAATGTGCCAGGTGAACAGATCCAGATATTTTTGCGTATTTGTTTCTCCGGTGGGACGGTGCAGTGTTTGCTCATAAGAACAGCTGAACTTTTCAGTTTGCTGATATTCTCCAATGATACTGCCCATCGCATGTCGGATTCCCGTGTGACCGGTCTCATCAGTGTACAATCCGCTTACCAAAAGGTCGCCTTTTTGTACTGGATCCCCTACCAATTTCATTAGTTGTCCTCGATAGACAGAGACTGAAACAATGTGCCCGTCCTGTGCTGCAATGATGTTGGAGGGCTGTCGTGTCAGCTGCATTTCCGGCTCCGGTGTCCGTTCCATCACCTCTACCACAAGTCGTGTTCCTGTGTGACGAACGCCGACCCATGCCGATTCATCAATTTCAGCACGCAGTGTATGTTCGCACTGTGCAAAGTCAATGTCTGGGATCCATGTCCCCCGACGCACACCGCAGGTTTCCAAAATCGAAGTTACTTCTGCAACGGACACTGTGTCACTTCCGGTAACATCAATTTCCATAACAATGTTTGAACCATAAAACAACAGCGCTGCTGATAAAAGTATGCCCAGAGGCACGCCAAAGCGAAAACGATTCTGAAACAAAAACTTTTGCAATGTGCGGCGCGGCATCAATTCTAGCTGTACACCATATTCCTGTGCCAACTGCTGTACAATTTTACAATGCTTTGCATAAAAGCGAAAGCGATATACATTGCCCTGGCACTGCTGCTTTCGGCAGCAGACACCAGCAGACTGCATTGCATTGACGAAGCTATACAATCTGCCGTTTGATGCAGATGCCTGGTATTCACCGCGCAGATGCTGCTCCATGGCGCACCCCCTTTTGTGTCAATGTGATAGATTGAATTTTTCCATGGATCAGCAGGTTTTCCGGAGAACGGCTGTCTGCCTGGAGGTCACTCCCCCAAATTTCCAGGATCAAGTCTGTTGTCTGTACTACGATTCGGATATCGTTATATTCTAATATCCGTTGGCAATTTTCTATGCAGATTTCTCGGTCGCCGGAAAGCTGTAGGTATGTTTCCAATTGCAATGCACGGCGTCCGGCATTTACCAGCCGCTTTCCCATAATCATCACCTCGTGAAAACATATGCTTGAAAGCGGTATATTATGTTTACATCTGTTCATATGTATAATGCAGGAGGTATCACAGATGGTATTGAAAAGAATATTTGCAAATTGGCACGCAGCTGCCATGCTTCTTTTATTATTTTTCTGCATTTGCTCTGCCGGTTCGATACAAGCGGAAATGCAATCTGCCATGACTCGCTGCATGACAGTGATTATTCCGTCTCTTTATGCGATGATGATCTTATCTCAAATGTTGTTAGAGAGTGGTACATGGCGTTCTCTGGCATTGCCGTTTCGCAAAGTCAGTCTTAAGTGGTTTGGGGTTTCGGAAGAATATTTTGGGATTTTTCTGTTGAGTCAATTCGCCGGATACCCCGTTGGCGCTAGTATGTTATGCAGTTTAGTCAAACAAGGGAATCTGTCCCAAAGAGATGCAGAACGGCTGCTTTGTGTTTGTTATGGCGGCGGGCCGGCATTTTTACTAGGACTTTTAGGGGATATTCCATCACGAATGCCGATTGCCGGGGTGATGTACGGCTCTATTCTTTTAACAAATTTGCTGTTTGCTGCAATTCTGTTTCGCAAAGATCCGATTGTCAGTCATGCAAAAAGAGAAGATACAGCGGTTTCAGTTTCTGCGCAGATGCTGGTCGGCTGCACTGCTTCTGCCGGGAAAACATTGTTGAAGCTTTGCGGTGTGATTTTAAGCTTTTCTGCGGTTTGCGGTATTTTGCAGGCATCAGGTTTGTTTCATATTTTGGATGTTGCCGCTGAAAAAGCAGAGATTCCATTTCCCTGTTCCGATATGCTGTGCTGCTTTTTGGAAATTTCAAATTGTACTACGCTGTCGATTCCTTTTCTTTGGCGCATTCCTTTCCTGACGACACTACTCTCTTTCGGCGGCGTTTGCGTTTTGCTGCAGGTGCAGGCAGTAATCGGAGATTGTTTTTCCATGAAAAAAGCGGTTTTTTGTCGCATTGCTGCTGGTGTGATCTCTGGGATTTTATGCGGTATCAGTTTATGTGTGCTCCCCATTTCCCTGCCGAATGGGGCGGTAATGGCTTCTGCTGTTCCGCAAGCCACATCTCGTTCGATCTTTCCGGTTCTCATGCTGCTCTGTATGATGCTGTTAGTTTTCCGAGAGGAATATGCCCTTCAAAACCACAAAAAAAATCGTGAAATTGCTTGACTTTTTAGATAAAACATACTATAATAATAAAAGATATGTATTGACAACACGATGCAAAAATTGCCTGACGTTTTGCGTACAGTCTATTCGCATACTTTTGTTGAAATTATTTTGCAGATGTTGTGCAGTGTTGTCTGCTTTCAATCTGAAACGCGCTTAGAAATAAACATGTACTTTGAAAATTTTATGATAACAAAAAGGAGAAGGATATTTATGAAGATTCGCAAAAAAATCGCTGCATTTGCTGTATCGGGAATGATGCTGGCGACTTGTCTTTCCGCAAGTGTTCCGGCAATCCAAACCAGCCTGACCGCAGCGGCAGTAGATGACAATAATGATGACTGGCTGCATGCAGAAGGCAGCAAGCTTTATGATGCACAGGGCAATCAGGTTTGGTTGACCGGCGCAAACTGGTTCGGCATGAACTGTACGGAGAATTTTCCGCACGGCCTCTGGAGTGCAGATGTAGATGAACTGCTCTCTTCTGTTGCAGATCACGGCATCAATATTATTCGTTTCCCGGTATCTACAGAACTGTTGCTTTCCTGGAAAAACGGCACACCGCTGACGCCGGTGGGACTGAATGCGGCAAATGGAAAAGATTATTCTTTCAACCCGGATTTCTGTGATGCAAACGGAAATACCATGGACAGCGAAGGTATCTTTGATGTCATCCTGAAAAAAATGAAAAAGTACGGCATCAAGGCACTGATCGATGTGCACAGCCCGGCTTCTCATAACTCTGGCCATAACTACAATCTGTGGTTCTATCAGGATGGTGCAGCGGATGCTGACAATATGGCGGTAGGATTCTACAGCAAGGAAAAAATCACCTATGATGATTGGATTGAATCTACTGCATGGCTGGCGGAAAAGTACAAAAACGATGATACAGTTATTGCATATGACCTGAAAAACGAACCGCATGGAAAACGTGGTTACAGTGGTTCCAGCTGCCCTACAGACATGGCGAAGTGGGACGATTCTACCGATCAGAACAACTGGGCATATGCGGCAACTGAATGCGGCAACGCAATTCTGGACAAAAATCCCAATGCGCTGATCCTGATCGAAGGTGTAGAACAGTATCCGAAAACGGATAAGGGTTATACTTATGATACCGCAGATATCTGGCAGGCATCGGCAGACCAGTCCCCTTGGTACGGCGCATGGTGGGGCGGCAATCTTCGCGGTGTAAAGGATTATCCCATTGATTTTGGTTCTGCTGACCGGAACAGCCAGATCGTGTATTCTCCGCATGATTACGGCCCATCTGTGTATAATCAGACTTGGTTTGACAAAGACTTTACAATGCAGACACTTCTGGATGACTACTGGTATGATACCTGGGCATATATCAATGACCAGGACATCGCTCCCCTGCTGATCGGCGAATGGGGTGGTCATATGGACAATGGCAAGAACCAGAAATGGATGACGCTGCTGCGGGACTATATGATCGACAATCATATCAACCATACGTTCTGGTGTTTGAATCCGAACTCCGGTGATACGGGCGGTTTGCTCGACAGCAGCTTTAAGGTTTGGGATGACGACAAGTACAACTTGTTTGAACCGTCGTTGTGGCAGACACAGGAAAGCGGAAAATATATTAGCCTGGATCACCAGACACCTCTTGGCGTAAACGGCACTGGTATTTCTCTGTCGGAATATTACAGCAAATATGCGGACAGCGAGGGCAGCAATATTAACGGCGGCACAAAGGGCAGCGATCCGGGACACACGAAACCGGTTCAGAGTGGAACAACTGACGCAGGAACAACTACGACAACTGGCACTACTCCCGAAACTGTAACCGGTGATATCAACAAGGATGGCGTATGCAATATGAAAGACCTCATTCTTCTGTTGCAGTTCCTGACAGGCAACAAGATTGACAGCAAGAGCAATGATTTTCAAGCCGGCGATGTCAATGGAGATGGTATCCTAAACGGCATGGATCTTGCGCTGTATCGTCAAGTGCTCTCCAATGTGCTGAACGAATTCCCCAAGAAGTAAAGGCGGTGGCTCTATGAAGCGCAGTGATTATTTATCTTGGGATGAATACTTTATGGGAATCGCGCTGCTCTCTGCACAGCGAAGCAAGGACAGCAATACACAAGTAGGCGCATGCATTGTTAACCAAGAACACAAAATTGTTTCTGTGGGATATAATGGTATGCCAACTGGATGCAATGACGATGATATGCCGTGGGAACGGGAAGGAGAATTTCTCAACACAAAATATCCGTTTGTGTGTCACGCTGAATTAAATGCCATCCTGAATCGCAGTGCCGGAAGCTTGCAGGGGTGCAGTTTATATGTGACGCTGTTCCCATGCAACGAATGTGCAAAGGCAATCATTCAAAGTGGCATTCGTGAGATCATCTATTATGACAACAAATATGCAGATTCCGATGCAACAAAGGCTTCACAGCGAATGTTTTTGCTGACAGGTGTTACTTGTCGGCCTTATCATCACACGGAGCGTCAGCTGACATTGGAATTTTGAGACGGCATAGCGAAAAATAAGCGTCAAAAAGCACTTTTCTGGTTTTCATCAGAGAGTGCTTTTTCTTATGCTTTCTCCGAAATTTTTGTAAAATATGCCTAATTTCAAAATTTTCTGGTTTTTTTCAATTTTTCTTTGTGTTTTGTCGGAAAATGTGCTATAATAAAAAAGAGCATGTATTCATGTAGATGAAAATATCTTGAAGTAGAAAGGGTGAAGCGCTCCCATGCGAATTCGCTGTAAACCTTGGGCAAAGCCGGAATTAGAGGCTTGTCCGTTTTATATTTCTGATCCAAAAGCCTGCAAAGGACAGTGGCAGGCACAATTTGCAAAGCAGCAACCGCTCCGGTTGGAATTAGGATGCGGCAAAGGCGGCTTTATTGCGCAGGAAGCTCCGGCGAATCCGGATTACAATTATATTGCAGTTGACATCAAAAATGAAATGCTTGTTTTGGCAAAGCGAAAATTAGAAGCAGCTTATGCTGAAAAACAGCTTCCAATGGACAATGTGCGCATTATGATCGATAATATCATGTATTTGCGGGAATGCTTCGCAGAAAGTGACCGGATCGACCGGATTTATATCAACTTCTGTAATCCGTGGCCGCGGGGAAAGCACAAAAAACGACGTCTCACACATCCCAGACAGTTAGTGCAGTA
>CAVAQT010000028.1:6209-34501 GCA_963590855.1 Ruminococcus bromii
ATCGCATACTATTAGATGGTGAGATCTGGTTCAAAACTGATGATGATGAACTGTTTGAAGAATCTCTGGAATATTTTCCGGAAGCAGGATTTCGCATTAAGACCATTAGCCACGATCTGCATAGTGAACCGGATTTGCGGTACTTTGAAACAGAACACGAGCAGATGTTTGATGAAATGGGTAAGAAAATCAAGTTTTTGATTGCTGAACCTGATCCAAATGCATCAGAGGAAGCCTTACAAGAACTGCTGCAATACAGTGAAAAATACAGCGAAAGGAAACAATGACAATGGACTTTTCAATGAAGAACAACAAGCTTGTCAACCATTATTTTTCCAATTTCAAAGAACGAACTACGATTACGCCTATGGAAATCATTGCCGATGGTACGCAGGCAAACGAAAATCCTGCGGCTTGTTATCGTGGCCTGGGGTGTGTCAGCGGCAACAATTCGTCTCGGCTGCTATTGGATTATAAAGTGGAACATCCGCATGCCTATGAAGAGATCATGCGATTGTTGTTTCAGAAAGACTACGGTGCTGGACTGACACATATTAAGCTGGAATTGGGTGCAGATATCAATTCCTCTTCCGGAACAGAACCATGCACCAAGCGTTCTTTAAATGAGCCGGCAGATGTTACCCGCGGCGCAGGGTTTCAGTTTGCCGCAGATGCAAAGGCAATCAACCCGGATATTACTGTAGATTTTCTGCGGTGGGGTGAGCCGAAATGGGTCACAGATGCTTTTGCAATCAGCCAGGAACACGGTCTGAACGCACGATATCGGTGGTATAAAGAGACGTTGGATGCTGCCTATGCTGTGTATGGACTGAAGTTCGATTACATCAGTGCAGATCAAAATGAGACGGATACGCCGGATGAGGCATGGATTCTTTATTTACGTTATCGGCTGGACAATGAGAAAAATGCACCTTATGATTACAGCAAGATCAAGATCATTGCTTCTGATGAAGTCGGCACAAGAAATATTGCAGAGCAGATGGTTGACAACAGCCCCTTGCGAAATGCTGTAGATGTTATCGGTCTGCACTATACCACTTTTGGCGATTCTTATACCAATCTGCTGAATGAAGCATACGGAAAGGAAATCTGGTATAGTGAAGGCATCGCGCCCTGCAATGTGCCGGAACTGACCGTTCAGGCAGATGAATCCGGACTGATTGGAAAAAATGGCCCTATCGATGTGGCGAACCGTATTATCAACAGCTATTATAACGGCAAAATGGTAATGTACGAGTTTCAGCCGGCAGTTGCTTCTTATTATGACGGCGCTTGCTATGCACCTAAACAGTTGATTCGCGCATGGGAACCTTGGTCTGGGCATTATGTTATGGATATTGGTTTTTGGCTCGCGATGCATTTCAGCCGATTTGCAAAAAAAGGTTGGATGTATGTGAATGGTGCTTGCTATGGTGACGGTGATGAAGATCATGCCATTGCAAATACAACTCATAATTTTATGACGCTGACTGCACCGGATCGCAGTGAAATGTCCATGTTCTTTACCAACGAGAGTGATGATCTGCGAATTTATACTGTTCAGATCAAGGATATGGCCTTTGAACCGTCTGTGCTTTCCAGCGTAGTAACCAAAGGGCCGTCCGGCAGACAGGCTTATGACGCCAATTGGTTTCGGAATGGAAAAAAGATTCGTCCGGTTCGCAATCACAAGGATGTATTCACCATTAAAGTACCGCCTCGCTCGATCATGACAGTTACCACATTGGATACCAGTTGGGTAGATGGTGTAAATACGTTTCCGGCAGTGCAGCCGCCGGAAGCATCTCGTCTGGCACTCCCCTATCATGATGATCTGCACTATACCAAGGAAGAGATTAGTGTGCGTGGCTGTGCGCCGCGTTATATGACAGATCAGGGCGGTGCATTTGAACTGGTGGAGACTGACGATGGTTATGCGATTTGTCAAAAGATTACACCGCAGATTATGCCGACAAACTGGCGTTTTCGCGGAACTCCGCTTCCCATTACCTGTTTTGGCGATGATAAATGGCATAGTTACAGTGCAGAAGCAGAGGTTAAGCTTTCTAATCTGGAAGAACACAACTTCGCCGGCATCGGTATTCGTTATAACTCCACTGTGACATGCGAGTTTACCTCTATGTGCGGTTATACGGGTCGTCTTTACGGGGATGGCAGCTGGAAGCTGATGGATATGGAAAGTGTCGCAGCAGAGGGCATCATTCAGCATATCGACCCCATGGAATGGAACAAATTGAAACTCATGGTACTGGGCAATGCGGTTTTCTTCTTCATCAATGGCAGCTTTTTGACAAAATACACGCCGCAGTGTATGATTAACAGCGGTCGGGTTAGCCTGAACAGCGAGTATGCCTGGAACATGTTCCGCAATATTCATGTAGATCCGGTGTCTGTGCAGCCGCTCTATGTGCGTCGTGTGGACTGCTTTGGAGATGGAATCCTGTACAATGAGAATTGGGATATCCACGCAATGGAGAGTTATCATTTTTACAACCGCACTTCAATGGAAGCAAAGCCCGGCGCAGAATTTTCCTGCACCTTTGAAGGTACGGGTATCGCCATTGTGGGAACTGCGCAGAATGCGGAATTTACTGTTCTGATCGATGGACATACCATGTATGAAAACTTTTTTGTTCCCAACTGCCTGCCGCGTCAAGCGTGTTTGGCAATCGATCAATTGCCGGAAGGCACACATAATATGCGTGTATTTATCACTGGCGGACAATTTAAGCTGGATGTTTTGGAAATCCCAGAGCTTTATCCGCGAATGACTGATACGCTTTCTGTTCCGGCGAATATTCGTTCAACTGTGGCTGCACAAATTCGGCAGAAGCAAACGCTTCAGGCACAGCGGGCAGAGGATACTTTTATGGATGCAGATGCGATGCTCTGGCACTTAGAGCATCCGTTTACAAAACCGCCGAAAAAGGAAGAAGTACCTGTTGCATCAGAACCGGAGGAAACGTCTGATGACGCTGTTTCCGCGTCAAATGAACGGAAAATGGATTCGGCAGAAACCAATCAGTTGGAAGAATCAGCAGAAGCAGTGCCGGTTGCGGAGACCGCAGAAGAAACTGTTGAAACAGCTTCAGAAGAAGTTGATGTTTCTGAAACAGAAACAGAGGCAACAGAAGTTCCTGCTGAAGAAGAAACAAAATTTGATGATGAAACCAACCAGTCTATGCGGGAGATCGAAGCGATTTTCGATCCTGCACCGGAAACAGAAAACACTGCAAAGAGTGATGATGTGGAAATGGAACTGACTGCGGACGAATTTGCGAACTTTTTGAAACCGGAGGACAGTAAGAAAAATGCTGACCATTCTGCTGAATCCGGACAAGCCTGAGCCGCTGTATCAGCAGATCTGTTCTGCCATTCGAGAGGAAATTGCACAGGGTCGTTTGCAGCCCCAT
Source organism: Ruminococcus bromii (assembly GCA_963590855.1). Lineage (GTDB taxonomy): Bacteria > Bacillota > Clostridia > Oscillospirales > Ruminococcaceae > Ruminococcus_C. The sequence goes on from CAVAQT010000028.1 coordinate 9,644, forward strand.
GAGAAACTCCCCTCTCGGCGTGCGTTTTCGGCACATTTACAAACCAGTATTATTACGGTTCAGACAGCGTATGAGCAGCTTGCAGCTGAGGGCTATCTGTATTCCAAACCCAGAGCCGGCTTTTTTGTTGATCCGGATGCACCGCTTTTGGCACACATTCCGGACGGTCGCAATATCAGTCATACGCCAACGCCTGCCGCTTCACCAACTGATCAGATTGTATTTTCTACCAGTGGTGTGGATCTGGAGCAGTTCCCTTTTTCCATTTGGGCAAAGCTTTCCCGTCAGGTGCTTTCTACAAAGCAGGAGACGTTGCTGCAATCTCCTCCGGCAATGGGATTATACGAGCTTCGCACAGCAATTGCGATGCATCTCCGGGCGTTTCGAGACATCCATGCAGCACCAGAACAAATTCTGGTGGGAGCCGGCACGGAATACCTGTTGGGCATCTTAGTGCAGCTTCTGGGTGCTTCTCGGCGATATGCTGTGGAAGAACCGGGATATTCCAAAGGACGGTGCGTTTTGCGCAGTAATGGCGCATCTGTTGTAGATGTTCCTATGGATCAAAGCGGATTGGAATTGGAAGCACTAAATCAATCCGGCGCGACAGTAGCGCATGTGACACCATCTCATCAGTTCCCTACCGGAATCATTATGCCTGTACGGCGGCGCGCTGAGCTGCTGCAATGGGCTTCGGTACAGCCGGATCGCTTTCTGATTGAAGATGACTATGATAGTGAACTGCGCTTTGAAGGAAAACCGCTGCCGACGCTGTACAGCATGGACAGTGGAGAACATGTGATTTACATGAACACATTTGCGCGGACGCTGGCACCTTCTTTGCGAATCGGTTATGTGGTTTTGCCGCCCCGTTTGGCGCAGCAGTTTCAGCAGGATTTTTCATTTTACTCCTCTAGTGTGCCAAGCTTCGAGCAGCATACTTTGGCGCATTTTTTGCAGGACGGTTATTTCGAGCGTCATCTGAACCGTATGAAAAAGACATATCGGCAGCGCCAGAAGCAACTGACTGATCTTCTGCACTCACACCCATTGGGAAAACAGATTCATGTTTGCGGTGAAGCAGCAGGGCTTCATTTACTGTTAGAGGTGCATCTCCCCTGTACAGAGTCACAGTTGGTAGATGCAGCAGCGCAGGCGCATGTGGTGGTATATGGTCTGTCTGCATATTACGAAACGACGCAGCAAGTCCAAACTGTTCCGCAAATTGTTCTGGGGTACGCTTGTCTCTCTCCAGATGAGTTACAGAAAGGAACAAAGCGACTGCTAAACAGCTGGATGCAATTTTTATAAGAAAAAGGGTACAGAGACCACAGGTGTCTCTGTACCCTTTTCGTTATGATTGTTTATACGGAATAGATTCGATTAGCATCCACAGCCGCAACCGCCGTTGTTGCAGCCACCGCCGCAGCCATTGCCGCAACCGCAGCAGCAGAACAGAATAACCAGCAGAATAATGATCCAGCAGCATCCACCATTGTTATCAAAGCACATAATACACGACTCCTTTGTGTCAGTTTTATTTGAAACAAACTGTTTTTTGTCTGTTTCATACTACATCATATGCCCCAGAGGAAAAAGTGTGACTCCTTCGACAAATCCTGCGGAAAAAATGTGGTATACTTGTCCCATTCCAATGATAGATAGAAAGGGAGAAGAGAACAACATGCAATATACCGAAGGCTTTACGGGAAAGGCAATTCTGGCGATGAAGGAAGCTATCCATGCTGCCGAAGAATTAGGGCACACCTATATTGGCAGCGAGCATCTATTGCTGGGATTGATGGAGGAAGGTGGAAATGCTGCGGCGAGTGCTTTGGCAGCACAACAGTTGGATGCAGACCGATTGCGGCACGGTGTAATTGACCTGGTGGGACGCGGCATTCCGGCACAGGTGCAGGAGGATTGTCTGACGCCGTCCCTGGTGTCAATTTTAGAAGATGCCAAAGAACGCGCCAGAGACGCTGGAAGAAGCCTGGCAGGAACCGATCACCTGCTATTGGCAATCATTCATGCTCCATGCTGCAGCGCAGTGACCATTCTCAAGAAACTGGGAGTTAGCTTGAATCAGCTTTGCACGCTATGCAACTGCGATACCGCCTATGGCGTTCGGATGGAACGCCGCCGCATCGATACCATATCCAGAAAAAATTGTCCGGCATTATTTCAATACGGCAAGCAAATGACAGATCCATCTGCTCCATGCAGTTATGATCCGCTGATCGGGCGTGAAAAAGAAATTCAACAAATGATTCGTATTCTTTCCCGACGAACCAAAAATAATCCATGCCTGATCGGAGAAGCCGGTGTGGGAAAAACGGCGATCGTGGAAGGGATTGCCCGAAAAATCCTACAGGGAGATGTTCCGGAAGCAATGCAGCAAATGCAGCTTTTTGCATTGGATCTGCCGGCATTGCTGTCTGGGGCAAAGTATCGGGGCGATTTTGAAGAGCGTCTGAAAAATTGTTTGACAGAAGCAGCAGAGCAAGGAAATATCATCTTATTTATTGATGAATTGCATACCATTGTTGGCGCTGGTGCAGCGGAAGGAGCGATTGATGCGGCAAATATGTTAAAGCCGCAGTTAGCACGCGGAGAGATTCGCTTGATTGGTGCAACGACACCGGAAGAATTTCGGGCGACTATCGGAAAAGACAGTGCGCTGGAAAGACGATTTCAGCCAATTATTGTACAAGAGCCATCTCCGGAACAGTGCTGCGAGATGCTTCGGGGACTCCGGGAAACGTATGCTGCATTTCATCGTGTCAGCATCCCGGATGATACGTTGGGAGCAGCAATTCATTACGCCAACCGCTATCTTCATGACCGATTTCTTCCGGATAAGGCAATTGATTTGCTGGATGAGGCTTGCTCCCGGGCGAGAATTCGATGGGAAACCACGGGAGATCACGCAAAGCAAGCCACGGTTTCAGAAGAGGATGTTGCCGCGATTGTTTCTGTTCGGACGGGAATTCCCACAGAAAAAATCACAGAAGCACAACGGCAGAAGCTTTTGTCCCTGGGAAACGCTCTGAAACAGCGTATTGTCGGACATGACAACGCAATTGATTCCCTGACATCCGCGCTTTTTCGTGCAAGTACAGGGCTACAGGATAAGTCTCATCCGATTGGTGCGTTTTTGTTTTCCGGCCCTACTGGTGTTGGAAAAACTGCACTTGCAACTGCGTTGGCAGAACATTTGTTTGATGACAAAGACAGCTTGATTCGCATTGATATGTCGGAATTTATGGAAAAGCATGCAGTATCCAAACTGATTGGTGCTCCTCCCGGATATGTGGGATTTGAGGACGGCGGAATGCTGTGCGAGCGGGTACGGCGGCGGCCATATTGTGTTGTGTTGTTTGATGAGATCGAGAAAGCGCATCCTGATGTCTGCAATCTTCTTCTGCAAATCATGGAGGACGGCATTTTAACCGATTCCTGCGGCAGAACCACTAGTTTTCGGCATGCGTTATTGATTATGACTTCTAATGTAGGCGGTGAAGCAATTCGTACCGGAGAACAACTGGGATTTTTGGCATCTACGCAAAATTCACAGTCAAATGCAGCAGCTATGGAGCAGCTTCGGCAGCGTTTCTCTCCTGAGTTTTTGGGACGTTTTGATGAGATTTTATGGTTTCATAAACTTGAAAAGGAAAGTTTATCTCAAATCGCGCGGCGTATGCTATGTGAATTGCAGCAGCGTTTGTCACATATGGAAATCGCTATGGAATTTACGGAAGATGCAGTACAGCTTCTCGCAAATGCCCCCAAAACCAAACAATATGGTGCACGGCCGATGAAGCAGTATCTGGCACAAACAGTCGAAACTTCGATTGCGGATAAGGTATTGCGCAATGAAACTCGCGCCGGCGATGAAATTTGCTTGACTGCAAAAGAACAGAAGTTTGTTGTTCTGGACAAGGCTCTTCTGGCATAAGAAAAAACCGTACATGTGCATACTACACATGTACGGTTTTTTGTTAGCGTGCTTAAAAGTGCAATCACACAAAGATAGGTGCTCTATGGGATTACTCCTTAATTCTCTAACGCAAAAAGCTCATTTAAATAATGGATGCCGGTTTCTGTCCGGAAAATCTTATCTCGAAAAGCCTTGATGTTTCGCTTTGGCAAACCGTCTTCATAAGCATTCACCATAAAATCAGCTTCAATCAGAATTTGCAAATCGACATCATCAATCTTATCATAGGAATGATGATGTGCCACCATATCACAAACACGATTGATGAGTGCCGGAGAAAAATCCAGTGCCATCAGCATGGCCCGTGCAATAGGAGGGCCTTCGATTTCCTGATATTCCCCTGCGGCAGAACGATATTTCTTTTCTGCTGCGTGGATTCCGATATCGTGTACCAATGCAGCAGCTTCTACGATCTCACGCTGCTTTGCGCCCAACTGCTCTTCTTCTGCAATCATTTTTGCAAAAGCATATACCTTCATAAAATGCTGTATCCGTTTGGGATCCCCGCTGTACAATGTGACCATTGCCATTGTCAATTGACTCATCGATGCCATATGACTCCGCTCCTTTCACCGTTACGGTTCACTTGCCTTCGTTATACAGGCTTTGTAATTTTAAAGCTGATCCGCAATATCGTAAATCAGCCGTTCAGACTTCTCCCAGCCCAGGCACGGGTCAGTGATAGAACGTCCGTAAACGCCTTCGCCAATTTTCTGTGCGCCATCCTCGATATAGCTTTCGATCATAAAGCCCTTGACCAAGGATGCAATCTCGTTGCTGTGGCGGCAGCTATGCAGAACTTCATTGCAAATGCGAATCTGTTCCATATACTTCTTACCGGAATTTGCGTGGTTTGCATCAACGACGACAGCCGGGTTCTGATAATTCTTTTTCTGATACAGTTCATACAGCGTAATCAGATCTTCATAGTGATAGTTCGGGATGGTTCTTCCCAGAGGATCTACTGCACCGCGCAGAATTGCGTGTGCCAGCGGGTTTCCGGCAGACTTGACTTCCCAACCGCGATATAGGAACACATGGGATGCCTGTGCAGCAGTAAGTGAATTCATCATAACAGACAGATCGCCGCCAGTCGGATTCTTCATACCTACCGGAATATCCAGACCACTTGCAGTCAGACGATGCTGCTGATTTTCCACAGAACGAGCACCAATTGCCACATAGGACAGCAGATCGGACAGATACCGATGATTTTCCGGATAAAGCATTTCGTCTGCACAGGTCAGACCAGTCTGCTCAATGGCACGGGTATGCAGTTCGCGAATTGCAATCAAACCTTGCAGCATATCTTCTTTCTTTTCCGGATCCGGCTGATGCACCATGCCCTTATATCCCTCACCAGTAGTGCGGGGCTTATTGGTATAGATACGCGGGATCAGGATCAGTTTGTCCTGTACTTTTTCCTGTACCTTTGCCAGACGGCCAACGTAGTCCAGTACGGCATCTTCACGGTCTGCCGAGCAAGGCCCGATAATCAGCAGCTTCTTCTCGGATTCCCCGGTAAATACCTTCTGGATCTCCGCGTCACGCTTTGCCTTGACATTCACCAGCTTTTCCGACAGTGAAAACTGTGCTTTTAACTCCTTCGGAATCGGCAGCTTTCTGATAAACTCCATATTCATAATAAAACGTCCTTCTTTCTCGTTGCATTACAAGCTGTCTCTGGAAAAGCAAAGAGCATGTCCCCTTGATACAGCAATGCTATATTATAGTATACTATATTTTTTGGAAAATTGCAAGCCCCGGTCGAAAAATCATGAAAAATTTACCGGTGTTGCGATGGGTATATCGTCAGAAGACGGCTCTTCTGTATCACTTTCTGATTCGCTTGCATCTGCGTCCGGGGTCAAAAATGCGATGGAAAGTTCACCCTGTGAGGTGAACGCTGTTAAAATCACTTGCTCATTGGGGAGAATCATGACGCGGTCAATTTTAGAAGCATCCAAACGTGCATCATCCCAATGATATAGCAGTTCTGGTTCAGCATTCTTCGCAGTCATTCCGTATAAGCCATCCTGATTCCACATGCCATACAGCAAGGTATCTTCTTCGGATTCTGCAAGCATTGTCTCTGTTGTCATTTGTTCCGGAGATACTGTTTGTGTCTTCCAGAGCGCCCCGTCGGTCACTACAACATGAGACAAATGCTGTACATCATCTGTGTCGCATTCCCAAAGCAGCATGCCGTCAGTGCCACAGCGAACCCACTGATAATCTGACTCCAAAGAAAGCATGCTGCCGCTGCTTCCCTGTACCGGACACAAATTTCCATTGCCGTCTAACGCCATGAGACATTCTGCCTCATCGATGGTTGCTGTCAGATAAATATGATCTGACGCATCACAGCGAACACCAGTAAAAGCCATGGTCTGTCTTGCTGTTTCATCCAGATCCAGCAGTGTTGAAAGGCCTAGCTTTTTACAGATCACGCCGTTTTGATCGTACCATACCAACTGATACTGTGTGGCATAATTTTCATAGTAGCTTTCCCAATCAAATTGATCCGGATCAAATGTCGGGTCTTCATAGGGTACTGCATCCGCATTTTCACAAAGAAGTCCGCAAACTGTTCCATCAGACAAAACGTCAAAATCAGTCAAACCAATAAAAGCAGAAACATCTGCATTTTCATACAATGGGACAAATTCTGGCTCAGACACTGCACTGGCGTGATACAAAATACTTTCTGTTTGCTGTGCTTCGTTTTGTCTCGTACCTAACAGATAAACATCATTGCCGTACATCCGCACCGCCTGCAAAGCCCCCAGTTCCTCCGGCAGTTTCCATGAGACTGCCTTTGCCTGATGCATTGCTTCCGGTAGCTCTGTTGTTGTGACAGATGTGGTTTCTTTGGTTTCCTCTGCTGTAATCTCAGACGTGTCCGTCACAAGCGGCGGAAGATCTGTCGTCTTTGGACGATTTGCGGTTGAACCTTGATCCGTAGCAGCACATCCGGCTGTACAGAACAAGATTCCCATCAGCATCACACATACAGAATGTTTACCATGAAATTCCATTGTGCTGCCTCCATTCGTCAAAATCTTTGTTTATTATAATACGAATCGCAAGAAATGTCAAGCGTTTTGCTGCTTTTTCTGAGCGGCAGCAATTGCCGCAAAAAGATGTTCCGGGATGGCACTATCATTGATACAAAGATTTCCATGGATTCCGGTTCCTATTGCAATTTCCGGTTTGATGACTGGGCCGTGAAAATCTGATCCGCAAGTATAGAGCAGCTGATACTTTTGTGCCAATTTCAAATAAAATGCAGTTTGTTCCGGCGTGTGACGGCTGTAATATGCCTCAATTCCCTGCAAGCCCACTGTTTTTAACTGCTGTACCAGAGCGTCCAGTTTCTGATCGTCCAATTTCAGCTGGTGAGGATGTGCTAAAACCGCTACGCCTCCTGCGGCGCTAATGGCATGAATCCCCTCCTCCGGCGTTGGTTTCGGACGCTCTACATGTGCATAAAATTCTGGTGTTGTCAAATATTTTTCAAAGGCATCCTGTACGGAATCTGCATAGCCCAATGTGACCAGAGTTCGCGCAAAATGCGGTCTGCCGGACGTTTTTCCATCGTTGCAGCGACGGACATCATCCAATGTCATGTTTACGCCGAGATTCTGTAAATATGCCAACATTTTTGTGCAGCGTTCCTTGCGCTCTTCTGCATGTTTCCGGCAAAATGATCTCAGAGTTGCATTTTCCGGATCAATGCCATATCCCAGAATATGCAATTCTTTGCCGCCTTGTACACTGATTTCGATCCCTGGAAAAAATATCATTCCATATTGTTCTGCCGCGGCTTTGGCTTCTGCAATTCCGGCTACCGTGTCATGATCTGAAACCGCAGTTACAGTGACACCGGCTTCATATGCCATGCGCATGGTTTCTGTTGGTGAATATTGCCCGTCAGAACAAGTTGTATGAATATGCAGGTCAATCATTTTCCATCCTCCTCTGAAAAAGCGGCTGCTGTTTTCTCTTCTGCGAGTGTATCTGCGCTGCATAGCAGCAGCACTTGTGTATAATCAGAAACATCTGCCAGCTCGGTCAATGCATGTTCCATATGTGCGGTATCCAAAATGCAGATTTCGCTATAATGCTGTGTTAGGAACGGTACCATGCAGTCTGCATAGGAATCCTTGAGTAAGAGCAGCTTTTTCTGATTGTCCAGATCTGTTTGAATTACAATTTTTTCGCATGGTTCGCCCAGATAAAAGGTATCTGGATCTGCTGCCTCATCTTTTGCATTTGTACAAAGTTCTCGTGTTTCCGGCTTCCCGTCTGCCGGATAAGCTGTCATTTCTGTGATTTGACTTCCGTCTTCAAAGCGATAGATGTCCAATATATCCGGTGTTACCTTCTCATATAAGCAGGCATCGTATAGGTTGCCGCGGAAGGAAGCGGCATGTGTGATCGTGTACTGATCGTAGGAAATAGGAGCAAATCCAAGGCGTTGGATCGCATTGTGATATACGCAATATGCACCATAGCTGCTCCATTTTTCATCTGTGCGATAGTAAATGTAATCCTCTGTTGCAGTGAACAAAATTCGGTATGCATCAATTTTCCGAATGGGTGAATCGATTTTTTGATAAAACTGATCGATCGATTCTAGTTGTGAAGGATAGGATAAGCCCTCTAATAAGTCGCCGGCGTAGAATTCACCGGCTGACGGAACGGCAATTACAGCAGTGGGGATCTGGTATGTCTGATAAAATTGGTTTATGGCATCTGCTGTATTGGTAAGCTTTTGAGAATCCAATGTCTCCGGACATTTCAATAAGCGTTCGTTGGTGAAATATACATTCCCCACCCGGTTACCGCCGGTTGCAGCAATACTTTCAGTTATGGTACGCAGAAATAATTCCCGTGCCGGAAACTTTGCAGTGAGCTGCATATCGATTTTTTCTGTCCAAGGTGCAGAAAGCGTTTGTTTTTGTGACGATGTCACTTTGGTGTCCGAAAAGCCGAGACTACACAGTGCGCCAATACCACCAAGAAGCAGAACTGCCCATAAAATCCGACCAGAGATACGAAATGCTGCTTGACTTTGCAGTTCTGGTGTCTGCCGTTTCCAGCGGCGCGGCTGTTTGACTTTCACAACGAATCCCTCCCTTACAAAAGCAACTGCATCTGTACATTGCCGCCAGTACGAAGCAGAAAGGCAACATCGATCAAAAGCAGCAGTAAACTAACCAGAATGGTCAAAGGAATACGCAACATCCGAAACCAACTTTTATTCTCAAAATAGCGAAGCAGACTACGCCAGTTCCCAGAAACGCAATAGATAGAAACTGCCAGAATGAGACCATATGTCCGCAGCAAATCAGCATCGGCTTCGGTCGGTGCCAGATGTCCGCCGCCCAACATGATCCTCAAGACGTTCCACACAGAAGTTAGATCAGGCATTGCCAACAAAACTGCGCCAACCGAAAGGAGCAGCGCTGTCAAAGCGTATCTTACAGCAGAACTCTGCTGGTTGTTCCAAAGCAAATGCTCTGTCCAAAGGCATACACCAATGCAGATTCCAAACAGAAACGTCGGTACACGAAATCCATACCACAATCCGATGCATCCCCATGTCACAAGGATCGCCATCAGGTGAAAAAAGCGATTGCTGCCGCGAAAATGTGTTCCAACATAGTGTGAGAACCATTGTACTACGGTGCGATTCCATTGGTCAGCAAATGCGGCAACAGAAGGGTAATACAGCGATTTTCCGTAGCTTTCCGGCAAGCGAACCCCATAGCACATTCCCAGACCAAGTGCCATATCCGCATAACCGGACAGTTCTAGGTACAGTGCCAGCAGTTTTGCAAAGGCGCTTAGCCAAACCATGAGCAGCGAATAGGCAGATGCATCGGTTTGTATTGTGGTTTGAAACAGCATCACTACCCAGTCAGCCAACACCAGTTTTTTTGCCAGTCCGACGAAAAAGCGGAGCAGACCATGTCCGATTTGTGTCATATCAAAGGCAGTGTCATGCAGTGCTTTTTGTGCAGTGTGATAGGACATGACCGGTCCCATGAGGAGTCGGGGATAAAAGAGCAGATAGAGTCCGAGATTTCTCCAATTGGTTTCACAAGAGCATTTTCCGCGGTATACGTCCATGCAATACCCTGTCGCTTGCAGCACAAAAAATGAGAGACCAAGTGGAAACAGTTCCTTTCCCGAAAACAAACCGATGTTCCAGGAAGCTGTCCAATCGCTTCGCAAAAGCAGCAGTGCGCCAAATTGCAGAATAATTACACCAAACAGCACTAAACGAGACAGACCGCGCCGGGAACGCAGCTTTTCCAATAATAGCCCTGTGCCATAAGTAATGGCAGCCAGTAGAATTTCTGCAAGAGCTGCCATCCAACTGCCGCTGCACAAGAACAGCAGGCTAATGCCGAGCATTACCTCTTGTTTCCAACGGCGCGGTGTTAAATAGTACAGCACCATCGTGATGGGCAAAAACAAAAATACAAATGTAAATGATGCAAATTGCATAGACTATCTCCTGAGATCACACCAGTGTTTCTAACTGTTTACACAGTTCATCACGCGTCATCATTGTATTCAGCACTTCTAATAAGGAAGTCGCTGAAAGCAGGTCCGGCAAACCTAGCTTTTTTTGCAGTGCCTTCCGCTTCTGTTTACTGTCAGCACCGCCAGAGAGTCCCAATTCATACAGATCTAATTTCGTGATTGGATCTGCTTTTTCTGGTGTTTCATCTGCCAGAATGCCGGCTTTTGCAAAAGCTTCTAACAAACGCTTTTTGTCGATTCCCTCTACACCAAGTTTTCCTTCTGCCGAAGGTTTTTCCTTACGGCGTTCCTTTCCGTAAATGTCCGGTATGTACACATGATACAGTTTTCCCTCTTGTACAGCGCCTTTCAGGTAGTTCCGGATCTTAAAACCGGCGGTATCCGAATCTGTCAGGATAATCACACCAGTTGTTTTCGCATAATAGCGAATCAGCGCCATTTTTTCAGGATCGTGAAATATACGAAATCCGTTTGTTATTAAAATCACAGCATCCATAATTGACGAAAGCTTGATCTTATCGTACTTTCCCTCAACGATAATTGCCTGTGCGATATGAATCATAGGAACCTCCTGCAATAGTGAGCATTTTCACAATGGCTGTCTCCAGCATTACCCGTTCGTCTCCGGAGCCGGAGTTCAGGTCTATTTCCAACTTTCGCAGCACGCGGATGCATGCGCGAAGGTGTTCCGGCGGAAGCCGGCGGCAGTCACGAAATGCATTCTGTACCATGAAATCAAAGGTATACCCGAAATCTGCTTTCATGTCCGATGCCTGCTTTCCGGCACGAATTGCGGTGGCGGCTCGATACAGATCTAAGAAAGAGGAAGCAATCGCATGTACAATAAAAGTACGGTTTGTGCGCATCGCATAGAGCTTATCCAGTTCTTCCATTGCTGCCTTTGGACGTTGAGAGACTACCGCTTTTGCCAGATTAAAGGTGGTGGTTTCCAACTGAGGTGAAGTCATCTCCCGCACCATAGAGAGTGTGATCGTACCGCCTTTATCTGCATAGGCACAAAGCTTTTCCAGTTCACTGCGCAATATCAGAGTATTTCCCATGCATAGGCGCACCAGTTCCTCTGCGCAGTCTCTTGGCATAGTGCAGCCTCGCTTCCCTGCCAGATCGGACAATTCCTTTGCTAATACCTGTGGTGTGCGCTGCACTGCTTCGCAGACAACGCCATGCTTTGCGATACAATCGATCAGTTTCTTATTTTTTCCCTGTGGTGTTTTTTTGCCGTTCTTTGGATCAAATCCGGTGACATCAAATACCAGGACTGTTGCTCCGCCCACTGTAGGGAAAAAATCCAAAAGCTGTTTTATCTGATCTTCCCGCAAAGTGTTGGCATCCAGATCATGTACCTGAATGCAGTTATACTGCGAAAACATAGAAAATTGTCTGGATGCATCTTCCAGCGCTTTCAACTCCAATTTTTGTCCATCGAACTTTGTCAGTGCCATTTCCAGATTTCCGCCGGTTGCTTTTTTCAGCAGATTTGCAGTCAGCTGCTTTACTTGTACCAGATCAGCACCATAAATATAGTAAAGATTTTGCAGTTCCCCCTTTCGGATCTGTGCAGAGAGCTGCTTTGGTTCACAGATCGGCATATGCTGTCTCCTTTCATATACTGCTTTATCACATCATTTGCTCTACTGACCAGCTGCCATCTGGATACACCCGTATTTGTACCGCATCTTCTTTCCAATAGGTTTCCTCTGGCATTTCGCTGGGTTCACCTGTCCACTTAGTGCAAATCAGTGCGTCTATTGTTTCAGTTGGTAATGTCTCTATTTTTGTGCCGATGCAGAAGTTTAGATTTCCAAATGTAATCCAGATAACGCCATCTGATTCTATGATGCGATACTGAGTATCATTTACCTCAAAACTGTCTGTTTGCAGCGGCTTTGTCCCCAGAAGATCTCTTTCCGGCGGAATCCAACAGTTTGACGGCACTGCTGTTTCTAATGCGGTCATATCTTCCAGTGTCTGGGCATATGCAACGCGAAGTTGGTCGGCATATTTTGTCAAGCACAACGTGTTTAGTTGTGTGATACCCTGCGCAGTGCAGTACGCTTGGACATAACTTGGATTTTTGTGGTCGCCTGTTAAATCGATCACATCGGTTTTTCCGGCATATGATACCAGCACCACTTCTTCTTGTTTTTGCCCCAAAACTGCAATGATAAAACAGCGTTGTTCGCTGATACGATACACCATTTGTCCTGCAATCAAAAAGACAAAAGAAACTGCTATCGACAGTGCAGTTGATTTTGGGTTTCGTTTTGCATAGAAAATCAAAAGCACAAACAAAATTAAAATACCAGACAGCAGTGGGAGAAGTTCCCATCCAGTAGGAAACATGTAGGGCACGAAATCACGCAGTCCATATGCCAGGAGCATCATGAAATTATACAGCAATTTGAGCAGAAAACAAATTGGTTTTGCGAAAAGTCCAATGCCGCCCGTCAAAAAGATTCCCAGGGACAATGCCAGCATCAGAGAGCAGATAGGCACCAATAGCAGATTTGCAATGGGAGAAACGACGGACACCTCTCGAAAATAGAGCAATGTTACTGGGAATATGCAAATTGAAGTACAAGTTACAGCAATCAGCTGTCGTATGATGTTCCATTCGATTCCCTTTTTTCGCAGTCGCTTTGTCATCCAGGGTGCAAACACACCTACACCAAATGTTCCTGCAAAAGAGAGCAGGAATGAGGCATCCAAAATCAAAAATGGATTCCCGGCTGTCATCAGGATACCGGCAAGGCAAAGTGAATTGCAGGTATCTCCTTTTCGGAAAAACAATGGCGCACTCTGCATCAATAGGAACATGAATCCTGCACGCAAAATAGACAACGGTGCGCCAACCATCAATGCATAGAGAATTGTCCAGGTTGTCGTTGTTCCAAATGTTATCCACCGATGGAAGTGAAGGCGCTGACAAACCCAGCCCCACACAGAAAGAATCAGCACCAGGTGCAGACCAGATACAGATACCACATGTCGGATGCCGTGATGTGTCAGCAGATCGTCGGTTTCTTCTGAGAGAGTTTCTCTTGTGCCTAGCAGCATCGCACTCACCATACCGCCGGCATCCGTTCCGGCAAAAGTACAGATCCGTGTAGAAATGCGGTTTCGATAGCTTTGCAGTACACGAATTAGCTTTGCTTTATCTGTGGAAACACAAGTGACATATGCCTCTGAATCTGCCTGTAAGAAAATACCTTTTGCTTTGTAATAGTTTGCACCATTCCATAAGTAGTTTTGATTCAACGCAGAAAAGCCGCCTGCCACATGAATCTCGTCTCCATATTGCGCTCCAAGATCGTCTGTATACACCAAGATCTTTGCATGTCTGCCGTCCGCAAACTGCCCTTTTACTTGATATGACGCCCGATCGCCATCATAGATGGTGACGCTTTTGACACTGCCGGAAAATGTAGTCAAGCTCCCATCCTTCGCGAGAATCGGCTGGTACACCGCTGCTGTATATAAGAGGATCGCTCCGAACGCTGCGGCGGCAGACAATCCGATGCAGCATGCTTGTGCTGTTGTGATACGCCGATATAGACGGAAAGCTCCCAGCAGCAGGAACGCCGCCAGAAGCAAACACGTCATCACGGAGATCTGGCAAGACGCAGCGAAGAATAACCCAATTAGCCAAGGAACGCCAAGCCATACCATTTTCCGTTTCATTTCTGTTTCATCCTCAATCTTTGAAGAACAGCGGCAACTGCTCCAGATAGATCAGGTCTTTTCTCTCTGCCGCATCACCTTCTGCAAGCGGTGCTGCATTGCCAACGATCTCACCGCCGGCAGATTTCACCAACTGCTGCAGCGCGCGAAGAGAATCTCCGGTGCTGATTACGTCATCCACGATCAGTACACGTTTTCCTTTCATCCATGACGCCTTTTCGCCATCCAGATACAATGTCTGCACTGCTGCTGTAGTGATGGATTTCACCTGTACGGAAAGCACATCCGTCATATAACCCTTTATGGATTTTCGCGCAACAATGTATGGCACTTTCAACTGACGCGACATCTCGTATGCCAAAGGAATGCCTTTAGACTCAGCTGTCAGAATGTAATCACACTCTGGTACACGTTTTGCCAGTTCACTGGCGCATGCTTCTGTCAGTTCCACATCGGAAAACAAAATAAATGCCGCGATATCCAGTTTTTCACTGATGGGGCAGATCTTTAATTCCCGTGTGAGACCGGCAATGTGCAAAGTATAGTATGCTGCCACAGACTGTACCTCCTTTTATTCTTCGACGGGTTGCACTGCATCAGCGCCCCATCCCATCTTTACACCAGCAAGCATGTGGAAATGCAGATGGAAGACGGTCTGTCCAGCATTTTCGCCGCAGTTGGTCACAATACGATAGCCATCTGTGATGCCCTCTTGCTCTGCAATCTTTGCAGCTACCTCATAGATATGACCAACTACTGCAGAGTTTTCCGGTGTGATCTTTGCTGCACAGCAAATGTGCTGCTTCGGGATCAACAGATAGTGAATCGGTGTGATCGGGTTAATGTCTTTGAATACATAAACCGATTCATCCTCATATACTTTTGCACTGGGGATTTCCCCGGCAATGATTTTACAAAACAGGCAGTCTTCCATGATTAGTCCTCCTTGAGAAATTCCGCAGCGATGCCGTCCAGCGCCATCAGTGCTTCATCCACCATATAAGTCTTGCCAATACCAGCCATAGCGCTGTCCGGCTTACCGCCGCCCTTGCCGCCTGTTACAGCAGCAACGCGCTGTACGATCTTGCCGGCATGTGCGCCCTTATCTCTTGCAGTAACAGAGCAAGCGCAAACCAGATTGCCCTTTTCGCCGTTGACACTGGCGAGAACTGCAATTACCGGTTCTTTCATATCTTTAATGGTATCGCCCATCTTGCGCAGTACCTGCGGAGTGGTGCCATTGAGCATTGCAGAAACAACCTTAACGCCATTGATTTCCTTTGCATTGTCAAAGATCGCAGCCATCTGTGCATCTGAAATTTTCTGATTCAGAGATTCAATCTGGCGATCCTTTGCCTTGTTTTCAGCAACCAGAGATGCGCAGTGTTCTGCCAGGCCAGTAGTGTTGCTCAACTTCATTGCCTTTGCAGCAGATGCCATGGTTTCTTCATAGGAATTCAGCAGTTCCAGAACGCCTGTGCCGGTAACTGCTTCGATACGGCGTACGCCGGAAGCTACTGAGCTTTCCGACAGAATGCGGAACAATCCAAGCTTTGCAGTGTTGTCTGCGTGTGTACCGCCGCAGAATTCCACTGAATAATCGCCGACGGTAACGACACGAACGATGTCGCCATACTTCTCACCAAACAGTGCCATTGCACCCAGTTTTCTTGCTTCGGCGATAGGAAGTTCCTGTGTGACAACCGGAATTGCCTCTAAGATCTTCTCGTTGACCAGAGCCTCAACCTTTTTGATCTCTTCATGTGTCATCGCAGCAAAGTGAGAAAAGTCAAAACGGCAGCGGCTGTCGGTGACCAGCTGACCTGCCTGGTGAACGTGATCGCCCAGGACAGTGCGCAGCGCTGCCTGAAGCAGATGTGCTGCGGTATGGTTACGCATGGTCTTGCTGCGCTTGTCAGCATCAATCTTTGCGGATACGGTGTCGCCTACATGCAGTGCGCCTTCTGTCATAGCACCCAGGTGCAGATAGTGACCGTTTTCGGTCTTGCTGGTGGTTTCAACTGCAAAGGTGCTGTCCGGTGTGGTGACAGAACCAGAATCGCCGATCTGTCCGCCGCTTTCTGCATAGAACGGTGTTTTATCCAGGACAACGACTGCCGGTTCGCCTTCAGCAGCAGTATCTACTGCCTCACCGTCGCGGAAGATTGCGATGACTTTCGCATCTTCTTCTGCGTTATGGGTATAACCGGTAAATACAGTTGCCGGTGCATCGATCTGGAGACCGCCCTCAGCCCAGGAGGAACCTGCCTTGTTGTGGTAGTCTTCTCTTGCTCTATTTCGCTGTTCTTCAACCAGGGCAGCAAAACGGTCACGGTCTACAGATACACCTTGTTCTGCTGCGATCTCTTCAGTCAGATCGATCGGGAAACCATAAGTATCCGACAGCTTGAACGCATCTTCGCCGGAAACCATGTCCTTACCCTCAGACTTCAGCTGGGTCAGGATGCCAGACAGCAAATCAAAACCCTTGTCAATGGTCTTTGCAAAGGTCTTTTCTTCTTCTTCTACGATTTTGCGGATATATGCTTTCTTCTCTTCCAGTTCCGGATAAGCAGAAGCATTTTCATGAATTACCGTTTCTACAACTTCATACAAGAACGGCTTTTCAATGCCAATAAGTCTACCATATCTTGCAGCACGGCGGAGCAGACGACGGAGTACATAGCCGCGGCCTGCATTGGACGGCATAACACCATCGCCGATCATAAAGGTAGTGCTGCGGATGTGGTCGGTAATCACGCGAAGTGCAACGTCCACCTTTTCATCTTCATTATAGGTTACATTTGCAATGCGGCAAACGTGCTTCATGATATTCTGTACAGTGTCGACTTCAAACAGATTATCTACGCCCTGCATGACACAAGCCAGACGCTCCAGACCCATGCCGGTGTCAATATTCTTGTGCTCCATTTCGGTATAATGGCCATTGCCGTCGCTGTCGAACTGGCTGAATACCAGGTTCCATACCTCGACATAGCGGTCACAGTCACAACCAACGTGGCAGTCCGGCTTGCCGCAGCCCTTTTCCGGTCCGCGGTCGAAGTAGATCTCAGAACACGGGCCGCACGGGCCGGAGCCGTGCTCCCAGAAATTGTCCTCTCTGCCCAAACGAACCATATGATCTTCTGCTACGCCAATCTGCTTGGTCCACATGTCAAATGCTTCATCATCGTTCTCGAAAACAGAAACATACAGCTTATCTGCCGGCATCTCCAGCACTTTTGTGAAAAACTCCCATGCCCAGGTGATTGCTTCGATCTTGAAGTAGTCACCGAAGGAAAAGTTACCCAGCATCTCGAAGTATGTACCGTGACGTGCGGTCTGTCCAACGCGCTCGATATCCGGTGTGCGAATGCACTTCTGACAGGTTGTCACACGCGTATTCGGAGGAACAGCCTGTCCCAGGAAATATTTTTTCAGCGGTGCCATACCGGAGTTGATGAGCAGCAGACTCTTGTCTCCCTGGGGAATCAAAGAGAAGCTAGGGAGACGAGTGTGTCCCTTGCTCTCAAAAAACGAAAGATATTTTTCTCTTAATTCATTTACGCCTTGCCACTTCATTGGTTTTCAGACTCCTTTGTTAAAATAATAGAAAAAGACCATCGCCGCCAAATGGGACGAAGGCCTTCGTGTTACCACCCAAATTCGGAAATGCTGCCATTTCCCTCTTTTTCTTTAACGCAGAAACTACGTTCTGATTTCTCAGAAAAGCTCACGGGGAGCACCTGTATGTTTGCCGGGACATTTTCACCATGTCTGTCCTCTCTGCTGCAGCCGCCATTACAGTTATTCCGTTCATCGCCATTATCATATTGTCGGCAGCACTGTGCAGGAAAAGCGCAGAATTGCCTTTATTAGTATAGCAAATCTCATGGCATTTGTCAACTGTTTTTTACTGCATCTTCGGAAAAATCTCAGGAAACTATTTTTTCGGCAGTTTCTCATTTTCCAGTAGGTGCCTTGCTCTCCAGCCAGCGCAGCATTTCATGAAAGCCATCCTCTGTCATGGGATATGTCTGTTCCTCTTCAATTTCGGCAAGATCAGAGCAAAGATGACTGTGCCAGATCTGCACCGTAAAGTTCTCCCCTGGTGTGATCTTATAGCTCAGTTTTCCATAGCTTCCGGTAAAGTTGTTGCCAAATTCAAAATAACTGTACTGCGGAATGTCGTATACTTGGGACGCTGGATTTTTACGCATGTTCATTCCCTCCTACGCCCGCCGCTTTCAGCAGCGGAATGACTTCTTCCAGATTACGGGCAATGCCAAACACATTTTGTGCATCTTTCGGCTCCGGCGGCGTCAGATCCGGGATGAGGATCACCTGGCATCCGGCTGTGATACCTGCCATTACACCGTTGGGAGAATCTTCTATGGCTGCACACTGTTCCGGCGGCAGATGCAATGCTTTTGCTGCAACTTGATAGATGTCCGGATCCGGCTTTCCGTGTTTCACTTGGTCACCGCCGACGATCTGCGGAAACTGCCCTTCCAGGCCTGCCAGAGCCAGTCGTTCCCGAGCAAGTTCCTGAGAAGTTGCCGTGGCAATGGCATAAGGCAGCTTCGCTTCTTTGCAGAAGCTCAAAAGGGCAGCAATCCCCGGCTTCTGTTCCACGCCATGCGCTGCGATATACTGAGAGACCAGTTCACGGCGGCGATCTCTTACCTTAAAATAATCGAAACCGCTTCCGTAAAGTGCACGGAAATATGGTTCTGCATACGCAGCGCAGCAGCTTCGCACATGCAGTGCATCCCTTTCTGACATAGGGTATCCCAACTCTTTGGCGCTTTTCAACCAGCATTGAAAGTAGATCTTTTCCGAATCCAGCAGAACGCCGTCCATATCAAAAATCAATCCGCGAATTGTGCTCACGATTGCTGTCCTCCCGTCTGAACCAATCTTTGCCGCAGCATTGTCAGATCCATTCCGTTTACGATGCCGTCCTCGGTCAGATCAGCGCAAAGATATGCTGTATAGGACAGCTTGTCCTCTGTCAGCAGATAGCGGCAAAGCAGGACTGCATCTGAAAGTTCTACCGTGCCATTCAGATCAACGTCACCCTTTTCCCAGGTGTCGATAGTTGTCGTTGTGGCTTCTGCGGTATCCGAGGATTCTGGTGCTGCTGTGGTTTCCGTCGTTGTTTCAGTAGTTCCCGCTGAAGTTGTAGTCGTAGTTGGTGTCGAATCTGTATCATTCAAATATGCCAGAACCTGCTCTGACCAGTATTCTCCCATGCAGGCATAGCCGGACTCGTTGGGATGCACACCGTCTTCCAATCCCGTTTTCATATCTACTGTACCGTTGATATCTGCAAAACGAATTCGTTTTCCCTCTGCCTGCTTTTCTGCAACTAGCTTTTGCACAGAATCATTATAATCATCAACGCTCTTCTGCACCAGTGCTGTGAATGCTTCCGGGTCAGTTTCATAGCTCAGACCGCTGGATTGATATGCCCACAGCCAATCATAACGCACAGAAACATCGATATCCGGAACAGATGCCACAAAAAGCATATCCGTATTGTCCATATGATCCAGAAGGCTGTCTACCATTTTTTCTAACCGGTCAGCAATGCCTTCATTGTGATTATCCAGCAGGTCATTGGTACCAATTTGCAAAAGGACAATGTCCGGATCATATGCCTCCAGCATGTTTCCGCTGATATCACCATTGAAGTATGTCGTATCAAATACTGTTTCGTAAAGTCCTTGTCGTCCGGAGTAAGCTTGAATGGCATAGCCGCTAAATCCGGCATGTGCCGGATCATATTGAAAAGTAATGCCGTCTGCCGTTGTATAGGAGACAGAATCCGACCAGCTGTTGTTTGGGCCTACCATGTCAAAATTCGTAAAACCATGCTGCTGCAGCTGATAACATAGGTATTTTCGATAACCATTGTCTCCATTGATATAGCCATCTGTGATGGAATCCCCCATTGCAAGGATTCGTACCGGTTCTGTATCGGCCTCGGCAGCACTGGTAAAGAATGATGTCACAGTACCTGTGCCAAACGGCAGAGCAGCTGCACAAAGCCCCGTAAGGAGTGCGATTATGCGATGTTTCATAGTGTTATTTTTCCTTTCCCTGTTCAAGTTCACGAATGGTTTTTACCAGAGCATCTGCAATTACAGTGCCGCCTTCATCATTTGGATGCTGCCCATAAACTGTTTTGGAAGCGTCAGAAGGGTCTGCCAATAATGATGCTACATCAAAATATGCTGCGCCGCAGTCTTTGGCGATTTTCTCTACGTTGCTGTTGTAGTCAGTCCGGATGGCTTCCAGTTCCGGCGTCAGGTCAAACGGTGGTGAGTTCCAAAGGATAGTTTTTATTCCTGCATCTGTTCCGGCAGAAGTGATTTTTCGGATAGCAGTTTCGATTTCTTCCGGTGTGGCATGGCCGTTTCCGCCATATGGGCCGCTGATAATGTCATTTGTGCCAAAGGCCACTGTAAGCAAATCAGCGCCTGCAATTGCTCGCTTCAGCCAGTCTCCGTTTTCTGCGCAGTCCGTTGCACGGGCATAGCCGATTCCCAGATTCCACAGGCTATAATCTTCTGTTCCCAACTGTTCCAAAGTTTGTGCCGCCCAGAACTGATATGCAAACTCGGATGTCTGACAACCCTGTGTGACAGAATCTCCAAGTGTGACGATACGCGTCTTGACTTTTCGGTCACAGCCGATCAGCTGCGGCACCGGAATTTCGTTGGTATAGATGAACCCCTTGTCATCGCCTTTATCCGCATAGGAATATGTCAGATTAGACATGGCAATTGCCGGGATGTTAGTTCCGCTGATTGTCCATTCCCAGAGCAAATAGTGTCCGTCTGGAATGTTGATTTGTACTGGGTCGCTCCAAAATGTCTCATCCGGAGAGACTTCCTTTGTACTTTCTCCATCTGAAAAAGTGACTGGAACAGATACAGCAGGTTCTGTATTTGCATCAAAAGCAGTGCCGCCGTCATAGACAACGGCTTTCTCAATTGTATAGCTGCCGCCGGGCATGCCGACATAGCTGTCACTTCCGTCTCCCCAGGTAGAATCTACTGTATTGGAAAAGTAAAAGCAGTAGTTGTATTCCCCTGCCGCCTCCACAGGGAACCAGGCACGGTAAGTGACCGAATCGGCATTTTTGATAATTGTGTTGCTGCCTGTGGAAATTACGGTGTTCGATACATAGGTATCAAACAGTGTAGGTGTTTTTTCTGCCTTGCTTTCTTCCGTCGTTTTCTCTGTGCCGCAACCGGTAAATGATGCTGAGAGCGATGCCGCCAGAAGTATTGCCAAAATGTGTTCTTTTTTCAATCGTTTCATACGATGCCTCCCTGTCAAAAAGTGCTCGCAGCAAATGTGGCTTTTGGCAAACGAGCGCTTTTCTTTTCTCATGACTCATTGTAGCACGACAATTTTCTTTTGTCAAGGGCAATTTCCTACTGAAACTGCCGTAATTTTTCTACTGTGCCGATGGTAAAATGCATAAAAAAATAGAACATTACGATTTTTTTATGGTTTAAATGCTTGCATTCTTTCTTACAGCATGTTATAATAAAAAATAATGTATGACTGCTGCTATCGAAAAACATCAGATGGCAAATTTACTGTTGTAAGGAGAATTTCAATGAAGAAACACATTCTTGCAGGCTTGACGGCCAGTGTTCTTGCTGTTACCTGCACCGCACAAATCTCGGCGGTTTTATCCGCGTCAGCTGCCGACAGCTACGATATGCAGATGAGCATTAAGCTGGACGGCGAAAAGAAAGAGATCAGCCCTTATATTTATGGTGTCAATGAATCCGGAAACACCAATACATTAAAAAGTGTGACAACACATGCCGTTCGTCAGGGCGGCAACCGCTTCACTGGATACAACTGGGAGACCAATTATTCCAATGCCGGCAGAGACTGGGCTGACAGTTCTGATACCCACATGGGAGATGTATCAGACGGCGCAGCATATCAGGCACGGCAGCTCTCCAAAATCTGCGGCGAAAACGGTGTGGACTATAAAATGGCAACACTGCAAATGGCAGGGTATGTTGCAGCCGATAAAAACGGTTCTGTTTCTGAATCGGAAGCTGCACCTTCCTCTCGCTGGAACAAGGTGGAATTTAAGAAAGATGGTACATTGTCTGAAACGCCGGATCTGACAGACGATACGGTATACATGGACGAATATGTCAATTATCTGGTTCAAAACCTGGGGGATTCTACGACTTCTACGGGGATTCAAGGCTACAATCTGGATAACGAGCCGGTTTTGTGGAATGATACGCATCCCCTGCTGCACAAGGATGAAGTGTCCAATCAAGAGTTAGTGTCTAAGTCCATTGCACTGGCCAATGTTGTAAAGGATCTTGACCCGAATGCGGAGATCTATGGCCCGGCCTTCTGGGGTATTCTTCCATGCGTACAGGCAGGAACCGGTGACAATTACAAGGATCCGGATTGGGAAGCAGTGAAAGGACAATATTCCTGGTATATGGACTATTATCTCAAACAAATGGCAGATGCAGAGCAGCAGTACGGCAGACGGTTGCTGGATGTTGTAGATGTGCACTATTATGCGCAGGACTGTGAGACAGATGACAGCATTTTACAGGCGGCAAGAAGTTTATACGATCCGGACTATAAAGAAAACAGCTGGCTGACGCAGTGGTTTGGCAGTTCATTCCCGTTTCTCACCAGAATGCAGGAATCGATCGAGAGATCCTATCCGGGAACAAAGCTTGCGCTGACAGAATATAATCTTGCCAATATCACAAATGAGGACACAACTGGAAAATCTGTTGTTTCCGCCATTGCAGAGACAGAAGCGCTCGGCGCATTTGCAGATCAGGGCGTTTATCTGGCAACCTATTGGGGAACGCTTTCCAAGTGTCCGTATGTTGTGAGCGCCATCAATCTTTACACCAACTATGATGGTAACGGCAGCGCATTTGGCAACACGCTGGTGGAATCTTCTTCTCCGGATCTGTCTAAAGCAGCGATTTTTGCTTCGATTCAAGATGATAATGACAGCACAGTCACAACTGTTGTCTCCAACAAAGACAAAGAGGCTACCGAAAAAGCAGTGATTTCTCTGGAGGGCACGGATACGAATTATAAGAGCGCTGTTGTGTATGCAATTTCGCAAAACAGCAGTGAGATTAAGATCCTGGATGTTCAGAATGATATTTCCGGCAATGAAGTAACTGTAGAACTGCCGCCGCTCTCTGTGGCACAGGTTGTGATCTCTGACAAAACGACAGAGGTAACTGTTCCTGATGAGCCGAACATCGAAGTCAAGAAAACAACCTATGCGTTCAGTGACCTGGAAACTTCAAAAAATGGTTATCCCATGATTCCGCTGGGAGATAAAGAACATCTGAAAGAGGTCATTTTGAATGTAACAGCGACATCAAATGCAGGTTCTGGCTGGTGCGTCGGCGGCGGTGCACTGTGCTTCAACAAGGTGGTACAGAAAGGCAGCAGTGATGAGGTTTGGGGAAACAAGTCATTCCAGTATCGCTTGAATACCAATGATGTGACAATTCTTTTTGACGATCAGTATACCATCGTTGTAGATGAAAAATCCACTGCAATTACTGGCTCTTGCAACGATACCTACGCAGAACTGCAAAACTGGTGGGCTTCTTCTGAAAAGGATTCTGAAAAGGGAACAGATATCTCAACCACTTTCAATTCTGTGACATTGGTCTACGAATATGACGGCGATAACGATGGAACAACAACAACGCCTGCTGTCACAACCACAACTGAAGAAAGTACAACAACAGAAACCAGTACCACTGACAGCAGCAAAACAACAACTGATGTTTCAACAGAATCCCCTGCTTCTTCGGATACTGAAACTGATACAACAACGACAGTATTGGTTCCGAATGTTGCTCTTTATGGCGATGTTTCCCTGGATGGTCGAATCGACATTACGGATGCGGTACTGTTGAACAAAGCGGCTGCTGGTCAGGTGTCTCTGAACACACAAGCTCAGATGAATGCAGACTGCAACGCAGATGGCAGCGTAGACAATGGAGATGCCGTTGCGCTTCTCCGCTTCCTGGTACATTTGGCAGAAAGTCTCCCGGAGACCTGATGCCGTTTTAAAGTATCGAATCTCATAAAGTAAGAAAGCCACTCCCAAAAATGGAGTGGCTTTTTCGCGGCTATTCTGTAGCTTTTCAGATCAGATCAATGTCATCTGACCGCTTCCCGGCAGATCTTTTGCCATACCGCCGGCTGCAGGAATTGTTTTTACACGATATTTTTTCAACGCATTGCATTCTTCTTCCGTCAGGATTCGCGCTTCATATACCAAGTGTTTTGCTTTCAGGGTTACGACCTGAACACCCTGTGTGTCGCGGGTTGCTTTTGCAGCGATCAGTGATGTTTCTGCCAGAACTGCACGGTTTCCGTCGGTTCGGAAGAATACCGGACAAGATGTTTCACCGCTTGGAATCTGTAAGATCTGCACCAAAGGAGACTTATTACTGTAAGCCTTTTGCAGTTTTTTCCGGTTTGTCTTTGTGGCATAGGCAGACAAGGGTACACGAGCTGCTTTACCGTTTGCAAAGACAAAGAGC
>CAVAQT010000028.1:34511-36460 GCA_963590855.1 Ruminococcus bromii
GTAGTCTGTTGTTGCAATCATTTGTACAACAGCTTCGCCATCGCCGAAGTTCAGCTTTGCCGGGACATAATCTCCCAGAACGCTGGCTTTAGATTCCCCAAAATCACTCGCTTTGGTTTTATAAACCTGTTGCTGATTGGTGAAGAAGAGCAGTTCCATACGGTTGGTCGTTTCCAAATGTGTTATGATACGGTCTTCTTCTTTCAACTTCTGCTCGCTGCTCATACGCAGAGATGCCGGTGTAATCTTTTTAAAGTAACCACTCTCAGACAAGAACAGATGTACCGGGTAGTCCGGAATATCATCTTCCTCAGATTCCTCTTCAACATCAGAAGCATAGTAGAACAATGTCTTACGCGGCTGACCGTATTTTTTTGCAGTCTCTTTCAGTTCCGCAATAATGACTTTTTTCATCTTTTTGGGATCACGAATGGTTTCTTCCAACTCAGCAATGTCTTGCAGCAGTTGATCGGTCTCCTGTGTCCGCTTTAAGATGTATTCCCGGTTCAGATGGCGCAGCTTGATTTCTGCGACATACTCCGCTTGGATCTCATCAATGCCAAAGCCGATCATTAAGTTTGGTACAACATCTGCTTCTTCTTCGGTTTCCCGAACAATGTGGATTGCCTTGTCAATATCCA
This sequence comes from Ruminococcus bromii, assembly GCA_963590855.1. Lineage (GTDB taxonomy): Bacteria > Bacillota > Clostridia > Oscillospirales > Ruminococcaceae > Ruminococcus_C. The sequence continues at coordinate 35,153 of CAVAQT010000028.1, forward strand.
ACAGGATTTTTTCCAGACCCTGCAGCAGGTGCAGTTTGTCCTTTTTCTTTTGCAGATCAAAGACAAGACGGCGGCGAACACATTCCAGACGGAATGCAGACCATTCTTCCAGAATTTCTCGCACACCCATTACCTTTGGCGCACCGCCGACCAGAATGTTAAAATTGCAGGAGTAGCTGTCCTGCAGCGGCGTCATGCGGAACAACTTCTGCATGACTTTTTCCGGCTCAGAGCCGCGTTTTAGATCAATGGCAATTTTTAAGCCATTGATATCTGTTTCGTCGCGGACATAGGAGACTTCCCGCAGCTTTCCCTGCTTGATGCAGTCTACAATCTTGTCCTTGATTGCTTCAATAGAGGTGCTGTATGGGATCTCTGTGATTTCCAGGCAATTGTCGCTTTTGTTGTAGTTCCATTTGGAGCGAACGGTGACGCTGCCGCGTCCGGTATCATAGATTTTCTGGAGCTCTGCTTCATTATAATACAAAAAGCCGCCGCCCGGAAAATCTGGCCCTTTTAAAGTAGAAAGAATGTCATGTTCGGGATTTTTAAGCACAGCGATTGCGGTTTCGCAGACTTCCGCCAGGTTAAACGGGCAGACATTGCTTGCCATCGACACCGCAATGCCCACATTGGCGTTGACCAGAACAGTCGGAAATGTTGCCGGGAACAGCGTTGGCTCTTGCATGGTGTTGTCATAGTTCGGAACAAAATCGACCGTATCTTTATCAATATCCCGGAACAGTTCATTGCAGATCGGTTCCAGCTTTACTTCAGTATATCGGGATGCGGCAGCACGCATGTCCCTGGAATAGGCTTTGCCGAAGTTACCCTTGGACTGTACATAGGGGTGCAGCAAGGCTTCATTTCCTCGTGTGAGACGCACCATGGTATCATAAATTGCGCTGTCGCCGTGAGGATTCAAACGCATCGTCTGTCCCACTACATTTGCTGATTTTGTCAGATTACCGTTTAGAAGCCCCATTTTATACATTGTATACAGCAGCTTACGGTGAGACGGTTTAAATCCGTCGATCTCCGGCAGAGCACGGGAAATGATGACGCTCATCGCATAGGGCATGTAGTTTTTTTCCAGTGTATCTGTGATTTTTTCTTCTTCCACGATGCCAGCGCCTGCAATATAGGCGTTGGGGATCGGAGAAACTTTTGGTTTTTCAGTTTGCTTCTTTCGTGCCATTTTTGTCCTCGCTTTTATGAGATATCTGCCAGTTCCAGATAGTTGCTGCCATATTCTGCAATAAAGTCTTTTCTGCCCTGCAAATCGTCTCCCAACAGCATATCAAACAT
>CAVAQT010000029.1:0-36346 GCA_963590855.1 Ruminococcus bromii
CATCCAGAGTTGCGCTTTCAACCAGGTCAGAAGCCTTGAATGCGCGCTCATCAGCGGACAGGTAGAAGTGCGGCTCATCCTTTACCTTAACAACCGGATCTCCATCATTGGCGCCTGTGGTAGTTGTAGCAACAGTACCAGTGGTGTTGCCGCCAGTAGATGTAGTTGTGTTTGCGGTTGTGTCGGAGGAAGTAGTTGTATCAGAAGATACGGTTGTAGTTGTGGTGGTTGTAGTGGTTGTAGTAGTAGAATCAGTTGTACCGGTGCTCTTTGCTACCTTAACCAGGATATAACCATCTTCCAGAGTTACATAGTCATCGAAGATGCTTGTGTTGGAAGCGTCTGCATAGTCGAAGCGGCGAACCGGAGTCATCTGGTTACCGGACTGCATGTTGTCAGTACCCGGCTGTGCCCAGTTGATCGGGAAGATGTAACCACCCTCTGTTTCGTCGTATTCCAGACCATACTTTTCAGCGATTGCAACAACAGTTGCTTCATCCGGGATTGCGATCGGCAGATCCAGCAGAGAGCCGTTTGCATCTGTCGGAGCGATGCTGCTGGAAGCAGTCATGCCGAAGTGCAGCAGGTACTGTTCTGCCTTGGAGGTGAAGTTTGTGAAGTCGCTCTGGATGTTCGGCATCTGGTTGTATACGCTGGATACAGCAGCCTGATCGATGGTTGCATCCGCATACGGGAAGCCGTTCTCCCAGCTCAGCAGTTCCTTTGCAGCAGCAGAGAACTCAATTGTACCCTGGAGGCCGCAAGCCTTGATTGCGTTTGTGATAGAAACCTTGTACAGCAGATCCTCGTCGCCGTTGCCCTCTTCCGGAGATACAACCAGCTTAGCCAGAGACCATGTGGACTTGTCGCCAGGACGCGGCTCAGCGGTTTCAGAAGTGGTGGTTGCAGATGCGGATGTTGTTGTGGTTTCAGATACGGTAGTTGTAGTGCTCTCAGATGTTGTAGTGGTGGTGTCCGCAGTGGAAACTGTGGTGGTTGCGCCGTCTACATAAACATTGATCTCACCAACATTGTAGGTTACACCAGTGGTGTGGATATCTACGCCGTTTTCGTCGTGATATTCAAAACGCTTGATGTCAACTTCCTTGCCGTCGGAGATGCCCTTATCGGTGCCGTCTTCCATCCACTCTACCGGGAAGGAATAATAGGTCTTGCCGTCAGCATCGGTCTTGAGTGTCAGACCAGCAGCCTCAGCAGCAGCCTTTACGGTGTCTGCATCAGCGATGTCCATGGTCAGAGTTGCGATTGTGTCGCCGGACGGTGTGTCGAAGCCCTCACCAGTGATGATGAAGCCCAGACGACCGGTGGTGTCATAGTCCTTGGTGTTTGTCTGTACCTTAGACAGGTTCAGATATGCATCGCCAGTTACGAATGCAGAATCCCAGTCATAGCCTTCCGGCAGGGACAGGATCTTACGGGTTACTTCCGGAACCATCAGCGCGCCGCTGACACCGTCAGATGTCTTACCGTTAACCTGAGTTACAGTTACTTCTGCTTCTTCTTCGCCAGCATTGTAGAAATCCTTGCTGATGTTCCATTCTACCTTGTCGCCCTGCGGCTCAGCAGAAACATAAACATTGATCTCACCAACATTGTAAGTTACACCAGTGGTGTGGATATCTACGCCGTTTTCGTCGTGATATTCAAAACGCTTGATGTCAACTTCCTTGCCGTCGGAGATGCCCTTATCGGTGCCGTCTTCCATCCACTCTACCGGGAAGGAATAATAGGTCTTGCCGTCAGCATCGGTCTTGAGTGTCAGACCAGCAGCCTCAGCAGCAGCCTTTACGGTGTCTGCATCAGCGATGTCCATGGTCAGAGTTGCGATTGTGTCGCCGGACGGTGTGTCGAAGCCCTCACCAGTGATGATGAAGCCCAGACGACCGGTGGTGTCGTAATCCTTGGTGTTTGTCTGTACCTTAGACAGGTTCAGATATGCATCGCCGGTTACGAATGCAGAATCCCAGTCATAGCCATCCGGCAGGGACAGGATCTTACGGGTTACTTCCGGGATCATCAGCGCGCCGCTGACACCGTCAGAAGTCTTACCATTTACCTGAGTTACAGTTACTTCAGCTTCTTCTTCGCCAGCATTGTAGAAGTCCTTGCTGATGTTCCACTCTACCTTGTCGCCCTGCGGCTCAGAGGAAGTAGTGGTAGAAGAGGTGGTTGTAGTGCCTGCTGTGGTAGCTGTAGTAGCTTCGTTAGAGCCCTTGCCGTCGCCGACAACGATCTTTACAACTGCTACGGATGCATCCTGCGGCAGTGCATAGGTCTCAGTAGCCTTCTTGCCGTGGATTGCAGTGGACATATCTTCCAGGCGGCTCTCAGCACGCTTTGCGTCCTGATCTGCCTTTACCTTGTCGAAATCAGCAGCGGTCTGCAGCGGGATGTATTCCTTGTCTGCATTACGGCTGCACAGCTGTACATAGTATGTACCTTCCTCTGTGCCCTTCGGGATCACTACGTCGAAGGAAGTGAAGCGCAGATCGTCAGACTTGCTCAGAGCAAACTTAGAACGATCGGTGGAATCCTTTGCCAGATAGCCCCAAGCATAGTAGTTGTTGATATCCGGTACGCAGTCATCACCATCGGTGTTCTTTACAAAACGAGTGGTGGTGTAGCGCGGCAGTTCTTCTGTTACTGTCTTTTCTACATAGTTTGCAGCAACATCTGCACCCTGGTTGATGTAAGAATAAGTGATATACGGTGTGCCGTCTTCCTTATACTGTACATCGCATTCCTGGGTCTTGGTCTTTTTGTGGGTTGCCTTATCTGCGCCCTTATCAGCCAGATAGTCATCCACGTTCTCATAGTAGTCATAGGTGAACTTTACCTTGTTGTCACCGTTTGCTACCAGATCCTTACCAAAGATCATGTCGCATGCGATGGTTCTGGTCACGCAGCTGCACTTTGCAGAAGTGTACTGCCAGCCCTTCTTCTTGGAATAAGTCATCGGGGACAGGCAGAATACGCCGTCGTACAGAGTGGTCACGGTCTCGCCGTTCGGCAGATCAATGGTATGAGAGCCGCTCTTTGCCTCTGCATTGAACACATTGTCATAATACAGATGGTTGTCGATAGCGCCTCCGTCTGCGAAGGACTTGTCCTTGGTTGCGATCCAGTTCAGAGTTACCTGGTTCAGATAGTTGTCATCAGCCCACTCTTCAGAGTCGATGAAAACGTCCAGTGTCTTGGAGACATCACCATTGGCAACGTCTTCCTTGCTAACCTGGATCTCCTGAGCGCCTGTGCCCTGTTCTTTCAGGACAAAGTTGTACGGTGTGCCGCCGTTTGCGGTCTGATCTTTATTGATCGAAGCCGAAACCGACAACGCACTGAACGGCAGAGATGTGGCTGCCATCAGAGCTGCAACGCCGAAGGATAAAACCTTCTTTGTTCGTTTCTTCATGTTTTCCTTTCCTTTCCTTGCCGGCGGCTGCCGACAAATACATAAATGAAATATTGCCTATATCAGGAGCTGCAGTCCCCCTCGGAGAGCTTCTCCCAAATATACGATAAGAAAATAATGCCGGCTGATTATTCGGAGTACGGCAGGCTGTTGACCAGCTGTACCAGGAACTTCAGCAGTACCAGTGCATCAGAGCTGTTGACTTCACCGTTTGCGTCACAGTCAGAGTTTTCTCTCTGCTCGTCGCTGGTGATGCTGACTGCGCCTGCTGCGATCTTGTTCAGCAGAACTGCGTCTGCGATCTCTACACGGCTGTCGCAGTTTACGTCACCGTACAGTGCATCTCCCGGAGCAGCGGTAGAACCAGTTGTGCCCGGCTTTTCGGTGTCGCTGGATGCGGTGGTCTCGGTCGTGCCGGCAGAAGTGGTGGTGGTATCCTCAGAGCCAGTGGTCACTGTGGTCTCTGTGGTGGTCGCGCCGCCCTTGCCGATGGTAACAGAACCGGACTCGGTCTTGATCTCGTAGGAAGCAGAGTCTGTGCCGTAGAGATAGCCGATGACCATGCTGCTGTTGTTCGCGCCGGAGCCGTCAAAGGTCTCACGGGTAACCGGAGCAAAGTCGATGGGCGTTACTGTGCCGTCCTTCGCATCCTCGCTGACAGTACCGCTGATGGTCAGGATCACGCCGTCTTCTGCGATCCAGGAAGCGCTGTCCAGAGCTGTCGTCCAGCTCACGGTGATCTCGCCGTCCTTGATGTTTGTCGCAAAGACCGGAGCATCCTTACCGGTGCTGTCGCCGGAAACGTCTGTGTCTGCACTCTTGCCGATGGTCACGCTGTCTACATTTAAAATGCTTGTGTCATAGGTCATCGCAAAGTCCATGACATTTACCTTTGTAGAAGGAATGTCCTCCAGGGAAACGTCTACAGAAAATGCGCCGCCGGCCTCAGCCTCTACCTTTGCACCCTTCAGCGTCACTGCTGCATCTGCGGCAGAAACCTGGAAAGAAGCAGCGGAAGTCGCCAGCATTGCAAGCGTCAGTGCGCCGGCAAGTGTTCTTTTTGCCTTCATGTGTTATCCTCCTCTGATCGTCTGCAACGCCTGCCGGTGTTCCGGGCCGGCAGCATGCAGCTCATAAAAATTTGGTCGAAATCTCCGCAGGAATCGCTTCTCTGATTCATGCTGTTCCAATTATTCTTATTATAGAATATCCCAACAGAAAAGTCAATAGATACGCAAAGTTTTTGTGTAAACTGGCTGAAATCAGAAACCCAGAATTGTATAATATCCCGATGTCTCGTGACAGCCCGCCTGGTTTCGCAAAAAAAGCCGGAAACCATCTCCAAAAACAGCCCGGCGAGACCGGTACAGCCACCGCCGATCCGGGCAGGGGCACACCCAAAAACAGGTGTTCCCGGAATCGGGCGGCACAGCCATGTGTACTGTTCCCGCAGACACAAATGGGGCACATCGCCTCATTTCAATTATACTCGAAAACCGGTCAAATGTAAAGAGACATACGCATTTTTTATTACACTTGTACAAAATATGTACTTTATTTTTATGATATCTCACAAAGTTTCTCGTAGATATCCCACAAATTCGACCCGGATTTCGGAAAGGATGTTGTCAGATCCGGAAAAGCGCGTCTCTGCCGCGCCGAAAAAGTGTTTTCCACAATTTTTGCCCATTTGGGGAAATTTTGTGGAAAGCGCTCCGGCGGACGGTACTTCTGCTGCCGCGAAGTTTTCCACAGTGTGGAAAAGTCTTTCTGCGCCGTCTGCGGATGGTTTCCACAAAGCTGTGCGGAGATCTTTCCACTTGGCGGAAAACGGGGTGCGGAGCTTCTGCGGAGAAAACAAAAACAGGCGGAGCATCCGCACGGGACGCTTCGCCTGTTCGTTTCGGCATAGGGTATGCCGTTTTGTATTGCAGATTAAACCAGCTTGATGATCGCCATTTCAGCGGCATCACCGCGGCGGGGGCCGATCTTCACAATCTGGGTATAGCCGCCCTTGCGGTCAGCATACTTCGGTGCAATTTCGTCGAAGAGCTTCTTAGCGACGCTCTCCTTGGTTACATATGCCATAACCTGGCGCTTAGAATGCAGATCATCCGACTTTGCGATCGTGATCATCTTTTCAGCAACTGCCCGTACTTCCTTCGCACGAGTGACAGTTGTCTCGATCTGACCATTTTCCAGCAGGAATGTTACCATTCCACGCAGCATAGCCTTTCTGTGATCGGTCGGTCTGCCCAGTTTTCTGGTACCCGGCATTGTTATTCACTCCTTTTTCTAGCTGCGGGCGTTTCTCTTGAAAAAAGCCCGCAAGGCTCGGTCTTGTTGAACGTCTGGCTTTTTCGATACACCAGACGATTAGTCTTCCTCACTGGCGAGATCAAAGCCCAGAGACTGGAGCTTTTCCCGCACTTCATCGAAGGACTTCTTACCCAGGTTACGCACCTTGAGCATTTCTTCCTCCGACTTATTGATCAAATCGTCTACGGTATTGATTCCGGCGCGCTTTAAGCAGTTGAACGACCGAACGGACAGATCCAGTTCTTCAATGGTCATTTCCAGAATCTTTTCCTTACCCTTATCATCCTTTTCCACGAGCACTTCTGCGATGCTTGCCTCATCAGAGAGGTCAATAAACAGCTTCAGGTGCTCATTCAGCAGATTTGCTGCCTGTGAGATGGCTTCCTTTGCAGAGATCGTGCCGTCTGTCCACACTTCCAGTGTGAGCTTGTCATAGTCGGTGACCTGACCCAGACGAGTATCTTCTACATGATAGTTTACCTTCAGTACAGGGGTATAGATGCTGTCCACTGCGATGACATCGATAGGAGTATTCATCATTTGCTTATTGCGCTCTGCAGAGACATAGCCTCTGCCGCGATCAATGACGATTTCCATATAGAGCTTTGCGCCCTTTCCCAGGGTTGCGATATGCATGCCCGGATCCAGGATATTCACTTCAGAGTCGGTCTTGATGTCGCCGGCGGTGACTTCGCACTCGCCCTCTGCTTCAATATAGACCGTCTTCGGTCCGTCGCCGTAGAGCTTTGCGGTAAGGCCCTTCAGGCTGAGGATGATCTCAGTCACATCCTCTTTCACACCGGGAATCGTACTCAATTCATGGTGTACGCCATCAATCTTCACGGAATTCACAGCCACACCGGGCAATGAGGAGAGCAGCACGCGCCGCAGACTGTTGCCAAGGGTGATACCATAGCCACGTTCCAGCGGTGCCAATACAAACTTACCGTATTTTCCGTCGCTTCGCAGATCCACTGTGTCGAGTTCCGGCTTTTCAATCTTCTCCAGCATAAAAACACCCTCCTATGCTTGGTAGCTTTGTCTGTGGTTGTTCCTGACATACCACGGCCGCAGATGCTCCTTGGTACGGCAGGACTTTGCATCGGACATCCCGAAGCGCGCGCGCCCCGGGACGTCTTCTCATGTTCCGTAAATTGCAGATGATTACTTGGAGTACAACTCGACGATCAAGTGTGCTGCAACTTCATAGTCCAGATCTTCCGGTGTTGCCAGACGGGTGATCTTTGCGGAGAAGTTTTCCTTATCCGGCTCCAGCCATACCGGTACAGTACGGTCTGCGGTCTGTTCTGCAACATCCTTGAACTTTGCGCTGTCACGGCTGCCTTCGCTCAGAGCGACTACGTCGCCTGCCTTTACGCGATAGGACGGAATATTCACACGCTGGCCGTTTACGGTAAAGTGACCGTGTGTTACCAGCTGTCTTGCTTCTCTGCGGGTCAAAGCGAGACCCATGCGGAATACCACGCTGTCCAGACGAGACTCCAGGCATGCGATCAGATTGTCACCAGCCTTGCCTTCCATCTTGGTTGCGATCTCGAACAGGTGATAGAACTGCTTTTCGCCTACGCCGTAGATAAACTTCAGCTTCTGCTTTTCTTTCAGCTGCATTCCGTATTCAGAAACCTTTCTGCGGTTTCCGGCACCCGGATTGCGGTTAGACTGCTTGGAGATACCCATAACCATCGGGCTGATACCCAGATAGCGGCATCTCTTGAGAATCGGTTCTCTGCTTACTGCCATGATATATTACACCTCCTGCAAGTGTGATTAGACGCGGCGTCTCTTAGGCGGACGGCATCCATTGTGGGGGATCGGAGTAACATCCTTGATCATCTTGACCTCCAGACCTACGGTCTGCAGTGCACGGATCGCTGCCTCACGGCCAGATCCCGGTCCCTTAACGTATACTTCTACCGACTTCAGGCCGTGTTCCATTGCTGCCTTTGCCGCAGTCTCTGCTGCGGTCTGTGCTGCAAACGGAGTCGACTTTCTGGAACCACGGAAGCCCAGTCCGCCGGAGCTTGCCCAAGAAATGGCGTTGCCCTGTGTATCGGTGATCGTTACGATGGTGTTGTTGAATGTAGACTGAATGTGTACAGCGCCGTTTTCAATATTCTTACGCTCTCTGCGGCGGCGAACAACAACCTTCTTACCTTTCTGCTGTGCCAAAACGAGATACCCTCCCTTACTTCTTCTTGTTTGCGATGGTCTTTACCGGACCCTTGCGGGTTCTTGCGTTTGTCTTTGTCCGCTGGCCTCTTACCGGCAGACCCTTGCGGTGACGAACGCCACGATAGCAACCGATCTCTACGAGTCTCTTGATGTTCAGAGCAACTTCACGGCGGAGGTCACCCTCAACCACGATGTGCTTGTCAATATAGTCACGCAGCTTTGCTACGTCCTCTTCGGACAGATCCTTGACACGGATATCCGGGTTAACGCCGGTACCTGCCAGGATTTCGTCTGCTGTGCTGCGGCCGATTCCGTAGATATAAGTCAGACCGATCTCGATCCGCTTGTTCTTCGGAAGGTCTACGCCTGCGATTCTTGCCATTCTTCCTGCACCTCCATGTTTAAAAAATCCCGAGCTTAGCCCTGACGCTGCTTATGCTTCGGATTTTCGCAGATTACCATTACTTTGCCTTTACGCTTAATCACCTTGCATTTTTCGCAAATCGGCTTTACGGAAGGTCTTACTTTCATTGCAACTGTCCTCCTTCTCGGAACAACTGTGCAGCCGGACTGTGCCGCCTGCGCTCTTTACGATGGAAAGCAGCCGACCCAAAAGCGGGGCGCGGCTTTCCTGTGCGTTATCTGCACAATTACTTGGCTCTCCAAGTGATTCTGCCCTTGGTCAGATCATAGGGCGACATCTCGACGGTCACTTTATCCCCCGGTACGATACGAATATAGTTCATCCGCAGCTTTCCGGAAACGTGTGCCAGAATGGTGTGCTTGTTTTGCAGCTCCACCTTAAACATTGCGTTGGGCAGCGATTCGAGAACGACGCCTTCTACCTCAATGACATCCTGCTTTGACAAATTGATAACCTCCCCAATGGGTATCTTCTGGGCACCTGAGCGGTCACTCAGCCGCCTGATATTGTTTCAACAAATTTCTGAGCTTTTTGTCCGTGACGTCCTCCAGTGCGATGCACTGGTTCGTCCGCTGGAGATGACGAATGTTTTTGCGCTTCGGCGACGCGAGTCTGCGCCGCTTTCCGTCTGCGATCATGGCGTAGCCATTTTCCACAGACAGCACCACAAAAAAGCCATCCATATCCCGTCCGGCGCGCGCCCGAACCACCAGACCTCTCTTCAGTTCCATCCGGAAACCTCCGTTACGGTCTGGAAAGAATCACCGGTCCATCCTGCGTGACTGCGATTTCATGTTCAAAATGCGCCGCAAGAGAGCCGCTGCGGGTCACGACCGTCCAGCCGTCACTGAGTACACGGACGGCATCGCCTTTTCCGTTGATCATCGGCTCGATACAGAACGTCATACCGGGCATCAGCCGCATGCCGTGTCCAGGCTTGCCGTAATTCGGCACTTCCGGATCTTCATGCATTTCATGACCGATACCGTGACCGCAGTATTCCCGTACAATACCGTACCCACGGGAACCGCAATATTCTTCCACGGTATGGGACACATCACCGAGACGTGCCCCGACCTGTGCTGCTTCGATGGCAGCGTACAGGCTTGCTTCTGTCACGCGCAGCAGGTCTGCTGCCTCTTCGGAGATATCGCCCACAGCGAATGTATACGCTGTGTCGCCGACAAATCCGTTATAGGTCGCGCCCACGTCCACGCTGACGATATCGCCCTCATGGATCACGCGCTTATGACTGGGGATACCGTGGATGATTTCGTCGTTGATTGAAATGCAGGCACTTGCCGGAAAACCGCCGTAACCCAGGAAGGTGGGAACTGCGCCGCAGCCGACGATAAAGTCATGGATCGACTTATCCAGCTGCTTGGTGGTCATACCGGGGTGGATCACCTTTCCGGCATGCACCAGGGCATTCGCAGCGATTCTGCCTGCCTCCCGCAATTTCAGTATATCAGATTTTGATTTGATCGTCACACTCATTTTACGCCCACAGCCTTCAGTACCAGAGCAGTGGTATCAGCCACTTCTTCCTGACCGACAACGGTCTCAAGCTTGCCCTGTTTTTCGTAATATGCCTTCAGGGGTTCGGTGGTGCTGTGGTATACAGCCAGACGATCCAGCACGGTTTCCGGCTGGTCATCCTTGCGGATGATGGTCTTTGCGCCGCATTTATCGCAGACACCCTCGACCTTAGACGGCTTGAATTGAATGTGATAGGTTGCACCGCAGCCCTCGCAGACTCTTCTGCCAGAGACGCGCTGCTTGATGGTCTCATCGGGAACGAAGATCTCCAGAACCTTGTCGATCTTCACGCCCATTTCATCCAGGGCTTCTGCCTGGGGCACGCTGCGGGGAAAACCGTCGAGAATGAAGCCATTCTTGCAGTCGTCCTGTGCGATGCGTTCCTTCAGGATGCCGATGACGATATCATCGGAGACCAGAGCACCGCTGTCCATTGCAGCCTTTGCCTTGACACCGTACTCGGTGCCCGTGCGGACTGCCTCACGCAGCATATTTCCTGTGGAAATCTGCGGAATCGACAGTGCCTGTGAGATCACTTCTGCCTGAGTGCCCTTGCCGGCACCCGGTGCGCCTAAGAGAATCAGATTCATGGGAATATGCCTCCTTGTGTTATTCGAGGAAGCCCTTATGATGACGCATCATCATTTCAGACTCCAGCGTGCGGACAGTTTCCAGTGCTACGCTAACAACGATCAGGATGGTAGTACCACCCATTGCCAGAGAACTGAGGTTCGGGTCCATCCAGTTCAGAGCGATCGGGAAGATCGCAATGATGCCCAGGAAGAACGCACCGACCAGTGTGATCTTTGACAGGACGCGCTGGATATAATCCGAAGTCGGCTTGCCGGGACGGATGCCCGGGATGCCGCCGTTGCTCTGACGGAGATTGTTGGCGATTTCGATCGGATTATACTGCATGGATACATAGAAGTAGTTGAACGCAATGATCAGAATGAAGTAAATCAGTGCATAAGTCCAAGTTCTTGTATTAAAGAAGTTGATAAATCCGTTATAGAACTTCTGCCAGAAGCCGTCCGGGTCGGTATAAACCGGCTTGAACAGGCTGATGGTGCTGGGCAGAGACATAAAGGACATGGCGAAGATGATCGGCATAACGCCGCTCATGCAGACCTTTACCGGAATGTGGGTAGACTGGCCGCCATACTGTTTTCTGCCGACAACACGTTTTGCATACTGGATCGGGATCCGGCGCTCCGAAGCGTTCATGAAAACAATGAAAGCGATCATTGCGATGAACAGTACCAGGATGCCCAGGCTCTCGAAGAAGTAGCGCTGAGGTTCGTTCTTGGTGAGTTCTCCCAATGTACCTGCCATAACCGGGAATCTTGCGAGAATGCCGGCGAACAGGAGCATGGAGATACCGTTTCCGATACCCTTATCGTTGATCTGGTTGCCCATCCATACGACGATGGAGGTACCAGCGATAAAGGACAGGATGATGACAAATGCGATAAAGACGTTGGCTGCCTTAGAACCGCCGTCCACAACAGCGTTCATCTGATTTTTCAGCGTCAGATAGTACGCAAAGGACATGAATACAGACAGTGCCAGAGAAACGGCAGCTGTGATCTTGTTAAGTTTCTTCTGTCCTTCTTCGCCCTCATCGCGCATCCGCTCAAGCGGCGGCAGCGCATAAGTCAGCAGCTGCATGATAATGGATGCATTGATGTATGGTGTGATAGACAGAGAAAATACGGTTGCCTGAGACAGCGCACCACCGGTGATGATATCCAGGTATTCCAGGAAGTTACCGCCGGTCGCGTTGGATGCCATCCAGGTGCTTACCGTAGAAGTGTCCAGGAACGGAACGACTACGGCGCTTCCGAGACGGAAAATCAGGAGCATCAGTAATGTGTACAGGAGCTTTTTGCGGATCTCCGCAATACTCCAAGCATCTCTCAACGTCTTGAACACGTTACATCACCTCTGCTTTTCCGCCAGCCTTTTCGATTTTTTCAGCTGCGCTCTTTGTGAACTTTGCAGCCTTTACAGTCAGCTTGGTTGTCAGCTCACCGTCGCCGAGTACCTTAACGCCGTCGCAGGCCTTCTTGATCAGGCCAGCTGCCTTCAGCAGCTCTGCGTCTACGACAGTACCCTCTGTGAACTTGTTCAGATCGGAAACATTTACGATCGCGTATTCCTTTGCAAAGATGTTGTTGAAACCTCTCTTCGGGATACGTCTGGTCAGCGGCATCTGACCGCCTTCAAAACCGATGCGTACGCCGCCGCCGCTGCGGGCGTTCTGACCCTTGTGACCCTTACCTGCGGTTTTACCGTTACCAGAGCCGTGGCCACGGCCGATACGCTTTACTTCTTTTGTCGAGCCCGGAGCCGGGGACAATTCGTGAAGCTTCATGCTATGTGCACCTCCTTAGATATTAACTTATGCCTCTGTTACCTCTACGAGGTGAGAAATTTTCTGAATCTTGCCGAGGGTTGCCTCATTTTCAGGCTGTACGCTGACATCGCCGACCTTCTTCAGACCCAGCGAATTTGCTGTAGCAATCTGATCCTTCTTGCGACCGATCAGGCTTTTTACGAGCTTGATATTCTTTGCCATTTCGCACCCTCCTTATTTATAGATCTCTTTTACAGTCTTGCCTCTCTTTTCAGCAACTTCTGCTGCTGTTGTGCAAGAAGCCAGACCGTTGATGGTTGCGCGTACCACGTTGCACGGATTGTTAGAGCGCAGCGACTTGGTACGGATATCCTTGATACCAGCAACTTCGATGACTGCACGAACCGGACCGCCGGCGATCACACCGGTACCGGGAGCAGCCGGCTTCATCAGGACCTCGCCTGCGCCGAACTTTCCGACGATCTCGTGCGGAATGCTGGTGCCCTTCAGCGGGATCTGGATGAGATTCTTCTTGGCATCTTCAATGCCCTTGCGGATTGCGTCCGGAACTTCGCCGGACTTGCCGAGACCGAAGCCCACGATACCGTTTCCGTCGCCTACTACTACCAGTGCAGCAAACTTCATGATACGGCCGCCCTTTACGGTCTTGGATACTCGGTTAATGGAAACGACCTTTTCAGCCAGTTCCAGTCCCTGCGGATCAATTTTAGCCAAAGTAATACCTCCCCTGTTTTAGAACTTCAGTCCGTTTTCTCTTGCACCCTCAGCGAGTTCCTTGACTCTGCCGTGGTACAGATAGCCGCCTCTGTCGAATACAACATCGGTGATGTTCTTTTCTACTGCGCGCTTTGCGATCATTTCGCCGACCTTGCGTGCGCCTTCGACATTGCCGCCTTCGCCTTCAAATGCCTTATCCATGCTGGATGCGGATGCCAGGGTCACGCCGTTGACATCATCGATCAGCTGTGCATAGATGTGCTTTGTAGAACGGTAAACGCACAGACGGGGACGCTCAGGAGTACCGGAGATCTTCGACCGAACTCTTGCGTGTCTTTTTGCTCTGGCTTTCTTGCTATCCATCTTTTTAATCATAGCGGTTTACTCCTTTCTGCTTACTTCTTGCCCTTGCCGGCTTTACCTTCCTTGCGGATGATACGCTCGTCGACATAGTGGATGCCCTTGCCCTTATAAGGCTCCGGCGGACGCTTTTCACGTACTTCTGCGGCAAACTGGCCGACCTTCTGCTTGTCGATACCACTTACGACGATGGTATTCGGCTGCGGAACTTCCAGCTTGATGTCGTCATTTTCGGTGACGATAACCTGGTGAGAATAGCCCAGGTTCATAACGACGTCCTTGCCCTTCTTTGCGGCACGATAGCCGACACCCTCGATGATGAGGGTCTTGGAGTAACCGTTGGTTACGCCTTCGATCATATTTGCGATCAGTGTTCTAGTCAGACCGTGCAGAGAGCGGTGCTCCTTGTCATCAGTCGGACGAGTTACGATCACTTCGCCGTTTTCTACTGCGATGCCCAGTTCCTTCGAGAACTGTCTGGACAGTGTGCCCTTAGCGCCCTTTACGGTGACCAGGTTGTCTTCGCACTTTACTTCAACGCCAGAAGGAACACTAACCGGTTTTTTTCCTATTCTTGACATAATCCCGTGTCCTCCTTACCAAACGAATGCTAAGACTTCGCCGCCGACGTTCAGCTCACGAGCCTTCTTGTCTGTCATAATGCCCTTAGAGGTAGAAACGATTGCAATACCCAATCCCTTGCGTACCTTCGGCATATCTTCACAGCTGGAATAAATACGCAGACCCGGCTTGGAAACCCGGCGCAGTCCGGTGATGACCGGAGAGCGGTTGTCTGTATACTTCAGTGTGATGCGGATCACGCCCTGCTTGCCGTCCTCAATTACCTGAAAGCCCTTGATATAGCCTTCGTCCAACAGGATCTGGGTAATTGCCTTCTTTACATTAGAAGCGGGAACGTCAACTGTGGCGTGCCGTGCGGAACTCGCATTACGAATTCTTGTCAGAATGTCTGCTATTGTATCTGTAATCTGCATGCCAATGACCTCCTTTTCGTAGAACTCCTTTTTACCAGCTTGCCTTCTTTACGCCCGGGATCTTGCCCTCATGAGCCAGCTCGCGGAAGCAAACACGGCAGATGCCGTACTTTCTCAGATAAGAATGGGGTCTTCCGCAAATCTTACAACGGGTGTAAGCACGAGTGGAAAACTTGGGAGTTCTCTGCTGCTTTAATTTCATTGCCTTTTTTGCCATGACTGTTTCCTCCCTGATTACTTCGCAAACGGTGCGCCGAGGAGAGACAGCAGTTCTTTTGCTTCCTCATCGGTCTGAGCCGTTGTGATGAAGTTGATATCCATACCTCTTACCTTGTCGATCTTATCGTACTCAATTTCCGGGAAGATCAGCTGTTCCTTGATACCGGTAGAGTAGTTGCCCTTACCGTCGAAGGAGTTGCCGTTGATTCCGCGGAAGTCGCGTACGCGGGGGAAGCTGACATTAAACAGCTTATATACAAACTCGTACATCTTTTCGCCGCGCAGGGTCACTTTTACGCCAATGGGCATGCCCTCACGCAGTTTAAAGTTAGCGACCGACTTCTTTGCGCGGCAAACGACCGGCTTCTGACCGGTGATTGCTGCCAGATCTGTCATGATCGCATCGATCACCTTTGCATTGTCCTTTGCTTCGCCGGCTGCTACGTTTACAACAACCTTGTCGAGCTTCGGGATCTGCATGACATTTTCATAGTTGAATTTCTTCATCATTGCAGGAGCAACGGTGCTATTGTAGTAATCTTTCAGCGTAGACATATCGTTTCTCCTTTACTCAAATGATTTGCCGCAGTCCTTGTTCTTGCAGACACGCAGCTTCTTGCCGTCCTCGATCACATGACCAACTCTGGTCGGCTGACCGCACTTCGGGCAAACCAGCTGTACCTTAGATGCGTACAGAGCGCCTTCGGTCTCGACGATGCCGCCGACCTGGCCCATGCGAGTGGGCTTTACATGCTTGGTTACCACGTTGAAACCTTCAACGATAACCTTGCCTTCCTTCGGGCTGACTGCTACGACCTTACCGGTCTTTCTGCCCTTGGACTTATCCTTCGGATCGTTGTACAGATATTCATCCTTACCAGTCAGCAGGATAACGGTGTCGCCTGTTTTTACGTGTACCTTACTCATCTTGACACCTCCGCCTTACAGTACTTCCGGAGCGAGGCTCAGGATCTTCATATAATCCTTATCACGGAGCTCTCTTGCTACCGGCCCAAAGATACGAGTGCCCTTCGGGTTTTTATCATCACGAATAATAACAGCAGCGTTCTCATCGAAGCGGATATAGGTTCCGTCTTCTCTGCGAAGGCCCTTCTTGGAACGAACGATTACGGCCTTAACCACATCGCCCTTCTTTACCACGCCGCCGGGTGTTGCTTTCTTAACAGATGCGACTACGACATCGCCGATATTGGCATATCTTCTGCGAGTGCCGCCGAGAACTCTGATGCACATCAGTTCTTTCGCACCGGTGTTATCCGCAACCTTCATATAAGACTGCATCTGAATCACAGCGAGTTCCTCCTTTCAGAATCGCTTCCGACCTTATCGGAAACCGTTCTGTTTGTACTCTATTGATGTTTTGACTTACTTTGCCTTTTCGAGGATCTCAATGACGCGCCATCTCTTGTCCTTGGACAGCGGGCGAGTCTCCATCACCTCAACGCGGTCGCCGACTCTGCACTCGTTCTTTTCGTCGTGTGCCTTCAGGCGAACGGTTCTCTTGACGATCTTCTTATACAGCGGGTGTTTTACATTATCGACGATTGCAACAACGACGGTCTTGTCCATCTTATCGCTGACAACCATGCCGACTCTGGTTTTTCTCAAATTTCTCTCAGCCACAGTAAAACCCTCCTACTTACTGCTGTGCAGACAGACGCAGTGCTGTCTTTACACGAGCAATGTCCTTTTTAACAGCCTTAATGCGAGCTGTATTCTCCAGCTGATTTGCTGCGAGCTGGAAACGAAGCGCGAAGAGCTCTTCCTTCAGGCTGTCCAGCTTTGCGTTCAGCTCATCTACCGGCATATTTTTGATCTCGGTTGCTTTCATTACTGCTCGCCTCCTTTTTCAGCCTTTACAAACTTACACTTGATCGGCAGCTTGTGCATTGCCAGACGCATTGCCTCGCGTGCGGTCTCTTCCGGAACGCCTGCGATCTCGAACATAACTCTGCCCGGCTTAACGACTGCTACCCAGTACTCCGGAGCGCCCTTACCGGAACCCATTCGAGTGCCGAGCGGCTTCTTTGTTACCGGCTTATCCGGGAAAATCTTGATCCATACCTGACCGCCACGCTTGATGTAACGGGTCATTGCGATACGGGCTGCCTCGATCTGGTTTGAGGTGATCCATGCCGGCTCCAGTGCCTGGATACCGTACTCACCATTGCTTACAAAATTACCTCTGGTTGCCTTACCCGTCATACGCCCTCTGTGTACGCGACGGTATTTTACTCTCTTAGGAAGCAGCATTACTGGTTACCTCCTTCTCTTCTAGCGTCACGGCGGAAATTGCCGCCATTTCTGCGGTCACCGTTCCGGTTGTCACGACGGCGGCGGTCATCTCTGCCGCCACGGTTGTTGTCCCGGGACTTTCTCTCTACCTTTTCTCTCTGAGCGGCAGCCTTAGCAGCGTCACCCTTGAGAACTTCGCCCTTATAGATCCAAACCTTTACGCCGATGCGGCCATAGGTGGTGTGGGCTTCTGCAAAACCATAGTCGATATCAGCACGGATGGTCTGAAGCGGGATGGTACCTTCGTGATAGCTCTCAGAACGAGCGATTTCTGCACCGCCCAGTCTGCCGGAGACCTTTGTCTTGATACCCTTTGCGCCCAGGCGCATGGTTCTGCCGATGGACTGCTTCATTGCGCGGCGGAAGGAGATACGATTCTCCAGATCCAGCGCGATCTTTTCAGCTACCAGCTGTGCATCCATATCCGGCTGCTTTACTTCTACGATGTTAACATAAACCTGCTTGTTCAGCATTTTTTCCAGCTGTGCACGCAGTTTTTCGATCTCTGCGCCGCCGCGGCCGATAACAACACCCGGCTTTGCGCAGTGGATGTGGATTCTAACCTTATCTGCGAAACGCTCGATCTCGATCTTCGGAACACCTGCTGCATACAGGTTCTTCTTGATGAACTTACGAACGTTATAATCTTCTACCAGCGTATCGCCGAAGTCAGACTTATTCGCAAACCAGCGGGAATCCCAATCTTTAATGACGCCGACACGGAGACCGTGCGGATTAACCTTCTGGCCCATAACTCAACCTCCTACTGGACTTACTCTTCTTCTTTCAGAACAATCGTGATATGTGAAGTTCTCTTCAAAATGCGATAGGCTCTGCCCTGTGCTCTCGGCATGATCCGCTTCATGGTCGGACCCGGTGTCACGAAGCACTCTGCAACATAAAGATTATCCTTGTTCATGCTGTGATTGTTTTCTGCATTTGCAATTGCGGACTTCAAAAGCTTTTCCAGCAGCGGGCTGGCAGCCTTCGGAGTGAGGTCCAGAGTTGCCAGTGCGATATCAACAGGCTTGTTACGAATCAGATCCAGAACGATCTGCACTTTGCGCGGTGAAATGCGGGCATTTCTCAGATATGCTCTTGCTTCCATGTGATCTCCTCCTTCCGCTTACTTTCCGTTATTGGATGTCTTAGAACCAGCGTGACCCTTAAAGGTTCTTGTCGGTGCGAATTCACCCAGCTTGTGTCCTACCATATCTTCTGTTACATATACCGGAACGTGCTTGCGACCGTCATGCACAGCGATAGTGTGGCCTACGAAATCCGGGAAAATGGTAGAAGAACGGCTCCATGTCTTGAGCACTTTCTTCTCGCCGGCTTCGTTCATTGCCTTTACACGCTTGAGGAGGACTTCCTGGACGTAAGGTCCCTTTTTGATACTTCTGCTCATGAGTGTGTTCCTCCTTTCCCTTATCTGCCGTTGCGGCGCTTAACAATATACTTATCGGATGCCTTGTGCTTTGCACGAGTCTTATAGCCCAGAGCCGGCTTACCCCAAGGAGTAACAGGTCCCGGACGACCGATCGGAGACTTACCTTCACCACCACCGTGCGGGTGATCGTTCGGGTTCATAACAGAACCTCTGACAGTCGGTCTCCAGCCCTTGTTTCTCATGCGGCCAGCCTTACCGTAGTGTACGTTTTCGTGGTCGATGTTAGAAACCTGGCCGATAGATGCGCGGCACTCGATCGGCACTTTTCTCATCTCGCCGGAAGGCAGACGAACCAGTGCGAAAGCACCTTCCTTACCCATCAGCTGAGCCATGTTGCCGGCGCTGCGTACCAGCTGTGCGCCCTTGCCCGGATACAGCTCAATTGCGTGGATGAAAGTACCAACCGGGATGTCGATCAGTTTCAGTGCGTTGCCCGGCTTGATGTCTGCATCAGAGCCAGAGCGAACAACGTCGCCGACCTTCAGGCCTTCAGCTGCCAGGATGTAGCGCTTTTCGCCATCCTCGTACTGAACCAGAGCGATGAATGCGCTTCTGTTCGGATCGTATTCCAGAGTCAGAACAGTTGCGTTCATGCCATCCTTATTGCGCTTGAAGTCGATGACACGATATTTTCTGCGGTTTCCGCCGCCTCTGTGACGAACGGTGATTCTGCCGTAGCTGTTGCGGCCCGAGTTCTTCTTCAGCGGCTCGAGCAGGCTCTTCTCCGGCTTTACCTTCGACAGACCCGAATAGTCGGTCACAGTCATATTTCTGCGGGACGGGGTCGTCGGTTTATAGGTCTTAATGGCCATTCTTTTTCACTCCTCATAAAATGCCAGATTTGCGGGAGCATCACTCCCATACTTGTTACAGCCTCTTCGTGATCTGTAACTTAGAACATACCGTCGAAGAATTCGATGGTACCCTTGCGCTTCTTGCCATCCTTATCCGGAGTCGGCTCCGGGTTGATGGTGATAACAGCCTTCTTGAAGTCCGGACGCTTGCCGACGCTTCTGCCCATGCGCTTGGTGTGACCGGTGCAGTTTACGGTGTTAACCTTCAGAACCTGTACCTGGAACAGTTCTTCTGCTGCCTTTGCAATCTCAACCTTGTTGGCATCCTTTGCTACTTTGAAAGTGTACTTGCTCTCAGCCATATCGTCGACGCTGCGTTCGGTGATGACCGGAGTCAGAATGATATCCTGTGCTGCTTTCATTTTGCGTACACCTCCTCGATCTTTGCGACAGCATCCTCTGCAACGATGAACTTGTCATAGTTGAGGATGTCATATACATTCAGGGTGTTGACAGCTGCTGTCTTCACGCCTGCGATATTTGCTGCACTCTTAACGACCTTCTGGTCAGCCTCAGCGGTAACCAGCAGAGCCTTGCCCTCTACGTTCAGTGCCTTCAGCATTGCAACGATGGTCTTGGTCTTGTAATCTTCCACCTTCAGGGAGTTCAGAACGATCATATTCTGATCCAGAACCTTTGTGGAAAGTGCAGACTTCATAGCAAGTCTTCTTGTCTTCTTTGTCAGGGTGTAACGATAGTCACGGGGCTTCGGGCCCAGTGCAACGCCGCCGTGTACCCACTGCGGAGCACGGATGGAACCCTGTCTTGCGTGACCTGTACCCTTCTGTCTCCACGGCTTTCTGCCGCCGCCGGCAACCTCAGTGCGGGTCAGTGTAGACTGTGTGCCCTGACGCTGATTTGCCAGATAATTTACGACCATTGCATGCATCACTGCCTCGTTAGGAGTCACTGCGAAAACTGCATCCGAAAGCTCTCTCTCAGATACCTGCTGGCCAGCCATATCAAATACTGCAATCTTTGCCATTGATGTTTCCTCCTTCCTTACGCTTTCACGCTGTCAGTGATGACAACAATTCCGCCCTTTGCGCCCGGGATAGCACCCTTGATGGCGATCAGGTTATTTTCACTGTCAACCTTTACGATTTCCAGATTCTGTACGGTAACCTTTTCAGCACCCATGTGACCTGCCATGCCCTTGCCCTTGTAGATACGGGACGGGGAGGAGCAGGCACCCATAGAACCAGGCTGGCGACCTACCGGGCCAGTACCGTGAGTTTCTCTCAGTGTGCGCTGATTGTGGCGCTTGATCGCGCCGGCATAGCCCTTACCTTTGCTGGTGCCGCTGACATCTACGCTGTCGCCTACTGCGAAAGTGTCTGCCTTTACGACATCGCCTACGTTCAGAGCTGCGCAGTCAGCCAGACGGAATTCCTTCAGTGTCTTCTTGGCTGCGACATCTGCCTTTGTGAAGTGACCCTGCATCGGCTTGGTAACGTGCTTGGAAGTTACATCGCCAAAGCCCAGCTGAACTGCTTCATAGCCGTCGTTTTCGGTTGTCTTCTTCTGGATGACAACACACGGGCCAGCTTCTACAACAGTAACCGGGATCACTTTTCCGGCTTCATCGAAGATCTGAGTCATGCCGATCTTCTTGCCGATAATTGCTTTCTGCATTTTGATTTCCTCCTGTTGGTTATTGGTTGACGAGTAAGATCCGTCAACATGACCGGCGGCATGCCTGCCGCCCTGCGGTGTTTTCCACCGCCTTTCAGAATCAGATGATCCTTACTTGAGCTCCATTACGATGTCTACGCCTGCCGGGATCTCCAGCTTCTGCAGAGCCTCAGTGGTCTTCTGCGTCGGACGTACAACGTCGATCAGACGCTTGTGAGTGCGGCGCTCGAACTGCTCACGGCTATCCTTGTACTTATGTGTTGCACGCAGGATGGTGATGATCTCCTTATCGGTCGGGAGCGGGATCGGACCCGAAACCTGAGAACCGCTTCTCTTTGCTGCCTCTACGATCTTAGCTGCTGCTGCATCTACTGTTGCATGCTCATAGCCCTTGATCTTGATTCTGATTTTTTCGTTGACTGCCATTTCTTTCGCCTCCTTCAAAGTATTAGGGGGGCCGGAGATTTCTGATCTCCGTCAGGAAGTTTCCCACGCCGCCGGGTGTTTCCAGCGCCGGCGTATAAAAAAACTCGAAAACCCTAAATGTTTCCGAGCCAGTGCAAACAGCAGTACAAACCAGGCATAGCTAGAGCCATGCTGGAAAATTGTACACAGACTGTGTGGTTATCCTGATTCGCCCGGTTTTAAATCGGACATACTCCACGAAAATTCCCTGACATACCGCCAGCAACCTTTCGCTTCATCGCATATCTATTGCAATCACGCTTGTATATTATAGCATCTTTCCAAAAGAATTGCAAGCCCCTTTGAGCTTTTTCTTTCAATTATTTTGTAAACTTTCTGTAAATCGCGAGATCCTGCGGCATTTTCCGGGTCGCCGGCGGAGCACATGCGTCATTTCCCTATTATAAATAGTATACCGGAGCTCCGGTGCGGGATGCCGGCGTGGATTTCTGCGACTTTTTTCGGCAGACCCTTGCAATTCCCCGGAAAATATGGTATACTGAAAACAGTCTGACGGCACAGCGGATGACGATGGTGCCGGAAACAACACAGGAGGATACTATGGCAAAGAAAAATCAGAAAATGGTCGAAGAGATCACCGCGATGGACGTAGACTTCGCGCAGTGGTACACCGACATCTGCAAAAAGGCAGAGCTTGTCTCTTATACCAGTGTCAAGGGCTGTATGGTCATTCGTCCCTACGGCTATGCCATCTGGGAAAATATACAGCGGATCCTGGACGCAAAATTCAAGGAGACCGGACATGTGAACGTCAACATGCCCATGTTCATCCCAGAGAGTCTGCTCCAGAAGGAAAAAGATCACGTCGAGGGCTTTGCGCCGGAAGTGGCATGGGTCACCTATGGCGGCAGCGAAAAGCTGGAAGAGCGCCTCTGCGTTCGTCCGACTTCGGAAACCCTGTTCTGCGACCACTACAAGGATATCGTACACAGCTACCGCGATCTGCCGAAGCTGTACAACCAGTGGGTCAGCGTGGTACGCTGGGAAAAGACCACCCGTCCGTTCCTGCGCTCCCGGGAATTTCTGTGGCAGGAGGGTCACACCATCCACGCCACCGCAGAAGAGGCGATCGAAGAGACCGAGCGCATGCTGAATGTATACGCAGACTTCTGTGAAAAGTGCCTGTCAATACCGGTGGTAAAGGGCAAAAAGACCGAGAGCGACAAGTTCGCCGGTGCAGTCTCCACCTATGCCATTGAAGCGCTGATGCATGACGGCAAGGCGCTCCAGGCTGGTACATCCCACTACTTCGGCGACGGCTTTGCCAAGGCGTTCGGCATCCAGTTTGCCGGCAAGGACAACAAGCTGGCATATCCCCACCAGACCAGCTGGGGCATGACCACCCGTATGATCGGCGCCATCATCATGACACACGGCGATGACAGCGGTCTGGTGCTGCCGCCGGCAGTTGCTCCGGTACAGGCTGTGATCGTTCCCATTGCGCAGCACAAGGAAGGCGTTCTGGACAAGGCGAACGAGCTGTACCAGGCACTGGCTGCCAAGGGCATCCGCGTGAAGCTGGACGACTCCGACAACTCGCCGGGATGGAAGTTTGCACAGTACGAGATGAAGGGCGTTCCGGTTCGCATCGAGATCGGCCCGAAAGATATCGAAGCCGGTCAGTGCGTGGTCGCTGCCCGTTTCAACGGCGAAAAGCAGACCGTTGCACTGGATGCAAACTATGCGACGCTGTGTGATACTGTCACCGATCTGCTGGAGAACGTGATCCCTCAGGGCATGTTCCAGAAGGCAGCCGAGAACCGGAAGAACAAGACCTATGTCTGCCAGACCATGGACGAGATCACCAAGGCACTGGAAGAAAAGGGCGACGGTTTCGTAGAAGCGATGTGGTGCGGCGACGAAGCCTGCGAGGACAAGGTGAAGGAAGTCACCGGCGTTGGCTCGCGCTGCATTCCGCTGAATCAGCAGCACATCTCTGACAAGTGCGTCTGCTGCGGCAAGCCGGCAAAGCACATGGTGCTGTGGGGCAAGGCATATTGATCCCGGCACAGATACCGCAAGAAAAACAGCAGCCGTTCGGGTTCCCGGGCGGCTGTTTTTGCGTATCTGACTCCCCTTTCAGGAGAACGTAAAAAAAATAAAAATGGATTTGTGTGAATGCCTTTATTTCCTATTGCATTTTTCTTCATTTTCCTGTATAATAAAAAAAGGCAGTGCCCCGGAGCATATATGGCTTTCAGGGGAACGGGGCGCGCCTGCAAATGCAATCGGTTTCGGCGAAACTGCCGAGACCCACGGGAAAGGAATTGTTTATGAAACACACAGCCAAAAAAATTGCCGGACTGAGCTGCGGTCTGGCGCTGATCCTGGGCTGCGGCGCAGGAACGCTGACGGCTTCGGCGACCTCTGTGGGAGATGTCATCGCCCACGCCTATGCGGTAGGGCTGCCGGAGTCCCAGATCCAGCAGTGTATCGCACAGTACAGCAGCGGCACTTATACCTCAGAACAGTGTGACCAGGCCATCGCCGCACTGGACAACTGGGCGAGTCAGCGAGACCAGAAGATCGAGGACGAGCTGAACAAGGGCACTACTGCCCCGGCAGATTCCGGCAGCAGCAGCGAGACCACTACCGCCGCAGCCGGAAACACCGCAAATGGCAGCGTCCAGACCACAACACCCTCTGCCAAGGACTTTATGGATATGACGCTGGACGAAAAGGTGAACTTCATCAACAGCATGCCGGCAGACAAGCGGCAGGAATACATCCAGAATATGAGCAACGACCAGCGCAACAGCTTTCTGAAGCAGCTGGACACCAGTGACCAGCTGGACATTATCGCCAGCATGGCAGATGTGGGCGACGCTTTCGGCGTGAACTTTTCGGTAGACAGCATCTCTGACGGTGCGGTCTCCATCAGCGCCCGGGACAAGGACGGCAACCTGGTGGGTGTCTCCACCTTCGGCGACACCGTAGAAGCCACCGGCATCCCCTACACCGTTCCGGTACTGGTGGGCGGCGGCGCAATTGCTCTGGCGGCTGCCGGACTGGGCGTGCTGCTGTACCGCTGCAAAAAATCGTGAGGTACGCTATGAAAAAGACAACCAAACCAACTGCGGCGCTGCCGCGATGGGCGCAGATCCTGCTGCCGCTTCTGGTGACGCTGCTCTGTGCCGGCATCGTCCTCTTGTGCAGCATCCGCCCCTATGAACTGGCAAAGACCTATCTCCACGTTGCCTTTATGGACGGCAGCGGCACGGCTTCTACCGACGGCACAAGCGGCCTGAACATCGTGCAGACCGACATTGACACCAACTATTCCGGCGCAACTTCGGAAGAGGGCACGCCGGTGGTCTCCGACTACGGCAGCCAGTGCGCTGTCCTGGAGGCAAAGTCCATTGACCTCTATGTCCCGGTATACTGGGGCGGCGGCGCGGAGCTTCTGGAACAAGGCGCATGCCAGACACCGGCTTCGGCGCTTCTGGGTTCTTCGGGCAACTCTGTTATCAGCGGTCATGTCAACACCTTTTTCCATGACCTCTCCGGACTGAAACCCGGCGACACCGTCACCGCATACACCACCTACGGGAAATTCACCTATGAAGTCACAGAGGAGATCACCTTCGACTCGTCGGACAAGTCCTATCTGAAAAAGACCGATGACGACCGCCTGACGCTGTACACCTGTGAGATGCAGCTGCTGGGCTCGTCCTCCAAGCGGGTGGGCGTGATCTGCAAGCTGACCGAAAAGGCATTCTATGACAACGCAGACGGCAGCGAAAACAGCACCGCCGGCACGACCGCGGAAGGAGGCAGCCAATGAACCCGAAAAATACTTCCGGAAACGCCATGGGCGGCGTAATCCTGCGGCTGATCCTGTCGATCCTGCTGGCATTTTCCCTGCTGGGCACAGTGGGCAGCGCTGTAGGCGTTTCTCTCCTGCACAGCCCGTCTCTGCTGATCTCCCAGATGCACAAGCAAAACGCCGGACAGAAGGTCTATGACAGCCTGAACACCAAGTTCCAGAATGACTACAACACCACCGCTGTCCCGGCAGAGGTATACATGGACGCCATCTCTGTGGACTGGCTGGAGCAGTGCATGGTAAGCAAGGCGGAGACGCTCTACGGGGCAGACGGCAATCTCCTTGATTTTTCGGCACTGGAGAGCAGCATCACGGACTACTTTGAGCAGTATGCAGCGGAAAACAACTGCGAAAAGGACGACACCTATACCCAGAAGCTCAGCGAGACCATCCAGAACGCCGAGAAAACCATCTCCGACGCCACAGATATCTGCCAGACGGAAACCCTCCAGAAATCGGGCTATTTGTCCAAGCTGGAAAAGCTGCGGACGCTGACCTTTGCAGGCACAGGCGTTTGCGGCGTGCTGACCGTCCTGCTGCTGTTGCTGCTGCGGAATGATTACTGGATCGGCACGGGCTGTTTCAGCGCCGGCGCGCTTCTGACCGCAGGCGGCGCGGCTGTGCTCTGCTCCGGTGTGATCCGGCGGTTTGTCCTGAAAGAAGCGGCAGTTTACGCCGTATTCACCGGCACCATGACCGCACTCACCCGGATGGTGCTCTTTGCCGGGATCGTTCTGTTGGTACTGGGCGCAGCACTATTGGCAGTGCACATGTTCCGGCAGAAAAGGGATTGACAAACGGCGCAAAGCGTGCTACAATAAGAACAGCGTACCAACGCTGATACAACTGCAAAAACAACGACGACACTAAATATCCCCGGAACCGATGTCTGATGGTTCTGGGTATTTGGTGTCGTCTTTTTTTGCGAAAAAGGAGTCTTTTCTATGCCAAAAACAAAACTGGAAAGCATCGTTTTCTCTGCGCTGATGGTGTTCTGCATGGTATTCTGCATGACCTGCTACACCGGAGCGCTCCGGGAGGGCGGCGTGACCTATGGGCTGTTCGCCCGTTCCATCCGGGAAATGTGGATCGAATTTGCCTTTGTATTCCTGCTGGTCTTTTTCGGTGTCAGCCGCATCGCGCCCCGGATCGCCCTGAAGCTGCTGCATCCGCGGGAGCTGCCCCAGATCTTATTCACTCTGGTGGTGCAGGGGCTGACGGTCGCTATGGTCGTCCCGGCGGTGACGCTGTTCGCATCTCTGCTTCACGGCGGTGTGAACCTGGACTTCTTTCCGCGCTGGATCCAGCTTGCCGGGCAATGTTTTCCGGCGGCGCTGATCCTACAGGTATTCTACATCGGGCCGCTGGTGCGATGGCTGTTCCGGCTGCTGTTCCGGAGAAATGAAAAAGCCGCCGTCTAAAACGGCAGCCATCCACAAAAAAAGCCGCTGTCTCACGCGGCTTTTGTCTTTTACGATGCCAGATTGATGACCGGGATGCCCTTCTGCCTTGCCATGCGCACGGTCTGTGCCGTGCCGCTTCTGCCCTTCGGGTCACTGCAATAGCAGATACAGCAGTCTGCCAGTTCCACGAGCCGCCGGTTTCGCAGGCGCATGCAGTCCCTGGTATAGTCCACGGACACGAACTCGCAGGAGTCCGCCGCCCGGTAAATGCAGTCGTATGCCGCCTTTTGCGCCTCTGTCCAGCGCGCCGTCTGCTCCGCACGGGAACAGGGCAGCACCAGGTGCAGGGCGATGCCGGGATATTCCTCCCGGAGATCCAGAACCGTCTGGGCACAATAGGTATCCCACCCCAGTGCGCCGCCGGTGTAGAAATCCGCAAAGCCCTGCGGTATGGCGGTCTCCAGCACCCGGCGCAGCTCTTTCAGGGTCTCCGGGAGCAGTTCCCGCGGGATATGGCGGTGCCCGGTGAAACAAATGGACTTGACCAAGCGCAGTGCGCCTCCTTTCCTGAGATTCTCTGCTTTTCTATTATACCGGAAATGGTGGGAAAATGCAAGGGTGGAATGTGGGGAAAACAGCAAAACCGCCGTCGGTACACCATACCGGCGGCGGTTTCTTTGTCTTTGCAGGCTTTTGGGTCGCGTTATGCCGGGCTGCCCTGCTCCAGCTTTGCGTTTGCCAGCATCAGCTTGATGCGGTTTTCCTGGTTGACCCGGGTCGCGCCGGGGTCATAGTCGATGGCCACAATGTTGGCGTTGGGATAGGCATTCTTGATGGTGCGCGCCATGCCCTTTGCCACAATGTGATTGGGCAGACAGCCGAACGGCTGCGTGCAGATGATGTTCTCCGTGCCGGTCTCTGCCAGCACTGCCATTTCGGCGGTAATCATCCAGCCCTCACCCATGGAAACGCCCTGGCTGATGTACTTATCCGCGGCGCGGCGCAGATCTTCAAAATCGTGGGGCGGCGTAAACTCGCCGTGCTTTTTGATGGCGTTTATCATCTGCACCTGCTTGCTGTGGAGGAACTTATACCCCAGTCCGAACGCCAGGGTCTTAAAGTTCCGGTAGTCATACAGATGGCTGTTGGTCTCGGTGTTTGCCGCACAGTACAGCACAAACTCCAACAGCGTGGGCACGACCGGTTCACAGCCCTCGGAGATGAGAAAGTCCTCCAGATGGTTGTTCGCCAGGGGCGAATATTTGACATAGATCTCGCCGATGATGCCCACCTTGATCTTGGGTTTTTTGCTCCGCGGAATGGCGGCGAAGTCCTTCAGGATCTGGGCGTAGATCTTCTCTGCGGAGAGATACTTGCTGCTCTCGAACAGCTTCGGAAGCTTTTCCTGCCAGGCATCCAGCACCTGCTGGGATTCGCCCTCATTCAGCTCATAGGGACGGCACTGGTTGAACAGGGTCATGAGCATATCGGCGTAGAGCACCGCGTACACCATCTTGATGCACAGCGCCGGGCTCAGTTCCAGGCTGCTGTCCTTTTCCAGTCCGGCAAAGTTCAGCGAGATCACCGGCACATTGGGGAACTGCTCCGCCACGCACTTTCGCAGCAGGTGGATATAGTTGGACGCGCGGCAGCCGCCGCCGGTCTGGGTGATGAGCAGCGCCGTATGATCTACATCATACTTGCCGCTTTTCAGCGCTTCCATAAACTGCCCCACTACTAGCAGCGCCGGATAGCAGGTGTCGTTATGTACGTTTTTCAGTCCCTCTTCCACCACCGTGCGGGATGTGGACTCCAACAGCACCACATGATAGCCGAACTGCTCCAAAATGCGGATCAGCAGGTGAAAGTGGATGGGAAGCATATTCGGCGCCAGAATGGTGTATGTCTTTTTCATTTCCGGTGTGAATTTTGCGTATGCCATAGGGTTGGTTACCTCCTTGGAATGCTCTGGGCGGCGGGTGTGATGCAGGGCGATTTTGGGGAATATTTTGGATTTTGTAATTCGCCTCCCTTGAAAAGGGAGGGGAACCAGCGAAGCTGGTGGAGGGATTCTGATAAATTTTTCTTGAATTGCAGAAATCCCTCCAGTCAGCCTGCGGCTGCCAGCTCCCTTTTCAAGGGAGCCTAATCTATAGAATTGTGAAAATTACAATATACTACGATTTTCACTGACAAAACACCTCACACCGTCTCCGGTGCTGTCTGGTTCTGTGTCTGCTCCATCGCGGCAATGAGACTGCGCAGGCGGATCTTTACAGCGCCCAGGTTGCTGATCTCGTCGATCTTCAGCTGGGTGTACAGCTTGCCGCCGGTCTCCAGGATGCGCCGCACCTCGTCAGTGGTGATGGCATCGATGCCGCAGCCGAAGGACACCAGCTGCACCAGCTGCATATCCGGCTGTGTGGTGACATAGTTTGCGGCGCGGTACATCCGGGAGTGATATGTCCACTGGTTCAGTGCCTGGAGTTCCGGCGTCTGCGCCAGATGCGCCACGCTGTCCTCGGTGATGACCGCCAGCCCCAGGCTGCCGATGAGCTTATGGATGCCGTGGTTGATCTCCGGGTCAATGTGATAGGGTCTGCCGGCAAGGACGATGATCTGCTTTCCGGCTTCCCGGGCCTGGCGGACGATGGTCTCTCCCTCTGTCACGATATCCTTCCGGTACTGTTCCAGGGCTGCAAAGCCGTGTTCCAGTGCCGCTTCTACCTGCTTCTTGGTGGCATAGCGGCTGAACATGGTGGACAGCGTCTTTACCACATGGCTGCGGCGGTTCAGGTCGAGGAACGGGTACAGGAAGTTGTTATGGTTCAGCTTCTCGCAGTTTGCCATGAGCAGCTCCGGATAATACGCCACCACCGGACAGTTAAAGTGATTGTCCGAGTCGCCCTCATCGATGTTATAGCTCATGCAGGGGTAGAAGATGAAGTCCACGCCCTGCTCTAACAGGCTCTCAATGTGACCGTGGGTCAGCTTTGCCGGATAGCACACCGTATCCGACGGGATGGTGCTCTGTCCCTTATAATATGTATTCCGGGTGCTCTCTTCGGAGAACTTCACCGCAAAGCCCAGTTCCGTAAAGAATGTGTGCCACAGGGGCATCTGGTCGTAGTAATGGAGCGCCAGCGGCAATCCCACCGTGGCTTTCGGCGCTTCCGGCTGGTTCTGCTGTTCCAGCGCCAGGATGTGCCGGTATTTCCACTCGAACAGATTGGGCATCTGCTCCGACTCCTTTTTGCCTGCGCCCTTTTCACAGCGGTTTCCGGAAATGAACCGGCCGCCGTTATTGAACCGGATGATGCTCAGCGCGCAGTGTGCCGTACAGCCCTTGCAGGTGGCTGCCTTTGCGGTATAGGAGAAGTCTTGCAGCTCCTGGGCATTCAGCAGGGTGCTGGTGCCGCTGCTCTTTTCCTGGGCATACAGCGCCGCACCGAATGCGCCCATGAGTCCGGAGATCGCCGGGCGGATGACATCGTGACCGATCTCGCGCTCAAAGCAGCGCAGCACGGCGTCGTTGAGGAATGTGCCGCCCTGCACCACGATGTGCTGTCCCAGTTCCTCCGGGTTGTGGGCACGGATGACCTTATAGATGGCGTTCTTGACGATAGAACCGGACAGTCCGGCGGAGATATCCTCTACCGTTGCGCCGTCCTTCTGCGCCTGCTTGACGCTGCTGTTCATGAACACGGTGCAGCGGGAGCCCAGGTCTACCGGGTGCTCGGCGAAGAGTCCCAGCTTGGAGAACTCGGCGATGTCATAGCCCAGTGCCACGGCGAATGCCTGGATAAACGAGCCGCAGCCGGAGGAACATGCCTCATTCAGCATGATGCTGTCGATGCTGTGGTTCTTGATCTGGAAGCACTTGATATCCTGGCCGCCGATGTCGATGATAAAGTCTACCTCCGGGCAGAAGAACGAAGCCGCCTTGAAGTGCGCCACGGTCTCCACGATGCCAAAGTCCACGCCCAGGCCGGCACGGATGAGATCCTCGCCGTAGCCGGTGACGGCGCTGCCGCAGATGGTGCAGTCCGGACTCAGCCCCTCATACAGGGCGGACAGTTCCCGTTGGATGCAGTCCAGCGGCTGTCCCTTATTGGAAGCGTAGAACTCGTACAGCAGCTCGTGGTTTTCCGACAGCAGCACGATCTTCGTGGTGGTAGAGCCGGCGTCAATGCCCAGGTATGCCTTTCCGGCATAGGTGCGGTAGTCGCCCCGCGCCACATCGTGTGCGGCGTGGCGCTCCTGAAAGCGCTGGTACTCCTCCGGATAGCTGAACAAGGGCTTGTCCGCCACCAGTGCCGTCTGGGTCTTGGCATCCCGGAGCATCTCTTCCAGTTCGCCCAGGGTGTAGGTATCCGTCAGAGACGAAGCAGAAACGGCGCTGCCGTATGCCACAAAGGTTCTGCCGTCCTCCGGGAACAGGGCGTGCTCGTCATCCAGTTCCAGAGTCTTGGTGAAGGCATTGCGCAGTCCCTGCAAAAAGGACAGCGGGCCGCCCAGAAACAGGACGTTTCCGGAAATGCGTCTGCCCTGTGCCAGACCGGAGACCGTCTGGTCTACCACTGCCTGGAAAATACTTGCGGCAATGTCCTCCCGGCGTGCGCCCTGGTTCAGCAGGGGCTGGATATCCGACTTGGCGAATACGCCGCACCGGGAGGCGATGGGATAGACCTTTTCCGCTTTCAGCGCCATCTGATCCAGTTGATCCACGCTCACGTCCAGCAGGGTCGCCATCTGGTCGATGAATGCGCCCGTACCGCCGGCGCAGCTGCCGTTCATGCGCTGTTCTACGCCGCCGGTGAGAAAGATGATCTTCGCATCCTCACCGCCCAGCTCGATGACCACATCTGCCTGGGGATAGCGCTGCTTGACTGCCAGAAATGCGGCGTGCACTTCCTGGACAAAGGGCAGCTTCGCCGCCTGCGCCAGACCCAGTCCGGCAGATCCGGTGATGCTGACCCGGAGCTTTTCGTCCGGGTATTCCTGCGCCAGTGCCGCCAGCTTTGTGCACACCGTCTCTCTCACCTTGGAGAAATGCCGCTCATAGCTGGAGGACAGCACCTCTCCCTCTTTTGTCAGCAGAACCGTCTTGACGGTAGTCGAGCCTACATCAATGCCCAGTGCATATGGGGGCTTCTGTATTTCAAGCATAGATCGCTGCTCCTTTCCTATGACAATTCCATCCGGCAGATGGATGCTTTCAACTTCTATCATAACTTATTTTGTCGGGATTTGCAATGGAAAATCCTGCGCAGGCTTGACTGAGATATCCCGGGCGAACGATGTTCGCCCCTACAGTGACAACTTAGTCCCCCTTGAAAAGGGGAATGTCCCAAAGGGACAGGGGGATTATCCCTCCGGCACTGCGTGCCACCTCGTACTGAGCGGTCCCTTTTGTCACCTACGGTGACATTTCCCCACCCCGTGGGGAATCACCCTTTTCAAGGGAGGCAAAAAACTCCTCTGCCCTGTCGGGCATCTCCTCTAAAAGAGGAGTCTTTGCTCTTTTCCGCCGTCGTTCCTTACGCCCCGATCACATCCCGCGGCACGCGCTTGGAAATGCCGCAGATGATCTCATAGCCGATGGTACCGTACAGCGCCGCCAGTTCGTCGGCGGTGATGGTCTCGCCGCCGTCTGTGCCGAACATGGTGACCACATCGCCGGGCTTTACCGCTTCCGGCACGTCGGTCACATCCAGCATCAGCTGATCCATGCAGACCCGACCCACAATGGGGCAGCGTTTGCCGTGGAGCAGTGCCTCCGCCTGGTTGGACAGCAGCCGGGCATAGCCGTCCGCATAGCCGATGGTGACGGTGGCAATGGTACGCGTCCCCGGCGTGGTATAGGTTCTGCCATAGCTGATGCATGCGCCGGCTTCTACGGTCTTGACATGAGAGACCACACTCCGGAGCGACATCACCGGGTGCAGCTCCATGGGGACATGCACCGGATAGTTCGGCTCAAGACCGTACATAATAATGCCCACGCGCGCCAGCGTTGCTCTGGGATTGGGGCGCGTCACGGTGGCAGCGCTGTTCATGAAGTGGAGGTGTTTCAGGGTATGCCCCAGCTTTGCCAGTTCGTCATACACCGAAACGATAAAGTCCTCCTGTGCCTGGGTATATGCCACGTCGTCCGCCTCGGGAGAATCCGCCACGGCAAAGTGGGTATAGATGCCCTCGACGGACAGCTTTTCCAGGTCAAACAAGGGCAGCAGTGCCTTGGCGCAGTCTGCCGGCGTGTCACTGCGGAAGCCGATGCGTCCCATGCCGGTGTCCAGCTTGATATGACAGCGCACCGGCTGATGGGCAAACTTTTGCAGCTGACGGGCATAGTCCAGGGAGAGCACGCCCTGGATGATATTGTTCCGTGCCAGTTCCGGGGCAAACTCCGGCGGCGTATAGCCCAGAATAAAGATCTCTCCGTAAGGACAATACTGCCGCACGGAAAGGGCTTCTTCCAGATTGGAGACGGCAAACCACCGCACGCCCAGTTCCCAGAGCTTGCGGCAGATCGCCTCGTCGCCGTGTCCATAGGCGTTGGCTTTTACCACAGCCATATACTGCGTCTGTTCCGGCAGAAGCTTCTGCACGGTCTGCACATTGTGCGCCAGGGCGTTCAGGTCAATCTCTGCCCACGCACGATACCGTTTTTGCTGTTCTTGTTCCATGATCGATCACGTTCCTTTTTGGATACGGGTTTCGCCGTCAAAGCGGCGGTGTATACACACAAGTCCTATGCTGTGCTGCTGCCAGCATACCGCTTGCATTTTTCTATCATATATGGTATGATTAGGTTGCATTTTCTATGCCTGTGCGCCTGCCGAAAAATCGGCCGCATTCGTCGGCATACCCTTTAGTATAGCACGATTCGGGCAAAATTGCAAGTACAAGTTATGAATAGATTTTGCTGTCCCGCAGCGGAGATCTTTGTGCGGATCGCCGTCGGACTGCTTCGCCCGGGACGCGGTACAGAAAGAGGAATATCCTATGTTTACGCAGATCTTTGACACCCACAGCCACTATACCGACAGCGCCTTTGACGAGGATCGGGATCAGGTATTGGAGGCGCTCCCGAAAGAGGGCATTGTCCACGCCGTTCTCGCCGGAACGACTCTGGAGGACAGCGCCGCCGGCATTGCCCTGACGGAGCGCTATGACTATCTCTATGCCGCCGTGGGCATCCATCCGGAGACTGCCGGGCAGCAGCCGGCGGACTATCTGGCACAGCTGGAACAGATGGCAAAAGCGCCCCGTGTGGTCGCCGTCGGCGAGATCGGGCTGGACTATCACTACGAGGGCTATGACCGGGAAGTACAGATCGCCTTGTTCCGGGAACAGCTGGATCTGGCAAAACAGCTGGATCTCCCAGTCGTCATCCATGCCAGAGACTGCACCGGGGACTACATGAAAATTTTACAGGACATGCGGCCGCAGGGCGTGGTGCACTGTTTTTCGGGCAGTGCCGAGACTGCCAGAGAGGTGCTGAAGCTGGGGATGTACATCGGGTTCACTGGTGTGCTGACCTTTAAGAATGCCAAAAAGGCGCTGAAGGCACTGGCAGAAGTGCCGGAGGACAAGCTGGTATTGGAGACGGACTGCCCGTATATGGCACCGGTGCCGTTTCGCGGCAAGCGGTGCGACAGCCGCATGATCCCGTATACTGCCCAGGCGGCAGCACTGGTGCGCGGAACGGATACGCAGACCATCCTGGAACAGACCTGCCGGAATGGGGAGAGATTGTTTCGCATATGAGCCTTTCCCCTGTCGGGCATTTCCTTTACAAGAGGAGATGGCAGGCCGCAGGTTTGACTGAGGGTTCTCGGACAGACGATGTTCGCCCCTGTGGTAGAGAGTGCGGACAGAATATACCATGCCGGGGAACAGGCGGCTCGCCATCCTTGGACGGGGCTGCCGTGACGCTGCACGGAAACAGGTTCTTGACAATGCCGCGAAAATCCTTTATAATAAAAATATCCAAAAATCTGTAAAAAATAGAAAAAGGAGCATAACACACCATGCGAGTGAAAGATGCAGTGGCTGCCTGTCTGACAGAAGCAGCCGGGCAGTTTTTTTCCGGCGAGGTACTGGCGCAGAAGCTGGGCGTAAGCCGGAATGCCATCTGGAAAGCCGTCCGCCTGCTCCAGGAAGAGGGCTTTCCCATTGAGGCAAAGAAAAAGGTTGGCTATCGGCTGGCACAGGGCGTGGATCTGCTGACGGAGGAATCCGTTCGGCCGTATCTCCACAGCCGGATCCTGGGGCATCCGCTGTATGTCTACCCGGAGCTCGGCTCGACCAACAACACCTGCAAGACGCTGGTGCGGGACGGTGCAAAGCACGGCACGGTGGTGGCAGCCAACTGCCAGACCGCCGGAAAAGGCAGACAGGGACGCACCTTTGTCTCCCCGGCAGGCTCGGGGCTGTACTTTTCCATGATTATTTCCAAGTCTGTCTCGCTCCAGGATGCACCGCTGCTGACCGCCTGTGCCGCAGTTGCCACGGCGCGTGCGATCGATGAGCTTTACGGCACGCACATCCAGATCAAGTGGGTCAACGATCTGTATCTGGACGGCAAAAAGTGCTGCGGCATCCTCACCGAGGGCGGCGTGAGTCTGGAATCCGGCAAGCTGGAGCATGCCATCATCGGCGTAGGCATCAATATCCGCAACACCAGCATCGCCATGCCGGAAGAGCTGCGGCACACAGTGACCTCACTGGAGGAATCCATGCCGGATATCCATGTCTGCCGGGCGCAGCTTCTGGCGGCAGTGCTGTATGAGATGGAGCAGGCACTCCGCGATCTGCCGGAACGGCGCTTTCTCACAGAATACCGCAGCCGCAGCTGTCTCATTGGACAGACCGTGGAGCTGGCAAAGGACGACGGCACAGTCAAAAAGGTCGCCGTGCTGGAGATCGCCGATGACTGCGGCTTAGTCGTGCGGGACAGCTTCGGCAATGTAGAAACGCTCCACGCCGGAGAAGTGCACATCGGCGCAAAGGGATTAAAGTAAAATATGAAATGCTATACAGCTGATGTGATGGGCATTAACCATTTACATCGCAAAAATTCCGGTGATTTTTACAGAAAGTGAGAATGCAAGAGTGAGAAAGAACATCATTCATCATCTTTTTTCTATAGCAGCTTTATGTGCTGTTGTTTTTACAAATACAATCTGGCTGACAGGCTGTGTTATTTATGACAGTAAAGATTTAGCAAAATTTGCGAAAGAGCAGCTATACGAAAAGTATGGAGAAGAGTTCGAAGTGAAAACTATCATGGATTCTCATCGAACAATTGCATATCCAGTAAATGATCCTGATTTATTGTTTGAGGTGTATAGCCTGATTGAAACACGTGGCGGAAAAGATGATTATATTCAATCGATCATTGGAGACCAATACAAGAAAATCGTGGAAAAAACCTTCGCCGATGTCAATTTGTATTTTTACATTGATGTAGATGTTCCGAGCATTCCGTTTAAAGAAAAAGAAATCAAGAATACGAATATCACAATTGAAGAATACAATGATGAGATGTCTGCATATAGCATTCATCCAACAATTGTTTTATATTTATCTTCTGATTTTTTAGATTGTTACAGTAATGAGGAATTATATTCCTATATTCAAAGCATTGTTTCTGATACAAATCTTGATTATTTAAGGATTGATTTTATATTACTGGAGGATGAGAAAACTGTAGAAGAATATTATAGCGAGTATCCCTCCCTTTCTTGTAATTCAAGTCTAATTGGATTTCTGGACGAAAAGTATGAGCG
>CAVAQT010000030.1:0-34947 GCA_963590855.1 Ruminococcus bromii
AGAACGACTTCTTCGCAGCGTTTCTGGAATATGTAAAGCAGCACGCTGACGAGGCAATTGCTGCGGTAGAGGCACAGAAGAATGCCGCAAAGTAAATCAAGAACGTGAAAGGAAGTATCATCATGGAAGAAAAGAAGAAACACATTGAGATCTGCATCAAGATGGACGAGAACGGACAGATCGCTCCGAACTCAAAGATAAGCAACGCCAACGCCGCCGAAGTTACGAATTGCTATCTTGCCGGTGCGGTATACATTGCCAATATCATTGCAGATAGCAGCAACGGTGTGTACGATGCAAAACAGACATTGGGTGAGATGTTCAGAAGATTTGCCGTTGTTCTTGCACACTTCGATGAAATTATGGAAAAAGAGGAGGGTTGAATCGTGGAAGAAAAGAAACGAAAATTTAATTTTCATGCCGAAATTGACATGGCGGCAGAACGGTTGAATGTATCAATTGATAAAGGAAATCCAACTGTCGGCGATCTGTTGGTGTGTTGCCTGGGCATTACAAAGTATGTTGCGGTAACCATTGCCGACAACAACAAAAAAGCCAAACAAAAGGTACTGCGTGACATCGCCGCCATGGTTTCTGCAATGGCGGATGAAACACCGGACAAGGAGGACTGAATCATGAAAAATCAGAAGAAACACATTGAGATCATCATCGACATTAACGCCGATGGACGCACATCAGAAGTGCAGCTGAATGTGGAAAATGTATCCGCAAGAGAGCTGGTCGGCAGTTACATTTCCGCCGCAAAGAGTGTTGCCGAAGCGGTTGAAAAGAACAGCGATGCCAGCAAACGGCATACGTTCCTCGCAATGGCGGTAGATCTCTTTGCACTCAGTACTGCACCAGACAAGGAGGACGCCTGAATGCTGCAATCCGAATTTGACCGGCTGACCAGCCGCCCGTACACAGAGGCGGAGTTTTCCGAGATCCACTACGTCTACTGCTACCACCCGGCAGTCCGGAGCAAGAAGGACATCGCCGAGCTGTGGACGATCGGCGGCATCTGCCTCATCAAAGATATGTTGCCCACCGCCAGACGTGTGGAAGAGGAAAAATGCAGACTGGATGCCGCCAGAACGGAATACGAACGTGCTAGGAATAGGTATAAAGAGCTGATACGATGGCTGACTGCTGGTGAGGATGATAAACTTAGAAAGGAGGACAGCCAATGATCCTTAAAATGACCGCCGAGGAATACGACGGCGTGATAAAGTATCTGCTGTCCCTGCCGATGAACCAGGCAGACAAGCCGATGCTGGCACTTTTGTATGCCGGCGGCGGTATCCCAGAAGTCCTCGGCGAAACCAGCAAGGAGCTGCGTGCCAGAGTGGCGATGAATGCCGTCAAGGCACACTGTGATGAAAATACATCGAAAGGAGAGGAACAACATGAACATCGGAGAGTTTCTGCAGAAGCAGTCCCTGCCGTATGCACAGAAAGTGATGCACGCCAAACGCAGGGCGTGGGAGTTTTACGATAAGATCACCAGCGAGGGCAGAGAATGCCATGTCAGTGTTGGCGGATTGGACAGCATTACACTGCTGGTGTTTCTGCGAAACATTGGCATTGATGTGCCGGCGATTTCCGTCAGTATGCTGGAGGACAAGGGCAATCAGGAGATTCACAAGCAGCTTGGTGTGATCCGTATCAAGCCGTACATGGGCAAAGCACAGGTCTTGCAGCAACTGGGATTTCCTGTGGTAAGTAAGGCAAAAGCAAACAAAATCAGCTATCTGTTACAGCCAGATGCAGAAAAGCAGACATTTATCCATGCGATCATGACCGGTGATATGGGTAAGCAGGGCGGATATAAGCACAGTGACCGCATCAAGCTGCAGGACAAGTGGATTAAACTTTTCGGCGGCAACTACAGCGAGATGCGACCAGATTTACAGATCAGACCGGCACCGGATTTTCGTGTGTCGTCGAAATGCTGCTATTACATGAAAGAAAAGCCTTGTGATGACTGGGCAAAGGCACACAACAGCGTGCCGTATCTGGGACTTATGGCATCAGAAGGCGGACAACGGGAAATGGCATTGATAAAAAACGGGTGCAATTACTACGGGAAAAGCACAACCCGAAGCTGTCCGTTTGCAATCTTTACCAGACAAGATCTGCTGCAGCTGGCAGTTGATCTGGATGTACCAGTACCGAGAGCATACGGCGAAATCGCAAGAAAGCCTGACGGGACGTTGTACACCACAAGAGCACAACGCACTGGCTGTTCCATGTGTGGTTTTGGTATTCACATTGAAAAACGCCCACACCGGTTCGATCGTCTTCGGGAGGACAACCCCAAAGAGTGGGAGTACTGGATGTACCGCTGCTGCACTGATGCAAATGGCGAGAAATACGGCTGGGGACGTGTACTGGACTGGATCGGTGTTGAGTGGGAAGATGTGTACCACGAACCAAAGCAGATGTCTTTGTTTGGCGAAAAAGACCAAACAGAAAAAACCCCCGCACCGGCGGCAACCGATAACGGGGGCATGGATAAATAATAACCACAACTATCATACCACAACGAGGAGGAAATGTCAAATGGAAATGAAACTGAAAGACAGCGAGATCGTTGCTGAACTGATCGAGAGCGTCCGGCACGACATCGAGATGCCGAAAGGAATCTGGAACCGGGGAATGGGGCTGCTGCAAAAGTACCAGCAGCTTGAACGGGACAAGGAAGCTGTACAGGACAAAGCAGCATTTGAGGAGGCGTGCCGCCGTGGCTGAGAAACACATCGAGCAAACGAACGGCGTGTTTACCGTCCGCTATCCCTGCGGCAGGCTGACGCTCTGTCTGGAAACGTTCTTTCCGGTAACGCAGAAGAAGGCTCGGCAGCTGTTCCACCTTATGAAAGAGAACAGCGAGGAAACCAAAGTGCAGGAGCTGCTTGTGTACTTACACAGACGGGCAGAACGCCTGCCGCCGGAATCCGCCAGAACAGCGGAACGCTGCCGGAAGAACGCCGCCCTTTTGTCTAAGATCACAGGCGTATCTATGAAAGAAGGTGATGCTTTTGGGCTTTCCTTGGGAAACTAGTATCCCTATACGCTGTCCTTACTGCGGCAGCATCGAGAACGACGGCTGCACCTGTAAATGGTGTTGCAATACAATCAATTTTACGGAGGTAAAACATCATGGAAATCACAATGACACTGACAGTCACACCGGAACAGGCAGCGGCGATCGCCGGTCTGCTGGCGGGCAGCAAGTCCTTGAATCCGCCCTTGCAGTCTGA
This sequence comes from Ruminococcus bromii, assembly GCA_963590855.1. Classification (GTDB taxonomy): domain Bacteria; phylum Bacillota; class Clostridia; order Oscillospirales; family Ruminococcaceae; genus Ruminococcus_C. The sequence goes on from CAVAQT010000030.1 coordinate 3,261, forward strand.
ACCGCTGCCGACAGCATCTTCGCAGCCGGCTCCGGTCGCAGCTCCGCAGCCTGCGGCCGCACCGGCCCCGACAGCCGTTCCCGTTAACACTGCGTTGCCGGTACAGCAGGAACCGCTGCCGACCGGCATTCCTACGCAGGTGCGTGCCTACAGCGTAAACGATCTTGCGATCGCCTGCCGTCCTCTGATGGAAGCGGGCAAGCAGCCGGAGCTGCAGGCACTGCTGGCGGAGTTCGGTGCACCGGCAGGGCTTGCCTCTGTTCCGGAGAACCGTCGGGCAGAGTTCGCCGGAAGACTGCGGCAGATGGGAGGGCAGATCTGATGCCGGAAGAACACGCATTCTTATCCGCCTCCGGTGCACATCGGTGGATAAACTGCACCCCGTCCGCTGCACTGGAGAAACAGTTTCCCGACACTGCCGGCAGCTACGCCGCTGAGGGAACGCTTGCCCACAGTCTGGCAGAACTGAAACTGCGTAAACAGTTTGAGATCATGAAGCCCTCGGCGTACAAGCAGCGGCTGGCAGAGATCCAGTCGGACGAGCTGTATCAACGGGAAATGGACGGCTACACAGATACCTACGTGGACTACATACGCAGCTTGTGCATGGCATTTGCCGGAACGCCGTATGTAGTCGTAGAAAAGCGGCTGGACTTTTCCCATATCGTCCCCGGCGGATTCGGTACAGGGGACTGTGTGATCCTGTATGACGACACGCTGCACATTGTAGACCTGAAATACGGAAAAGGTGTGGCGGTGTCGGCGGAGAACAACCCGCAGCTGCGGCTGTACGCCCTCGGTGCCGTGCAGGAGTACAGTCTGCTGTACACGATCAGACGGGTGCAGATGCACATTGTACAGCCGCGGCTCGACAACATCTCCACAGACAGTCTGACCGCTGATGAATTGCAGCAGTGGGGCGAACGGGTAAAGCCGCTTGCAGAACAGGCGGCAAAAGGCATCGGAGAATTCCACGCAGGGGACTGGTGCCGGTTCTGTCGGGCAAAGGCACAGTGTCGTGCACGGGCGGTACAGATGCTGGAGATCGGCAAGCGGCAAACGGATACCTTGTTGTCTGATGCAGAGATCGGCAGTATTCTCACAGCGGCACAGTCCCTGCAAAGCTGGGTAAAGTCCTTGGAGGATTACGCCGAAAAGCAGCTGATCGCCGGCAAGGAGATCCCCGGCTGGAAGCTTGTGGAGGGCAGGTCGAACCGCACCCTCACAGATACCGATGCCGCATTCCGTGTGCTGGAACAGTCCGGTTATGATGCCGCATTGCTGTACGAACGAAAGCCGCTGAATCTGACGGCACTGGAAAAACTGTGCGGCAAAAAGCACCTGACGGAGCTGATCGGCGGTTACATCGTGAAGCCGCCGGGAAAACCTACGGTCGTACCGGCAGCAGACAAACGCAGACCATACGCAAAGAAGAAATTAGAAGAAATGTTTGGAGAAAAAATATCATGAGTTTGAATGCAAATCAGTTTACAACGGACAAGGTAAGACTTTCTTACGTACACCTCAATCAGCCCCACAGCAGTGCTCCGGACGGCAGCAACCCGAAGTACGGTATAACCATACTGCTGCCGAAGTCTGACGTTGCCACAAAGGCTCGGCTGGACGCCGCTTATCAGGCAGCAGTCAATGCCGGTGTCGGGGCAAAGTGGAACGGTGTAATGCCGCCGAAGATCGAAAGTCCGATCTATGACGGGGACGGTGTTCGTCCGAACGGGGAACCCTTCGGGGCAGAGTGCAAGGGGCACTGGGTATTCACTGCCGGAAACAAGAATCCGGTGCCGATCGTGGATATTGGCCAGAATCCTGTCGTCAATGCCGGCGACATCTACAGCGGTATGTATGCCCGTGTGTGCGTATCATTCTACGCCTACAACTTCTCCGGCAAGCGTGGGATCGGCTGCGGTCTGGAGGCGGTACAAAAGCTGGAGGACGGTGAACCCTTGGGCGGCCATGTGTCCGCGGCAGATGCCTTTGGCGGTGCAAACGCCTATGCCGGTGCGGCTGCACCTGCGGTAAGTGCTCCTGTACAGCCGATGCAGAACCCCTATGCAGGGCAGTATCCGCAGGCGGCACCAGCACCGCAGTACACAGCGGTTGATCCGATCACCGGTCAGCCCATTTACGGTGCATGAGCCGGCATCTGAGCATCGACATCGAAACCTACAGCAGTGTAGACATCACGAAATCCGGACTGTACAAATATGTGCAGTCCGATGATTTTGAGATACTGCTGTTTGCCTACAGCATAGACGGTGGCGATGTAAACATCATCGACTTGGCGTGCGGAGAATCCCTGCCGGAAGAAATCGTGCAGGCGGTGTTTGATCCGAACGTACAGAATCACGCATACAATGCGGCATTTGAGTGGTATTGCCTGTCAAAGTATTTTCAGATCGAGCCGCTGTCGTGGCTTTCCCAGTGGCGTTGTACACAGCTACACGGTCTGTACTGCGGATATACTGCCGGACTTGCCGCAACCGGTGAGGCGTTAGGGCTGCCGCAGGAAAAGCGTAAGCTTGCCACAGGCAAGGCTCTGATCCGGACGTTCTGCACGCCGCACACCCCGAACGCAAGAAACCCGACCACTCGGGTTTTGCCCCGCCACGAGCCGGAAAAATGGCGGCTGTTTCGGGAGTACTGCAAACAGGACGTGGTGACGGAAATGGCAATTGAAAGACGGCTGTTCGCATTCCCTGTGCCGGAACAGGTGCAGCGGGAGTGGGAACTGGATCAGCGAATCAATGCCGCCGGTATCCGGCTGGACATGGATCTGATCGACGGGGCACTGCACATTGCCGGTGCGGTTACTTCCGATCTGATACAGGAGGCGGAAACGCTGACCGGACTGGAAAACCCGAACGCAGTAGGGCAGCTGAAAGGCTGGGTTGAAACACAGACCGGACTGACGGTGGAATCCTTGGACAAGGAAACCGTCAAGGAACTGCTTGCAAGGCCGGAACTGCCCCCGAAGGTGCGGCGGGTGCTGGAGATACGGCAGGAACTGGGGAAGTCCTCAGTAAAGAAGTACGAGGCAATGGTGAAAAGTGTGTGCAAAGACGGGCGTGTTCGGGGGCTGCTGCAATTCTACGGGGCAAACCGTACCGGACGATGGGCAGGGCGGCTGGTGCAGGCACAGAATCTGCCCCGCAATTACATCGAGGAACTGGACCTTGCCAGAGATATGGTAAAGGGGCAGGACACAGAGATGATCGCCCTGACCTTCGGCAATGTGCCGGACACGCTGTCCCAGCTGATCCGGACGGCTTTCGTTCCGGCAAAGGGCTGCAAATTTGTCGTGGCGGATTTTTCAGCGATCGAAGCCCGTGTGATCGCATGGCTTGCAAAAGAAACATGGCGGCAGGAGGTGTTCCGCACACATGGAAAGATCTACGAAGCCTCGGCATCGGCAATGTTTGGTGTACCTATTGAAAAAATCAAAAAGGGCAATCCGGAATACGCACTGCGGCAAAAGGGAAAGATCGCAGAACTGGCATTGGGGTACGGCGGTTCCGCCGGTGCTCTGATCAATATGGGAGCCTTAAAAATGGGGCTGTCTGAGGACGAGCTGCCGGACATCGTACACCGCTGGAGAAAGGCGAACCCGAATATCACAAGACTGTGGTATCAGCTGGAGAACGCCGCCTTGCAGGCGGTGCAGACGTGTACACCGGTGGGTGTAAACGGCTGTATCTTCCGCAGAGAGGGCGACTTTGCAACAAAGCAGGATTTTCTGACTGTGCAGCTGCCGTCCGGAAGAAAGCTGTTCTATGCCCGTCCGCATATCGGAAAGAACCGGTTCGACAGTGACAGCCTGCACTATTACGGCGTAAGTCAGGCGGGCAAAAAGTGGGCGGATCTGGAAACCTACGGCGGCAAGCTGACAGAAAACATTGTGCAGGCGATTGCGAGGGACTGCCTTGCAGTGACGCTGCAGCGGCTGGAAGATGCCGGCTATCAGACGGTCATGCACATTCACGATGAGGCGGTGATCGACTGTCCGGAAGAACGTGCGGATCTGCAGGCGGCGTGTGAATTGATGCGGCAGCCGATCCCGTGGGCGGAGGGGCTGGTACTCAATGCCGCCGGATTCGTGGGGGACTATTACAAAAAGGATTAGGTGGTGCTGACGAATGCAAAACGACAGAAAGATTACCATAACCACCGGCAGCAGCCGGAAAGCCACGCAGTGGAACGCCCAGCAGCTGCGGTGGTCAGAACTCGTGGCGAAGCTTGCAACGCCTATGCGGGGGGCGGAAACGCTGGAGGAATATCTGAAGCTGCCGAAACCCAAACAGGACAGCCTGAAAGATGTAGGCGGCTACGTTGCCGGCACATTGGAGGGCAGGCAGCGGAAAGCGTCCGCAGTGACGGGCAGAGAGGTCGTCACACTGGATATGGACAACATCGCTCCCGGCGGTACGCAGGGAGTCTTGCAGCGGATCGAGGGGCTGAACTGTGCCTACTGCGTGTACTCCACCCGAAAGCACAGTGAGGCAGCACCCAGACTGCGCGTGCTGATCCCGCTGTCCAGAACGTGTACGGCGGACGAATACGAGCCGATCGCACGGAAACTGGCGGAATACATCGGCATGGAACAGTGCGATCCGACGACCTTTGAGGCATCACGGATGATGTACTGGCCGTCGTGCTGTGCGGACAGTACCTACGTCTACACCTACGGGGACAAGTATTTCGCCGATCCCGACGGCATTCTGGGAATGTACGCCGACTGGCGGGACGTGAAACAGTGGGCGGGGCTGACTGCACCGAAAATCCCACGGGGAACAAAGCAGGCAGATCCGACAGAGAAGTCCGGCGCGGTAGGGGCATTCTGCCGGATATATGACGTGTACAAGGTCATTGCAGAGATCCTGCCGGACAAGTACACGGTGTGTGATACCGGAGATCGTTTCACCTATGCCGGTGGTACAACTACCGGCGGTGCGGTGGTCTATGAGGGCGGAAAGTTTCTCTTTTCCCACCACGCACACGATCCGGCAGGCGGCAAGCTGTGCAATGCGTTCGATCTGATGCGGCTGCACCTGTTCGGCGACAGGGACAGCGATGCAAAGCCGGATACGCCGACAAACAAGCTGCCGTCCTATCAGGCGGCGTGTGATTATGCAGTCAAAGATGCCGGTGTGGCACAACTGCTGCTGCAGGAACGGTACGCCGCTGCTACGGCGGCGTTCGGGGCTGCACCTGCGGAAAATGCGGACTGGATGCAGCTGCTGCAGGTACATTCTGAATCCGGAAAGCCCCTGAAAACCACAGACAACGTACTGATTATTCTGGAGAATGATCCGAATCTGAAAGGAAAGTTTGTTTTCGAGGAATTTTCCAACCGGATCCTGTGCTTGGGTGCACTGCCTTGGAACGACAGTCCGGAGGTGCGGGACTGGACGGACAACGACGATGCCGGACTGCGGCACTACATCGAAAAGGTATACGCCGTGACCGGAAAGGACCGGATCAGCGATGCGGTGAGCCTGTGCTGTCATCGAAACAAGATCAATGCCGTGCAGGATTATCTGAAAAGCCTTCCGGAATGGGACGGCGTGCCGAGAGTGGAAACCTTGTACATCGACTATCTGGGAGCCGCAGACAGTGCCTATACCCGTGCTGTGGCGAGAACGTCCCTGACTGCGGCGGTGGCCCGTGCCATGATCCCCGGCATCAAGTACGACTATATGCCGGTTCTGGCAGGTCCGCAGGGGCTGGGAAAATCCACGCTGCTGCGGCTGCTGGCACCGAAGTGGTTCAACGACAGTCTGACAACGTTCGACGGAAAGGACGCATACGAAACCATACAGGGATCTTGGATCATGGAGCTTGCGGAACTGGTGGGAATGTCCAAGGCGGACGACAACAAGATCAAGCAGTTTTTGTCCAAGCAGGAGGATATTTTTCGGGAGCCTTACGGCAGACGAACGGGGCGGTACCCCAGAAGATGCGTATTCTTCGGCACGACCAACGAAGAAGAATTCCTGCGGGACCATACGGGGAATCGGCGTTTCTGGCCGGTGGAGTGCGGCGTACAGCAGCCGGCGAAAAGCGTATTTACGGAACTGGCGGCGAACGTGCCGCAGATCTGGGCAGAGGCACTCACACTGTGGCACAACGGCGAAAAGCTGTATCTGCTGCCGGAGGTAGAGGCATACGCAAAACAGGCACAGGAGGAACACAGCGAGCACAGTGCGAAAGAGGGTGTTATCCGGGACTTCCTAGACAGGGAGATTCCGGAGGACTGGGAGAAACGGACGATGTTTGAACGCAAGATGTACTGGGCGGGCGGCTTCGCCAATGACAAGGAAAAGACGAAACTGAAACGTCGGGAACGGGTATGTGCCGTTGAGATCTGGTGCGAAGTCTTTGGCGGCGAGATCCGCTATTTCCGGAGGTCTGATGCAGCGGAGATCAATGCAATTCTGGCTAGGATCCCGGGGTGGGAAAGATGTAAATCCAATATGCGGTTTGGTGTCGTGTATGGTACGCAAAAAGGATTTTTACGGATACCCTAAACCGTCAACTTTCTCTTTTGCCGTCAACTATGGGAAAACATGGGAACTTTGACAGTTTGACAGAGAAGTTGACAGCAAAGTTGACGTAAAAACATCGTAGCTGCGATATATTTTATTATTTGTCAACTTGTCAACTTTAATAGTAATAGAATATATAAAATAGGGGAATAGAGGGATATATAATATACCTAATACGCCTGATGCGTGTATGTATACGCGTGTGCGCGTGAGGTCACAAAAACGAAAGCGAGGACTGACATGGACGATGAAAAACAAGTGGAACGCTATCTTTGCCGCTGTGTACGGCGTATCGGCGGCAGGGCATACAAGTGGACGTCGCCGGGCTGCTGCGGCGTACCTGACCGTCTGGTATTTTTCCCGGGCGGCGGGATCGTGCCGGTGGAACTGAAAGCCCCGGGGCGAAAAGGCAATCTATCCAAATCCCAGCAGCTGCAGATAAAGCGGTTGGCTGCGGTCGGCACGAAAGTCTATGTGCTGAGTACACAGGAGGAGGTGGACAAGTTCATGCAAAAGCATATCACCGCGTATGGGCTGACAGAATGAAGTTCACGCCGCACCCCTACCAGCAGTACTGCATTGACCGGATCGTATCCGATCGGGCACTGGGGCTGTTTCTGGATATGGGGTTGGGAAAGACGGTGATCACGCTGACCGCCGTACAGGAGCTGATCTACAATCGGCTGCAGGTGTGCCGGTGTCTGATTATTGCCCCGAAGAAAGTCGCCGAAGCCACATGGGATACAGAGGCGGCGAAGTGGGATCATCTGCGGCACCTGCGGTTCTCCATGATTCTGGGCAGCACACAGAAGCGGATCCGTGCAGCGTGCAGTCCGGCAGATGTCTATATCACGAATCGGGAGAATGTCGTCTGGCTGGTGGATTATTTTAAAAACGCATGGCCGTTTGACATGATCGTTATCGACGAAAGCAGCAGTTTCAAATCCAGCAAGGCAAAGCGGTTCAAATCTTTGACGTGGATCCGGCCCCATGTGCAGCGGCTGATCGAACTGACCGGCACACCGGCACCGAACAGCATTCAGGATCTGTGGGCACAGCTGTATCTGCTGGACGGCGGTATCCGTCTGGGGCGGACTGTCACCGGATTTCGGGAGATGTATTTCAACAGCAATACCCACGGCGGTCACTTCACGACCTATGAGGCAAAGGAAGATGCACAGAAGGCGATACAGGACAAGATCGGCGACATCTGCATCAGCATGAAAGCCGAGGATTATTTGCAGCTGCCGGAATTGGTGTACGACACGATTCCGGTGCAGCTGGACAGCAAGGCGGCGAAAGCGTATCAGCAGTTGGAAAGGGAAATGCTGCTGGAGGTGGACGAAGCTACGATCGATGCAGGATCGGCGGCAGCGTTGTCCAACAAGCTGCTGCAGCTGTGTAACGGGGCTGTATACGACGAGAACCGCAGTGCGGTAGAGATCCACCGGTGCAAGCTGGAGGCGTTTGAGGAGCTGCTGGAGCAGCTGCACGGGGCACCGGCACTGGTGTTTTACAATTTCCGGCATGACGTAACCCGAATCACGGCATTGCTGGCAGGATCTAAGCTGCGTGTCCGCGTACTGCAAAATGCACAGGACGCAGCGGACTGGAACGCCCGTCAGATCGACATTCTGCTGGCACATCCGGCATCTTGCGCCTACGGGCTGAATTTGCAGCAGGGCGGAAACCATGTGGTCTGGTTCGGGCTGAACTGGTCCCTGGAGCTGTATCAGCAGGCAAACAAGCGGCTGCACCGGCAGGGGCAGACGGCTACGGTTTTCGTGCATCACCTTGCAGTGACCGGCACACGGGACGACGATGTCCTTGCCGCCCTGCAGGACAAGAACGCCACACAGGACGCACTGATCGACAGTCTGAAAGCGAGAATACGCAAAGCGAAGGAGGCACAGCCATGACCACCAAACTCTGCGAAACCTGCGGCAAGCCGCTGATCGGCGTGAAAGGTGACCGGAGATTCTGCAATACCTGTGCGATGCGTCGGCGGAAAGCGTATCAGAAACAGTATCGGGAGAACAGGAAGAAAGGAAGATGACACATGACCATCGAAGAAAAAATCACACGCTATCGTGAAATTCCCAAACGCATCGCAGAATTGTACATTGACAAGGACATCTGCACGTCTGTGAAATCGGTGCAGTTCGACAGCATCGGAGCTGCGCACAGTTCTGCCGGAAACCGCACGGAACAGAAACTGCTGCGTGCCGCAGAGATCGACGAGGAGATCGTACTGCTGGAACAGGAACGAGATCAGCTGAAACTGGGGATTTTGCAGGAGATCAACCAAGCCATTTCCGGCGGCGGTGCAAAGGAAGTAGAAATGCGGATCATACTGAAATCACACCTGCTGACAGGAAACAGTCTGAAACACATCTCCCGTGCAGTGGTGCATCGGGACTATGGTGTGACAAGAAAGATTTTTCATGAGGGGCTTGCCATGCTGGAAAAAAACTCACACAATCTCACCGAATCTCACTTGCAGTAATCCGCATTCCATGTTATACTGATACTGACGAAAAAGCAAAACGTCGTGAGGATTTCCTTGCGGCGTTTTTTGTATGCCGGAAAGGAGCGTGACCGCATGGGACGACCAAGAAAATTCAAAACGCCGGACGAATTACGCAGTGCATGGGAAGCTTACAAAGCGTACTGCGACAGCAAGCCTGTGCTGACTCATGCGTTCAACTCCAAAACCGGCGAGTTTGTTTCGGCGGAGCTGAAACACAGCGTGACTTACACCATTGAGGGGTTCTGCGTATATGTCGGCATCTCCCGACAGGCATTTCATGAGTATTACGCGGAGAGCAAACGGTTTGTTGACATCGTTACGCGTATGCGTGAAGAATGCGAAACGGACGCACGGGAAAAATTTGAAGTGGGGGCGATTCCGACACAGCTTGCAGGGCTGTGGATGTCGAAGTATGGTTACACCACCAAGCAGGAAGCCGATGTGGGAGTCAAGCCCTCCGAAAAACTCTCCGACATTCTCTCCCAGCTGGGCGGTGATGACCTTGACAGCACATAAATTTCCTCTGTCCCAGAAGTACAGGGACTTTATCCGTTCCGTCCAAGGCGTGACCGCAGAGTTTCTGGAGGGGACGACCGCTTCCGGAAAGACCACCGTTGGTGCCGGCGTGAAGTTCATGTACATGGTTTCTGCCAGTCCGAAACGGCTGCACATTATCGCCGCCAAGACTACCGGCATCGCTGAGAAGAACATCATTCAGCAGGAAAACGGTATCCTCGACCTGCACCGGAATGCCGTCTACTGCGGCAACGGCGACCGAAACAACAAACTGCCTCACATCAAGTTTGAGGGCAAACTGATCTATGTGCTGGGCTATGACAACAAGGACAAGTGGGAAAACGTCCTCGGTTCGCAGTTTGGCTGCGTGTACATTGACGAGATCAACACCGCCGACATCGACTTCGTGCGGGAGATCTCCACCCGAAACGATTACCTGCTGGCAACACTGAACCCTGATGATCCGTCTTTGCCGGTGTATCGGGAGTTCGTGAACCGTTCCCGTCCCTGTGCCAAGTATGCTGCCGATGTGCCGGAGGAGATCCTTCGGGAACTGACGGAAGAGCCCGTCACCGGCTGGCGGTACTGGTTCTTCTCATTCCGGGACAACCTTAGTCTGACAGAGGCGGACATTCAGCGGAAAATGGACGCTGCTCCCAAGGGTACCAAACTGTATAAGAACAAGATTCTGGGGCTGCGCGGACGTGCCACAGGGCTGGTATTTGATTTGCAGCAACGGCATATTATCGCGGCATCACAGGCGGCAGAGCACCGCTTTCTGTATTACTCCATCGGCTGTGATACGTCCTATTCCAGGCAGTCCCACGACCGGCTGACCTTTGAGGCAGTGGGCATTACCGCAGACCGGAAGTGTATCCTGCTCATGGAGGAAACCCACAACAATCGGGACAAGTCAAACCCCTTTGCACCGTCTGACGTGATACCGTTGCTGAACCGGTTTGCCGAACAGGTAAAGTGCCGGTATGGCTTTGCAAGAACGATCTACATCGATTCCGCAGATGCCGGCACCATACAGGAAGCGCAGAAGTTCAAACGCAAAACCGCCTGCATCTACGACTTTGCAGGGGCGTGGAAAAAGACAAAGATCATCACCCGGATCCAGTTGCAGCAGAGCTGGCTGAAAACGGGGGACTTTCTGGTGGTGGACACCTGCAAGGACTACATCGCAGAGATGAACACCTACAGCTATGACGAAAAAGGGCAGCCGGAGGACGGACACGACCACAGCATCAACGGGTGTCAGTATGCGTGGCTGCCGTACAAGCAGTACATTGGAAACTATAAGGCAATACAGGAGGTGATTTCAGATGCTTGACCGATTCCGGTCGTTTCTGGCAGGCAAACTGTCAGGGTTGTTAAAACTATATCCGGCGGCAAGACGGGAGATCGCCATAGAGGAATCCCTCAGCTTTGAAACCAACATCGCTGTCAACCGGCTCTGGTATCGGGGCGACAGTTGGGAACTGGCACAGGCGTACCGGCAGATCGGCGGTGCGTCCCATTCTTTCTGGGGCAGCGTCCCCACCTACGGCATGGAAATCCGGAAGATACACACCGGTTTGCCCCAGACCATGGTGAATATGCTTTCCGGTCTGATCGCTGCCGACTTGCAGGAAGTGCAGTTTCCGTCCGAATCGCAAAAGCTGCTCTGGCAGCAGATCGCACAGGAAAACGACTTCTGCGAACTGGTAAAACAATCGATCACGGAAACGCTGGTCACCGGTGACGGGGCATTTAAGATCAGCCTGCACCCACACGTGAGCCGCTTTCCCATTCTGGAATTTTACGGGGCAGACCGTGTGGAACTCCGGCGGCAGTCCGGCAGGGTACACGAGATCATCTTCCGCACGCCATACACCGACGACAGCGGCAGAAACTACACGCTGCACGAACACTACGGCAGGGGCTATGTGACGTATGCACTCTTTGACGCATACGGCAATCCCCGTGATCTCCACGCCATTCCCCAGACAGCCGGCTTGCAGCCTGTCCGGTGGAATGGGGATTTTATGCTGGCAGAATATCTCAGTTTCTACCATTCCAACCGGCACGAGGGCAGAGGGCAGAGCATCTTCGATGCCAAACGGGACAACTTCGACGCACTGGACGAGGCGTGGAGCCAGTGGGTGGATGCACTCCGCAGCGGACGTTCCCGTACATACATTCCGGAGTGCCTGATCCCACGGGACGAAAACGGTGTGCTGCAAAAGTCCAACGCCTTTGACAACCGCTTTCTCATGACCGGCAACGACATTGCCGAATCCGCACAGAACAAGATCACTGTGGAACAGGCGGAAATTCCTCACGACAGCTACCTTGCCACCTACATCACCGCACTGGATCTGTGCCTGCAAGGTGTCGTCAGCCCGTCTACACTGGGTATCGACGTGAAGAAACTGGACAACGCCGAGGCACAGCGTGAGAAAGAGAAAACCACGCTGTACACACGGCAGGACATTGTGAACGCCTTGCAGCGAGTGCTGCCGAAACTGATTACAGACGTATTCTATGCGTATCAGACAGCGAACGGACAGCCTGCCGAGGAAGTCCGTGTGGCAGTCACTTTCGGCGAGTACGCCAACCCGTCCTTTGAATCACAGGTGGAAACCGTGGCGAAAGCCAAGCAGGGTGGTATCATGAGCATTGAGGCAGGTCTGGACGAACTGTACGGCAGCACCAAGTCCGACACATGGAAAGCGGCAGAGGCGGCGCGTATCCGGACAGAGCAAGGCATTGTAGACATGGGAGAACCGGCGGTGTCCTCTGACGACTGGGCAGGCATCGCATGAACTATGACATTGCAGAGGCACTCCGGAAGATGGAGGAAGAACTGATCCAGTCCATGAAACGGAACTTGCAGCGGCATCTGAAAGAGGAAGATACCGAGGGCTTTGACTGGGCACAGTGGCAGGCAGAAAAGCTGAACAGCATTGCCCGATACCGTGCTCAGAACCGAAAGATCATCGGAGACTATACCAGCACCATTCCCCAGCAGATCGAGGACATGATCCGCCAGTCCTACGAAACCGGAAAGCAGCAGGAGGAGATTCGCATTCTGAAAGCGATCCGGCAGGGCTACCTTGCCGCAGCCGGCACTGCCGGAGAGGTCAGCACCGGCTTTTTCACTGTCAATGAACGCAAGCTGAACGCTCTCGTGAAAGCCACACAGGGCGAGATGCACAAGGCAGTCAGCAGCATTCTCCGGTATCAGGACGACATCTACCGGCAGACCATTTTCCGGTCGGCGGCGCAGTTCAACATGGGCGGCAAGTCGCTGGGGCAGACGGTCGATGCGGCAGCACAGGACTTTCTGGCACAGGGTATCCGGAATATCAGGTACAAAGACGGGCGGTGTGTGAACATCGCCAGCTATGCGGAGATGGCACTGCGGACGGCAAACCTCCGGGCGAATATCCAGGGAGAAGCTGCCAAGCGTGACGAGTGGGGCATCTGTACGGTGAAATTATCCGCACACAGTTCTGCCTGTCCCAAGTGCATTCCGTGGCAGGGCAAGGTATACTACGATGATGTGTACAGCTCCGTGCCGGTACCCAAGGACGGGAAGTATCCGCTGCTCAGTACTGCCATTGCCGGCGGAGCGTTGCACCCCAACTGCAAGAACGGCGTGCATACCTGGTTCGAGGGCGTCAACCAGCCACCCAAGGAGATGACACAAGAGGAGATCGACGAGGCGAACCGGCGATATGATCTGGAACAGCAGCAGCGGTACTGCGAACGGAACGTGCGAAAGTACAAGCGGCTGAAACTGGGTGCAATCGATCCGGAGAACGCCGCCAAGTATGCCGCACAGGAACAGGCATGGCGAAAGCGGCTGAACAGCCTGGTCAAGGAAAACAAGGACGTGCTGCGGATGGATTACCGTCGGCTGAAAGTGTACGATGCCCCTGCACCGCCGGCAGGAAAGACCGCCGCTGTGCCGCCAACGCCGAAACCGAAAGCGGCTAAGGCAAAGGCATACACGGAGGGCGTTTCTGTGAGGCACGCTGTGGAAGTTGCGCCGCCTATCCCCAAGGACAACGGCGGTAGCGGAAAGACGTATCGGGCAGAGAAAATCGAACACGAGGAAGATTTTAAGATAACCAAGAAGAATACAAGCAATGGATTTTCAGTAAACCGAGAACTTGTAAATGCCAAACAGTATCACGATAAATTTTCTGGTTTGACGGAACATAAGGCTGCAAACGAATCCGTATATCAACAAGCAAAGAGAATCCTTGAAGACAGAGATGGTAAAGATACAGAAAGAATGGCAATCATAGATGCCAGAACAGGTGAACTGTTGACTGACAACTTATCTGTCGGAGAAGATTCTCGTTTTAAGACTGGTTTATCTTTTGAAGAATACCAAAAGATAAAAGAATCTGGAAAACGGTTTCTTATTTTGCACAATCATCCGAGCAGCACAAGACCTTCTATCACAGACATACTCACGTTTTGGAAGGAAGAAAAAGCAGATGCCTCTATTGTTGTGGGGCATGACGGAACGGTGTACGTTATCACAGACATGAACCGAAAAATTCCGCTTGACAAATTGTACGAAAAGTATTACAATGACTATATAGCTGAGGGATACGGCACGGATTTGTCAAGACTCAAAGCAACAGATACAATTTATTCTTTGGGGGCTTTTGCATACAAGATAAAAAGTGGAAAGGATGATTGATATGGCAGATCAAGAGCTGTTTATGATCCAAGATGACACGGACGAGGCTTATGCAAAAGAGCATGCCGAGGAACTGGAAGCGGAAAGCAAAAAGCACGAGAAGTGGTTCAAGGATTACATTGAGAAAGAAAAGAAAAGAATAAAAGAAATATATAAAATGTAGCACAAAGGGAAAGATACAAATGCTGATTGATTATCCAATGGAATGGCGTAAATATATGATAAAAGGAAAAACACGAACCTTTTCCAAAAACACACCGCTGGAAATTGTGAAAAAAGCGAAAGAAATCAACAAGGAGACAATCCGCCTTGCTGAAAAGCCTTTTTTCTTCTTTGAGGAAGATTGACAATTCCAATACGATTTTAGCACTATTGGAGTGATGTTTTATGATGTTGCAGCCGACAAGGGAACAAGTTGAATTGAGAAATAAGTTGCTTTCTTCCACAAATGAAAAAGAAAAAGAAACGATTCGAGAAAGACTGAAAGAAATCGCAATCCAACGGGATGAAGCATTAAAAGATTGCCCATTTGCACATTGACTGAAAAACCTCTCAAAATATGCGTTGCTTTGAGAAGTAAAACTGAACACCACAAAAAGCATCTCAAACGAGGTGCTTTTTTCATGCCCCGACCACGGGCATAAACTGGCGGAGGGCGGAAAACAAGAACAATTCAGCCAGCGGGTACGGCGTTCTTATTTGTAAAATCAGCATCTGAGCAATCAGGTGCTATTTTTATACCCAAATCACGAAAGGACTGATTCAAATGGCAGACGAAACAGGCAGCCAGAACACGCCGCAGGGCGGTACACAGCCGCCGTCTATCGACTATGGCAAGATCGAGGACATGATCCACAAAGGCACTCAGCAGCGGGAATCCGCAATTCTGGAGGGCTACTTCAAGCAGCTGGGCATGAGCGGTGAGGAACTCCAGACCGCCGTGCAGGACTTCAAGACCAAGCGTGCCACACAGGCAAAGGAAAAGGAAACCAGCTACCAGAACGCCCAGCAGGAGATCGTCCGGCTGAAAGCACAGGTACTGGAAAACGACATTCGCAGCAAGGCAAGCGACATTGCCGCCGATCTGGGCGTAGACCGCAAGTCACTGCCGTACCTGCTCCGTATGGCAGACCTGACCAGTGCCGCCGACAGCAAGGGTGTGATCTCCGAGGAGAACATCAAGAAAGCGCTGGAAAAGGTGTTGTCTGATGTGCCGGCACTGAAAGGCAGTACCCAGCAGAACAGCGGCTTTATGCAGATCGGCGGCTCCGGCGGCAGCAATGACCCCACCGCCGCACAAAATGAAATGCTCTCCAACATCTTCGGCACGAACCGAAAGAAAGGCAGGAACTAACTATGGCAGAACTGAAATACGCTGACATTTTCAGTCAGCACATCATTGATATGTATGCAGTGGAGCTGAAATCCAACGGGCTGTTCCAGTCCAACAGTGATATTCAGATCGTAAACGGCAAGCAGCTGAAACTCCCGAAACTGACCGTCAGCGGTTATAAAGACCATAACCGCACCACTGCCGGTTTCAACGCCGGCTCTTACGACAACGACTACGAAGTCAAGGTGCTGGATCATGACCGTGACATTGAATTTGCCGTTGATCCTATGGACGTGGACGAAACCAACATGACCGTTTCCATCGCCAACATTCAGAAGCGGTTTGAGATCACACAGGCGATTCCGGAGCTGGACTGCTACACATTCAGCAAGATCTTCACCGAGGCACAGCGTGTGGGTGCATCGGTAGAAACCACTGCACTGACCGCAGACAACGTGCTGGAGGACTTCGACAACAAGGTGCAGCTGCTGGAAGATGCCGGCGTACCCATGGATCGTATGGAGATGTATGTGACACCGGCATACAACAAGCTGTTGAAACAGGCGTTCCAGCGGCAGTATCCCAACGGTACCGGCGTGATCGACCGCCGTGTCCATACCATTGACGACATCGGCACGATCATTGTTGTGCCGTCTGCACGGCTGAAAACCAAGTTCAACTTCACCAACGGCTGTGCGGCGGATGAGACTGCCGGACAGATTAACTACATTCTCATCGATCCAGAGGCACAGGTTTCCCGTGTGAAGTACAGCTACATCAACGTATTCACACCGGGACACGACTCCAGAACGGCAGACAACTACATCTACCAGAACCGCCGGTTCAACGGCACCTTTGCACTGGATGCACTGCTGAAAGCCGGCTGTGCCATCAACTATACTGCCCATGAGTGAGGTGATACCCGATGAAAGCGAGCAAGGACAACAAGGTCTATACCATTACTGAGGCGGAGAAAGCAGCCTATCTGGACAGAGGCTATGCCGTGCTGCTGGACGACGGCACCGTAGAAGTACCGGCATCTGCTACGGTACCGGAGGCGGACTATCGCCGTCTGGCAGCGGAAAACGCCAGTCTGAAAGCCAAGCTCCGAAAGGTACAGGCGGCGGAAAAGGACGGCAAGTGATGTACGCCGGCTACGAGTACTACAGCGGCACCTACGGCGGAACAGTACCGGAACCGGATATCCTGCCACGGCTGCGGCAGGCTGCCCGTGACGTGGATACGCTGACCTTTGGCAGAATCCATGCTGTGGGACTGGAAAACCTGTCCGCATACCAGCAGGAGATCATACAGGAGTGCTGCTGTCAGCTGGCAGAGTTTGCCCACGAGAACGCCGACGTGCTGGAAAGCATCGTGTCCGGCTACTCTATCAACGGGGCAAGTCTGACGCTCAGCGGCAGCAGTACGGCAGTGGAAACTGTCAGCGGTATCTGCCTGCCACGGGCGGTGTACCGGAATCTCTGTCAGACAGGGCTTTGCTGCCGGAGCGAAACGAGGTGGCGTGATGCGATACCCTAAACTGGTACGCTGTGCGAAAACGCCTATTCATGTAACCGTAGAAACCGAGGAGATCAATTCCTTTGGCGAACGGGAAACCATTCTGGACGGGGACTTCCTGTGCAACTGGCAGGACAAATCGCAGGTGAAGTACACCAGCAAGGACACCGCTGTCACAGTATCCGGCAGTGCCTACATTGACGGGGATATTCAGCCGGCAGTGGGGAATCTCACAGGCGGCACGGTCACGATATTTGGCGAACAGCGGAGCATCTACGCCGTCAGCAAGTGCCGGAATCCGGACGGCACGGTGAACTACACAAGGATTGATGTGCTATAAAAAAGAGGAATCTGCCACTTGACAAATTCCTCTGGATGCGGTATAATAAAAGCAGAGAGAGCATACCAGTAGACGGTCTGCTCCCACCGCAGAAAGTTAAAGAATAACCGCCGCAGTTTGGTAGCTTGGGCGGTTATTTCTTTTTCTTGTCGTGGTGATTCTGATTACTATTTTTATGATTATAGTAAATGTATAAGATCACGCTGATGCAATCCAGCAGGAAACTGCCGATCTTCAGCAAATCACCTAAGGTGATGTATTGATCCATCATACCGATCACCTCCCATCTGTTCAAATGAGCAGTGGGAGCAGAAACAAACCGCCTACCGTTTCAGGTACGCTCTCAGAACATCAGTATAGCACATTTTCCGAAAAAAGTCAAATCAAAGAAAAGCATCTCGAATGAGGTGCTTTTTTTGTACCCATTTTTAGGAGAGACTGCATGAGCAAGATCAAAGTCAACTGGAATTTCGGGGCAGTACGGCAGGTGGAACAGGCAGTGGCAACGGCTCTGGAACAGACCGCACAGGCGGTATTGGAAGATGTAGAAAAAGAACAGGTCATGCCAAAAGACACCGGTACACTATCAGAAGCATCTACGTTTTTGTATGATGCAGAGAGCAGAACCGGCGTGGTGGCAATTGTAAGTGACACGCCATACGCACGCCGTTTGTACTATCACCCCGAATACAACTTCCAGGCATCAAAGAACAAAAACGCCGGCGGCAAGTGGTTTCAGCCGTGGATCGACGGCGACAAGAAAGATTTTGCCGCAAAAGCATTTGCTGAAAAACTCCGGCGGAATCTCAAATAGGAGGTGAAACAACATGATGACCAGTGAATCCGTGCTGGCATGGCTGCAAACGCTGCCGGTCAAAGCGGACAACTATTACTGCGGCATTTTAGACCGCAAAAAGGAAAAGTCCTTCGGTGTGTATCAGCTGTCACGCCGGAAGAATGAAACCGCTGTCGGCGGACGGGATCCCACCAAGACCCGTACCCACGGCGTGTCCCTGCTGGTGCATTGGAACCACAGCACACGCCAGACACAGAACGCTGCCATTGCCCTGTATGAGGCGATCGCAGCGGCAGGAACGGCACAGGTGGGCAGCTGCCGTGCCGTGTATTTCCAGATGCAGCAGAACGAACCCATTGACGTGGGAACGGACGACAACGGCATCTGCGAATATGTGATCGAATTTGTTATCTACTATGAGGAGGAAACAGCATGAGCACTGTAACAGGGGTATATCCCGTTTTTAACAACGTATTCAAGCTGGGTGCAGACAAGAGTTCTGCCAAAACCGTTGCCGATATGGAATCGTTCAGCATTGCCATTGACGGCAACGTAGAGGAGTGGACGCCTATGGAGCAGGAGGGCTGGAAACGCCGTCTGAAAACCGGCTGCGGCATCACCATTTCCCTGAAAGGCAAGCGGAACGTAGGCGATACCGGCAATGACTTTGCGGCAGGTCTGGCATACAAGACCGGACAGGAATCCGAGGCGTATTTCGAGTGGGTGATGCCGGACGGCACGACCATCGCCATGGAAAACGCTGTCGTCAACGTAACTGCCGGCGGCGGAGATTCCACCAACGTAGAGCCGCTGGAATTTTCCGTCATGAGCAATGGTAAGCCCAACATCACTACCGTAGGAGAATAAGGAGGAAATAACAATGGCAACCGTACTGGATATTACAAGCAAATTGCAGCAGGAAGAAAAGGTGCTGAAGATCGGGGAACAGGAGTTCCATATCGACGACACCAAGAACGCTGTCATGAAAGCCATGGCGGCAATAGAATCCACGGAGGAAAGCGGTACAGCCGGATTCTCGGCGATCGACAAGGCGCTGGAAATTCTCATCGGCAAAGAGGGCGTGGAAAAGCTGGACGGCATGAATCTGAACTTCAAGGGCTATCAGAGCGTGTTTATCGCGGTGATGTCCCTTGCCTCCGGTACGTCTTACGAGGAAGCGGAGCAGCGATTTCAGAACGCCGGTGCATGATGATCCGCACTATGATCTGATCTATGACTACGAACTGATCGAGGCATCTTTCGCCCAGCAGTACGGCATTCGGCTGCGGCTGGAGACGGAAATGTGCTGGTCGGAGTTTCTGACACTGCTGTCCGGACTGAACGGAGAAACGCCGCTGGGGAATGTGGTGCGTATCCGGTCAGAAACGGACATGGAAGCGCTGAAAGCGTTCACGCCGGAGCAGAACCGTATCCGTTTCGACTGGCAGCGGCGGCAGGCAGCAGAAACACTGCGTCATTTCGATCGGGAATCCTACGAGAAATCTATGCAGCAGCTGTCGGCAATGTTCCGGACAATGGCGAAGATAGAGTGAAAGGAGGTGCAGCAGAATGGGGACTAACGTCGGTACAATCGATCTGGATCTGGCGTTGCAGTCGGATTCGTTCCGAAAGCAGTTGCAGCAGACTGTAAATCGTGCAGTCAGAAATACCAATCAACAGCTGGGCAGCGTAGGCAACACCGGCTCGGCGCTGTCCGGTGCATTCGGCAAATTGGGGAAGGTCATTGCTGGAGCTTTCGCCGTATCCAAAATCACAGCATTCGGCAAAGAGTGTCTTTCTCTCGGCTCTGATCTGGCAGAGGTGCAGAACGTCGTAGATGTGACCTTCGGCGGTTTATCCGACAGTGTGGACAAGTTCGCCAAAAACGCCGCCAAACAGTTCGGCTTGTCGGAAACCATGGCAAAGAAATACGCCGGAACCTATGGCTCTATGGCGGAGGCGTTCGGCTTTACGCAAAAGCAGGCACTGGATATGTCTGAGGCGCTGACCGGGCTGACAGGCGATGTGGCATCGTTCTACAACATCTCACAAGACGAGGCGTACACCAAGATCAAGTCTGTCTTTTCCGGAGAAACCGAAACGCTGAAAGATCTGGGCGTGGTCATGACGCAGAGCGCACTGGACGCATACGCCCTGTCCAAAGGCTTCGGCAAGACAACTTCGGAGATGTCCGAGGCGGAGAAGGTGTCGCTCCGGTACGCATTTGTACAGGAGAAGCTAGCCAATGCGCAGGGCGACTACGCCCGTACCTCTGACGGCTGGGCGAACAGTACCCGTACACTGGCACTGCAATTCGACACCTTGAAAGCAGAGCTGGGACAGGGGCTTATCAACGTGTTCTCGCCCATTGTGCAGTGGCTGAACATCATTGTGGAACGGCTTACCGCAGCGGCGACCAAGTTCAAGGAATTCACCGCAGCGATCATGGGCGTATCTCCGGACACGTCCTCCGGCGTGGGCAGCACGGCAGCCGGTACCGAGGCTCTGAACGACAGCCTCAGCACCACTGAGAGCAATGCCAAAAGTGCTGCAAAGGCGATGCGTGACCTTATGGGGTTTGACGAGATCAACCGGCTCAGTGACAAGTCGGACAGTGCCGGCGGCACATCGTCCGGCGGACAGACGACGAGCGTTCCGGATACTTCCGATGGCAAAGACAAGATCAGCGCATTGGAAGGGCCTTTGCGGCGCGTCAAGCAGCTGTGGGACGATCTGTACGGCAGTTTCAAGAGAGGGCTTACCACACGGCTGAATGCCGGCAACACGTTTCAGGCACTGGACAACATCAAGCAGAAACTCGGGCGCATCAAGGATACGCTGAAAGAGATCTTCACAGATGGGGAGGTAGTCAGCAGCGCCAAACAGATGCTGCAAAAGATCGCGGCAGCCTACGGCTCCATGATCGGCAATTTCCTCAGCATCGGCGCTAACCTGGGCAGCGCTCTTGTCACGGGTATTGCCACGTTTCTGGGGCGGAAAGAGGAATTCCTGAAAAAGAAACTGGCATCCATTTTCCAGTCTACCGGTGATATTTTCGGCAGTCTGACCGGCATCATGAATGACGTGACCGACATTATCAACTATATTCTACAGCTGCCGGAAACGGCACAGGTGGTTGCAGATGTCATTGACATCATCGTCACGCCGTGGGTCACAGGGCTGGACTTGCTGCTGAAATTCGTAAGGGATAATTTTAGCGGTCTGGCAGAGGTGATACGCACCAACAAGGAAAACTTCATGCGGATCGGAGAAGATCTGATGCGGTTTCTCTCCACGATCACCGGAGCTGTATCTGACTTTACAGACCATGTGAGCCGAAAAGCAGAAGAAGTGTACGACCAGTACATTGCACCGGCAATTCAAACGGTCTGGGATGGCATCAACAACCTTGTGGTATTCCTCACGGGCATCTGGCAGCAGTATATTTCGCCGTTTCTGGATAACATTGCGCAGGGCGTTTCGGAACTGGTGCACGATCACCTGAAGCCGATGGCAGATAAGGCAATGGAGTTTATTGGAAAACTGGCGGAGCTGATTGCGCTTTTGTGGCACGATTACCTGGAACCGGCGTGGGAATGGTGGGTCTCTACACTGATGCCGGTTATCATGCCCGCGCTGGAGCAGATATGGAACGTGATAAAAACGGTGGGGAAGCAGATCATTGATACGTTCAAGCGGATCTTTGAATGGCTGGGCGGTCTGATCGATTTCCTCATCGGCGCATTTTCCGGGGACTGGGATCGTGCCTGGAAGGGCATTACCGAAATGTTTCAGGCACAGACGGGGATGTGGAAGGATACCATCAATAATGTCAAAAGCTATTTTTCAGAAACGCTGCAAAACATTCAGTCCGCCTGGAACAACACGATCAGCCGTGTGAAAGAGATCTTTCAGGGATGGCTCGACGACAAAAAAGCCAAGCTGGAACGAGATAAGGAAGCGTGGAAAGCTTTTGGCGGATGGATGGAGCAGACGGCATCAGACCTTTGCAGCAAGATCGTTGGCTGTTTCGTGGCGGCACACCAGGGTATCCGGAATGCGTTCTCCGGTATCCGGGAGTGGTTTTCCAATCTGTGGAATGACATTGCACAATCTCTGAAAGCACCGGTCAATGCGATTATCAGCATGCTGAACAGTCTCATTGACGGTCTGAACACCATTCACATCGACATTCCGGACTGGGTGCCGGAGTTCGGCGGCAATTCCATCGGGTTCAACATCTCCAATGTGCCGTATCTGGCAAACGGCGGCTATGTGAAAGCCAATACACCCCGGCTTGCTGTGATCGGCGACAACAAACAAGAGGGCGAGATCGTCGCACCAGAGAGCAAGATCGCCGAAGCGGTGGCGAAAGCCATGCAGATGGTGCTTGCTGCGATACCAGGCAAAGAAAGCGGCAGAGCCCAGGACGAGACAACGCTGCTGGCAAATATCTGGCTGGGGAACGAGCTGCTTGCCAAGCAAATGGTAAAGCTGCAAAAGCTCAATGATTACAGAAGCGGAGGGCTTGCATAATGGCATTGTTAAAAATCAACGGCACAGAACTGCCGGCGCCCACTGCATACAGCGTTCAGTACAGCGATATCGACAGCGCCGATACCGGGCGCGCAGAAAACGGCAAAATGACGCGTAACCGCATCCGGGCAGGCGTGGTGAAGATCTCCGTCTCCTGGAGCAAGCTGACGCAGGCGGAGACAGATATTGTTCTGGACGCTGTCCGAAGCGAAAGTGTTTCTGTGGAATATTACGGCGGCAGCGAAGCAAAAGAAATGTACGCCGGAGACCGTACCTTGCAGCTGGTTTGCCTGGATTCCGGCGGCGCGCGGTTTGATGTCAGCTATAATCTGATCGAATTTTAAGAAAGGCGGTGAGACAATGTATTCGGTATCTGAGGCGTATTGTGAAGCGGTCGATCAAAACATCCGAACAGACAAGATCCGGATCGAACTTCTATATGCCGATTTGACAGAGCACTGCGTACTGACGGATGAGGACATTGAAGAGGGAACACTGACGATCTCTCGGCAGTGCGTTAACCACGATTATTTTGAGTTTGGCGCGGCGTATGCCGGAGAATTGCAATTTCAGACAAGAACCCAAAAAACAGTACGCACCTATCTGGTAGGGCAGTATGCCCGTGTGATATATTCCCTGCGCCTTGCGGACGGCACATTTGAAGAAGTGCCGATGGGCGTGTTTCAGATCACTGCCTGCGAGTTTTCCAAGGGACTGCGCCGAATTACAGCGTATGACTGTCTGATTAACCTGGACTGGGAACTGGACTTCAAACCAGTTGCAAATGTAACACCGCATCACATGCTGACATTTGCGCTGCATTCCACTCTTGCAGCGTATCTGGCATACGAACTCACGCCCATTACAGTAACCCTCGGCAATACCAAAGAGGAGATCGAAGCGATGCCCAACGGTACGCTCCCCATGTCCATCGGAGACGACATCCAGACTGCAAGAGAGTACATCTCCACTGTGGCGGAGTTGTTGGGCTGCTACATTGAAGCGGATCGCGCTGTGCCAAATCAGATCTGGCTGCGGCAGTTTCGGCCGGAACCTGTGCGCACAGTCCGCAGCAGGATCAGGTTTGACTACAGCGTCAGCAACGACTGGAATCGCCCCAGAGACATTTCCACACAGATCCAGTACCGGGATGACGGCAGCAAGCTGGCTGCGCCGTACACCTACAGTGCAGACGGAGATGGTACATTCCATATGACGGACGGCTACCGTATGGTGCTGAACAACAAAATTTTGAATCTCATGGGCGAGACGAACGCCAAAAAAGCCGCAGATAATCTGGCGGCGGAGCTGACGCGCATCAATCAGACGGAATATCTCCCGATCCATTTTTCATTTCTGGGTGATCCGGCACTGGACACTGGCGATATGGTGATGTGTGTCTATAACGGCACTCAGAATCCCACATTGATCGGCGGCTATGTCTGGAACTATCGCAATGCAGAAAGCATTACTGCCGTCGGCGGCAACAAGGTCACTGATATCAGCCAGTCCAAGTCTGGATTGAAAAATGAAA
Source organism: Ruminococcus bromii (assembly GCA_963590855.1). GTDB lineage: Bacteria > Bacillota > Clostridia > Oscillospirales > Ruminococcaceae > Ruminococcus_C. The sequence continues at coordinate 27,629 of CAVAQT010000030.1, forward strand.
CATCTTCCGGTGCATCCGCATCTGAGGAGGAGAAAGGTGCATCTGCCATGCGATATTATACTTACGGCAACGCAGAACGCATTACCATCGCAGACGGCAGCATGGCAGATATCGCAGTGATTCGGGTACTGTCCTATCGTGCAACAACCATCGTGTTCCATGCAGAGATCCGACTGGATGTCAGCACAACGGAGATAATTGCCGATGATCTGTACACTTGTACAGACGGAATACTGACCGCCGCATATTTTGTAGGGGCTGTGGAGATCGGGAAAATACAGCCGCAATGGACGTTGCAGGATGGGGTACACACACTCCACCTGTTTTACAGTTTTGGCATGACCGGCTATGCCGCAGTAGAATTCCATGTCAGACTGTATGCCAAAGGCTGCTCTGTCGACATTCCGGCGCAATGCGTGCAGGCAGTGCTGGAAGGTACATATCTAGCAGGAGAAGAGGCATGGGACGGCTTGATCGATTTGAGCGATACCGTGAAGGTATCCGTGAACAGTGACGCAGTCAACGTCAGCACGATTGTGGATACAGCACAGATCCACGCAGCAGAGGTGATGCACCAGGGCTGTACGGATGCTGTGGCGGTAAATGTGCAGGTGGATGCGGTTACGGTTTCCGGTTTTTCGGAGACCGTGCAGTATGATATTGCAGAGGAGGAAACAACATGATGAAAGGCAAGACAGAGATCCTACTGACGGATGTGCATACCGGGAGAACGGAAAAGATTCTGGAACACAATATGATGACAAATGCACTGAACGATATTTTCCGGCAGGAAGGCTATATGCGCAATGCAGCTACAATGTTCGGAGAGAATTTTCAGCCGCTGTATGCGAAAATGTTGGGCGGTATCCTGTTGTTTGACAAGCCGCTGGAAGAAAATGCGGCAAATTATTTTGCCCCTGCCGGGACCAATCTGACAGCGTGCGGCGTATACGGTGTGAAAAATACCACAGGCGACACCTTGCGTGGGGACTATAACAGCGATGAGTCTTATTTGGACACCCGGACAAAAACTATGAAGTACGTCTACGACTTTCCGACGTCGAAAGGAAACGGGACAATTGCCAGCGTGTGTCTGACCAGCGCCAACGGCGGCTACGGCAGTTACGGTGCAGAAACAAACGGCGGCACGGGGCAGACGGCGGCGTATTTTTTGGAAACAGGAGCGTCAAGAACTTTTGCGTCAATCAGCGGTGAATACGCCTTTGCTGTGGATTACCAGAATGATGTTATTTACACGTTTACGCCAAGCATCGTAAGTTCTCAGCTACAGTCTGTAACGATCCGAAAGCGGCGTGCACATCTGAAAACACTTCCAGTGACATATTCCGCATCCGCTGCGGGAGAAGTGCTGGAGTCAAAGGTTGTACAGCTCAGCTCCATTTATTCGTCTTATGTGTGGAACTATGATACAACTGCAAATACGCTCTATTTCATGACGAACAACGGCTATTCTGAAATCCAAAACGGAAGAGAATTCTACATTGCTGCGATTCCGATAGGCACAATGATTGCCAGAACATATAATATTACAAACCGCACCGGTGTGTCACTTAGTTACAGTACCGGCGGTGTGTACGGCGGATACTTGTATATAGGCGGTTATAGCAGTAACCCAAAGAATTACAAGATCAATCTGGAAAGCGATACAGACTATGCACAGCTTTCCGGTGTTAACACGACATTGGATTTTAACCGGTGCGGTTTTTGGAATCACGGGCGTATTTTTGCAAATTGCGGCGGTTTGAATTCCTGGAACTATCGGCTTGCCGCTGTAGATCCGGCGACCAATAAAGCGAAATACACGCAAAATTATCTTTACGACAGTAAGGGTAATACAAAGAAATGGGTTGCTGTAACCGGCAGCAATGTTGCATTTGCGGTGATGAATGACGGGAACAATTTCCTTGTCCCATGCAATTATCTTGCGACTATCAACAACCTGTCATCTGCGGTCACAAAGACGGAAACGCAGACCATGAAAGTGATCTACACCATAACGGAGGTGTGATATGCGTATCCAGTACAATGGAAAAAGCAAGATCTTGATACGGTTGGCTGAGCTGGTCAATCAAAAAGCGGATGCCGAAGATCTGGAACAGACCGCCGCCGACCTGCAAAAAGAGATTGATGAAAAAGCCGATAAATCCGCTATCCCGACTGTAGGAGACGGCGTGCTGTCTGTGCAGCGCAACGGAAAGAGCGTAGGGACGTTTTCCGCAAATGCGGCAAAGGACACGGCTATCAACATTCCCGTCCCGGAAAAAGTATCTGAACTGGAAAACGATGCCGGCTACGGAACATACACCAAGCCTGCCACCGGAATCCCCAAGAGCGACCTTGCAAGCGATGTGCAGGCAAGCTTGGACAAGGCGGATACGGCACTGCAAAAGCATCAGGATATCAGCGGCAAACTGGACAAGACCGGCGATGCAAGCAATACTACGGTAACGTTTTCGGCGGCATCTGCCCGAGAGAATGTCAAGACGGGTGAAAAGCTGTCTGTAATTGTTGGCAAGATTGCTAAGTGGTTTGCGGATTTGAAAACGGTAGCGTTTACAGGAAGTTATAACGATCTGGCGAATAAGCCGACGATACCGGATGGGTCTAAGTTTCTGCCGTTGGCTGGTGGGGAGATGACTGGCGACATCGATATGGCGACAAATCAAAAAGATATTCGCATAGGAACACACAAACAAACTAGCAATAATCCATCACCGATAGCAGGCGGAATCATCGAAAAAGCAGCACAAATGACGAGCACAGTCCCAGGAATGCGATCGTTCATCGGATCCTTCCACAACACAAATGCCGATAAATTTTATAGTTTGATATCTGTTAGACATCGAAATGGTTATAGTGACGGAAACGCATATGGAATGTACATTTTCAGCGAATTAACAAGCGCTAGTGGAAATCTAAAGTGGGGGAAGCAAACAGCATCAGGCACATGGACAGATGATTTTGTGTTGTTGGATAGCAGAAACTACGCAAGCTATGCTGCCACAAAAGATCACAGTCACGGACTACTTAATCAATATTTAGGAGTTACAATCCCAAGTACAACAGAGGACACTGGCTGGTCTTTGCTCAATACTACTTATACCGGACATTTACTAAAATCTATCCGTACAAGTGCCAACGCTCCGGATTGGCTATTTGGTAATTATTCGGCTGGTATATGTTTTGGTGGTGCTGACACTCATGGTGTTATCATGTGTACATATGACGTCCCAAAAGTAAAAATAGCTGGTGGCAATGGCACAAAGCCAAAATGGTATTTTACATTCCAAGGCAAGTCGGGAACGATATATGATTTTGAATCAATGCCTTACGCAAAAGTGGCCGCCACCCTCACCGACTCCGGCTGGGTAGCCATGACACTGGGCACCTATGCTGCATCCGGCACGGTACAATACCGTACCTATGGCAAGCAGATCACGATCACCGGAAGAATCGTGTTGAAAACTGAAATCAAGCCCACGCCAAACGCACCACAAGCAATCGCAAATACAACACTGGATTTTTCCAAAATCAAACGCTGTTCTGGCTGTGGGCGGTCATCGACTGGAATAGGGATATACGTTCAAGCGGAACGATATAGTGACAGCGATATTGTTGACGTATTCTCAATCGGCAGCAATATCGCCGCTGGTGCTACGCTGTTTTTTACGATCACCGGATTTATTGATTGATAGGAGGAAACTATGAAAGAAACAATCTGCACAGCTGTCGGAGTTGTCGGCAGCTTTGTCGCATGGCTGTTCGGCGGATGGGATGCGTCCATTCGGGCACTGCTGCTGTTTATGGCAGTCGATTACGCAACAGGCTTGATCCTGGCAGGCGTATTCCGTAAATCGCCTAAGACGGAATCTGGCGGTCTGCAATCAAAAATTGGCTGGAAAGGGATTGCTCGCAAGGGTGTAACATTGCTGTTGGTGCTGATTTCCGCACAACTGGATCTGATCCTTGACACAACGTACATCCGAGATGCTGTTTGCATTGCATTTTCGTGCAATGAATTGATCTCAATTCTGGAAAATGCCGGACTAATGGGAATCCCCATGCCGGCGGCGTTAAAAAAAGCAATTGACTTGCTGCAAAGCAAGGGAAAGGATGAATGAACATGAGAGGAATCGATGTCAGCAAACACAATGGCGCTGTAAACTGGGCGCAGGTCAAGTCGGACGGCGTACAGTTCGCCATTCTCCGGGCAGGCTATGGCAAGGAAGTCTCCCAGAAAGATGCGCAGTTTGAAGCCAACTACACCGGATGCAAGGCACAGGGCATTCCCTGTGGCGCATACTGGTACAGCTACGCTTCTACCCCGGCAGAAGCCAGACAGGAAGCGGCTGTCTGCCTGAGCGTCCTCAAGGGCAAAACCTTTGCGTTCCCGATCTACTTCGACATTGAGGAACAAAAGGTGCTTGCCCAGGGCAAGACTGCCTGTACCGCCATTGCAAAGGCATTCCTGGAGACGATGGAAAAGGCAGGCTATTTCGTGGGGATCTATTCCAGCAAGTCGCACCTGGAGAGCTGCTTCACTGAGGAACTGCGGACACGATACGCTGTCTGGGTGGCACACTACGGCGTGGAAAAGACCACCTACCACGGACAATTCGGCATCTGGCAGAAGTCCAGCACAGGCAAGGTGAACGGCATTCAGGGCAACGTGGATATGAACGAGTGCTGCACGGACTATCCGGCAGCCATCCGCAAGAAAGGGCTGAACGGGTTCGAGGCTGCCCAGACCGCAACGAAGCCGGCACAGGCGAAGTCCTGGAAGAAAGGTCAGGCGGTGCACATCGGCAGCAACGTGCCGCTGTTCGCCAACGACACTGCCACCACGCCGGCCGCCCGACTGACCGCCGGAACGTACTACATCTATGACGGTGTACCGTGCAAGCTGGGACGCTACCGCATCACCACTACGGCGGCGAACTGCGGCAAGACACCGGTCGGGAAGTATGTCACGGGGTATGTGTCTTGGGATAATTTCAAGTAATACAGAAATGATGGCCCGATGCAAATAACGAAAAACCGGCAGTACAGCAGGAGATTTCCTGTTTTGTACTGCCGGTTTTTTTGTTGACAATCGAAAGAAAATGTGCTATACTATTTCTTGAAAATATTGGAGATAGCAAGCAATGACGGTGTAAGAATTGTAAGTTCGCATTTTGTTGCACTGCCTCCACCACATAAAAACACGTAATCGGAAAGGTTACGAAAACCACGTAATCACGTTATATAGCGTGGTTACGTGGTTTTTCTTTTACAAATTTTACCTGATTTTTCGGGAGTTCAAAGCGGATTTGACCGTGACCTAGTTAAAATGCGTAGCATTTTTGGGGTACCCCTCTCTTGCGAGAAAAATGGGAAAATGGGAAAAATAAGTGCGTTTTTCTGAGAAAACGGGCGTGTTGTACAAGGTATAGCGAAAAATAAACTTTTCAGGTAAGCGGTTATTTACCATACTGCATGACAGACGGAAACCAACACTTACGATGGTTTAAACCAGCTGATTGGCTTTACCGATGGCGAAACGACTGCAAGCTATACCTATGATGTGGATGGCTTGCGGTTGAGCAAAACTGTCGATGGTAAAACCACAAAGCACGTCTGGGACGGCAATCAACAGCTTGTTGCGGATGTGCTGGACAGCGAGCTTTATAGTGCAAATTGCTATCTGCGAGGCACAAATCTGGTTGCAACATATAGCTATCAGAACGGCGAAAAGTCCGGATATACCTACTATACGCAGAATGCACATGGTGATGTGGTTAACCTGACAGATTCGACAGGTGAAATTACCAAGTCCTACACCTATGATGCGTTTGGTGTGGAGAAGAATATCGATGACACTGATACGAATGCGTTCCGGTATTGTGGTGAATATTACGATTCGGAAAGCGGCACGATTTATCTGCGGGCTAGGTATTATGATCCGAGTACGGGTAGGTTTATCTCAAGAGATTCTTATGCAGGTAAGAATTCTGATCCACTGAGTTTGAATCTGTATACGTATTGTCATAATAATCCGATTTATTTTTACGATCAAACAGGGCATTCTATTTGGAGCAAAATCGGAAACGCTGCAAAATCAGGTTTTAATTGGTGCAAGAAAAAAGCCGGACAAGCTTTTGATTGGGGAGTATCTGAAATCAAGGAGCAGACACGAAAAGGTAATTTGGATTTGGTTTTAGATAAAACGCTTAGTGCATCTAAAGATACTAATGATATATATCATATTCGACAGAAATGCTATCAAGAGCCTTTTGGATATAATGATTTTTATGATAAGGTATTTGCAAAAGCCACTAGCCTGACTGGCACATCGATGGATAGGAAAAAATACAACTTTTATGTTGGAGATTCTGAATATATTTTATGGGCATGGAAGGGCGATTATATTAATCTTGGAGCAGGAGCCGAGTTGGGAATATACAAAAGAAAAACCGTATTTGGTTATGAGACTGATCACTGGGAATCACAGCCAGAACGTGCTATGCCTATGACATTAAGATTAGATTATGCAAATGGCGGCGGTAATATTTTCTCATATAGCCCAACTGATAATCAGTGGTGGATTAATGGATTTAATGCTAATAAGCAAAATCGTCAAGCAACTGATGTGGTTGCAACTGTGACCATAGATTTTTCAAATCAACAAGATTTATGGGAAGGCTTTGAGAAGAAGTATAATAATGGAGAATATTCTGAATGGACTTTTTCTGAAAATTATACTGCAACACTCAGATGGTAGCAGTAATGAAAGGACACAGATTTATGAAAATAGTGAGTGTGATTATATCGGCAATTGCATTTCTCTTTTCTCTTTCAGGTTGTTCGGGATATCCGCACAGCAGTTGGCTGGAAGATGATAGCCTTGACAAGCTCGCTGAAAAAAGATGTGAAGATATTGTTGCTGCACTTGAGAATAAGGATAGTAGTGCGATTAAAGCAATGTTTTCTCAAAAAGCAATAGAAGAAGCAGAAGATTTAGATGATGAAATAGAATATATTATAGAACATTATGAAGGAAGCTTGAAATCATTTAAAGGAACGACTTCCACCGAAGAAAATATTAACGGAAAGAGCAAAAAAACTACTGTGAAAGCCGACTACACCGTCATCACTGACAAACAAACATATGTCCTATTTTTTGTAGAAGTATCGAATACAGATGATGAGACGGAAAATGGAATATATAGACTCTGGCTATCTAAAGAGTCTGAGAAGGATGCTTATTATGGGCATTTTGATGCGGGTATCTATATTCCTGAGGAGTAATTCCTTTCATT
>CAVAQT010000031.1:0-34630 GCA_963590855.1 Ruminococcus bromii
TTGTTTGATCTTTTCATGCGGTTGCCCTGGTTTTTTTGTACCCTGAAATTGACTTTTCCCGGTTGACCTGGTATAATAAGAGAAAAGGCAATGCATGGCGGTCGCTTTTATGCTGTGATCGCATGCTTCAAAATAAAATACACTTTGATCTGACAGGGAGGTGCAGAGTCATTGCTGCATATGATAATAGGCGGTGCAGGCTGCGGAAAATCCACGCGGCTGATCCAGCTGCTGCAAAAACAAGTTTCTGCCGGAGAACATGTTCTGACATTGGTACCAGAGCAGTTTTCTTATGAGTTTGACCAGAAATTGTACAAGATTCTCGGTCCGATCACCTTCAATCAGCTGGAAACGCACAGCTTTAAATCTCTGGCGCGTGCAGTGTTTCAGCGATTTGGTTTTGTGCCGGACGGCAAACAAAACGCAGACGATCTGACGCGGACAGCACTGCTGCATGAAGCGGTACTTTGTGTTTCAGAACGAGAAAAAAAGCTAGGACTTTTGGAAAAACAATGCCGTCAGCCGGCGTTTATCCAAGAGCTTTCCATGATGTTCTCTCAGTTTCGCCGCAACGGTATCCAGCCGGAGCATCTTTATACCTCCAGTGCATCTCTCAGCGGCAGACTACAGGAAAAGACTTTGGATCTGTTTGAGATCTATCAGAAATACGATCAGCTTTTGGAACAGCATCAACTAAAAGATACGGAAAGCGATTTGACAGAAGCCGCAGCAATTGCCAATGGTCAGGATGCATTTTTAGGTGACGTGCTCTGCCTGGATGAGTTTGAAAGCTTTACCAAAGATGAATACGAAATGCTTTCTGTACTGCTTTCCTCCTGCAAAGAAATCTATATCGCTCTGCGAACTGACGGCACAGCGTCAACTCCTTTTTCGCTGTTCCAAACGGTGCAAGACACCATGAATCAGCTGACACAGATGGCAAAAAAACTGCACATCCCAGTAGAAACCATATGCTGTCAAAATCCTTATCGCTTTCAATCTGCCGAGCTGCAATGGTTAAATCAGCATGTATTTCGTGGTACACAGCTGTTTTCCGGCGAAGCACCGCACCTGCACATTTCTGAGGCGCAGTCCCCGAATGAAGAAGCGGACTATGTCTGCGCCACGATCCGGCGACTTTTGGCGGCAGACCCAACTCTGCGATGCCGGGATATTGCAGTATTGTCCAACCAGATGTCTGACTACAAAAGCATTCTGGAAACCGCTATGGAGCGCTATGAACTGCCTTGTTATGTGGATGAGAAAGAATCGATGCGCTATACGCCGCTTCTGGTGTATGTGCATACACTGCTTGGCTTGCTGCAAAACAAGAAACCAGATACTGAACTGCTGCTTCGACTGGGGAAAACCGGACTGACTTCATGCTCTTTGCAGGAGATCTCTGAACTGGAGAATTACTGTTATACCTGGCAAATCGATGGAAAAACATGGCGAGAGCCTTTCACCGGCGGCGATGCGGAAGAGCCGGAACTTGTTCGGCAAAAACTGATGCGTCTGTTGGATGGTTTGCAGCAAAAAATGCGTGGTCACCATACCGGCGCAGATTTTTGTGCTGTTTTCTATGATTTTCTGACCGATCAGCATGTGCAGGAACAGCTGGATCAACAGCTTTTGTCAGTGACAGAAGAGCAAAAACGGATGGCACTGCAAAAGGAGTGGGCATCTGCCTGGAACAGCTTCATTGAAATTCTGGAGCATCTGTCGGCGCTCTATGCGGAATTGGAACTGGAGCTTGCAGAATTTTGCAGTATCCTAAGTGCGTTGACCGGAAGCATTCAGCGAGCAACACCGCCACGCACATTGGATGCTGTTTTGATTTCCCAGGGCAGCACAGCCCGACTAAATGCCCCGAAAATCGTGTTCCTGTTGGGTGTGTGCGAGGGTGTGTTCCCGGCATCTCCCGGCGGAAGCGCAGTATTTTCGGAACGCGACTGTCGGATTCTGGAAAAGTTAGAACTCTCTGTGGCAAAGCCCCAGGAAAGCCAAATGGCAGATGCAAGACTGGCGGCGTACAAGCTGCTGTCCTCTGCGTCTCATGCACTGTATTTAACTTACCCCAATGTCAACGTCACCCATGAAAAGTGCTATCCCTCCTCTGTGATCGCGCAGATGCAGCGGATGTTTCCCGAGGCGCAGACTCTGCGGCAAAGCTGCGCTGCGCTGGGAACTTCTTATTACAGCGTGACTATGCATGCGGCATATTATCAGTATGTGCAAAATTATACAGAACAGTCTGCGGATACCGCTGCCGTGGGACAATTGCTTCGGGAAAACCGGGTATATGCCGATCAGTTGGAAAATCTTTCGCGTCTGACAAAGAAGCGGGAAGAGAATGCACCAGCATTCGAGGTGCCGGATCCGGAACTGATGGAACAGTATCTGGGCGATACCATACAACTTTCCGCATCGGCACTGGAGCGCTATCAGAAGTGTCCGTTTCAATATTATTGCCAGGATATCCTGCGGCTGTATCAGCGTCAGAAGATGCAGATGACTGGTGCAAACAACGGCAGCATGGTACATTATTGCCTGGAACAGATCCTGCGAAATCACGACAAAGAATCGTTTCTTGCACTGCTGCCAGGACAGCTGCAAAAGGAAATTGAGACGCTCGCCGCGGCATACTGGCAGGAAAATATGGGCGGCGACTTTTCCAAAAGCGGCAGAGAACAGGCAATTTATCGTCACGCAGTTTCAAATGTTTTGCCGGTGCTGCTCCATCTCCAGGCAGAATTTCGCCAGTCTGCTTTTGTGCCGTACTGCACGGAACTACAGATCTCTCCCAAGAATCCGGATTTCCCACCAATCTGTCTCAAAACGTCTCATGGTCAGACGGTACGTCTGATCGGAAAGGTAGACCGCGTGGATCTCTGTCAAGACGGAGACAAACAGTGGGTGCGCGTTGTGGACTATAAAACCGGAAAAAAAGAGTTTTCCCTCGGGAATCTGCTGTTCGGTCTGGACATGCAGATGTTGATCTATCTGTTTTCTATCCTGTCTCCGGGGACAGCCTTGGCAGGAGCAAGTCCGGCAGGCGTGCTTTATCTGCCGGCAGGAAAGGTTCGCAGCGACCAGGAACGCGGCAGCGCTGCACCGCCGGAAAAAGCAGAAAATGATGCATATAAAATGAATGGCGTATTGCTGCGTGATACCCATCTGCTGCAATTGATGGAAGAGAAAGGTGAAGGCATCTACATTCCGGGAAAAGTGGATGGCAACGGTCAACTGGATACGAAATGGCAAAAAGGTGAGTTTCTGACAGAGGAACAGATGCGCAGTCTGCGCGGTTACGTCTTGGATCAGCTAAAAGCCATGGCGGAGCGTGTATACCGCGGAGAGATCGACGCACTTCCGCTGCAATTCTCTGACAACGATCCCTGCGTTTTTTGTGCATTTGCCAATATCTGCGGCAATTCGGAGTTGTGCCGAAAAAAACCGCTGTTCGGAAACAAGAAGCAATGGGAAAAGAAAATGTTCGAGATCCTGGAAAACGCAGAAAAGGAGGAGAATGACTGATGGCATGGACAGAACAACAAAATGAAGCGATCATCCGGCGTGACTGCGGTCTGATCGTTTCTGCGGCAGCCGGAAGCGGAAAAACTTCCGTTTTGGTAGAACGTCTGCTTCGGATCTTGATGGATGAGAACCCGAAGCACTGTGTCCCGGCAGACCAAATGATCGTAGTAACATTTACCAAAGATGCAGCAGCAGAAATGCGTTCCCGGTTGTATCAGGCTCTGGATGAACAGCTCCAGCAGCAGCCGGAAAACCAGTGGCTTTATCAACAGCAGATTCGTCTGCAAAACGCTCATATCAGCACGATCAGTTCATTCTGCTTTGAACTGATTCGGGACAACGTAGCAGAACAGGGTGTGACCGCCGGCTTTCGTGTGCTGAATGAAACAGAAAATCGCCTCATCGCCTCCAAAATGGCAGACCAGGTATTGAATCGCTGGCATGCAGAACGCCCGAAAGATATGCAGTTTCTATGGGATTGCTTCTGCGAAAAGGATGACAAACCGCTGGAGACTCTGGTTATGGAACTGCATACATTTCTGGGTTCTGTTCCTTTTCGGGATGCATGGAGCGAAAAGGTCATGGAGGGACTGCGGCAACCGTTGGAACGCTCGGAGTATCACCATCTTTTTCTAAAGCAGTTGGAGCAACAGGTACAAACTGCTGTTCGACTTGCCAACGAAGCGGCTGATCTGGCGGCATGTGCCTATGATTCCGTAGCAGACAACAACCTCCTGCCGCGGGTGGAACTGGATGCACAGTGTCTGGAAAGGGTGCTGCATCTGCTTCAGACGCAGGAAAGCGATGCGCAGAAAATCTCGTCGATCCTTCAGGAAAAGCGCCAAAACTGTGGGCAGTTTCCGAGAAAAAATAAGCACACCACAGATCTGGAAGCATTTGAACGAGTGAAACAGCTGCGAAAACAGTATGAGGCAATTGAAAAAAAGGTACTGCAAATCCTGGAACTGACTTACCCCTATGAAGCAGATGATCTGGCAGTGAATGCGCGTCTGATGCCGCTGCTGTTGGAACTGGAAGCAGAATTTTCTGCGGAGATCTGGAAGGAAAAGGTGCGCCAGAATGCGTTGGGATTTGATGATGCCGAACGCATGGCACTGGAACTTTTAGCGGAATTGACGCCAGACGGCAAAATCCGCCCGACAACACTGGCGAAGGAGCTGCAGGACTATTACCGTCTGATTATGATCGATGAGTATCAGGACTCGAATAATAAACAGGACGATATCTTCAAACTGCTTTCCCGAAACTGCATCGTGCCGGAGACGGGTGAACTGCGATACGGCGATAATGTGTTCTTGGTAGGAGATGTCAAGCAGTCAATTTATCGGTTTCGTCTGGCAAACCCACAAAACTTTGTCCATGCAATCACAGATGCCGGCAGCGCAGAAAGCGTCTGCGACCATATTGTCCTGAACCGCAATTTCCGCAGCGTCCCTGCGGTGCTGCATTTCGTCAATTTCATCTGCGGCAGTCTGATGTCTGCATCGTGCGGCGATGTGGAGTATACTGAGGCGGAATCTCTGCGCCCCGGTTCTGCCGTGGCAGAGTTGCTTCCGCCGGAGCAGCAGAAGGTTACCGTGGCAGTGCTCTCTCCAGAAGAGGATGCGGAAGAGGATATCCAAGCGGTGTATATGATCCGGAAGATCCAGCAGATGATCGACGAGGGCGTCCCGGTGGCAGAAAAGGACGGCTCGCTTCGTCCCTGCCGCTATGGCGATTTCTGCATTTTGCTGCGCAGCAATGCCTATTGTGTTGCCTTTGCACATGCACTGGAAGAAGCCGGTATCCCGGTGCAAAGCCCCGAAGAGACCGGCTATCTCCAGGCGCGTGAAATCAGCGTTCTGCTGGATATGCTTCGCGTGCTGGACAACCCGCTGTTGGACACCTCTCTTGCAGCGGTAATGCTGTCACCAATGTTTTGGTTTACTGCGGAAGAAATGATGCAGATCCGCATGCTTGCCAAAAAAGCAAGCTTGTATCATGCGGTTTGTCTTGCTATCGGAGAAGCACCTACAGAAAAACCGTTGCAGCTGTCGGTACATCTTGTAGAGAAATGCCAACGGCTGTATGATACCATACAGAAACTGCGTCAAGCGTCCGGTATGATGACTTTGGAAGCCCTGATTCGCCGCATCTATGACACTACAGATTTTCTCTCCGTGATGCAGCTGACAGAAAACGGCGCACGAAAGCGCGCGAACTTGAACTTGTTGCTGCAATATGCGAAACAATACGAGGAAAACACCGACGCGGCGCACGGCGGTGTGTCTGGTTTTCTGCGCTATATTGATTGGTTGTTGGAAAGCGGAAATGATTTCCAACAGACTACACTCTCTGCCGGAGAAGAAAATGCGGTAGCAGTCAAGACCATGCACCGTTCTAAAGGCCTGGAGTATCCTTTTGTCTTTCTTGGAAAGCTGGAGAAAAAATTCTCAACGGATGACAGCAAGAAAAATGCACAGTTTTCTGAAAAAGGTCTGGTGGGATTCACAGTAAAGAATCCGGAGCAGTATACCCGTATCAAAACAATGCCTTTTACCGTCATCGACGCCGAGAATCGAAATGCCATGAAGAGCGAAGAACTGCGCCTGTTGTATGTGGCAATGACACGGGCGAAGCAACAGTTGTTTTTAACTTTGGATTTGAAAAAAATCCGCACCAAAAAAACGGATCATCTGGCAAACTATAGCATTTCTATTCTCTCAGACGGCACACTGCCGCTGCAAATGGTACAGGGAGCAGATTCGATGGCAAAGTGGATCTGGATGTGTCTGGTGCTGCGCCATGATTCGCAGTTGGCAGAATCCCTTGATCTATTGCCGTGCACCTGGCAGCGGCCAAAATGGAGCAGCGCAGCAAGGATCACCTATGCATTTGACGTGCCGGAAGCGATGTCTGCCGCGGAAACACAACCAGAAACCGTCGTGCTGCCGGATTTGGCAAAGGTGGAGGAACTGCGTCAGCTGACCGCGTTTCAATATACGTCCCCGGATACAGAACGAGAGTCACTGCTCAGCGTTTCTGCAATCCAGGAAACCCAAAACCATCGTGCGCCGGTTTGGAAGCGCCCGGACTTTCGCCGAAAAAAAGGCGGACTTACCGGGGCAGAGCGCGGAACAGCGATCCATACATTTTTTCAATATGCAGATTTTCGGCATGCGCAAAATGATGTCTCAGCAGAGATCCAGCGTCTGCAAAAGTTTGGATTCCTGACACCGGAACAGGCAGATGCTGTAAAACCGGAAATCCCGGCAGCATTTTTCCAGGATGCACTGTATCAGCGGCTTTGCCGTTCCAAGCGTGTACTTCGGGAACAAAAATTCCTGGTGCAGTGCCGTGATCTGAGTGCAGATCCAGAGGCGGCAGCGATTTTGCACCGCTATGAAAATTCTGACAGTATCCTGAAAGGTATCATCGACCTGGCATTTCAGGAAGGTGACGGATTTGTTCTGGTGGATTATAAGACCGACACGGTTTCTTCTCCGGACGATCTGATTCGCAGCTATCGGGAGCAGCTGATCCTATACCGCGGTGCGCTGCAATGCATTACTGGTATGCCAGTGCGTCAGTGCTATCTTTACAGCACACATTTTCAAAAGAGTATTGAGGTAAAAATATCATGATAAATTTAACCGACATGAAAACAGTTCGCTCTATTTTAGGAAAGCACGGTTTTCATTTTTCCAAAAAGCTGGGACAGAACTTTCTGATCGATCCGTCTGTTTGCCCGCGGATCGCTGAAGAGGGCAATGCAGCTTCCGGTTACGGGGTGTTGGAGATCGGCCCCGGCATCGGAACGCTGACACAACAGCTGGCACTCCGGGCGGAGAAGGTCACTTCAGTGGAACTGGATCAGCGCCTGCTGCCCATCCTGGAGGAAACCGTAGGAGAGTTTGACAACCTGCATGTGCTGCACGGAGACATCCTGCAATTTGATGTGCCGCAGCTTCTGGCGCAGGAATTTCCGGGACTTCGCGTGACAGTCTGCGCAAATCTGCCTTACTATATCACAACCCCCATCTTGATGCACTTGTTGGAAAGCGGTGCACCCATTGACTCCATTACTGTCATGGTGCAGAAAGAGGTAGCGGAAAAGTTGCAAGCACCAGTCGGTACAAGAAATTCCGGGGCAATCACAGCCGCTGTCAATTATTACGGTACTGTAGAGATGCTGTTTACCGTGCCCAGAGACAGCTTCCTGCCGCCGCCGAATGTAGATTCCGCGGTGATCCGGATCGATGTGCAAAAGCGCTATGCAGATCTGATTCAAGATCCGGCGCATTTCTTCGCCATGCTGAAACACGGCTTTTCCCAGCGCCGCAAGACACTGGTCAACTCTCTTTCTGCCACCATGCACTACGAAAAGGCATTTTTGCTGGAAACACTCCGGTCATTGGAACTGCCGGAAACGGTGCGCATGGAAAACCTGTCAATGGAGCAGCTGGCAGCACTGAGCAACTGCCTTTCTGTCAAGAACAGCACGGATGCAGAAAAAGTGTGAATTTTTCAGAAATTGTAAAAAACCACTGGACAAACTACGAAAAGTGTGGTATACTAGTATCAATGAAAGCGTGTGTCTGCGGATACACTGAAAAAGCGATTCCTTTAAGTTGATCCCGTGAGGTTGACAAGGCGTTTCATCAATCGGATATGATTCTTCTGCATCATGGGGAATGGTGTAGAAGCTGTAAGCGCTTGCCTGTCAAAAAACGGGTGAGTGCTTTTTTGTTGTAAAAATTCGGGAGGTGCATATGGAACAGAAAGCGATCATCATGGACGAAAGTGCCATGCGCCGTGCAACCGCCCGGATCACCTATGAGATTCTGGAACGAAACCGCGGGGCAGAACATCTATGTATTGTGGGCATTCTGTCCCGCGGCGTTGTGCTGGCTGAACGGATTGCCCGAAAAATATACGAGTTAGAGCATGTGCAGGTAGAGTTCGGTGCGCTGGACATTACACCGTTTCGGGACGACCGCATTGCCGATGCATCCCATACTGCAAAAAGCACCATCCACTTTCCGGTGCAGGACAAGTGTGTTGTGATCGTAGATGATGTGCTGTATACTGGCCGGAGCTGCCGCGCTGCGATTGACGCGATCCTGGCGATCGGCAGGCCACAGTGTATGCAGCTGGCTGTCCTGGTTGACCGCGGTCATCGGGAGTTGCCCATTCGCCCGGATTATGTCGGAAAAAACGTCCCTACCGCACAGAGCGAAACTGTACAGGTCTCTGTACAGGAAATTGACGGAACGGACTGTGTTGTGATTTATCAGAACACCGATGCAGAAATGAGGAAAGAATGAAGCAGACAATTTTGATTCGAGAGGTACAGTTGGTGCAGGGCGATGTTCTGCCACGCTGTGACATGCTGCTGAAAGACGGCGTGATCGCTAAACTTGGAAAAGGTTTGACAGATGTAGCCGATGTTGTTATCGACGGCTCTAAGCTGACTGCTTTGCCGGGACTGTTTGATATGCATGTTCACCTTCGGGATCCGGGGCAGACACATAAAGAAGACATTCTCACCGGAGCTGCTGCGGCACTGGCAGGCGGCATCACCGGAGTTGCCTGCATGCCGAACACGACCCCGGCAATTGACAGCACAGAAACGGTTCGCTATATCTGCGAAAAGGCATCATCTACAGGCGTAGAAGTGCACCCGGTCGGCTGTATCACCAAAGGACTGAAAGGTCAAGAAATGTGCGATTATGCCGCACTGAAAGAAGCAGGTATCTGTGCCATTTCTGATGACGGCAGACCTGTGGAGTGCGCCGAGGCCATGCGCCGGGCGTTGATCCAGGCAAATGCGTTGGGACTTCCTGTGATCTCTCATTGCGAAGATCTGTCCATTATCGACGGCGGTATTGTAAATCGCGGTAAGGCATCGGAAACACTTGGTGTCAAAGGCATGGATCGTGCGTCTGAGGATTATATCACGGCGCGGGAAATCATTCTGGCTGCATCTGCCGACGTGCCGATTCACATTGCACATGTCAGCACCTACGGCAGCGTTGAGATCATTCGTCATGCAAAGGCACAGGGCGTAAAAGTGACCTGTGAAACCTGTCCGCATTATTTCCTCATGACGGAAGAAGCCGTTCTCAGCGGTGATGCGGATTATCGGATGAACCCGCCGCTCCGGACAGAAAAGGATCGAAAGGCTGTGCTGGAAGGCGTTCTGGACGGCACGATCGACTGTATTGTCACAGACCATGCCCCTCATGCACCAGAGGAAAAGGCAGACTTCTATCATGCGCCCAACGGCGTGATCGGTATGGAAACATCACTGGCAGCATCGTTGAAACTGGTGCATGCCGGACTGATGACACTGCCGGAACTGGTGGAGAAGATGTCCGATAATCCCCGGCGTATCCTCGGCTTGCCGCAGCACAAGCTTGCAGTTGGCGAACCGGCAGATCTGACACTGGTTGATCTGGAACATCATTGGGTTGTTGATCCGGAGAAAATGCATTCCAAGGCGAAAAATGTGATCTGGAAAGGAAAGACACTGGTAGGGAAACCGGTGTATACCATTACAGATGGCGTGATTCGCTATACAGATACAGAGTATACAAAATAAGAAGCGGAAATACCGCTCAAGAAAGGAACCGATGCAATGGGTTTTGACAGATTGATTCAAAAAATTGACGAACTGCACAATCCGTCCGTAGCCGGACTGGATCCGCGCCTGGAATATGTGCCGCAGTTTATTCAGGACGCCAGCTTTGTGAAGCTAGGGCACACACTGGAGGCAGCAGCAGATGCCATTCTCCAGTTTAACAAGGCACTGATCGATGCACTGTATGATGTTGTGCCGGCGATCAAGCCGCAAGCAGCTTATTATGAAATGTACGGTTGGCCGGGTGTCCGCACACTGGCAGAGACGATCCGTTATGCGCAGAGCAAAGGCATGTTTGTCATGACAGACGGCAAGCGCAATGATATCGGCGCAACCATGACCGCATATGCAACTGCACATCTGGGCAAGACAGAGGTAGGCGGCGTAGAACTGGAACCCTTTGGTGCAGACGCGCTGACTGTCAACGGCTATCTGGGAACAGATGGCATTCAGCCGCTGTTGGATGTGTGCGAAAAGTATGACAAGGGCATTTTTGTTCTGGCAAAGACCTCGAATCCGTCCAGCGGTGAACTTCAGGATAGAAAAATCGGCGAAAAACCGGTTTATGAGATCATGGGCGAAATGTGTGAAAACTGGGGCAGCAAACAGATCGGTGCATACGGTTATTCCGCAGTCGGCGCAGTTGTCGGCGCAACATATCCGGAACAGCTGACAGAACTGCGCAAGAAGATGCCCCACACCATGTTCCTG
Source organism: Ruminococcus bromii (assembly GCA_963590855.1). Taxonomy (GTDB): domain Bacteria; phylum Bacillota; class Clostridia; order Oscillospirales; family Ruminococcaceae; genus Ruminococcus_C. The sequence goes on from CAVAQT010000031.1 coordinate 10,892, forward strand.
GTGCCGGGATACGGCGCACAGGGCGGCGGCGCACAGGGTGTTGCCGGCGCATTTGATGAAAACGGCAGAGGTGCGATCGTCAACTCTTCCCGCGCGATCATGTGCGCATGGAAGAAACAGGACGGCTGCACAGAGGCTGATTTTGCTGAAGCAGCAAGAAGAGAAGCAATCCGCATGCGTGATGATATCACTGCATATCTATAAAATTTTTCGGACTGGAAAGGACTGGTGTCATGTCATTATTGGAACGAGGCGATAACGCCTATCTGCTTCTGGCAGACGGAACAATTTTCGAGGGCTTGCATTTTGGTGTCAAGGGAACTGCAATCGGTGAGGTCGTATTTACTACGGGTATGACCGCATATCAGGAAACCTTGACCGACCCCAGCTATTATGGACAGCTGGTCACACAGACATTTCCGCTGATCGGTAACTATGGTGTGAATGCAGCAGACTGCGAATCTGCACAGTCCTATATTCACGGTTATATTGTCCGGGAGTGGTGCAACACCCCGTCAAACTTCCGCATGGAAGGCGATATCGACAGCTTCCTCAAGGAGCAAAATATCGTGGGTATCTATAACATTGATACGCGTAAGCTGACCCGTATTATCCGGGAAGTCGGCGTTATGAACGGCGTGATTACCACAGAAGATGTCTACGCCAAGAAAGAAGAACTGTTGGAACAGGTTCGCAAATACACCATCAAGGATGCTGTTGTCAGCGTAACCGGTACAGAACCGCGTACCTACAGTGAGGGCACACCGAAGTATAAGGTGGCTCTGTATGACTTTGGCTATAAGCGCAACATCCGGAACGAACTGGTAAAGCGCGGCTGTGAAGTTGTCGTACTTCCGGCAACCACAAGTGCAGAAGAACTGAAAGCAATGCATGTGGACGGCATTATGCTCTCCAACGGCCCTGGAGACCCGTCGGAAAATCAGGCGATCATCGACAATGTGGGCGAGATCGCAAAACTGGGTATTCCGATCTTCGGCATCTGTCTGGGACACCAGCTGTTGGCATTGTCTCAGGGATGTCATACAGAGAAACTCAAGTATGGTCACCGCGGTGCAAACCAACCGGTAATCGACCTGAACAGCCACCGCACCTATGTTACCAGCCAGAACCACGGCTATGCAGTCGTAGGGGAGAGCCTGGATCCGGAAGTCGGTACGGTTTCTCATATCAATGCCAACGATAAGACCTGTGAGGGTATCCGGTATCATAAGATCAATGCCTTTACAGTACAGTTCCACCCGGAAGCACACGGCGGTCCGCTGGATACGGCATATTTGTTTGATGAATTCGTTGCTGTGATGGAAAAGGAGAAGAAGTAAGTTATGCCATTGAGAAGTGATATTAAAAAGGTTCTCGTCATCGGCTCCGGCCCGATCATCATCGGACAGGCTGCTGAGTTTGACTACGCAGGAACACAGGCTTGCCGTGCGTTAAAGCAGGAAGGTCTGGAGGTCGTCCTCATCAACTCGAATCCGGCTACCATCATGACCGATAAGGCAATGGCGGACAAGGTTTATATTGAACCGCTGACACTGGATGTAGTAAAACGTATCATCCAGATCGAAAAGCCGGACAGCCTGCTGTCCACAATGGGCGGTCAGACTGGTTTGACCCTGTCCATGCAGTTGGCAGAAGAAGGCTTCCTGGAAGCCAACGGCGTGAAACTGCTGGGTGCAGATCCGCTGACCATTCATAAGGCAGAGGATCGTCAGGCGTTCAAGGATACGATGGAAAAGATCAACCAGCCGTGTATTCCGTCGAAGGTCGTAGAGACCATCGAAGACGCAGTGGACTTTGCCAAGACCATCGGCTATCCGGTAATCGTTCGTCCGGCATTTACTCTGGGCGGCACTGGCGGCGGTATTGCTGATAACGAAGAGATGCTCCGTGACATCACCAAGAACGGCCTGCGTCTGTCTCCGATCACACAGGTTCTGATCGAAAAGTGTATCAGTGGTTGGAAGGAAATCGAGTTTGAGGTAATTCGTGACCGTAAGGGTAATGTTATCACCGTCTGCTCCATGGAAAACTTTGACCCGGTCGGCGTACACACCGGTGACAGTATCGTTATTGCTCCTACCGTCACACTGACTGATCGGGAATATCAGATGCTGCGTACTGCTGCCATCAACATTATTTCCGAACTGAAGGTAGAGGGCGGCTGTAACTGTCAGTTTGCGCTGCACCCCACCAGCATGGAATATGCAGTCATCGAAGTTAACCCGCGTGTGTCTCGTTCTTCTGCACTGGCATCCAAGGCGACTGGCTACCCGATCGCGAAGGTTGCTGCAAGAATCGCCATCGGTTATACCCTGGACGAGATCGTAAACCAGGTTACCGGAAAGACCTATGCATGCTTTGAGCCGGCACTGGACTATGTGGTAGTCAAGTATCCGAAATGGGCATTTGATAAGTTTGTCTACGCAAAGCGTACACTGGGTACTCAGATGAAGGCCACCGGTGAAGTTATGGCGATCGGCACCAGCTTTGAAGAAGCGATCATGAAGGCAGTTCGCTCCACAGAACTGGGCGTAGACTCCATGAACATGAAAAAGTACGAGAAGATGTCTCTGGATGAGATCATGGAGCGTCTCCAGGTCGTAGATGATGAGCGTGCATTCCAGCTGTATGAGGCAATGAAGCGCGGCAAGACCGTGGAAGAACTGCACGAGCTGACTATGGTAGACTGCTGGTTCCTGAACAAGCTGATGAACCTGATCGAACTGGAACGGGAAATGGCTGCAAAGCCGCTGACCGAAGATCTGTATCTGCTGGCAAAGCAGTATGGCTATCTGGATGCAACGATTGAGCGTATTTCCGGTCAGAAGTGCCCGACACACCGCCACGCTGTTTATAAGATGGTTGATACCTGTGCAGGCGAGTTCAAGGCAGAAACACCGTATTTCTACTCTACCTATGACGATGAAAACGAAGCAGAAGAATTCATCGAGCGTCAGCACAGCGATAAGAAAAAGGTTATCGTATTCGGTTCCGGCCCGATCCGTATCGGTCAGGGTATTGAGTTCGACTACTGCTCGGTACACTGCGTATGGACACTGAAAGAAATGGGCTGTGAAGCAATCATCTGCAACAACAACCCGGAGACTGTTTCCACAGACTTCGATACCGGTGACCGTCTGTACTTCGATCCGTTGACCAAGGAAGACGTTGCCAATATCATCAACACCGAAAAGCCCTATGGCGTAGTTGTACAGTTCGGCGGTCAGACTGCCATTAAGCTGACACGCTATCTGGCAGATATGGGTGTCAACATCCTGGGTACTTCCGCAGACGACATTGATGCTGCGGAGGACAGAGAGCGCTTTGATGAACTGCTGGGCAGATGCGGCATTCCGCGCCCTGCCGGCGAAACCGTTATGACAACCGAAGAAGCACTCAAGGCTGCCAATGACCTGGGTTATCCGGTTCTGATGCGTCCGTCTTACGTCCTGGGCGGTCAGAATATGATTATTGCGCATTCGGATAAGGACATCGAGGAATATATGGCGATCATCACCAGCCATATGATCGAAAATCCAGTGCTGATCGATAAGTATATGATGGGTACAGAAGTTGAAGTTGATGCCATCTGCGACGGAAAAGACTTCCTCATTCCGGGCATTATGGAGCATGTAGAACGTGCCGGTGTTCACTCCGGTGACTCCATCTCCATCTATCCTGCACAGAACCTCAGCGAGAAGATCACCGACACCATCGTTCGTTATACTGGCTTGCTGGCAAAGGAACTCCATGCTGTTGGTCTGATCAATATTCAGTATGTTGTTTACAACAACGAGGTTTATGTCATCGAAGTAAATCCGCGTTCTTCTCGTACAGTACCGTATATCAGTAAGGTTACCGGTATTCCGATGGTAGATATTGCAACAAAGATCATGCTGGGTGAAACACTCCAGAGTCTGGGCTACAAGTCCGGTCTGTATCCGAAGGGCAAATATGTTGCAGTAAAGGTTCCGGTATTCAGCTTTGAAAAACTTCAGGATGTAGACACTATGCTTGGCCCGGAAATGAAGTCCACCGGTGAGTGCCTGGGTATTGCAACCAATCTGGAAGATGCTCTGCTCAAGGGTCTGATCGCAGCCGGCTATGACCTGAAAAAGGAAGGCGGCGTGTTGATCTCTGTCCGTGACAGCGATAAGCAGGAAATCATTGAGATCGCAGACAAACTGGCTCGTATGGGCTTTGAACTGTACGGCACAAGCGGTACAGCAGCTGTGCTGAATCACAATATGATTGCCACTAACCTGGTCAAGAAAATCTCTGACGGCGAGCCGAATACCATCACACTGTTGGAAAGCGGTAAGATCCACTATATGATCTCTACTTCCGCAAAGGGTCGTCTCCCGGCAAGAGACAGCGTAAAGATGCGCCGTAAGTCGGTAGAGCGTTCGATCTGCTGTCTGACTGCTATCGATACTGCAAAGGCTCTGGCAAATGTACTGGAATCCGGCCGCAGCATTGATGATGTAGAAATGGTAGACATCACAAAAATCTGACGACTGAAAACAATTTGAAAATCACGCAAACCGTGGCGGACGGGGAGATTTCCCGCCCGCCATTTTTGCATTGAAAGGAGAAACTCATGGCATATGAACAGATGCTTGCGCCGGTGCTGGAAAAACAGGCGCTTGCAAAGAATATTTACCGCATGGTGTTGCAGTGCCGTTCGATTGCACAGCAGGCAGTGCCGGGACAGTTTGTACACCTGCTTCCCACAGGCTGCACCTTGCGTCGTCCCATCTCCATTTGCGAGATCAACCAGACTGCTGGAACACTGACCATCGTATTTGAAGTGAAAGGCAGCGGTACAGACGCCCTCGCCAATGTGCGTGTTGGTGAGAACCTGGACATTCTCGGGCCGCTCGGTCGTGGCTTTACCATTTTACCGGATGCAAAGCACATCGTTGCAGTTGGCGGCGGTATCGGCAATCCGCCCATGCTGTCCCTGGCACAGGTGTACGGAAATCGCGCCACAGCGATCTGCGGTTTTCGTTCCGCAGGCATCGTAACGCTCCAGGACGAATTTCATGCATCTGGTGCTGAGACCATTCTCTGTACAGATGACGGCACTGCAGGCAGACATGCCCTGGTAACAGAACCGCTGAAAGAACAGCTGGCAAAGGGCGGCGTCGATATGGTCTATGCCTGCGGCCCGCGCCCCATGCTGAAATTTGTGGCAGCTGCTGCAAAAGAATACGGCGTTCGCTGTGAAGTATCTATGGAAGAGCGAATGGGCTGCGGTATCGGCGCATGTCTGGTATGCGCCTGCCAATTGGAAAAGGAAGGAAAGTCCGTTATGGGACACGTCTGCAAAGACGGCCCGGTATTCCCGGCAGAGGAGGTTGTTTGGTAATGGCAAATTTAGCAGTTGAAGTGGCAGGCGTTGCTTTTAAAAATCCGATCGTTCCGGCATCCGGCGTGTTCGGTTACGGCAGAGAATATGAGAAGCTTTTTCCGCTTTCCAAATTGGGCGGAATTGCCACGAAGGGAACTACCGGACAACCCCGTCCGGGAAATCCGGCACCGCGTATTGCTGAAACTCCCAGCGGGATGCTGAATTCGGTAGGTCTGCAAAATCCGGGTATCGATGCATTTCTGGAACGGGAACTGCCCAATCTGCTCACAAAGGATACCGTAATCCTGGCAAATATTGCAGGCTCTACCGTTGATGAGTGTGTCTCTATTGCAGAAAAGCTGGATGAGACCGATGTGCATATGATCGAGTTGAACATCTCCTGTCCGAATGTCAAAAAGGGTGGTGCAGCATTTGGCGTACACTGCGACAGCGCAGAAATGATTACCGCAGCAGTACGCAAGGCAACCAAAAAGCCGTTGATCGTCAAGCTGTCTCCCAATGTCACAAGCATCACAGACATTGCCAAGGCAGTGGAAGCTGCCGGAGCAGATGCCGTGTCACTCATTAACACGCTGTTGGGCATGCGTATCAACATTGAAAACCGCCGTCCGATCCTGCGCAATAACGTGGGCGGTATGTCCGGCCCGGCAGTTTTCCCCATTGCTGTGCGCATGGTATGGCAAACCGCCCAGGCAGTATCCATTCCGGTAATCGGTATGGGCGGCGTATCCAGCGGCGCAGATGCCATTGAAATGATGATGGCAGGCGCAAGCGCTGTACAAGTAGGCGCAGCAATTTTCACAGATCCTTATGCGCCGGTACGCATTATTGATGAGATGAATGAATGGTTGGATTCCCACAACATCGCATCTGTGCAGGAGATCATCGGCACAGTGCAGCCGTGGTAAGCGAGGGACTGCGTATATGATTTTGATGGGTGTAGATTTTGGCGATGCCCGAACTGGGCTTGCTGTCTGTGATAAAGGTGAAATGCTGGCTTCTCCGGCAGGTGTGATTTGGGAAAAGGATTTCACGCAGTGTCAGGAAAAAGTGGCTGCTGCCGCAAAGGAGCACTGTGCAGAGCTTTTGGTAGTGGGATACCCCAAGAACATGAACGGTACTGTGGGAGAACGTGCCGAACTGTGCCAAAAGTTTGGTGATGGTTTGAAAGAATTGACCGGACTCCCGGTCGTTATGTGGGACGAACGCTGCACAACAGTTTCGGCGCACTCTTACCTGAATGCTACGAATACCAGAGGAAAGAAGCGGAAAGCTGTGGTAGATGCGGTTGCAGCAACTATCATTCTGGAAAGCTATATGGCATATCGAAAAAACCAGGCGAATTCGCAAGTATAATACTAGCTTTAAAACGAAAAACAGTTCCATGCCGGTGGTTTGATTCCACCAGACATGGAGCTGTTTTTCGTTATGGATATATCATTTACTTTGCGTCTGTCCAATCAGTACGATGCATAGGGATATGCTCTGCGCCGAGTTTTTCCAGATTTTCGTGAATGTTTCGCTTATCAGCTTTCTTAATCATATTTTCTCTGGCACGCTTGAACTTGTTTACTTCACCGTGACGGCTCGGGCCGCCGACGCATCCGCCGTCACATGCCATACCTTCAATGAAATCACCAGAGAATCGTCCCATTTTCATCATCAGCAGAGCACGCTTGCAGGCATCTGTACCGTTGCAGCGCTCCACATTGACTTCATCAGTCACGCCTTGCTCCTTCATGCCTTCCAGAACTGCATCGGTAACACCGCCGCTGTTGCCAAACCATTTGCCGAATGTACTGGACTGCTGTGTCGTTTCTTCAGTCTCGTGAATGGTGATCCCTTTTGCACGAATGATCGCACGAATCTCACCGAATGTCATGGCATAGTCAGCGCTGCCGGGGATGTTCTGGTCAATGACTTCGCTTTTCTTAGCAATACACGGGCCTACAAAGACGGTGATTGCTTCCGGGTCTTTGGACTTGATCCAACGAGAAACTGCGCACATGGGAGAAACTGTCGTGGAAATATTGTCGATCAAATCCGGATAATGCAGCCGAATCAGATTCACAAATCCGGGGCAGCAGGAAGTTGTCAGTTTTTTCCCCTCGTGATATGCTTCTGCCCATTCCGCAGCTTCGGCATAAGCCGTCATGTCGCCGCCCAAACCGACTTCTACCAGATCTGTAAAGCCAACTTCTTTCAGCGCATTGCGCCAGCTCTCAAATGTGATGCCTTCGCCGAATTGTCCCTCAGTAGAGGGTGCAAACATTGCATAAACATGCTTCTTATCCACGATTGCCTGACAGACATCGACCATGCAGGACTTAGAACTGATCGCGCCGAACGGACAGCTGTGAATGCATCTGCCGCACTGAATACACTTCTTTTCGTCAATAATGCAAATGCCGTTTTCGTCCATAGAAATTGCACCTACCGGACAGCTGCGGCGACATGGCCGAATCAGATCGGCAATTGCATTATAGGGACAGGCTGCGGCACACTTTCCGCATTCCCGACATTTCTGCGGATCAATATGTGCACGGGTTCTGCCAATATCGATTGCTCCAAAATTACAAGACTGCTGACAGGCCTTTCCCATGCACTTCTGACAGTTGTCTGTAACCACATAACGTGAGATAGGGCAGTCCTCACAGGCCGCCTGTACTACCTGTACCATTAAGTCATTGTGCGCTCCCTGCGGTGCCTTGCCTTCTGCCAGACGAATGCGCTGCCGCACGATCTCTCGTTCTTTGTACACACAGCAGCGATACTTCGCCTTCGGACCCGGCATCATCCGATAGGGAAGTTCCTCTTTTTCTGCTTCAAATTTTCCGGCAAAGACCAGCTTTGCAACTTCACATAGAATATCATGTTTGATCTGAATGATCGTACCGTCATTTGTTACCATAAAAGTCCTCCATCATGTTCTCGAAGCCTACAGTTCCTATTATACCATGAAAAATGTCGTTTGTAAAGGCAATACCAGGAATTCTTGCAGTAAAAAAAGCCGCCCTCACCGGACAGCTTTTTTCTCTTTTTGTGATTCGGATAGAACGGGCTTCTTACAGAAGCGGCAGAACCTGCGGAAAAATCGGATTCATATGCATATCCGTCAGACCAAAGTCCATACCCTTATAGCACCATGCCGCTCTGCCGATGTGATGCTTATCGAAAACAGAGGTGATCGTTTGATACCAACGCAGCGTGCTTTCTGTGTTGGCAATATTGATAACACCGTATTCGCCGCAATACAGCGGAATGTCATACTTTTCAGCCATTGCAATTGCATCTGCAAAGTTTGCCTCGAAGAAGGAAGCTTCTACATCTTCAATACCGCTGTGTAGGAACGCCGCCATATATTCCTTGTTGAATGCCGCAGAATACCGGCGATACTCGTCCAGTTCGTTTGGATATGAAATGCGGAAATCCCGAGGCATGCCCTTTACCCATCTTGCAGCCTGGTGTGTGAATACGATCGGTTCATAACAGTGGAAGTTGTAGACAATATGCGCATCTGCCGGCGGATCCAAAAGCAAAACGCCGTCTGCACCATTGTGATGAATGCCACCCACCAGAATGTAAACATTCGGTGCAATGGTGCGGATCGCATCGATGGTCATTGCCGCAATTTTGTTCCAGTCCGCAGCAACCTCTTCATCTACCACTTCGTTGAGCAGTTCAAATGCGACCACATCATCGTCTTTGCCAAAGCGCTTGGCAAATTCCTGCCACAGAGAAATGAAACGTGCCTGCAATGCCAGATCACTGAAAAATGCATTGGCATTGCTTTTCTGGTCGAAAGAATAGCCTACTGTTTTATGCAGATCCAGAATCATGTGCAGTTGATACTTTCTGCACCATTCGATGCAGCGAGCGATCCACTGAAAGCCTTCTTCCTTCAAAATGCCGCCCTCTGATTCCACCAATTCATAATCCACCGGAATCCGGACGTGATCCAGACCCCATCGGGAAACGGTTGCAAAATCCATTTCCGTCAGAAATGTCCGATAATGTTGTTCGGTGTGTTCCCTCTGCGAAAACCAGCCGCCAAAATTGATACCATGCTGAAAACCTTCCCAAATTCGCATGATGATGACCTCCTGTCAATTGAAAATAGCAGTGGCTTTTTGTTTGTGTTCCGCGTGCGGAACCATAAGGGACAGTGCTGAATCATCCAAATTGTTCCAGCACTTATATCCCCAAAAATTATCTGCATCTCCATTTTACGAGATATATCAAAAAAATGATACCAAAAAACTTGCTTTTTTGATAGAAATGTGATATAATAATTTTATTGGAAATCTGGGTATGAGATACGCGATCCGGGGCATGATTTTGCCTTGCAGTAGCTATAAATTTCAGAATCGAACAGAAGCAAAAAGCCGGCTGTGCAACAGAAAAAAGTGTTTTTTACTTTTGAAAACACCGCATAAGAACGGCGTTAGAAATTTGCTATCATGGCATGTTTTTACGATGTTCACATTCGACAAAATTTAGAATTTGTACACATTTAAGAATCTACTCCAAAGAAAATGCAGAATGAAGGGGAATTGGTATGACAATAGAATTGGAATGGCAGAAAGCCGAACAGGAACGGCAGGAAGAAGTTCAGCAGCACGAACCGCCGGAAGTGGAATTTGTTTTCTATAATCAGGTACAGCAGGGCGACGTAGCAGCGGTCAAAGAGAATCTGGATTCCCGGCAATATCGAAAAATCGCTATGCGGACAATGCTGTCACAGGATCAGGTGCAAAATTTTCGATATCACTGCATCATCTGTATTACTATGATTACACGATTTTGCATCGAAGGCGGCATGCCGGGGGAGCAAGCGTACCGCATGAGTGACTTTTACATCCACAAGATCGATGCAGCAACGAATATTGACCAGATCGAAGAACTGCATGATGCGGCATGTCTGGACTATGTCAAGCGCATGCAGCAGCGAAAAAACGGGCAGGTCTGTTCCAAGCCCATCACGCTGTGTCTGAATTACATCTATGCCCACATGCACGAAAAAATTTCTACCTCGGATCTGGCAGATGAGGTGCATTTGCATCCCAGCTATCTGTCCCGGCTGTTCCGGGAGCAAATGGGATGTACTCTGCATGAGTACATCCTGGAACAAAAGATCCAGTCTGCAAAGCGTATGCTGCAATTCTCGGATCGCAGCTATGCAGAGATCGCCAATATGCTGGCGTTTTCCTCCCAAAGTCACTTTATCCAGGTGTTTTCCAAAAAAGTTGGCGTTACACCAAAGCAGTTCCGGGAGTCCGGCTATCGCTCCACACTGATGGGCGGAGAAAAATAGAGCGCATCTGTATGCCAATGCTACAAAATGCGCTCTCATGAATTGGAAAAGGATCAGGATTATGCCATGACAACGGCGTTACCCAAAAGCTTGAACTCCCGGCAGCTCTTGCAAAGATCATTCAGGAATGCGGCAATGCTGCGGTCACGGAGATTTCCCTTAAAGTCAATATGGAAGATAACGTCAAAGCTGCCGTCACGAATCGGGCGGCTTTCGATTTTTGTCATGTCCAAACCATACAGGAAAAATTTATTCAGAATGCGGCTCAGACTGCCCGGCTCGTTGGGGATAGACAGCATCACAGAAATCACTGTAGCATCTTCCGCTACCTGCATGTCCTTCGTAATACAGATGAACTGGGTGAAGTTTGGTACGACGTTGGAAATGCGGGACGCCAGGACTTCCAGATGGTTGTGCTTGGCGCACTCTTCTGAACAGATCGCAGCAATAGAGCTGTCCCCGGATTCTGCCACCATTTTTGCGGCTGTGGCAGTGTTGCTGTATTCCTTGGGGTGCAGATGCCGTGCATCCAAAAAGTCACTGCACTGTGACAATGCCTGAGGGTGAGAGTATACATCCGAAATATTCTCCAGCTTTCCGCCGGGCAGCGCTGCCAGACAATGCGCCACTTCTACCTGATTCATTGCGGTAATAAAAAAGCTGTATTTTCCCATTAGATCAACTGTCTGCGTAACTGTGCCGGAGGTGCTGTTGTAAATGGGCAGAACGCCGTACTCCAGTTCGCCGGATTCCACGGCTTCAAAGACCTGTTCAAAGGTAGGGTAGAACCGGATGCTGCGTCCGGGGAAAAAAGCCTGGGCAGCAGTTTCGGAATTTGCGCCGACAGTGCCCTGACAGCCGATTTTTACAGCCTCGTTCATCCGGGGTGTCTTAATTTCCGGCGCATCCTCCGCAGCAACCAGCATTTTCTGCTGCAACTGCGAACTTATGCTCATCATATTAGCGAACATGGTACGGGATGCCAATCCCAGGCCATCTTTGGCATTATGTTCAACGCGGTCTAAAATCTGTTGTTCTCTGCCGGCTTGAAAAACCGGCATGTTGTGTGCCTTTTTGTATCGCGCAACATCCTGACACAGGAGCATGCGCGCTTCAAATAAGTCCTGGATCTGTCGATCCAGTTTATCAATCTCATTGCGAATTTCACTCAGTTCCATGTTGTATTCCTTTCTGTAAGAAGCGTATTCCTGCATTTGCAGGGGCAAGCCTTTCTGCAAAGCGGTTTTCCTGGCTTTGCAAAAGTACCTGAAATTGCAGAAAACCGCGCTATCTTCTATTATACATAATTATTTTTCAAAAATCAAGATAAATTTTTGAATAGCTATTGAAAACGGCAGTGGTTTTGTGATATAATGAAATGTACGCGCATAGCAGCCTGATGATATCGCTGCGCGAATCTGCAAAAAAGGAGGGCGACAGGGATGCGGATTCTGGGAATCGATCCGGGATATGCCATTATCGGATTTGGTATCGTGTCATATCACGGTGCTGACTTTACGCCGTTGGAATACGGTGCGATCACAACAGAGGCAGGCACACGCTTTGCGGCTCGTCTGCGGGCGATCTACGATGACTTGGATTATCTGCTGAAACGCTTTCAACCGGACTGCATCGCTATTGAACGGCTGTACTTCACCTCCAACCAAAAAACCGTGATCGATGTGGCACAGGCACGCGGCGTGATCGTCCTCTGCGCAGAACAGCATCAGATCCCGATGTACGAATATACGCCTCTGCAGGTCAAGCAGGCGGTGGTGGGCTATGGAAAAGCAGAAAAACGTCAAGTCATGGATATGACGCGGCGTATTCTGAAATTGGCACAGATTCCGAAACCGGACGATGCCGCAGATGCTCTTGCCCTTGCGATTTGTCATGGACACTGTGCAACCGGCGTACAATTACAAAAGAGAGTTATCAAAGCAGGAGATACCATATGATATATAGTGTACACGGAAAATTGATCGCAAAAGATCCGGCCATGGCTGTGGTAGAATGCGGCGGCGTGGGTTATGCCTGCCGCACCACATTCCATACACTCGGACAACTGGGCAGTGTGGGGGAAACCATTTTCCTCTATACATTCATGAGTGTTCGGGAAGATGCCGTGGAGCTTTTCGGTTTTTCCACACAGCAGGAACTGCAGTGCTTTCAGCTGCTCACTTCTGTTTCCGGCGTAGGGCCAAAGGCTGCGCTGGCGATCCTGTCCGATCTGACGCCGGATCAATTCTTATTGACTGTGGCATCCGGCGACAGCAAGTCACTGACCCGTACCAAAGGTATTGGCGCAAAATCTGCACAGCGCATTGTGATGGAGTTGAAGGATAAGATCTCCGGAAACGCTACAGGATTGTTCGCTGGTGCCGGTGTAGAAGAAGTCGCCGCTGCGTCGCAGTCTGGCGGCAACGTAGGAGAAGCGATCGAAGCGCTTGTGACACTGGGCTATACCCAAAGCGAAGTTGCACCCATTGTTGCAAAACTGGATGCTTCTCTGTCGGCTTCTGACCTGATTCGGCTGACCTTGCAGGAGTTTGGCAAGCAGCGTAATTTCTGAGAAAGCAGGTGAACCAAAAGAATGATCGAAACCAGTGATATGCAGTTTGAAGAACGCGTGGTGACACCTCGCGAAGTGGAAGAAGACCACGAAGCTGAAGTTTCCCTGCGTCCGCAAACGCTGGTAGAATATATTGGACAGGATAAGGTCAAAGAAAATCTGGCGGTGTATATTGAAGCGGCAAAGCGCCGCGGCGATCCGCTGGATCACGTTCTGCTCTATGGCCCTCCCGGTTTGGGAAAGACAACACTGTCCTCGATTATTGCCCACGAGATGGGCGTAAACCTTCGGGTAACAACCGGCCCGGCAATTGAAAAAGCAGGAGATCTGGCAGCGATTCTAACCAATCTACAGCCAAACGATGTTCTGTTTATCGATGAGATCCACCGGCTGAACCGCCAGGTAGAAGAGATCCTTTATCCGGCACTGGAGGATCATGCCATTGATATTATCATGGGAAAAGGCCCATCTGCACGTTCGCTGCGTGTGGATCTGAACCCGTTTACATTGGTGGGCGCAACAACCAGAGCCGGACAGCTGTCCAGTCCGCTTCGTGACCGTTTCGGCGTGATCTTGCGTCTGGAACTGTATACCACAGAACAGCTGACAGATATCGTCCGCAGAAGCGCCATGCTTCTGAAAATCCCCTGTTCCATAGACGGCGCAATGGAAATCGCGAGCCGTGCCAGGGGAACACCTCGTATTGCAAACCGGTTGCTCAAGCGTGTGCGCGATTTTGCTGATGTGATGGGAAATGGCGAGATCACACAGGATATCGCACATATGGCGCTGGATCGTCTGGAAATCGACGAACTGGGGCTGGACAGCAACGACCGCCGCATGCTGGAGATGATTATCAAAGGCTACAGCGGCGGGCCGGTAGGATTGGAGACGTTGGCTTCTGCGCTTGGAGAAGAAACAGTGACCTTAGAAGACGTCTGTGAGCCGTATTTGATGCAGCTTGGTTTCCTGGCAAGAACTCCCAGAGGACGATGTGCAACGGCACTGGCATATCAGCACTTGGGCTATCAGCAGCCAGATGTAAACGGCGGCATGGACGGACAAATGACATTTACTGCGGAATGACGCAGAGAACATAGAGCATCCCGTAAATCTACGGGAAACTTGACACTGACACACGGAAAGGAAAATAGAACAATGGGTAGATTATTTGGGACTGACGGCGCAAGAGGCGTCGCCATTACAGAACTGACATGTGAAATGGCTATGCAGATCGGCAGAGCTGCTGCGCTTGTGTTGACCAAAGAAGCAAAACACCGCGCAAAGATCTTTATCGGTAAGGATACACGAATCTCTTCTGATATTCTGGAAGCTGCGCTCTGCGCCGGAATTTGTTCTGTCGGCGCCGAAGCGGTACAGCTTGGCGTTGTGCCGACACCGGCTGTGGCATACCTGGTACGGACGCACGGCGCAGATGCAGGTGTAATGATCTCTGCCTCTCACAACAGCGTGGAATTTAACGGCATCAAATTGTTTGCATCCACCGGTTATAAACTGCCGGATGCCATTGAAGAAGAAATTGAAGCATTGATCCTGGATCATCCGGAGCAGATCACATTGCAGTCTGGTACAGCTGTGGGTGCGATTTCTCGCTATGATGCAGCAAAGGAAGACTACATTTCCTATCTGGCGGGATGCATCAAAACAGACTGCACCGGTATGCGTGTGGCATTGGACTGCGCAAACGGCAGTTCCTCTGTAACGGCAGAAGCATTGTTTACACGACTGGGCGCGGAGGTACATATGCTCAGCGCTTCTCCGGATGGCACAAATATCAACAAGAACTGTGGTTCTACACATATGGAAAATCTGATGGAATATGTCAAGACCCATGACTGTGATCTGGGTCTGGCATTTGACGGCGATGCAGACCGCTGCCTGGCAGTAGATGAAACCGGAAATCTGATCGACGGTGACAAGATCATCGCCATCTGTGCACAAGCACTCCAGCAGGAGGGTAAGCTGAAGCATAATACCGCAGTTGTTACGATCATGAGTAATCTGGGCTTCTTCCACTTTGCCAAGGCAAATCAAATTGCAACAAAGGCAACCAAAGTAGGAGACCGTTATGTTTTGGAAGAGATGCTTTCCGGCGGCTATAACATCGGCGGTGAGCAGAGCGGTCATATTATCTTCCTGGATGAGGCAACCACTGGTGACGGCGAGCTTTCCGGCATCAAACTGATGGAGATCTTGAAAAAGTCCGGCAAAAAAATGAGTGATCTGGCAGGAATCATGGAGACCTTCCCACAGGTGCTGTACAATGTTACCATTCAGCCCCAGAAAAAAGGCCATTGGCAGGAGGATACTGCGATTGCAGCAATTATCGAAAAGCATACGGCACTTCTGGGAGACAATGGCCGCATTCTGGTACGGGAAAGCGGCACAGAACCGCTGATTCGCGTCATGGTAGAAGGAAAGGATGCTGTGCAGATCGAAAATGCTGCACAGGCAATCACAGAACAGGTAAAGATTTTTGCCGCATCATAAGCATAAAGGAGTAGCCCGAAATTGAGAATTGCAAGTGGTTGGAAACAATATCGTATTTTAGACACTTCTCAGCTGGAAAAGTTGGAGAGTTGGCATGGCGTCACATTGGTTCGTCCTGATCCGCAGATCATTTGGAAAACTCCAAAAGCGCATCCGGCGTGGAAAAAAGCAGACGGACACTACAGTCGTTCTTCATCCGGCGGCGGCAGCTGGGCATTTGCGAAAAAGCTGCCGGTTTCCTGGGAGATGGATTACGAACCGTTAGGACTGACTTTCAAAATTCAGCCTACCGGATTTAAGCACACCGGATTATTTCCGGAGCAGGCGGTAAACTGGGATTGGATGGCAGAACGGATTCGCAACGCAGGCCGTCCCATTTCTGTGCTGAATTTGTTTTCGTATACCGGCGGAGCAACCCTGGCATGCGCTTCTGCCGGCGCGTCTGTGTGCCATGTAGATGCTTCAAAAGGCATGGTGCAGTGGGCGAGAGAAAATGCCGCTCTGTCCGGTCTGACGGAAAAACCGATTCGCTGGATCGTAGACGACTGTGAAAAATTTGTAGCACGAGAAATTCGACGCGGCAGAAAGTATGATGCCATTCTGATGGATCCGCCCAGTTACGGCAGAGGCCCCGGTGGTGAGGTCTGGAAACTGGAAGAAAATATCTACGATCTGGTAGAACTGTGCGCCGGTGTCTTGTCAGAAGATCCGTTGTTTTTCCTGCTGAACAGTTATACCACGGGTCTTTCTCCGGCGGTAATGGGATACCTGCTGGGCAGCGTTTTGAAACCGAAATTCGGCGGAGAGGTAACTGCTGATGAGATCGGCCTGCCGGTAGAACAAAGCGGCATGGTATTACCTTGCGGCTCAACCGCCATCTGGACACGCTGACATGTTCCGGAAACAGGGGATTGTGCTTCTAATTGGATTGCTTTCCTTGGCGGCGGATGGTTTTGCCGCGTTGATACAGTATTTAGATCAGCGCTATGTCTATGGAAATCCACCGGATGGCTTTTGGGAAATCCTGCACTTTTTCGCACCGTTTGGGCTTTTTGCCGCAGGTGTGATTGTGATTACTGCTGTTTTGCTCTTTGTCATAAGGCGAAAATAGCGCTTTGTATCGAAAAAACGGAGGAACACTATGGAAAATCAGATCACAGCAGAACATCTGTCATTCCACTATATGGATGAAGCGGGGAATGCTGCGTCACCGGAAATTCTGAAAGATTTGTCGCTGACCTTTGAACCAGGCTCATTTACAGCGGTTTTAGGGCATAACGGCTGCGGAAAGTCCACTCTGGCAAAGCACATGAATGCCATTCTCCTGCCGACCGGCGGAAAGATGTGGGTCTCCGGAATGGACACCTGCGACGAGGACAAGCTGTACGAAATACGGCAGCATGTGGGAATGGTATTTCAGAACCCGGATAACCAGATCGTTGCCACCATTGTAGAAGAGGATGTAGCGTTTGGCCCGGAAAATCTGGGGCTTTCTCCGGAAGTGATCCGGGACCGCGTCGATGATGCTCTGAAAGCCGTCGGAATGTATGCGTATCGAATGCATGCACCAACACAGCTCTCCGGCGGACAGAAACAGCGCATTGCCATTGCCGGCATTATCGCTATGCGACCTTCCTGTATCGTTCTGGATGAGCCCACCGCCATGCTGGATCCGCAAGGACGCACAGAGGTCATGAAAACCATTCGTATGCTGAATCGCTCGTATGGAATCACTGTGATTTTGATTACGCATTATATGGAAGAAGCGGCACAGGCTGACCGGGTCATTGTGATGGATGACGGTGCGATTTTGTTTGACGATACGCCGGCAGAAGTTTTTTCACATGTGGAACAAATGAAAGCGGTGGGATTGGATGTGCCACAGGTAACAGAACTGGTGTATGAGCTGCGAAAGTGCGGCATCGCATTGGATGCACATATTATCAGTGAAGAAGCTTGCGTGGATGCGATTCTGCAAAGCAAATGCTGAAATGAGGTGGACAATTGGCAACCATACAGACACAAGGTCTGACCTATTGCTATGGCATAGGAACTCCTTTTGAAAAAACTGCAGTAGATCATGTAGATCTGGCGATCCAGTCTGGTTCGTTTGTCGGAATCATCGGACATACCGGTTCCGGAAAGTCTACACTGATTCAGCATCTAAACGGACTGCTTCGCCCGACAGAGGGAAAAGTGCTTCTGGACGGTGTGGATATCTGGGCAGATAAGGCACAGATGCGAAAGATTCGGTTTCGTGTTGGGTTAGTGTTTCAATATCCGGAATATCAGATCTTTGAAGAAACGGTAGCAAAGGACATTGCTTTTGGGCCTAGAAATATGGGACTTGCCGAGGAAGAAGTTCAGGCCCGGGTGAAAGAAACGGCGGAGATTGTGGGACTGTCAGAAGAGATTCTGGAACAGTCTCCGTTTTTGCTGTCCGGCGGTCAGAAGCGACGCGTAGCAATTGCCGGAGTCATGGCGATGCGCCCGGAGGTATTGATTTTAGACGAACCAACTGCCGGACTGGATCCCCGGGGTCGTGAAGAGATCCTACAGGAGATCAAAGCCTACCGTCGGCAAACCGGTGCAACAATCCTGTTGGTTTCTCACAGCATGGAAGATGTGGCACGTCATGCGGAACGAATCCTGGTCATGAACAACGGAAAAATCTTTTGCTATGATACCGTAGCGAATGTGTTTCGCCGTTCTCAGGAATTGCAGGCGATCGGACTGGCAGTACCGCAGATCACACGCGTTTGTGAAGCACTCCGTGCGAAAGGTGTTCCGCTGAGCGATGATATTTTCACCGTTGAACAGGCGAGAGAACAGCTGCTTTCGTGGTATCGCAGAGAGGGGGCACAGGGAAGATGCTGAAAGATATTACCATCGGACAATATTTCCCCGGCTCCAGCATTGTGCACCGCATGGATCCGCGATTTAAGCTTGTGATGACGCTGCTGTTTATCGCAATGCTGTTCATGGGACAGCATCTCTATTCCATTTGTTTTGGTGTAATATTCTGCATCCTGGCGCTGGCTTGCTCCAGGATACCGTTTAAGCTGATCTGGAAAAGCATTAAACCGCTAATTCCGGTGCTTTTGATTACGGCAGTGCTAGATCTGCTAATGGTGGACAGCGGCGATGTCTATTGGAAGTGGCATTTTCTAAAACTGACAGAGGGCGGTGTGCGCACAGCGTTCCTGATGGTTGTTCGGATCATCGTACTGCTGGCAGGCTCTTCCTTGCTGACATATACCACTTCACCCATTGCATTGACAGATGCCATTGAACGTCTGCTTTCCCCACTGAAAAAGCTGCACGTTCCAGTGCACACTTTCGCAATGATGATGACGATCTCACTTCGGTTCATCCCGACGTTGCTGGAAGAAACAGATAAGATCATGACTGCGCAAAAAGCACGGGGCGCGAGCTTCAGCGAAGGAAACCTGCTGCAGCGTGCCAAGGCGCTTGTGCCGATTTTAGTGCCGCTTTTGGTTTCGTCATTTCACAGAGCAGAAGAACTGGCAACTGCAATGGAATGCCGCTGCTATCGCGGCGAAGCAGGCAGAACCAAAATGCGTCAGCTGCACGCAGCAGCGCGTGATTATATCGCTATGGCAGTGACACTTGCATTATTTGCAGCAGCCATAGCAGTTAAGATCATTTTATAAGGAGACAGAAATCCATGAAAATGCAGTCGCCTCAGACGAAGCCACTCGACGGTAAAAACCAACAGAACGCAAAATGCTGGCTGCTGCTGTCATTTTGCATCCCAATAGTGATTATGGCACTGGGGTTTGTACTCCAAAAGGTATATCCCTTCGGAGATCGGCAGATCTTAGTCACAGATTTCTGGCATCAGTATTACCCGTTTTTGCGGCTGCTGCATGAAAAGCTGCAGAACGGCGGTTCTTTGCTGTATAGTTGGGATACAGGCTTAGGAACAAACTTTCTCTCTATTTTTGCCTATTATACAGCCAGTCCGCTGAATCTGCTCACCGCACTTGTACCGGAGACGTTTTTAAGGGAAGCTGTCACGCTGGTGCTTTTGCTGAAAATCGGCTTTGCAGCTCTCTTTTTCGCATTATTTTTGCGCGGAACATTTCGGCGCAACGACTTTTCCATTTGTATTTTTTCCGTGATGTATGCACTTTGCAGCTATATTCTAGGATATTATTGGAACATCATCTGGATCGACACCGTGGCGCTTTTACCACTGGTGGTGCTCGGATTGGTGTACCTGGTGCGTGACGGAAAATATCGCTTATATGTGATCTCACTGGGTCTTTCTCTGTTCACAAACTTTTACATCGGAATGTTTACTTGTATTTTTGCCGTGATCGCTTATCTGTGCCTTTGCGTATTTTATCTTCAGCCGCGGCAAATTCCAGGTCGGACAGCAGCAATGCTGATCGGTTCTGTTATGGGCGGTGCACTGGCTGCGGCAGTCCTGCTTCCTGCATATTACGCTTTGCAGTTGACATACAGTGTCAATAACATTTTTCCCACAGCGGTTCAGTTCTATGAAAACTGGCGAACACTTGCAGCAGATCTGATTAGCTTTCATGCGCCGACTGCAAAAGAAGGTTTGCCAAACCTGGCGTGCGGCGTACTGTCTCTCTCACTGATAGGGCCGTTTTTGCGGTCTGGCAGCATTCGCATTCGTGAAAAAGTCGCTGCAATTCTGGTACTTGCATTTTTGCTGATTAGCTGCAACTGCAATGTGCTCAATTATATCTGGCATGGCTTTCATTTCCCGAATATGCTGCCCTATCGCTTCTCTTTCTTGTTCTCGTTCGTTTTGCTGACAATGGGATATCGTGCGTTTTCAGTTGCTCTGGCGGAAAAGTTTCGAGTCTGGGACATTCTCGCAATGCTAGTAATGGCAGTGCTCGTTTTTGCACTATCCTATGGTGTTCAGGAAAACCAGGCAGTTTACTGGTCTGTTGCTTTGATGCTGCTGTATGCTGTAATTCTGCTGCTGTTTTTCCGGGAAATCTTTGGAAAGAAGCTGCTGTATTTGTCGCTGTCTATTGTACTGGCGTTTGAAATGTTCCAGAATGTAAAGCTAGGAACAGAAACAGTTTCCACTTCAGACCGGATAAGCTATCCCTCTTGCTATACCGATGCAGAATCATTGCTGCAGCAGATTGCACAGCAAGATGAAACGCTGTTCTATCGTACCGAAATGTCCACATGGTATACGCTGAATGATCCGGCACTGTACGGATATCATGGATTGTCCCAATTTTCATCGATGGCAAATGAAAGTGTTACTAAGTGGATGCGTGCATTGGGGCTGCCGGCTTCTGAAGCAGGGAACCGATATTATTACGGCGGCGGTACACCAGTTACAAACATGTTTACCGGTATCCGCTATCTGATTAACCGAAACGGCTCTGTTTTGGACACCGTAGAATGGCAGCAGATTACAGCACAAAACGGCAGCACCGCTTACCGCAATCAATACGACATGCCCATTGGGTTCTGGACAAACGAAGCACTCGGCACTTATGAAACATTGCCCGATGCCAATCCGTTTGAAAATCAGAATACCCTGTTCCGTCTGGCAACTGGAATCGAAACACCGCTGTTTACCCGCGTAGAAGTAGACAGTGTAGCATACACTGGTGCAGACGCTGTAAAAAATGACTACGGCAGATACACCTATCAGGCAGACGCAGCAGCCGAAACCAGAACATTGCAATATAATTATGTGACACCCAAAGAAGCTTCTCTTTATGGGTATATGAATGTCTCCAAGGGTTCCGGTGTTACAGTGCAGCAAAATGGAAGCTATGTCGGATCATACAACAACGGCAACCAGCCGTACCTCTTCTCTATGGGGACTGTTCCGGGCGGTGTTTCTGCAAGCCTTTCTGTCAACCTGCCTGCGGATGCAGTTTCCGGCTCTGTTACAGTATATGTTTATGAAATGAACCAAGCGGTACTGGAAGAAGGATATGCAGCGCTGCGGGACGGCGGGATTTCCCTTACAGATTTTTCCGATACCAAACTGACCGGAACAATGACCGCACCCGCTGATGGACTATGTTACTTCTCAATTCCGTACGATTCCAGTTGGCGCGCAGAAGTTGATGGGGAAAAGGCAGAGATTACGCCAGTCGGAGAAGCTATGACCGCGGTCTCAGTTCCAGCCGGAACACACACCATTACATTGAAGTATTGCCCAAAGGGATTTGCAGCTGGTATCTGCTGTACCGGCGCAGTAGTCCTGCTTCTTGCTGCTTCCTATGTAGTCGAGAAAAAACGGGGCAAAACATTTCTGACACCGGTTTCTGCCGCACTGCCGGAAGAGACAAAAACAACGGAATCAGAAAATGCGGAGGAAACACAAGCATGAGAAATCTGAAAGTAACAATGAGCTTTCGCGGAACGAAATATCACGGCTATCAACGGCAGCCAAACGGCATTACAGTACAGGAAGTGGTAGAGGATGCGCTATCCAAACTGCTGAATGAACCAGTCACCATCCAGGGCTGTTCCCGGACGGATACCGGTGTACATGCCCGGGAGTATTGCTTTACACTGCAAACCGAAAAGAACCTGCCGGAACGCAATTTTATCCGCGGCGCCTGCGGCTATTTGCCGGAGGATATCTCCATTTATCGCGTGGAGGAAATGCCGGCGGATTTTCATGCCCGTTTCAGCTGCAAAGCCAAGGAATACATGTACCGCATTCACAACAGTGAGAGCAAGAACCCCTTTACTACAGACCTAGAACTGTTGTACCGAAGGAAAATGGATATCCCGCTTTTGCAGGAAGCTGCAAAGCATTTTATCGGAGAGCACGACTTTGCCACGTTTTGTACAAACTATACAGAAAAGCAGAATACCATTCGCACAATCTACGACATAACCATAGAAAAGCAAGAAAATACGGTGATATTGCTTGTCAAAGGAAATGGTTTTCTGTATAATATGGTTAGGATACTGGTCGGAACACTGTTAAGTGTAAACGAAGGACGCATTGCCGTCTCAGAATTGGATGACCTGTTGGCATCCAAGAATCGTATCCTTGCTGGAATCACAGCACAGGCACACGGGCTCTACCTGAATCGGGTGTTCTATGAGGATGTCCAATAAGTCCGTTCAGAAAGGAGATCGCCAAAAATCATGAGTTATGATTCAGATGATATGATCGAAAAACGAAAGCGCCGCAGCAAGTTGCGCGCCTTTCGGAATTTGCTGATATTTTTGCTGCTCGCTGGATTCTGCGGCTATCTGTACATGCAGCGTGACATGTGGATCCCAAAACTGGAGGGGATCGGAAGCCGCTATGATTCGGTAACACAAAATGACGGTACACTGGCAGAAGGGAACTTTCCGCTGACGATTTCCGGCAATTCCAACTATCAGGTAAATATTGTAGATGACACGCTCTTCCTGCTGCATGATGCCTATTTGGACACTTATTCGCTGCACGGAGATACGGGAGATACTCGACAGCATGCCTTTCAGAATGCAATGCTGCAATCTTCCGGAAAATACGCGCTGCTGTACGAGAGCGGCGGTACATCGTTTCGTCTGGATACCAAGCATAAAAACGTCTACAGTAAATCCGTGGATGACAACATCATTTCCGGCACTGTCAGCAGTAATGGTTCTGTGGCATTGATTACAGAGTCCAGTTCCTATGCATGTTCTATTTTGGTATATGACAACACCGGAAAGCGTGTTTATCAGCGCAATTGCGTAGAATACGTCGTGGATGTTGCATTCCATAACGATAATGACGGACTATGCTTCACCTCAGTACAGGTGGAAAACGGCGTAATGAACAGTACCATCACAAGCGTATTGTTCAATCAGGTGGATACCAAATGGACTTCTCTGCCGTTGGAAACATTGAGTGTAAAATCCGGATTTTCCTCTGAGGGAGAACTGTGTGTCGTGGGAAATACTGCATGTGCATATTATAGC
>CAVAQT010000032.1:0-31272 GCA_963590855.1 Ruminococcus bromii
TTCTCTTTTGTCAATTATAACATATTTCTCGATTTTTTTCGTGCGGTTGCCCTGCGCCGTATGGTTTATCCTCGTGGCAGATCCACAGTTCCTGTCCCTGGCGGTTCGGCAGAAAATCGCCCAGATGCATGGCATCGCCGTGACCCTTGTTCAGGCACCACAGCACCTTGCCGTTGTCGTCGATACAGGTCGAGCCGGTGATGATCTCCTGCTTGCCGTCGCCGTCCACATCGGCTGCCATGCTGTTGTGGTTGCCGTCGCCATAGCCGGCTGCACTCTTGTCGTTTCCGGTGTCGAATGCCCAACGCTTCACCAATTTTTTGTTGACCACATCATAGGCAGTGGCAGTCATCCGGGTATAATAGCCCCGTCCGGTAACGACGCTGGGCTTGCTGCCGTCCAGGTATGCCACAGTGCCCCAGAAGCGGTCTACGCGGTTGCCGTAGCTGTCGCCCCATTTGGAGACCGTGCCGCGTCCCGGTTCATAGTCGATGGTGTCCAGGGCTGCACCGGTGCTGCCGTCGAACAGCGTGTAATATTCCGGGCCGGAGAGGACATAGCCACTGGAATTTCGATAATCCTTGGAGGCATCGCCGATGACCTTGCCCTTGCCGTCTACAGTACCGTCTGCGGTTTTGCAGGTCATCTCCGCCTTTCCGTCACAGTCGAAGTCTGCCACGAAAAACTGGGTATAGTGCGCGCCGGCACGGATGTTTTTGCCCAGGTCGATGCGCCACAGCCGTGTGCCGTCCAGACGGTAGCAGTCGATAAATACATTTCCGGTCTTTCCCTTCTGGGAATTGTCCTTGGAGTTGGAGGGATCCCATTTCATAAAGATCTCGTACATGCCGTCGCCGTCCACATCGCCGACAGAACAGTCATTGGGAGAATAGGTACAGCCGCTGCCGGTTGGCGGATCCAGATTCAGCTGAAAATAGTTCTGGTTAGAGATCATGGTGCAGTTGGCAGTGGAGACTACCTTGCCGCCTTCCACAGTGTCCACCCGGTATTGATCCGTGCTTTTGCCGCTTTTGTCCAGATAACAGGTGGACTCTCCGGCGTTGCTGGTATAGATCAGTGTGCTGTTCCGGTACAGCTGGAATACGGCGCTGTCGGAATCGTTGGCGAGAAAACGCCAGCTGACCAGCATTCCCGAACCGGTGTTGATGGCGGAGATGCCGCGATCCAGATATTCCACCTGGATGCTTCCGGCGGCGGATGCAGACAGTGCCGTCTGCGGGAGCGCTGCGGTCACCATGGACAGCCCTGCGGCAGCTGCCGTGAGCCATGCTGTCAGTTCCTTCTTCATAAACATTCACCTCGTGTGTCATCTTGCCTGTGCGCCAGAAAATACGGCACAGGCTGCATACATTCTCCGCACAGCGGTATGCTGCGCGCATACTCTTATTATAACTGGTTGAAATTCCAATGTCAATATACAAAGTTGAGAATCTTATGTGCAATATATACAAAATCTTTGGAAAAAGCGCAAACGCAAAAGGCTGACCCATAAAAACAGATCAGCCTTTTGCGTGGGATATATGCAGCCTGTTCGAGCAAACAGGCGATTGGAAAGGAAACCGCACACAAAAGATGCGTGTAGAAGTGTGCAGCTTCCAGGGGAGAGGTATCTTCACTTATTCTTCAAACGTCTTGCCCCACTGGACATAGTCCAGCATCGCAGCGTTTCCGGCAGCCTTGGGACGCATGACACGGGGACGCTCCTTGGTGCGCTGCTGTACCTGTTCTGCCACAGAAGCAGCCAGCAGATCCATTGCGGTATCATCCTCCTGCACTTCTTCGGCGCAAAGCTCTGCCTTGCGATCCAGCGCGCAGTTGCGGAAGTAGACGAACAGATTTGCAGTTACCATGGCGAGGTTCAGCAGGTAGACCACCAGAACATAGGCGTTGTGTACATTGACGCCGATGATGAACTTGGCGCAGATGCCGGCGATATAGCCGATCATCAGCAGGAGAATGAACGGCAGGCTCATACCCTTTGCACTGCGGCACTTGTAGTTTTTCACCAGATTGATCGGCCAGGAACAGCCGAAGCAGATCAGCATTGCCGTTTCTAAAATTCCACCCATTGTTATGTCCTCCTGTGCGGTCTTGTGAAAGCCGTCGTTCGCTTTCGCCTTATTCAGTATACCACGGTTTGCGTCCGGCGTCTAATATCTTTTTTTGGCATAATCATAGGATGAAACCTATATGTTCGGATAATTTGCACCTTTCATACAATGGAATATACAGACTGCACAAAATGTGTACCGTATATTTATGAAAAAAGACGATGCGTGAACGACGGCACAGGAAAAATGGCGGTCTCAAAATTTGTCCGCCGGATAAATACAAGCGTATTCACCAAAAACACAAATAAAAACGGGGAAAAATTGTCGTATTTCCCTATTGATTTTTTGTCGGAAAAACAATATACTAATATAGTATCGTGTGATGCCGCAGAAAAAAGGCATCCGCAGGAGTCGGCGGCTCTCCGAAAACAGCCGTAAATATCAATTTAGTAAGGAGCGAGAAGAAGCCGATCCGGGCTTCTCTCAGAGTGAGACATATGGCAACGAAAGTAGTAAAATTCGGCGGAAGCAGTCTGGCAGACGCCAATCAGATCCAGAAGGCAGCGGCGATCATCAAGGCAGACCCGCAGCGGCGCTATGTTGTACCGTCTGCACCGGGCAAGCGCTTTTCTGATGACATCAAGGTCACCGATATGCTGTACACCTGCTATGACCTGGCAGAACAGGGGTTGGATTTTTCCGATGCGCTGGATGCAATCCGGGCACGGTATAACGATATCATTGCCGGTCTGGGCATGGATTTTTCTCTGGATGCAGAATTTGCGGAGATCGCAGAGAACTTCAAAAAGCGCGCCGGAAAGGACTATGCGGCAAGCCGCGGCGAATATCTGAACGGCAAGGTCATCGCTGCATATCTGGGCTTTCCTTTTGTGGATGCGGCAGAAGTGATCTTCTTCCAGCCGGACGGCAGCCTGAATGATGAAAAGACTGAGAAGGTGCTCCGCGAGCGCCTGAACAATCTGGAAAATGCTGTAGTTCCCGGTTTCTACGGCTGCGGCGCAGACGGCTACGTCAAGACCTTCTCCCGCGGCGGAAGCGATGTCACCGGTTCTATCGTAGCCGGCGCAGTCAAGGCTTCGCTGTACGAGAACTGGACAGATGTTTCCGGCTTCCTGGTTGCAGATCCCCGTATCGTAGACAATCCGGCAGTGATCCGCACCATCACCTATACCGAACTGCGCGAGCTGTCCTATATGGGTGCATCGGTTCTGCACGAGGCTGCGATTTTCCCGGTACGTTCCGCAGGCATCCCCATCAATATCCGCAACACCAATGCACCGGAAGAGCCGGGCACGATGATCGTACCGGACAGCACCGATGAGGAACTGTCTGCTTATACCATCACTGGTATTGCCGGCAAGAAAGATTTCACCTCCATCAATATCCACAAGGATCTGATGAACAGCCAGATCGGTTTCTGCCGCGACGTGCTGAATGTGCTGTCGGAACATCAGATCCCGCTGGAACACATGCCGTCCAGCATCGACTCCATGACAGTGATCGTGGATTCTGAGCACCTGAACGGTCTGGAAGAAGAGATCCGCACCGAGATCATCAAGGCAGTACAACCGGACAGCATCGAGACCGAGGACGGCATCGCACTGATCGCTGTAGTTGGCCGCGGCATGTGCCGGACACGCGGCGTTGCTGCACGAATTTTTGCGGCACTGGCGCACGCACACATCAATGTCCGCATGATCGACCAGGGCTCCAGTGAGCTGAATGTCATTGTTGCCGTAAAGGAAACGGACTTTGAGCAGGCGATCCGCTGCATCTATGACATGTTCGTCAACTCTGTGGCATAAGGCAGGGCAGTATCTTGCAGTCTTATGAAAATCAGAACGTACTGTTCGTCACGACGAAAAACCTGGACTATCTCCGGAACACCCAGGAAATACGGCTCATCAAGCAGACCGCAAAAAGCGTGACTGTTCTGGGCAGCCGGGAAAAGAGCTATGCCAAGCGGCTGCTCCATGTGTACGGAAAGCTCTGCACCATGTCCATGAAGCCATTTGATGCTGTCTTTCTGGGCTTTGCGCCCCAACTGGTGCTGCCGCTGTTTGCGCACCGTTTTCGGAAAAAGACGGTGGACATCGACTTTTTCATTTCGGTCTATGATACTATGGTTTGCGACCGGAAAAAGCTGCGCCCCGGTTCTCTCGGCGCAAAGTTCTGTCACTGGATCGACACCCGGACACTGAAGCTAGCAGACCATGTTATCAGCGATACTAACGCTCACGGGGATTATTTCTCCGCGGAGTTCGGCAAGGCACGTTCCGCCATTGAAACGCTGTATCTGGACGCGGACACCAGTATCTATTATCCCCGTCCGCAGGTGAAGCCGCCGGAGCTGAAAGAGCAGTTTATCGTGCTGTATTTCGGCAGCGTACTGCCGGTGCAGGGCGTGGATGTCATCATGCAGGCAATGGCGCTGTTGGCGGATGATCCTCGGATTCACTTTTACTTTATCGGGCCTGTTGACCAAAAGGTCACGCCCACAGAGAGCGACAACATCACCTATATCCGGTGGCTTTCGCAGCCGGAGCTGGCGGAGCGCATCAGCCAGGCAGACCTCTGCCTCGCCGGACACTTCAACAAAGAAAACGGCAAGGCGAACCGCACCATTCCCGGTAAGGCGTATATCTATGAGGCAATGGAAAAGCCCATGATCCTGGGCGACAATGCCGCTACACGGGAACGCTATACGGACGGCATGCCGGGCATCACCTTTGTGGAAATGGGCAGCCCGGAAGCATTGCGGGACGGCATCCTGCACTGCATGGAAGAACAAAAACGCGCATAAATGCGTCACACAGATAGAAAAAAACGTACCCCGGCACATACCAGGGTACGGTTTTTGTTTTGGATATGGCATAGGTGCTATTCCCAGATGCGGTCGTACCGGTCTCCCTCGTCCATCCAGCCGGGGAGAATGTGGGGACGCATTGCGAACACCATCAGCAAAAACGACAGCAGGATCATCAGGTCGCCGCCCAGACTCCGGACAACAAAGGGAAGCACAAAATCTGCTGTGGCGATGCCCTTTTCGGAGAGCGTCTGGATGCGTTCCAGCATTGGCGCAAGAATGGCGATGCCGCCGATCCCGGTCAAGACCACGCCTGCCAGCCGGCAGAGCGTGCCCACCCACTTCGGCAGCTGTACCAGCCATTCCAGAAGCAGCAGAAAGAACAGGCCTACCTCCATCCAATGGATCAGGTTTGGGGTAAAGCAGGCGATCAGCGCCAGCATTGCCGCCGGGATCAGTGTCAGTTCTGTGTGCCGCTGCCGAAAGAGAAAGCAAAATACGCACAGCAGGACACCGGCGATCAGGGTTGCCCAATAGTCCCAGTAGTGGGTGTAATAGGGCATGGAAAACAGTGTGTATATGGTATTCAGTCCCAGCAGCCCGGCGAGGATCCCTGTCGCAAAAGGCAGCTTCGACCGGGGCGGTAAATAATAGCGGTATTTTTTCAAGAAGAAACCCTCCTTCTTTGATGCTGCTTATAGTATACCATTTTCCCCTTGCCTTTGTCAAATCGGCAGCTTTTTGAAAAAAGTGTAAACTTTAAAAATGCACCCTTGACATTCTCGGGGAGTGTGCTAAAATAGTTTTACAGTAAACAGTTTTGCATTAAACTGTTTTATGCTAAACAAAAATAACAAGCGCCGAAACGGTGCAGAAAGGAGGCAGAGATGCGGCATTTGGGACTGGAAATTCACCGGCTGGAAAAGCTGATGGCACGGCAGCGCGGCTATTCTGCGGCGCACCAGGACGCAGACCGTCTGACAGGCATGCACGGCTATCTCATCCGGTATCTGTATGAGAATCAGGAACGGGATGTGTTTCAGCGGGATATCGAAAAGGCGTTTTCCATTAGTCGTTCCACAGTGACGGTGACTTTACAGCTGATGGAGAAAAACGGGCTGATCCAGCGGGAAAGCGTGGCGCAGGACGCGCGGCTCAAGCGTATTGTGCTGACACAAAAGGCGAAAGATCTGCATTGTCAGATCGAGTCGGACATTGCCGGCTTTGAAAAAATGCTGGCGCGCGGCATCTCGGAGGAGGATCAGGAGGCATTTCTCCGGGTCGCCAAGCAAATGCGGAAGAATCTGGGAGATGATGTTTCGCAAAAATGGACTTGTAAAGGAGGTCGCGGCGAATGATCGCAAAACTGATGAAATCCATTCGGGAATTTAAGCTGTTTTCTTTGCTGTCTCCGCTGTTTGTAGTGCTGGAGGTTGTCATGGAAGTGGTGATCCCGCTGCTGATGGCAAAGCTGATCGACGAGGGCATTGACGGCGCAGGCGGCATGGATGCAGTGATGCACTATGGCTGGATCCTGTTAGTATGTTGTGTGCTCTCTCTGATTTTCGGCGCACTTGCCGGGCATTTTGCGGCGTTTGCCTCTGCCGGCTTTGCCCGGAATCTGCGGCATGATATGTTCCACCATGTGCAGACCTATTCCTTTTCCAATATCGATAAGTTTTCCGCAGCCAGCATTGTCACCCGTCTGACTACAGACGTGACCAATGTGCAGAACGCCTATCAGATGGTGATTCGCATTGCGCTGCGCTCACCAGTCATGCTGATCTTTTCCATGGTCATGGCGTTCCGGCTGAGTACAAAGCTGTCACTGATCTATCTGGCAGCGATTCCGGTACTGGGTGTGGGACTGTATTTCATTATGACACGGGTGCACCCCATTTTTGAGCGGGTGTTCAAGACATATGATAAGCTGAATAACGTGACACAGGAGAACCTCCACGGCATCCGCGTGGTGAAATCTTTTGTCCGGGAGGATCACGAGATCCAGAAGTTCTCGAATATTTCAGAGAATATCTATCAGGACTTTTCCAAGGCAGAAAAGCGGCTGGCGTTTAACAGTCCTCTGATGCAGTTCTGCATGTATGCCTGTCTGATCCTGGTGTCCTGGTTCGGCGCAAGAATGATCGTGAGCCGGACACTGACTACCGGTCAGCTCATGAGCCTGATGACCTATGCCATCCAGATCTTGTCCAGCCTGATGATGCTGTCCATGGTGTTCGTTATGATTACCATGTCCCGTGCCTCCTGCGAGCGTATCGTAGAGATCCTGGACGAAGAGAGCGATATCGTCAGCCCGGCGGATGCTGTTACCGAAGTGCCGGACGGCAGCATCGACTTTGACCATGTCAGCTTCAGCTATAGCAAGCGCGAGGACAAATGCTGCCTGGAAGATGTGGATCTGCACATTCCGGCAGGCATGACACTGGGCATTCTGGGCGGCACAGGCAGCGCCAAAAGCTCTCTGGTACAGCTGATCCCTCGGTTGTATGATGCTACCATCGGCACAGTGCAGGTAGGCGGCGTGGATGTGCGGCAGTATGACGTGGAGACGCTCCGGGAGGAGGTCGCCATGGTGCTCCAGAAGAATGTGCTGTTTTCCGGCACGATCAAGGAGAATCTCCGCTGGGGCAATCCCGATGCCACCGACGAAGAAATGCAGCGTGTCTGCCGCCTGGCGCATGCAGACGAGTTCATCCAGACCTTCCCGGACGGCTATGACACCTATATCGAGCAGGGCGGCACCAATGTATCCGGCGGTCAGAAGCAGCGGCTTTGCATCGCACGGGCGCTGCTGAAAAAGCCGAAGATCCTGATTCTGGACGATTCCACCAGTGCGGTGGATACGCATACAGATGCCTGCATCCGGCAGGCGCTCCGGGACGAGATCCCGGATACCACCAAGATCATCATTGCGCAGCGTGTGTCCTCGCTGATGGATGCAGACCGCATCCTGGTTCTCGATGAGGGCAAGGTGTCCGGCATCGGCACACACGAGGAACTGCTGCAAAACAATGCCATCTATCGGGAAGTTTATGAGTCTCAGCAGAAAGGAAGTGTTCCGCAATGAGTCAGAAACCACAGGGAGGGCCGCCGCCGCGGGGCGTAATGATGCCCGGTGCGGCAAAGGGCGCAGGAAAGAGCTTTGTGCGCCTGCTGTCCTATATGAAAAAGTATTGGCTTCAGCTGATCCTGGTGTTTGTCTGCATTTTAATTAGTGCAGTTGCCGGTGTTGCAGGTTCCACATTTCTGCAAACGCTGATCGATGACTATATTTCTCCCATGCTGCTGAGCGGCAGCCGGGACTTTTCCGGACTTGCCGGGGCGCTGATAAAACTGGGCGTGCTCTATGCCGCCGGGATTCTGGGAACGCTGTTCTATAACCGCCTTATGGTAGTTGTGGCGCAGGGTATCCTGAAAACCATCCGGGACGAGATGTTCTCTCACATGCAGACGCTGCCCATCCGCTTTTTCGACACCCACGCCAGCGGCGATATCATGAGTCTGTACACCAATGATACCGATACGCTCCGGCAGATGCTGGCGCAGAGCGTGCCCCAGATCTTTTCCTCCATTGTCACCGTCATTGCCGTGTTTGTGGCAATGGTGCGGCTGAGCATCTGGCTGACATTGTTTGTGCTGGCGTTTGTGGCAGTGATGATGCTGATTACCAAGTTTGTGGGCGGCAAGAGCGGTGCGTTTTTCGTCAAGCAGCAGCAGTCCATCGGTGCGGTAAACGGCTATATCGAAGAGATGATCCACGGCCAGAAGGTCATTAAGGTGTTCTGTCACGAGGAGGAGACCAAAGAGGGCTTCGACGAGCACAACGAGGAATTGTTCCGGAATGCCGCCTGGGCGAACAGCTTCGCCAACATTCTGATGCCGATTATGAACAACCTGGGTTATGTGCAGTATGTGCTGCTGGCGATGCTGGGCGGCGCACTGGCGTTTCGCGGTGTAGGCGGTCTGACACTGGGTGCGATCGCAGCCTTTTTGCAGCTGAGCCGCAGCTTTACCATGCCCATCAGCCAGATCTCTCAGCAGGCGAGCGCTATCGTTATGGCACTTGCCGGTGCAGGCCGTATTTTCGATCTGCTGGACGAAGAACCGGAGACCGACGAGGGGTATGTGACATTGGTCAATGCCGAAGAAAAAGACGGCGTTCTCACGGAGACCGACCACCGCACCGGTGTGTGGGCGTGGAAGCATCCTCACGGAGACGGCACAGTCACCTATACCCGGATGGAGGGCGATGTGCAGTTCTTTGATGTGGACTTCGGCTATGTGCCGGAGAAGATCGTACTGCATGACGTGAGCCTGTACGCAAAGCCCGGCGAAAAGGTGGCGTTTGTGGGCGCGACCGGCGCCGGAAAGACCACCATCACCAACCTGATCAACCGGTTCTATGACCTGGCAGACGGCAAGATCCGCTATGACGGCATCAACATCAATAAGATCAAAAAGCCTGATCTGCGGCGCTCGCTGGGCATCGTTTTGCAGGATGTCAACCTGTTTACCGGAACGGTCATGGACAACATCCGCTACGGCAGACTGGACGCTACCGATGAGGAATGCATCGCGGCGGCAAAACGCGCCAACGCGCACCACTTTATCATGCTGCTGCCGGACGGCTATAATACGGTTTTGTCCGGGGATGGCTCCGGACTGTCTCAGGGACAGCGCCAGCTGCTTTCCATTGCCAGAGCCGCAGTGGCAGATCCGCCGGTCATGATCCTGGACGAAGCGACCTCATCCATCGACACCCGGACAGAGCGTATCGTCCAGGCAGGCATGGATGCGCTGATGCATGGCAGAACGGTATTTGTCATTGCCCACCGTCTCTCCACCATCCAGAATTCCGATGTTATCATGGTACTGGATCATGGACGCATCATCGAGCGCGGCAGCCACGAAAAGCTGATGGCAGAAAAGGGAAGGTACTACCTGTTGTATACCGGCATGCAGCAAAATGCATCGGTATAAGGACTGGCATTCCCATATGCATACAGCAGATATCCACGAAGAGCCGGATTGCGGAAAGCAGTCCGGCTTTTTGCGTGGGGAACCGTGTGCACCGTCTTGACGAATGCTTTGGAATATGCTACAATACGGTATAGAAAATATAGGGAATAGACTTCTTAGAAAGGAATCGTTATGGAACAGCAGAATCCGCAGCAATCCCCCAACCCAACTCCGCAGCAGCCGCCCCAACAGCCGCCGCAGAACGGCTACAGTTATCCGCAGCAGCCCTACTCACAGCAGCCGCAGAACGGCTATGGCTATCCGCAGCAGCCCTACCCACAACAGCCGCAGAACGGCTATGGCTATTCGCAGCAGCCCTACCCACAGCAGCCGCAGAACGGTTACGGCTATCCGCAGCAGCCTTATCCACAGCAGCCGTATCCGCAGCAGCAATATCAGCCACGGCCGAAAAAAGAACCGGGGCGTGTGGCGAATTTTTTCCTTTCGCTGTTGCCGCTGGTAAGCTTTTTTGCTGTGCAGATCCTGGTCTCTGTCCTGGCGGTTTTCGTTGTCATTTTTGTGGACATTTTTCAGAGTGGCAGAGCGCAGGACATTATGTCGTCCTATGAGAGAATCGTCTCTTCCAGCGTTCCCATTGCCACGGCAATGACGCATTTGCTGGCAGCGATAGGCTTTGCCTTCTGGTATCGTCTGAGTTTTCAGAAGCCGCGGCCGGCGCTGCGGGAGACGACACGAAAGCTGAAGCCGGAGCCAATTATAATGGCGTTCGTTCTGGGTATCCTGATGAGTGTATTCAGCAGCGGCACTTCGGGACTGGAGACCCTGCTGTTCCCGGACATGGTGGAAGAGACCTATGCCATGATGGAACAGTCCGGCATCGGCACAAATTACATGGTGATCTTCGCCACTGTTTTATTGGCGCCCATCGGCGAGGAACTGATCTTCCGGGGACTGACCATGAAGTATGCGGAAAAGGCGTTCGGACGATTCTGGGCGGCAAATCTGCTCCAGGCGTTTTTGTTCGGCGTGGCGCATATGAACTGGGTGCAGGGCGTGTATGCCTTTTTCGGCGGACTGGTGCTGGGCTGGGTGGCACATCACTATAAGTCCATCGTCTTTTCTATGATAATGCATTTCGCGGTCAACAGCTTTTCCACATTCGGCGGAGACTATGCCCTGGGCTGGATCCCGCTGAACTTCATCTCAGTCACACTGATGATCGTGCTGCCGGCTGCTGCTGCCATTGCACTGATGGCGTGGCGGAACGATGCCGCAGAAAAGGCAGCTTCCGGCGCTGTGCCGCCTGTGATGCCGCCGCAGTGACGGCTGTGGTGTTTTCAAAAAATCCATTGACAAAACCGCGGAAATCGCATATAATAGTAGTGATACAACAACGCAGCAGTGAGAGTAATTCCGGCGGCAGCGCACACAGAGAGCATTGGGTTGGTGGAACAATGCCCTGTGCCGGGACGAAGTGCAACTGCGACGGGAATCGGTGTCACGCCGCATTCCCCGTTGGCATGGGGAAAGGTGCAGCGGCACCGGAGTATCCGTGTCCGGCATGCCCCGTTATCGGCAAAGGAGTATCTCCGTTTGGGGTGTGCTCTGTTGAGTGAGAAATCAGAGTGGAACCGTGGAAGAATTTTTCCGCCTCTGGAAGTGTATTGCAAAAAGCACTTGCAGAGGCGTTTTTTATTGCAGGCAGGTGCATGGACAATTTTGGGAGGTGACATTGGAATATGTTTCGACAGCTTCGGGAAGATATCGCCATCGTCAAGGAAAAAGACCCGGCGGCACGCAGCAGCTTTGAGATTCTGCTGACCTACTCCGGGCTGAAAGCAGTGCGCAGCTATCGGCGTGCCCACTGGTTCTATCAGCACAAATTCTATACCATTGCGCGCATCATATCCCAGCGCGCAAGACACAAGACCGGCATCGAGATCCATCCCGGTGCGCAGATCGGAAAAGGTCTGTTCATCGACCACGGCATGGGCGTGGTGATCGGCGAGACCACCATTATCGGTGACAACTGCCTGCTGTACCAGGGCGTGACTCTGGGCGGCACCGGCAAGGACAAAGGCAAGCGGCATCCTACGCTGGGGGACAACGTCATGGTGGGCGCCGGCGCAAAGGTGCTCGGCCCCATCAACATTGGGAACAACGTCAAGGTCGCTGCCAATGCAGTGGTGCTGAAGGATATTCCCGACAACTGTACCGCCGTGGGCGTTCCGGCGCGAATTGCCCGGATGGCAGGCCAGAAGGTGCAGCAGCAGGATCTGGATCAGATCCACATGCCGGATCTGACCATGGAGGACATCACCATGCTGAAATCCGCGGTGACATGTCTGCGGACGGAGATGTCTAAGCTGGAAAGCCAGGAGAAAAAGGAAAAGCAGGAAAGCAAAGATTGATCGGAGGATACAGCCGTGCAGTGTGTGGTATTCGATATGGACGGCGTGCTGTTCGATTCTGAGGCGCTGGTACTGCGCAGCTGGGAACAGACCGCAGAGATCCATGGCATTCCGGATGTCCGGGAGGTCTGTCTCCGCTGTCTCGGCACAAACGCCGAAAAGTCCCGGCAGCTGTTTCTGGAAAAATACGGTGCAGACTTTCCCTATGACACCTATAAGACGGAGATGTCTGCGAGATACTGGGAAAACGTCGGGGAAGGCAAGCTGGAGCTAAAGCCCGGTGTCCGGGAAATTCTGGATGCCCTGCGGCAGCATGGCTGGAAAACCGCCATCGCCTCTTCCACCAGGGCGGCAGTCGTTCGGGAGGAGATGCAGCATTTCGGTTTGGAGCAGATGTTCCATGAGATCATCGGCGGCGATATGGTGCGCCGCAGCAAGCCCGACCCGGAGATCTATCTCACGGCATGCCGTGCCCTGGGCGCTGACCCGGCAGAAACTTATGCCGTGGAGGATTCCTACAATGGCATCCGCGCCGCCGCTGCTGCCGGGATGCGTCCGGTGATGATCCCCGATCTTCTGCCGCCGACCCCGGAGATCGAACGGCTGACGGTAAAAATTTTTCCGTCGATGGCAGAATTTCAGCAATTCTTATTTCAATAAAAAACCGGCAGAGACTTTTCTGCCGAAAATCCATAAAAGGAGTCGATCGTCATGCAGATCTATAATACGCTGACACGAAAAAAAGAAGAACTCGTCCCCATGGAGGCCGGACATATGGGTATCTATGCCTGCGGCCCTACCGTATACAACTATATCCACATCGGAAACGCCCGTCCTATCTGCGCGTTTGATGTGCTGCGCCGGTATCTGAAATACCGCGGTTATACCGTTACCTATGTGCAGAACTTTACGGACGTAGATGACAAAATCATCAAAAAGGCAAATGGAGAGGGTACGACTGCGGCAGAGATTGCAAAGCGCTATATCGCGGAGTATAAGACCGATGCACACGGACTGAACGTCATGGATGCTGATGTGCACCCCACCGTCACCAACTGCATGGATCTCATCATCGATATTGTAAAAAAGCTGGTGGATTCCGGCCACGCCTATGCCGCTGCCAACGGCGACGTTTACTTCCGGACTTCTTCTTTCCCGGGCTACGGCAAGCTGTCTGGTCAGCCTATTGAGGAATTGCAGGCAGGCGCAAGAATCGACATCAACGACGGCAAGGAAGAGCCGCTGGACTTCGCAGTCTGGAAGGCAGCAAAGCCGGGTGAACCCTACTGGGATTCTCCCTGGGGCAAGGGCAGACCGGGCTGGCATATCGAATGCTCTGCTATGTCCTGTCACTATCTGGGCGAGACCTTTGACCTCCACTGCGGCGGTCAGGATCTGATCTTTCCCCACCACGAAAACGAGATCGCACAGAGCGAAGCCGCAAACGGCAAGCCCTTTGCACACTACTGGATGCACAATGGCTATATCAACATCGACAACAAGAAGATGTCCAAATCTCTGGGCAACTTCTTTACCGTTCGGGAAGTGGCAGAGCAGTACGGCTATGAAGTGATCCGCTATATGATGGTGCAGGCGCACTACCGCAGCCCCATCAACTACTGCAAGGAACTGCTGGATGCCTGCAAGGCATCTCTGGAGCGGCTGTATGTCTGCCGGGATACCCTGGATCGCGCTATCGCTGCGGCAAAGTCCGGCGAGGTGACATCCGAGGCCGCAGAGACATTCGCCAAGCGCAAGGAACAGTTTATCACCGCCATGGACGATGACCTCAATACCGCAGACGGTATGACCGCCATCTTTGAATTGGTGCGCGACCTGAACCGCATGAGCGCAGACGCTTCCACCTCCAGGGAACAGCTGGAAGCCGGCGCAAAGCTGTTCGATGAGCTGACCGGCGTTATGGGTCTGCTGTACAACCGGAAAAAGGCAGACGAGATCCCGGCTGAAGTCACCGAACTGGTGGAACAGCGCAAGGCTGCCAGAAAGGCAAAGGATTTCGCTGAGGCAGACCGGCTCCGGGATGCTATCGCAGAACTGGGCTATGCTGTCCGGGAAACACGGCAGGGCACAGAGATCACAAAGCTCTGAGAGCTTTGACATTTCCCCGAAAGGACGACTATGGCACTCAAACAACATAAAAAAGCAATCACAAGAATCTTTATCCTGATGGTCGTGATGACGCTGCTCTGTGTGGGCGTGTTCTCCTGCTGCACCTATATGGAGCAGGAACGCAAGACCTTTGTGGATATGAGCCAGGTGGAACTGATTCAGCTGGACGAACCGAAGGACGATGCGCCTGCCATGAAGATTACGACCTCTGCCGGCGTTATCACCGCAGAGCTGTTTCCGGAGCAGGCACCCAACTATGTGAAGCAGTTCACCGAACTGGCGGAGTCCGGCTATTATAATGATACTTATGTGTTCTCCGTAGAGGACGGCGTGTACTTCGAGGCAGGAAGCACCAACCCGGACGGCTCTCTGGCGGACGGCGCAGACGATACCTATGAAAAGGTAGAGCGGGAGACCAGCGGCGATCTGTGGCCGTTCCGCGGCGCATTCTGTGTACCCACCACTTCGCAGGAGGGCAGTTTCTGGGACAGACTGAGCGGTAAGATGACCACCTATTGCGGGACGCGCTTTGTGGTCTGTGATTCCATCACTTTTGACGAATCTGCCAAACAGGAACTGGAATCGGTCTCGGAAAACGCTGAAAAAATCAACCAGGCATTTCTGGAGCAGGGCGGTGTGCCGAACTATTCTCAGCAGATGACTGTTTTTGCTCAGGCGTATGGGGATGAGAGCTTCGATACCATCAATGCGATCACCCATGCAGCAGCAAAGGCAGCCTCCAGTGAGGGCGGTTATACGCCGCCGGAGGAAGATATCCGCATTGAGACTGTGGAGATCGGCATCTGGGCGGACTTTGCAGATTCGGCAAATTCTGCGAAAAATTGACATGAAATGATGCGTTTTTGAAAAATACATATTTTCCCTTATGTATTCCATACAAATGCGCTTTTGCGCGACTGAAAAATTCCGTCGATATTTCCAAATAACGCGAAAAATGCTTGCTTTTTACTTTACAAACGCACAGGATTCGTGTATAATAAAGAGGATAGCATACAAACTATAGCTGTATGCAGGCCGGAGATAGAGTGCTCCGGAATTTTTTGGAATGGCCGGTGTCTGCGTATGGCGCAGGATGCCGGACAACAGCACGGCACTGCCGAAACGGGCAGACGCGCCCTGCTGCAATCATGGAACGGCGCGCCGGGGCATTCCCTTTGCCTGCGGACACGTCGGATGTGCTGCCGTATCTGGGCGGTGTCGGTTCCTTTCCCGATGCCGTTGCAGCAATGGACAATTGGGCGCACAGAAAAAAGGAGAGACGAAATTGGATAAATTTGTCATTCACGGCGGGCATCGGCTCACCGGCGAAATAGAAGTCAGCGGAGCTAAGAATGCGGCGGTCGCACTGATCCCTGCGGTTCTGCTCTGTGATGAGCCCTGTATTCTGGAAAATGTTCCGGATATCAGCGATGTTTCCATCAGTCTGCGCATCATGAGCGAGATGGGCGCACAGGTGGAATATCTGAGCAAGACCACCGTCCGCATTTCGGCGATGGGACTCACCAACTATTGTGTGCCGTATGAGAGCGCACGGCGCATGCGCGCATCCTATTATTTTCTGGGTGCGCTGCTGGGACGTTATGGCAAGGCGCGGGTCTCTATGCCCGGCGGCTGCCCGTTGGGCGATCGTCCCATCGATCAGCATTTGAAAGCGTTTGCGGCATTGGGCGCAAACTGCAATATTGAGCACGGCATGGTAGATTTGGTGGCAGATCAGCTGACCGGCAATCAGATCTACTTAGACGTGGTTTCTGTGGGCGCGACCATGAATGCCATGCTGGCGGCAGTTCGTGCCAAGGGGCTGACGATCATTGAAAATGCTGCCAAAGAACCGCATATCGTAGACCTCGCCAACTTCCTGAACTCGATGGGTGCAGAGATCATGGGCGCAGGTACTGACGTCATCAAGATCCGCGGCGTGGATCGTCTCCACGGCGCAGTGTATTCCGTCATCCCGGATCAGATCGAAGCCGGCACATTTATGATCGCTGCCGCTGCCACAAAGGGCGATGTCCTGGTAACCAATGTTATCCCGAAGCATCTGGAGCCGATCACCAGCAAAATGCGGAAGATCGGCGTCAATGTGGAGGAGTTTGACGACAGCGTCCGTGTGTGGGTAGACGGCCCGTTGGTGCGCACCAACGTCAAGACGATGCCGCACCCGGGATTCCCCACAGATATGCAGCCCCAGATCACAACGCTTCTGACCCTGGCAGAGGGCACAAGCATCATTACCGAGGGTGTCTGGGAACAGCGCTTCCGGTATGTGGATGAGCTTCGCCGCATGGGCGCGGATATCTCTGTGGACGGCAAGGTCGCTGTGGTAGAGGGTACCGGAAAGCTGACCGGTGCGCCGGTAAAGGCGTGTGACCTCCGTGCAGGCGCAGCCCTCATTATTGCAGGTCTGGCAGCACACGGCGTGACAGAAATTGAAGATATTTATCATATTGAGCGCGGTTATGCCAATTTGGATGCTAAGCTGCGCCAGATCGGTGCGGACATCCGAAAGGTTTCTGAACCGTCATCCGCTGCGGCAGCAGAGCTGAAAGAAGCACTCTGAGCAGCAAGGAATAAGAATCCGGAAAGCCGTCAGCCTGGTTGACGGCTTTTGTTGTGGAAAAACGGAGGTCTCATTTTGTCGAAATTTTATTCTCTGTTCAGTTCCAGCAAGGGCAATGCCTCTTTTGTGGGCAGTCCGGCAGGCGGCATACTGGTGGATGCCGGCGTCTCCTGCCGCAGGCTGCTGCGGTCGCTGGAAGCGCATGACATTCCCGAACAGGCCGTGCAGGCAGTGTGCATCACCCATGCCCATACCGACCACATCGCCGGGCTTCGGGTGTTTTTGGGAAAGCACCATGTCCCGGTATACGGCACGGCAGAGACACTGGCACAGCTGCGGTTTTCGGATAAGTTTCCTCAGGACGTAGACCTTCGGGAGATCCTTCCCACCGAGACCATACATACCGACTGCGCCGTGTTGACAGCATTTCCCACCATGCATGATGCACCGGGCAGCTGCGGCTATCGGTTTGAGATGCCCGACGGTCAGACCTGTGCTGTGTGCACAGATCTGGGCTGTATGACACCGGAGGTGGAAAAGGGCGTTTCCGGTGCAGACCTGGTGCTGCTGGAGGCAAACTATGACCCGAAAATGCTCCGCTATGGCCCGTATCCGGTGCAGCTTCAGGATCGCATCCGCGGAAAGTATGGACATCTCTCCAACGGAGACAGCGCCGGCGCTGCGGAAATGCTGATCTCCCGGGGCACGACCCGTCTCGTACTGGGACATCTCAGCGAAAAAAATAACACCATGCCTCTGGCGCAGCAGACGGTATTGGCGCACTTGCAGGAACAGGGGATGCGCCGGAATCAGGACTTCCTTTTGCAGGTAGCTTCGCCGGAGGGATTGGAACAGGCGGTGATCTTCTAATGCAGACCATACAGATCGTGGCACTGGGAAAGTGCAAGGAAAGCTATCTCCGGGATGCCTGCAAGGAATACGAAAAGCGGCTGTCCCGGTTTTGCCAGCTCCAGATCACGGAACTGGAGCCGGTGTCTCTGCCCCAGAATCCTTCGGAAAAGGAAATTGCGGCGGCGCTGGAAAAAGAGGGCGCAGAGCTGTTGAAACGTGCCAAGGGCTTTTGCATCGCTATGTGTATCGAGGGAAAACAGCTGGACAGCCCCGGGCTGGCGAAAAAACTGGAACAGGCAGCACAGGGCGGCGACAGCGGCGCAGTAACTTTTCTGATCGGCAGCTCTTATGGACTGTCTGATGCAGTAAAGCAGCGGGCGAATCTCAAGCTCTCCATGTCTGCCATGACATTTCCGCACCAGTTGGCGCGGGTAATGCTGTTGGAACAGATCTATCGGGGCTATCAGATCTTGTCCGGAACGAAATATCATAAGTAGGAGTGATTTTTCATGCAGAAAGCAATGACGATCGCCTATGCAGTAGGCAAAAACTTGTATCTGAATATCACGAACCGCTGTCCCTGTGCCTGTACGTTTTGTATCCGCACCATGTGTGACGGCGCATACGGCTCGGATCCTTTGTGGTTGGAGCATGAGCCGTCCATGGACGAGATCCGGGCGGCACTGGACAAGGAAGATCTCTCGCAGTATAGCGAGGTGGTTTTCTGCGGCTACGGCGAGCCGACCGAGCGTCTGGACATCCTGTGCGAGACGGCAAAGCTGCTGAAAAGCCGCGGCGTCAAGACTATCCGCATCAACACCAACGGCTTGTCTGACCTGATCCACGGAAGAAAGACAGCGGCAGATCTGAAAGGTCTGGTGGATATCGTTTCCGTCAGCCTGAACGCCGGGACAGAGGAGGAATACCTCAAGGTAACGCGTCCCAAGTACGGCGCAGCGGCATATCCGGCCATGCAGCAGTTTGCACTGGACTGCAAACAGTATGTGCCGCAGGTGATGTTCAGCGTGGTGGACATCCTGCCGAAGCCGGAACTGGATGCGGCGCAGCAGTTGGCAGACCGCCTGGGAATCCATTTGCGCATTCGTCAGTTCGATGATGCGGCGACACGCAGAGACAGCTGAAAAAGATATTGCAGAGAGGCAGTGCCGGTTTGGGTGCTGCCTCTTTTTTGCTGTGCGCCTGAAACATTTTCGGAAAATCGGTGTATATACAAGTGAACGTTCAAAAATGAGGTGATAACATGGAAACCGATTGGATCTGTCGCCTGAAACAAGACGACGAGACCGCACTCTGCGAGATCATCGGACAATACACCGGTTATGTTTATACCATTCTCCGGAATTTTTCTCACGGCACGCTGCCGCCGGAGGATTTAGAGGAACTGGCAGCAGATGTGTTCCTGCGGCTGTGGAACAGCCGGGATCGTCTGCGGGATGACAGTGACCTTGCACCATATCTGGCGGCCATTGCGCGGAACGGCGTAAAAAATTGTTTTCGCCGGCTGGGAAAACAGCCGCCGGTGCGGCAGTCCTATGAAGATCTCACGCTGTCCGATTCCAGGGATCTCTGCGGCGATGCAGAGATGGTGGAGATGATCGCCTGTCTCCTCCATGCGTTGGACAGGCTTTGTGAACCAGACCGCTCTTTGGTGATCCGATTTTATTTCTATGGAGAAAAGACCTCTGCGCTGGCAAGCGCATATCACATGACAGATGCCGCGGTACGGCTAAGGCTGCACCGCAGCAGAGGAAAACTCCGAAAGCAGATGACAGAAAGGGGGGTTGACAATGTCGAATGAAACCAATTGGTTGGAACATCTGAAACCATTCCAGTCTGATGCAGATCCGCAGCGTGCAGAACGTGTGCAGAAGCTTGTTTTGCAGAAGCTGGAAGAACCTGTGGAAAGGGAGGAAATCTCTATGAAACCGAAAATGACACTCCGCCGTATCCGTCCCCTGATTTTTGCCGCAGCCGCAGTTGCTGTGGGTGCAGTATCTCTGATTACCGCCAACGCTGCTACCGGCGGCGCACTGTTCTCGAAGCTCTCCATCTATCTTAATGGAGAAAAGCAGGACTATGACGCTGAGTTGGTCAGCGAGGACGACGGCAAGCTCACCTATCGGATCAAGGATGAAAACGGCAACGAATATACTTATGAGGAGGACAGCAACTCTGTGAAGATCCAGTCGGACGGAGATGTTGCCGATGGGGAAGTGGAAGTAGAGGTCAGCGGCGATGCTTCTGATCTGCCGGCAGCAGATGCCGCAGATTAATGTCGTGAATTTTTTGATTTTC
Organism: Ruminococcus bromii; assembly: GCA_963590855.1. Taxonomy (GTDB): domain Bacteria; phylum Bacillota; class Clostridia; order Oscillospirales; family Ruminococcaceae; genus Ruminococcus_C. Next base: position 20,191 of record CAVAQT010000032.1, read on the forward strand.
CCTATTGCATTTTAACAGGAAGTATGGTATAATATTTCTTGTTCAATACAGAATACATGCTGCCACCGGGTAGCAGATGCGAAAAGCATCCGTTTGTACATCGTTAGGTCTTTGAAGATGTGCATACGGGTGCTTATTTTTTTGGGAGGACATCATGAAAAAACAAAAAAACTATTTTTCCGTGGGTGAAATTGCTCTGTGGAGCAGTTCTGTATGCATGATTCTTCTTTCGTTTTGCATCTATGACAGAACGAATTATATGACGCTGTGTGCATCACTGGTGGGAGTGACCTCTTTGATCCTGAATGCAAAGGGAAATCCGTTGGGACAATTTTTGATGGTGATATTCAGCTTGTTATACGGGATGATCTCCTACACCTTTTCTTATTATGGAGAAATGCTCACCTATCTTGGAATGACAATGCCAATGGCTGTGTTTGCTTTGATCGCATGGCTCAGGAATCCTTACAATGGAAACAAGGCGGAGGTGAAAGTAAATCGCATTGGGAGCAAAGAACGCGTATGCATGTGGATTGCGGCGATTGCTGTGACAATTCTGTTTTATTTTGTTTTAACGCATTTTCACACGGCGAATATCGTTCCCAGCACGATCTCTGTAACCACAAGCTTTCTTGCAGTATATCTCACATTCCGAAGAAGTCCGTATTTTGCATTGGCGTATGCTTCTAATGATATTGTGCTGATCGTGTTATGGGTATTGGCAAGTATATCGGATATTCGCTATGTGTCAGTTGTAGTTTGTTTTGCGGCATTTCTTGCAAATGATATCTATGGATTTTTAAATTGGAGAAAGATGGAACTCAGGCAGCGAGGGACAAATGCCTGATCCCATTGATTCATGCAAGAACCTGTGCGGCGCTGTTCCAAATATAGAGGATCTGACATGATGTATAATTCTTCCGATTTTGCAGACAATAACACCACTGTCGCAGATCGTGCGATACAGCAAGCAAGGAGGAATTTGATCTATGAAAGCAACAGGAATTGTCCGGCGTATTGATGACCTGGGACGCGTTGTCATTCCGAAGGAGATCCGCCGTACCATGCGGATCCGGGAAGGCGATCCGTTAGAGATCTACACCAACAGTGACGGCGAGGTGATCTTCAAAAAATATTCGCCCATCGGAGAGATGGGCGAAAGCGCCGCGCAGGTGGCAGAGATCATGCACCGTCTGGCAGGTTGTCCGGTGGCAGTATTCGACCGGGATCATGTGGTCTCGGTCTCCGGCGCGGCCAAAAAGGAATGGAACGCGCGCCGGGTCTCGCCGGAACTGGAAGAGCTGATGGAACAGCGGCGGCAGTATTTTTCTCACGGCGGAGAGCCGGAGCTGCTTCCGGCAGAGGGCGTGGACAAGGCGGCAGCGGCATGCATGCCGATCCTGGCTGCCGGGGATGTGACCGGCGCGGTGGCGTTTCTGAAAAATGAGGACGGCAACGAACTCAGCGAGACGCAGAAGAGCCTGATCCAGGCGGCATCGCAGTTTCTGGGAAAGCAGCTGGAAGATTAACACGATACCATATACAAAAAACGGGCTGTCGGAATGTGTTCCGATGACCCGTTTTCTTATTTTTGCGTGGTGTTATCCTAACTGTACCCGGTACAGGCTCGCCATGCCGGAGATCTCCAGCCGCAGATCAGCCCTTCCGGTATATGCTTGCAGAGGGATGGTGTACAGCTGAAAGTCCTCCATGTTCCGGGCGGGGAGAATGTCGGCGCTGCCCAGAGCCGTGTCTCCGGCATAAACGGTTACGGTCGCCTTGGCACAGGGTGCAGCTGCCCAAAGCTCTGCCTTGGTGTATCCGGCAAAGTCTGCATCCGCAAAGGTAAAGCCGCCGCCCCAGTCATTGGTGCAGCCGTACCAGTCATTCTTCCCATAGGAAAAGCGGAGCGTAGTCTCCATGCCGCTTTTGCGGTCATAGTTCTTGACGCAGGTGGGACGGGACAAATCCCGGGGCGGGATCACTTCGCCGGAAACGGTGCATTCCAGTTCCAGGCGAATATCCGTCGAGGATGCGCCCACGGAAAAGCGATAGTTGCCCTGTTCCACCAGCATTTTCTCCTGCGTTACGTCATAGTATTCCAGGGCGTACCAGGGAACAAAGATGGTCACGGGAACAGATGCGCCTGCCGGAACTGGAACGCGCTGGAAGCCGCAGAGCTGCCGGTTGGGGCGCTTCACTCTGGGATGCAGCGCCCGGAAATAAAGCTGTACCACTTCGTCACCGTCCCGGTCGGAGGTGTTTTCCAGCGTCAGCCGGAACAGCATTCCCTCTGGTTTTTCCTCTGCGGTGAAGTCGCGGTAGACAAAGCTGGAATAGGACAGCCCGTGTCCGAACGGAAACAGCGGCGTCACGGTGTCATACAGATAGGTGCGCTCTGCCTCGATGATGTCATATTCCAGGATGTCCGGGAGATCCTGTGCCGAGTGATACCAGGTAATCGGGCAGCGAGCCGCCGGGTTGTTTTCGCCCAGGAGTGTGGCTGCCACGGCATTGCCCAGTTCTGCGCCGGCGTGGGTGGTGTAAAGGATCGCCGGGACAAGCGCCTGTGCTTCGCCCAGGGCATAGGGATAGCTGGAGACCACCGTCAGCACGGTGTTGGGGTTGGCGTCTGCCACAGCCCGGAGCAGCGCCTTCTGGTGTGCCGGCAGTTCCAGGTTAGGTCGATCATAGCACTCTCGCGCTACCTGCATGGGATGGTTGCCCAGACAGAGGATCACCACATCTGCCTGTTTTGCCAGTGCCGCCGCGCGCTGGATGCCGCTTTCTACGGGTACGAGTCGGAACAGCCGGTCTGCGGAAGGCTTGCCGTGGGAGACTGGACGGAGTGTACCGTCTGCCTGGAGCGCAATGTCCATAGGCTTGTCATGCCAGCTGCGGAAGCGCATGGCGTCGCCGTAGGATTCCGGCCGCAGCCATTCCCGGATAAACCACTCATAGGGCGTGTCGCTGACCGCCTGATAAGTGCCGCTTTCGGTGACATATTTTCCGTTGCAGCAGGCGCGGAGATTCATGCTGCCAAAGTCCCAGTCATGGAGCAGGAATTTTTCCCGGTCGCCGATGGTTTCCGCAGATGCGTACAGCGTGCCATCCTCTGCCACAGAGAAATATTTGCCGTTCTCTACCGATTGGAGTGCTGTGACATCATAGCCGTCATCGAACAGCACGTTCTCTGCGCCCAGCTGCTGCCGGAGTCCCTCTGCGATGCTGACAGCATAGGAGGCGATGCCGGTATACCAGTCCCGGTAGTTTTCGCTGCCCAGCGGCCCGATGACGGCTACCTTTGCGCCGGGTCTCAGATGCAGCGGCAGGATGCCGGTGTTGTGGAGCAGGCACATCTGTTCCATGGCGGCGCAGCGGTTTACGGCGCGGTGGAGCAGGGTATCGGTCTCTGCCGGTTCGGTGTTGTAGGGGCAGCTGTCGCCGTCAAATTCGCCCAGGCGGAAGCGGCCGGACAGGGAATTTCCTACGGCGCGGTCGATGTCTGCCTCGGTGAGAAGTCCTCTGTCCAGGGCATCTCTTGCCGCAGCGGCTACCATATCCTCAGCATCGGTCATAACGTCGTTGCCGTTTTTCAGGCAGGCGGCGAGTGCTTCGGCGTGGGTGGCATGAGAGCGGTGCGCCAGGACGTTCTGAGAGAAGTCTGCGCCGTCGGTCACGATAAACTCCAAGCCCCACTGGTCTTTTACCAGGGGCTGCAGATCGGGATTCATACATGCCGGAACGCCGCTCAGCTCATTATAAGCAGTCATCATAGAACCTGTGCCGCCCCGGACGATGGATGCTTCAAATGCACGGTAATAGTATTCGTGCAGGGTACGCGGGGTAACATTGGAAGAGCAGAGCATCCGGTCTTTTTCGTTGTTGTTGGCGCAGAAGTGCTTCAGTGTGGGAATGACGCGGCGGTATACCGGGTCATTTCCTGCCATGCCCTGGGTATAGGCGGTGGTCATTTCACCGATGAGGAACGGGTCTTCGCCATAGCCCTCTTCGGTGCGGCCCCAGCGCGGATCGCGTTCCGGGTCTACAGTGGGCCCCCAGACCATCAGGTGGCCTTTGGGATCTTTCCGGTGATAATACCGGGCTTCTTCCCCGGCGATCTCGCCCAGCTGTTCCATCAGATTGGGGTCAAAGGTGGATGCCAGACCGATGGGCTGAGGGAATACCGTAGACGGCTCTTCGGGGTCGCGGGAGACATAGCCGCGCGCCACCTCTTGTCCCACATACCATTCGCCGATGCCCAGGCGTTCTACCGGGAGCTGGTGGGTGGAGAGCATGTTGATCTTTTCTGTAACGGTCAGCCGGGAGAGCAGATCCCGGACACGTTCTTTCAAGGGCAGTTTGGGGTTGCGAAAATCCTGCATAATGTTCCTCCCAAAAAAGCAAGCTTCCTTTGTGTCCACAAAGAAAGCCTGCTGTCCTGTGTTGGTTTGATTATAGCATTGCCTGTCGAAAATGTCAAGTGTGGGAAATGTGGGAAGTGTGTGGAAACCGGTGTGGGAAGTGTGCAACATGCCAAAAGCAACGCAAATCCGACGTTTTTTGAAAGGTGTGGGAATGTGGGAACGAGTTTGTAAAAAAAGAGACAGACCGAAGCCTGTCTCTTAGGATTCTTTTCGTGCGATCTTTTCCGCCTGCTTTTTCATCCGCAGCTCCCGGAAAAAATCCTTTAGCACCTGGGCGCATTCCGCCTGGAGCAGCCCGGCATGTACTTCCGGCGTCCAGTTATAGGGCAGCGCGAACAGCTGTTCTACCGAATCCACTGCGCCGCCTTTGGGATCGGATGCGCCGTAGACGACCTGATCCAGCCGTGCATGCAGGATCGCGCCGGCACACATGGGGCATGGTTCCAGAGTTACATACAAGGCGCTGTCCAATAGCCGCCAGCCGCCCAGGTTTCTGCTTGCGGCATCGATCGCCATGATCTCCGCATGTGCCAGGGGAGAACGGTCGGCTTCCCGGCGGTTGTATCCCTCACCAATGATGCGCCCGGTGGACTTCTGCACCACCACAGCGCCCACCGGCACTTCTCCCATTTCAGCCGCCTGCCGTGCCAGATCCAGGGCGCGCATCATATACCGTGCCTGTGGCACAAAAGCCGCCGTCAAAAGATCACCTCGATCACCATCAGGACTACGCAGAGGAAAAAGACAATACTCAGCGGCCCCAGGTGCATAGTTGTATAAACACGTTCCCGTGCGGAGAGATAGTGCCTCTGCCGAAGCAGCGCCGGACTCTTTCGCATGGGACGGATGGAGAGCAGACAGAGCACAATGCCCAGCACCAGGATCAAAAGCATAAACAAAGGGCGATAGTCCAGCAACAGCTGGTTCTGCCATACCTCTAATAGAAACATGCCGAACAGCATCAAATGGTACAGAATGCGGCAGCAGATGGACGGCAGCAGAGAACCGCTGCGCAGGACTGCGATGCCGGAGACAGTGGTGAATGTCAGTTCCATTAAGATGGTCGTATAGCTGTGCGAAACGCAGACTGCCGTGACTGCGGTGAGAATGATGGCATACCAGTCCCCGAACTGCCGCAGCACATGAAATGCTTCGCCATGCAGAAACAACTCCTTGCTGATGCTGACAAAGAGCAGTTCAAAGGCTAGGTAAATGATCTGATAGGACGGCTTCATATAAGAAACCGTATAATAGGCTTCTCCCAGGGTGCTGTGGCTGAGAAAATTGATGGGCGAAAACAGCAGCCATACATTGGTTATCGCAAAGATGATGAGCGTAACAGCGATGGTCGCCGGGAACTCCCGCGGCGCATCCAGCTTGAAATGATATGCCACCCGGCGCGGCATCCGGAAAGAAAACCGGAAGATCAAAAGCGGTACGACATACTTTAAGATCGTTTTCAGGATCAGGATCACCAGTACTGCGGTCTGGTTGCCGTAGACCGTGCCGTCACTGTAGCAATAGCCTACATCCAGCCCCACGATCTGTGCAGCGCCCATAAGGATCGCGGTAAGCAGGTTCTCGATCAGCAGATAGGCGAACAGCGCGATGCCGATAATCATATTCGCCTGGATCATGGCGCGGCGCTCTTCCGCCGCCGGGTCTGGTTCGTGGTATCCCTTTCCCTCGACATAGACAGCTTCGTTCCGCCGCTTCCGGCAGCGGAATGCATAGGTGTTATCCTCCCGGCTGCGCCATTGCCGAAATGCGTTGTTGTACGCTTCCGAAATCGTCCCGTAGTTGGAATCTGCCACGACATCCACAACCTCCGGCATCGGGGCATCCGGTCTTTTCAGATTCTTCAGTTTCATAGTTATGCGCTCCCCCAAGCGTCAAATGTGTCTTTGGCAACATTGTACCTGTTTCTCTGCACAATGCTGCGCTTTTGTGCAAAAGAAAGGTGACGATCACCGCTTTTGCACAGAGCAATTTTTTCCCATTTTGCAGTATGCCGCGTGCATACCGACATCCGGTATTTTCTGGAAAAATCGGATGTATATCAAATTGCTATGATTTTTCTCATTTTTTCTACCTTTAAATTATAGCACATCCCGGTTTGGAGATGGTTTAGTGAAGTTAAAATATTATCGGTGCACTTTTTGAAACTTTCTTATCAGGACTATGTATAAGATGAATAAATGGCAACATCCTGCAAAACATGTTGAAATTGGGATGCTATAGCAGTCAATAACCGCAATTTCTGCAATTCTTCCAAAATCCTCCCACATTTTCCACAAAACCCAAAAAGCCGCAAAATTGCGATGGTTTTCGTGCTTTTAGTCCTTCCCACAGGGCATCTTCACCCTTCCCACAATTCCCACAGGCAGAGCAAACCCAAAAAAAATTTTCCGAACCCTCTTGACAAGTGCTTTGGAATATGCTATACTTAACGTGTTGCATGAGAAGTACAACACTTACAATACATACAACGCGAGAAAGAATGGAGGTTTTGCCATGTTCCAGATCGACCCGATGTCACGAGAACCGGTCTATGAACAGATCATCCAACAGGTGCAGCAGTTTATCCTGACGGATGTTTTGCAGCCGGGCAGTCAGATCCCGTCTGTGCGGAGCGTTTCGATGACCAATTCCATCAATCCCCGGACGATTTTAAAGGCATACACAGAACTGGATGCCAGAGGATTGATACAGTCTGTACCGGGAAAGGGCTATTATGTCTGTGCCGACGCGCAGCAAAAGCTGCTGGAGAAAGGGAGAGAGAAGATGAAAGATCTGACAGAGATGCTGACGGCACTGGCGATGGCCGGCGTCACCAAAGAAGAGATCACCGCCTGTGTGGAACAGGCGTTTTGCAATGCAAAAGAACAGCAGAAGGGAGGCGAGCAGGCATGATCGAAGTCAAGAACCTGACCAAGCGTTTTCAGGATTTCACCGCGCTGGAAAATGTGACCTGTTCCATCGGAAAGGGCTGCATTTATGGCATGGTCGGCTCAAACGGCGCCGGAAAGTCTACATTTCTCCGGGCACTCACCGGTGTATATCAGCCGGACGCCGGCGAGATCCGCATCGACGGCCAGCCGGTGTGGGACAATCCTGCCGTAAAGCACCGCATCGCCTATGTGCCGGATGAGCTTTATTTTCTTTCCGGGGCGAATCTGAACCGGATGGAACGGATGTACCAGAGTCTGTACCCCGACTTTGACAGAGACCGCTTTGAAAAGCTGCGCAGCCATTTGCAGCTGCCCCGGAACAAGTCCCTGGGACAGTTCTCCAAGGGCATGCGCCGCCAGGCGGCAACGATCCTGGCGCTGTCCTGCCGCCCGGACTATCTGTTCTTTGATGAGACTTTCGATGGTCTGGATCCGGTCATGCGCAACTTTGTGAAAAAGCTGATCTGTGAGGATGTTTTGGAACGCGGCGCTTCGGCTGTTATTACCTCTCACTCCCTCCGGGAACTTGAGGATATCTGTGACCAGCTGGCACTGCTGCATAAGGGCGGCCTGGTGCTGGAGAGCGACATCGAGAATCTGAAAACCTCCCAGTTCAAGATCCAGATCGCCTTTCGGGAGGAATATGACAAGAGCAAATTTGATGGCATCCAGATCTCTCACTATGAGAAGAGCGGAAGCGTCGCCAATCTGATCGTCAGCGGCGACCGGGAAAAGATCGTGCAGAAGCTGCGCGCCATGGAGCCGATCCTGTTGGATGTGCTGCCGCTGTCTCTGGAAGAAGTCTTTACCTATGAAATGGAGACCCTGGGCTATACGTTCCAGATCGATGACTTATTAGAGGAGGAAAACCACCATGCAGAATCTGAATCGAAATGACCGCCGGGAGACGCGCCGCCAGCTGATGAACTCGCTGGTGCTGCTGGCGGTGGTATTGGGGCTTGCTGCAATTTGTGCTGCGGCATATCTTCACGCTAGGGGAGGATTTCTAAGATGAAACAGAAGAAAACGACTTTTTCGCTGAAAATGCTCTGGGAGGGCTTTCGGCAATGCAAGATGATCGGTATTTTTGCCGCGGTCATTATCGTGCTGGGCGCTGTTCTGGCGCCGACGGCACAGGCGATCGAAATGAGCGGCAGCCCGTATCATACCAAGGTGGTCTATGAGGCATGGAGTGCGAACCCGGTGATGCTGTTGGTGCTGGTGGCTGCGCCGCTGATGACGCTGATCCTGTTTCACTTTCTGGACAGCCGTGCAGCGTCCGATTTGTACCACGCGCTGCCGCATAAGCGCATCACCTTATACCTCAGCTATGCCGGAGCAGTGCTGACCTGGGTCGTGCTGCTGCTGGCGCTGGGAACGCTGACTTCTTTGATTACCTGCGGCTTTGTACATAATTATATTGCATTGCTGAAAGACAGCCTGATACCGTTTGCTGTGAGCTTGTTCTGCATCAGCTTTTTGCTGGTTGCCGGCGTTCTGGTCTCTATGAGCATCACCGGTACGGTGTTCACCAACATTCTCTTTTCCGGTATCCTGCTTTTTTTGCCGCGGTTCTGTGCTTTTGCGCTGCAGCGCTCTATGGTAGGCTCACTGCCGTTTCTCACGGATTCTATGGAAACGGGATTTTTCCGGAATGCCAATAACCTGCTGTTTGCCGGTGTAAGCGCTGTTTTTGGCATCTCGGATGAGGGAATGGCCATCGAAGATGTACTGGCACCGGGCTGGCAGCCGCTGCTGTATACATTCCTGCTGGGACTGGTGTATTTCCTGATCGCAGCGTTCCTGTTCTGCCGCCGCCGCAGTGAGGCTGCCGGACAGTCTGCACCCAGCCGTCTGCTCCAGCATATTTACCGCATCGTGGTGACCATGACCATCTGTATCTTCATTGTCTGCGTGCTGCATATGGACATTGTAAACCATACCGCAGGGAGCAGCTGGTTTATGTATCTGATCTTTTATCTGGCTGCGGCGCTGGTTTACTTTGCATACGAACTGATTACCACCCGGAAGTGGCACAACCTGCTGACGGCACTGCCGGGACTGGGCATTGTGGCGCTCCTGAATGTGGGCATCCTGCTGGGTATGCACCTGGCACAGAACCACATCGTGGCACAGCGCCCGGCGATGCAGGAGATCGAAAGCGTGTCCTTCTGCAACACAGACGGTATCAACTATGTTTCTTCCAGCAGTTATCTGAGCTACCAGGACTATGTCAATCTGGAGAGCCGGGATATTGAGATCACTGACCCCACTGCGGTTACGCTGGTGTCCTACTACCTGGATGAGAACCTCAAGACCTGGGAAGAGAGCGCAAGCGCTTATGAAAATAAGTATTATACTTCGGCTTCTTCGGACTACTATAATGTAGAGACCGCATCTGCTGCGGCGAACCGCAACGATATCTATTATGCTTATCATGTCATCATCCGCACCAAGGATAAGACGCTGAACCGTCTGATCTATGTGCCGGCGGCAGAGACAGAAAAGCTGCTGAGCGCACTGCAGTCCAACCAGGCGTATGTAGACGCATGGCGCAATCCGCCGGAGGCGATCGAAGGAACGGCAACGCTCAGCGACCAGGCAGGCAGTTATTATCTGAGCGCAGACCAGGCAGAAGAGCTGCTGCAAAGCTATCGGGAAGAATTGCAGACCGTAGATTTTGAACGGCTGTATCAGCAGGTGCAGAACGGCACTGTGGAAGATACCTGGGTGAGCGCCATCGACTATTCCTTCCGGAAGAAGGGAAAGCTGTACAACCTGGACTGCTCCATTTATGAGGGTATGACCCCGAAAACGGCAAAGAAGTATTACGAGATGATCTATGAGGCACAGAAAGATAGTGTGGCATTTCTGCGCCAGCTGACGGAAAACAGCGACGGGGACATCTCATATTCCATCAACGCATACGGCGGAGACAACACGACGCACAACGGATACTATGCATTTGCATCGGATACCGCACAGCTGAACAAAGATGCGGCAGTACAGCTGCTGATGCAGTATGTGCAGGACAGACCCATGCAGGCAGGCGAGAGCTATGCGACCATCTACCTGTGGGCAGACGAAGGCTTGTCCGATGATACACAGTCGATGGATCTTCAGCTGCCGTTGGATGATGCGTTTTTCGACGATGAAAAGACGGCTGACTTGTTCGATATCGACAACTACAGCGAGGACGGACTCATCGACAACTCCGGTGAGTAAGCTCTGACATCCCCCAAGTGGAGTCTGTCTGTTCCATGAGGGCAGATTCCCACTTCTTCCTTATATACTTTTTCGCAAGGGCATCCTTTCCCATCCGGGAGAGGGTGCTTTTTGCGGTTTCTGAACATGATCGCAGCCGAGCTAGCATGCTCGCAGTGATCCGATCTGGTGCAAAAAATGCGGTTTGGCAGTGCAGCATTTTCTCCGGAAAAAATGTTTTTTCGGGGCAAAACCGGAGACATCCCCAAAAACCGTCTGTCCCACTAATTTTATTTTCGGCACTGACAACACCTGAAAATAAATGCATTTCAATTCAGAAAGACAAGTTTCTCCATTTGAAACTTTGAAAAAGAAAAACATCAAAAAAATGCTTGACAGTACCCCGAAGTTGTGCTATAATAATTATCGTTGCAGCGCACGAGTGCTGGTGTAGCTCAGTTGGTAGAGCAGCTGATTTGTAATCAGCAGGTCGGGGGTTC
>CAVAQT010000033.1:0-24738 GCA_963590855.1 Ruminococcus bromii
AAAGCTTTATCCATCTTGAGATCGCACTTACTGATATTCCGTATTCCTTGGAAAGCTCAGTTTGGGTTTTTCCGTTCTGGTGTAATGCCACGATGTTCTTTTTAAAAGTTTCATCGTATTGCGGCTGTTTGTCATTTTTTTCCTCCTTGATTTTTCTTCTTTCGTGTTTACTTTTATTATACTCCTTTTTCTTTTCCTTGTCTACTTTTTTGTATAACACCACAAAAGTGAAAGCACAGTTTATGAGGTAAGAGAGGAAAATCAGAAAATAGGCAAAGAAAATGCCGGAATTCGTGATAAAAACAGACAGCTTGCTTCCAGAAACAGAGAGCTTTACACAGAAAATCGTTCTCTCAAAAGTAAAAACGATGATTTAGAAGAACTCATCAGCCTTTTCAAAAATCTTGACCCCTATACTTACAAAAAAATCAGAGAGTTACAGGAGCAGATCAATTATTGGCGTGAACAGCAGACACAAAGTAAATCTGCGAAAAAGCAATCACACGAACTTGAATGATTAAAGTTATGACACACCCTGAATAGACACGAAAAATCACTTGACATTGATGGACAGGTGCACTAATATATTAGATGTACAAGGGTATGTCATAAATTTCAGGAGGTAATTTATGGCTACTATCAGGAAATGTGGTGACAGCTACTCCATAAGAGTAAGCTGCGGCTACGATACAAACGGCAAACACAAGGAACAGGCAATGACATGGAAGCCTGAACCGGGTATGACGAAAAGACAGATCGAAAAGGAACTTCAAAGGCAGGCTGTGCTTTTTGAAGAATCAGTCGCTCATGGTTACAAGACAACGGCTGTCAAATTTCAGGATTTTGCAGAGGAATGGTTTGAGGAATATGCCAAGCTCAATCTCCGCAGTACCACCTATGAGCGAATGAAACAGCTTACACACAGAGTTTATCCGGCTATCGGTCATCTACATATGGATAAGATTACGGCAAGGCAATTGCAAGGTTTTGTAAACTCACTTGCCAAGAAGGGTGCAAATGAAAAGACCGGCAAGCCCCTTGCACCTAAGACCATTCGACACAATCTCAGCTTTATCAGTGATGTGTTCAGCTATGCGGTGAAAATGGACTTGCTGTCGGATAATCCATGCAGAAAAGTGACGATTCCGAAAGGCGAGGTCAAAGAAAAGCAAATCTACTCTCAGGAGGAGATGGCTCTGCTCCTTACAAGGATAAACGGAGAACCGACCAAGTACAGAGCTTTTTTCTTTCTGATAGCGTACAGCGGATTTAGAAGAAGTGAAATGCTCGGTCTGGAATGGAAAGATATAGACTTTGAGCATAACGTCATCACTATCAAGAGAACTTCCAATTACACTGCTGAGCGAGGTACATACACCGACACCACAAAAACAAAACGTTCTCAGCGTGTGCTGAAAATTTAACCTTACATCATGGGAATTCTCAAAGAGCTGAAAGATGAACAGGACGAAGATGCGCTTCGTTTTGGTGACAAGTGGGTGGATACAGACAGGCTTTTTGTAAAATGGAATGGTGAACCCATGAACAACCAGACACCTTACGGCTGGTTGAAAGAATTCTGTGAAAAGAATGAGCTGCCTTTCTACGGCATACACAGTTTTCGTCACTTTGCAGCTTCCGCTCTTATTTCCGCAGGGCTTGATGTCACAACCGTTTCGGGAGCGTTAGGACACAGCAATTCAGGAACGACTTTGAATGTATATTCCCATATGTTCCAGAATGCACAGACAAGAGTGGCGGAGGCCATGGACGATGCATTTTCGTTTCTGCCTGCGCAGGACAGCAATGCATAAAAAGCTTTGTCCGCTGAAAATATCCGAATAGCGGACAAAGCCATATTTTCAGATAAAAGAAAACCCCGGAAACAACGCAAATACGTTATTTCCGGGATAATGTCTTGGTGACCCGTACGGGAATTGAACCCATGATTCCGCCGTGAAAGGGCGGTGTCTTAACCTCTTGACCAACGGGCCATATGGTAGCGGCAGCAGGATTCGAACCAGCGACCAATCGGGTATGAACCGAGTACTCTAGCCAACTGAGCTATGCCGCCACATCAAATCAGGCTTTCCAAGCAGTGTGATTTCCACCATCCTGAATTCCTGCGACTATGATAGTATACTACATTTCCGGATAAAAGTCAAGCCTTTTTTTGAAAAACAGCAAAGTGCACAATTTATTCGTTGGAGATTGTGCACTTTCTCTATATTTTGCTGCATAGCGCGCTTATTTCTGCTTCGGGCGGAAGACCGCGGCGCAGACGACGCCGAACACCATTGCTGCGGTGATCCCGGCGGAAGAGGCGGTAAGGCCGCCCATGAAGATGCCCAGGAGTCCTTTTTCGTCCACGGATTCCCGAACACCCTCTGCCAGGAGATTGCCGAAGCCGGTGAGGGGAACGCTTGCGCCGCCGCCGGCGAGTTCCACCAATTTGGGGTAGAGTCCCACGGCGGAGAGAGCCACGCCTGCCACCACATAGGCGGTGAGGATGCGTGCCGGGGTGAGTTTGGTATAGTCGATGAGGACTTGTCCCACGGCGCAGAGTGCGCCGCCGACCAGGAAAGCCCAGAAAAGATCCAGAGTCATAGTACCTCCTTGTTTGGGTTGGGATAACATTTTGTTTTTGGCGATTGCTTAGGGCGGCGAACCTTGCGGAATCCCCCTGTCACCTACGGTGACATCCCCCTTTTCAAGGGGGACGAGAGACTCCTCCGCCCTGACGGGCACCTCCTCTGGGAGAGGAGGCTCGGGCGAACGGGGTTCGCCCCTACGGTGCGGTTGCCTTTCGTGTGATGCATTACCGTACGAAATAAGGGTAGGCGAGAGCTTTTCTTTTTTTGCTTCTTTTTTTCTTTTTAGCAAAGAAAAAAAGAAGGGAATAATTGCACAGCAAACGCCAAAGAATAGCATCGACCGTCTGCACAAGCGATAATCAGAAAGCCTGCGTGGCAAGCACCGGAAAAGGCAACGATCGGCGTTTGCAAGCCCAGGCGGACAGCGAGGGCAACGAGCGATTTCGCCGGATGGTTTCACAGTGTTTTCCCTAGGGCGGCGTGCTCTATGATCCCTCCGGCGCTGTGTGCCACCTCCCTTTTCAAGGGAGGCTTAAAGACTCCTCCGCCCTGACGGGCACCTCCTCTAGGAGAGGAGGCTCGGGCGAACGATGTTCGCCCCTACGGTGGGTGGCGGTTTTGGTTTGTAAAAAGGCGGGTCGATGTGGGCGGTGAGCCCTACGAGATCCCTCCGGCGCTGTGCGCCACCTCCCTTTTCAAGGGAGGCCACGGGCGAACGGGGTTCGCCCCTACGATGCGGTTGCCTTTCATGTGGCAGATTGCTGTATGAAATCAGGGGATCACCGGTGCAGGCGAGTGAGTTCTACCAGGTGGGAAATTCCGGGGATGCTCTCGCCCTGTTGGGAGGCAGTGGGAGACATGAGCGCGCCGGTGGCGGCAAAGAGGATTTGCCCCATTGTGCCTGCCTGGAGTGCCGGGAGAAAATGGCCGCACAGCACACTGGCGCTGCATCCGCAGCCAGAGCCGCCGGCGTGGGTGTCCTGAGTCTCCGGATCGAACAGCATTGCGCCGCAGTCCCGATGGTTTCGGGTGATATCGAAGCCCTGTTTCATGACCAGGTCGCAGAGCAGTTCGCTGCCGATCAGCCCCAGATCTCCGGTGACGATGGCGTCGTACTGCTCCGGCGCAGTCTGGGTAGCTTTGAGATAGCGGACGATGGTATCCGCCGCCGCCGGCGCCATGGCTGCACCCATATGATTGGCATCCGTTACACCCAGATCGACCATTGTGCCGATGCACGCGCCGGTGACGGAAACGCCGTCCGGGATGCCGTCGGGCTGCTGAAGGATCACTGCGCCGGAGCCGGTGCACGTCCACTGTGCCGTGGGCGGACGCTGGCCGCCGTAAAACAGGGGAAACCGGAACTGGCGCTCCGCTGTGGAAAAGTGGGAGGATGTCACCGCCGCGGTGTATTCGCCCACGCCGCCTGCCGCCAGGAATGACGCCAGCAGCAATCCCTCCGCCATGGTGGAACACGCCCCATAGACACCCAGCAGGGGGATCTCCAGGGGGCGCATGCCATAGGTCGAGCCGATGCACTGGTTCATGAGATCGCCGGCGCAGATACAGGAGAGATCACTGTCCCGGAGTCCGCATTTTTCCAGGGCAAGCTGGACAGTGCGGCGCTGCATGGTGCTCTCCGCCTGTTCCCAGGTATCCTCGCCGAAATGGGCGTCCGGTTCGACACAGTCGAAGCAGCTGCCCAGAGGGCCTTCGCCCTCTTTTTTACCCACGGTGCTGGCGTAGCTGATGATGCGGGGCGGATGGGGATATTGAAAAACGCCCCGGGCTAAGTTGCGTACCATTTTGAATCACCTCGATGGTAGTATGCCCGGAGCGTTGGGGAATATGCATTTGTGCAGCGTGCTCGCTGTGAGCCTTACTCCCCAATCCAACGGAGAAAAAAGGGCAGCGTCACGGCAGACAAGCTGCCTATTCCCCCCTCCGGGGAATCCATGTTTTCCGGTACACAAATTATAATATATCCTATCCCCTTTACAAAAGATAAATCCTACCCACCGTAGGGGCGAACATCGTTCGCCCGAAAGTCCCCCTTGAAAAGGGGGATGTCACCATAGGTGACAGGGGGATACCGTTGATACCTTGATAATCCCGGCAACACTATTTTCATTACACACAACATAAATCCCCCGGAGGGGGGATAGGCGGCTCGCCATCCTTGGGCGAGTCTGCCGTCGCCATTTCTACTGGACGATAAGTTTTTATGTTTTCAGCAAAAAAGCGCTTGACAAATATGGCATTCTATCGTATAATAAAAATAAAGAGAGAGTACACCAGTAGACGGTCTGCTCCCACTTATTGCGTTATAATAACCGCCTAAGTTTTGGAGAGCTGGGGCGGTTATTTCCGTTTTTTGAAGTTTAAGTAAGCAAGATATGCTTTAAAGACTTCGCAAACCATGCTAATGCACTTGACAAGAATATCTATGTTCATTTGCATTCACTCCCTTCCGGGAGCTGGATTTGACCGCCTACCGTTATTGGTGTACCCTCAGAGTTTTAGTATATCACATTTTAAAAAAATTGTCAAATAAAAACAGCCGCAGCATCTGCCGAAACTTCTCGGCAAATAATGCGGCTGTTTTCTTTGGTATAGCATTCTCGACTGTGCAGGCAAGTGCAATTTTCCATCATAGAACAGTTTGTTTCACATGAAACATTTCGGTATAATTCCCGGAAAGCTGCACATACTTTCTGGCAAAGGAGGCGTTCTTATGAAAATCAGCCGTGATCTGTATCAAACCATGCAGGAGCAGACTGCACCCCGGTCAAAGTCCTGGAAAAACATTCCCATGGCGTTTCTCATTGGGGGTCTGATCTGCACCATTGGCGAAGCCGGCATCCATATTCTCACGGAATACTGCGATGTGGAGCAAAAGACGGCATCCGCCTGGGTGTCCATCGCTCTGGTGGCGGTCAGCGCCGTCTGCACCGGGCTGGGATGGTATGCCAAGCTGGGCAAACACGCCGGCGCAGGCACGCTCGTCCCCATTACGGGATTTGCCAACGGCGTGGTCTCCTCCGCCATTGAAGCGCGCACAGAGGGCTGGATCTTAGGCATCGGCACGCGGATCTTTGCCATCGCCGGGCCGGTCATTCTCTACGGCACGACCGCTTCGATGGCGTACGGACTGCTCTATTATTTCTGGACGCTGTTCAGGTGAATCCAGTTGATCTCCGGCGGATTCCAAAGCCGCGGCTTTCCGATGCCGCCGGAGACGTACATTTTCGTGCCGTCTTTTTCATACAGTCCTTTGTCATATTTCGGGAAAAATTTTCGTTCCGGCGACAGCACGCCGCCCAGAAACGGCAGCCGCACCAGACCGCCGTGGACATGGCCGCAGAGCACCAAGTCTGCGCCCCATCCGGCGTAGCTGTCCAGCAGCAAGGGGTTATGCGCCAGGAGCACGGTACAGCCCCGGCAATGTCCCAGGTCGTTTTCCAGATCTGCCGCTGTATAGGGCTGCAAATGCCGGAAACCCCGGTTTTCGTCCCGGTAGATGCCATACGCCAGGTCTGCGCCTGCCAGGTACAAGGAGTCACTGTTCGGCTTTTCCAGGGAAATAGTCTGGTTTTGCAGCAGCCGGCAGCCGCTTTGCGCAATGGTCTGCCGCAGCTGTTCCAGGATCTCCGGCGGCAGATCCAACTCGTGGTTGCCCAGGCAGATCCACACCGGGCTTATTTTAGAAAGTGCGGTCAAAAACGACGCAATTCCTTGAAAGTCGCGCATATCCCGGGAAATGAGATCGCCGGTGAGGACGATATGATCGGGGCGGAGTTTCGCTGCCTGTTGGACGATGCGGCAGTTGTTTTTTCCCATTTCCCGATGGTGGAGATCGGTGATCTGGAGCAGTGTTGTGCCGGCAAAGGCAGGGGGCAGGTGAGGAAGGGTGATATCTTTGCGGCGCACCAGAAGCAGGTGTTGTTCGATGAGAAACCAGACGAGGAAAAGGAACAGGAAAATCGGTATAAGCAATCGGAAAATCATAGGATTTTTGCCTCCTGGAATGGGTTAATCATGAGAAAATAGGGCGGTGTTGCAGGGAGAGCAAGGGTATCAATGGTATCCCCCTGCCTTGACGGGCATTCCCCTTTTCAAGGGGGACTTTCGGGCGAACAATGTTCGCTGCTACGATTTATCAAAGTCATTACAATTATTCCGCCGTATCGTTCTCTTCATACAACAACAGCGGCAGAATCTCCGCCGCTGTTGTTTTCTATGCAATATGCAGAGTCGCCTGCGTTACTCCGCGGATTCGTCCGCAGAGGGCGCTGCGCTGCTCTCTGACGCGTTTTGTGCATCTGGTGTGGGAATTACCTCTGCTTCCGCTGTGGGCTGCTCAGGTGCCTCAGAATCGCTCTCTGCGCTTTCCTCATCCTGTGCTGCTTCGGTGCGGGTGAAGGCAACTACCTTTTGTCCCTCATTGACACGCATCACACGAACGCCCTTTGCGGTACGTCCCATCTCGCGGATCTCGCTGCATGCCACACGGATGATAACGCCGTCACTGGAAATGAACATCAGGTCATCGGTCTCATCCACGACCTTGATGCCGCAGACTGCGCCGTGCTCTTCGTCTACCTTGTAGTTGGTCAGACCCAGACCGCCGCGGGACTGCATGCGGTATTCGGACAGCGCCGTCTTTTTGCCGAAGCCGTTTTCGGTCACGGTCAGCAGAGATGCGCCCTCGCGCTCCCGTGCCATGGAGACAACGGCATCGCCCTGGCGCAGCGTGATCGCCTTTACGCCGTGTGCCGAACGGGACATGGGACGCACGTCGCTTTCGTCGATGCGGATCGCCATGCCGTTCCGGGTGGCAACAAACAGCCGGTTCGAGCCGTTGGTGAGACGGACTGCGGCGATCTCGTCGCCCTCATCCAGACCGATGGCGATCAGGCCGTTTTTGCGCACGTTCTTATATGCCGAAAGCGGTGTGCGCTTGATCTTGCCGGAGCGTGTGATCATGACTACATACTTGCCCTCGTCAAAGTCCGGTGTGTTGAGCACGGCTGCGATCTTTTCGCCCTGTGACAGGGGCAGCAGGTTCACGATGTTTGTGCCCCGGGCATTCTTGGAGCCCTCCGGCAGCTCGTAGCATTTCAGCTTGTACATCGTGCCCAGATTGCTGATAAACAGAATGTGGGAGTGGGAGGAACTGATCATCAGCTCACTGACGAAGTCCTCTTCCCGCTGCTTCATGCCGGTGACACCGCGGCCGCCGCGGCGCTGGCTCTTATAGACATCCGCCGGGATGCGCTTGATATAACCGTTTTCGGTATAGGTGACCACGCAGTCCTCTACCGGGATCAGATCCTCGATATCCACTTCGCCGTCCACCATTTCAATCTGGGTGCGGCGCGCATCGCCGAACTTCCGGCGGATCTCGGTGAGGTCGTCCATGATGATCTGGTACACACGCTCCCGGTTCGCCAGGATCTCCAGCAGGTCGGTGATCTTCTGGATGAGGCCGTACAGTTCGTCGGTGACCTTCTGGCGCTCCATGCCGGTGAGCTGTCCCAGGCGCATCTGCACGATCGCTTCTGCCTGCTCCTCGGTAAGCCCTTCCTTGTGTTCCAGCTGATAGCCGTCCACGTCGTACTGCGCACGATCCAGCAGGGCGGACATGTCGATGTCCTGGAACCGGGCGATCAGGCGTGCCTTACCCTCGGGAACGGTCTTGCTGTCCCGGAGGATGGCGATCACTTCATCGATATAGTCGATGGCAAGCAGGAAGCCCTGGAGGATATGGGCGCGCTTCTTTGCCTTTTCCAGGTCGAATTTGGTACGGTTGGTGATGACCTCTACCTGGAACTGGAGGTATTCTTCCAGTACCTGCTTTAAGCTCAGGGTCTTTGGCTCGCCGTTCACCAGCGCCAGCATATTGACGCTGACGGTATCCTGGAGCTGGGTATAGGAGAACAGCTTGTTCAGCACGATCTGTTCGTTGGCATCCTTTTTCAGTTCCACCACGATGCGCATGCCCTCACGGCTGGACTCATCCTGGATGTGGTGGATGCCCTCAATGCGCTTATCCTTTGCCAGGTTGGCGATGGACTCGACCAGGCGCGCCTTGTTGACCATGTAGGGGATCTCGGTGACCACGATGGCCTGTCTGCCGCGCACCTTTTCAAAGTGAGTCTGTCCGCGGAGGGTGATCTTGCCTCTGCCGGTGGCGTATGCCGCACGGATGCCGCTCTTGCCCATGATGATGCCGCCGGTGGGGAAGTCCGGGCCCTGGATGCAGGTCATCAGCTCATCCATGGTGCAGTCCGGATTTTCCATGAGCATATGGATGCCGTCGATGACTTCGCCCAGGTTATGGGGCGGAATATTGGTCGCCATGCCCACAGCGATACCCACCGAGCCGTTTACCAGCACATTGGGGAAACGGGAGGGCAGCACTGCCGGTTCTTTCAGGCGGTCGTCGTAGTTGGGGATGAAGGGTACGGTCTCCTTATGGATATCCGTCAGCATCTCCAGGGCGATCTTGGACATTCTCGCCTCGGTATAACGATAAGCAGCAGGCGGGTCGCCGTCGATCGAACCGAAGTTACCCTGACCGTCCACCAGCATATACCGCATGGAGAAGCTCTGTGCCAGACGCACCAGTGCGTCATAGACCGAAGCGTCACCGTGGGGGTGATAGCTACCCAGCACGTTACCGACGGTGTCGGCGCACTTATGGTACGGCTTATCGGGTGTCAGCCCTTTTTCAAACATGGTGTAGAGAATCCGTCGGTGAACCGGCTTGAGGCCGTCCCGCACATCCGGCAGGGCGCGCGCCACAATGACCGACATCGCGTATTGCAGAAAGGAATCCTGCATTTCTCTTCCAATTTCGATGGGCGTAATTTTCTGTTTTCCGTTGGTAAAGAAATTTTCTTTTTCCATTGAAGTATTATTATCCATCATTCTATTTTCCTATCACGGCGGAAGAAACCGCCTTTTTCCCTTTCGGGAGTGGTTGTTGTGATTTGAGTTGTTTCATGGGAAACGGGTGGGGATTTTTGTTGGGTGCAGATGATTTTGCAGAGGAGTTGTTTTGTCCCCCTTGAAAAGGGGGATGTCAGCGTTAGCTGACAGGGGGATATATCCCTCCGTCTGCTCCTCACGGAGCATCCACCTCGTACTGAGCGGTCCCCTTTGTCACCTACGGTGACATTTCCCCACCCCGTGGGGAATCACCCTTTTCAAGGGAGGCAAAGCAGAGTCTCCTCTGTAGAGGAGCTGTTTCCCCGTTTTCAAAGAGGGAAGTCTGTAGGGGCGAACATCGTTCGCCCGAGACTCCTCCGTCAAGCCTGCGGCTTGCCACCTCCTCTATGAGAGGAGGCTTTGTAAAATCATCTTCTCTGTAGAGGAGATGCCCGACAGGGCAGAGGAGTTGTTTTCCCGTTTTCAAAGAGGGAAGCCTGTAGGGGCGAACATCGTTCGCCTGAGACTCCTCCGTCAAGCCTATGGCTTGCCACCTCCTCTATGAGAGGAGGCTTTGCGGAATGTTTCACATGAAACAATTATGCATTGCTGTCTGTGCCGGTCTCCGGATCGGTCTCTTCCGGCAGCTCTGCCGCAGGAGACGCCAGCGCCGACTTCGGCAGGATGTAGAACATCTTCTTTTCGTCGCAGACCAGATAGAACTCGTCAAACGCCTGCACATAGGCGGTCGCCATGACGATCCGGGACTCTGGGATGCGCTCCTCTTCGTCGTCTGTCTGGCAGATCTGGATGCGCAGCACCTTGCCGTCATTGGCGGCGGTGAACTGTTCAAACTCCAGCTCCCGGACAGCGTCCAGCACCATGCGCTTTTGCTTGCGCGGATTGTACCAGAGCACGAACATGGCCGCCAGGCAGACCATCATCAGCACATATGCCGTCTTGTTGGACGGGTTCACTGCCGCGGATGCCACAAAGGACACAAACAGAATCAAGAACAGCACCAGCATGACTCTGCCGCGCTTTAACAGAAACTTTTTCTGAAAGCACTCGAAACCGGTCTTATAGTATTCCCGTTTGATGCTGTAGGGCGCGGTGGTGTCAAATACCGGCAGGCTCGCTGTGTTTTCCATGGTTTCACCTCATCAGACGTCCAGATTCTGGACATAGCGTGCGTTCTTTTCGATAAACTCCTTACGGGGTGCGACCTTATCGCCCATGAGGATGGTGAAGATCTCGTCTGCCTTTTCGGCATCCTCCATATCCACGCGGATCATGGAGCGCGTCTCCGGGTTCATGGTGGTCTCCCACAGCTGCTCGGAGCTCATCTCACCCAGACCTTTGTACCGCTGTACGCCTACCTTGGCGGTGCTGCCGTCGGCGTCGGCGAACTCGGCGATATACTTGTCCCGTTCGGCTTCATCAAAGGCGTACTTATACTTCTTGCCCTTGGAGACCTTGAACAGGGGCGGCTGTGCCAGAAAGACATTGCCGTTGGTGATGAGCGGCCGCATGAAGCGGAAGAAGAAGGTCAGCAGCAGGGTGCGGATATGAGAACCGTCCACATCGGCATCCGCCATGATGATAACTTTGCCGTAGCGCAGCTTGCTGATGTCGAAGTCCTCGCCGATGGAAGTGCCCAGGGCGGTGACCACGGGCATCAGCTTTTCGTTGCCGTATACCCGGTCGATGCGCGCCTTTTCCACGTTCAGCATCTTGCCCCAGAGCGGCAGGATCGCCTGATAGCGGCGGTCGCGTCCCTCCTTGGCAGAACCGCCCGCAGAGTCACCCTCGACAATGTACAGCTCTGTACCCTCAGTGGATTTCTCCTGGCAGTCTGCCAGCTTGCCCGGCAGAGAAGCGCTTTCCATAGCGGATTTCCGGCGTGCGGTATCCCGCGCCTTTTTCGCGGCTTCCCGGGCAGCCTGGGCAGAAATGCTCTTGTCGAAGATTGCCCGCGCTACCGTGGGGTTCTCCTCGAAATAGCTCATAAGCTTATCAAAGACCATTTTCTCCACAAAGGGCTTGACTGCCGGGTTGCCCAGGCGTCCCTTTGTCTGACCCTCGAACTCGCACTCGGTGAGCTTGACGGAAACGATCGCCGTCAGACCCTCGCGGACATCATCGCCCAGCAGTTTCTGTCCGTCCTTGAGCAGTCCGAACTTCTTGCCGTATTCGTTGATGACCTTGGTCAGGGCGTTTTTGAAGCCGACCTCGTGGGTACCGCCGTCTGCGGTATGGATGTTGTTGGCGAAGGAGAGGATGAGGTCATTATAGCTGTCGTTGTACTGCAAAGCGACTTCCGCAAAGGAATCGCCGTCCATGCCGGAGACATAGATCACATCCTCGGACAGTGCCTCCAGGCCGCGCTTGTTTTGCAGATATTCCACGAACTGGCGGATGCCGCCCTCATAGTGGAGGATCTCGGTGCGCGGCTCTGCTTCGGTGCGCTTGTCGGAAAAGACGATGCGGATGCCGGCATTTAGGAACGCCTGCTCCCGGAGCCGTTTCAGCAGGACTTCATAGTCATACTCCGTGGTCTCCTCGAAGATCAGGGGATCTGCCTTAAATTCTACCGTCGTACCAGTCTCGCTGGTGTCGCCGATGACGCGGATGGGCTCGCTGTAGTCACCCCGGCGGAATTCCTGGTAGTGGACATGGCTGCCGTCCTTGACGGTGAGCTTCAGCCATTCGGACAGGGCGTTGACGACGGATGCGCCTACGCCGTGGAGACCGCCGGAGACCTTATAGCCGCCGCCGCCGAACTTACCGCCGGCGTGAAGGATGGTGTACACGACGGTTGCCGCTGAGATGCCCTCTTTCGGGTGGATGCCCACGGGGATGCCGCGGCCGTTATCCGAAACGCGGATCACATTTTCCGGGAGGATATCCACGGTGATCTCGGTACAGAAGCCTGCCAGCGCCTCATCAATGGCGTTATCTACGATTTCATAGACCAGATGATGCAGTCCCTTGGGGCCGGTAGAACCGATGTACATACCCGGCCGCTTTCGGACTGCCTCCAGTCCTTCCAGCACCTGAATCTGACTTTCGTCATAATTCTGTGCGCTTTGTTTCATTTCATCTGTCATATTTTATTACCTCAATTTTCCCGAAACGGGAAAGACCTGTTTGGTTTCGTTTGCGCCCGGCGATTTCCAAAATGACACAAATTTCTGCAAAAGCCGCCGGGATCCTGCTTTTTACACAGCTTCAAACAAACTTTCCACAACGTTTTCAACAGTCTGTGGAAAACGGAATCAGACGCAGTTTCCGGTGCTTTTTACAGCCGGTCGGTGAGTTTTCCCTCTTTCAACAGAAAACGCTTTCCCGGTTTTGGGGAAAGCACCGACTCCGGGTGACAGGTGGTGACGAAAACCTGCATCTCTTCCACAATGGTAGACACCACCGCCTGGCGCGCCTCGTCCAGTTCGCCCATGACATCGTCCAGCAGCACCACCGGAGATTCCTTCCGGCGCTTGCTGTAGATCTCCGCCTGTGCCAGTTTCAGCGCCAGTGCCAGGCTTTTTTTCTGCCCCTGCGAGCCAAATTCCTTTGCCGGCTTGCCGTCGATGGCGAGAAGCAGGTCGTCCCGGTGGACGCCGCTTCCGGTATGCCCCAGCTGGAGATCCGAGGCGCGGCACTGGCGCATTTTTTCGCCGTACTGCTGCACCAGCGCCGGAGACGCGGCCTCCGGGAGCGTGTCCTGGGCATCTCTGCCGAACACGCTGGACTGATAGTGGAGCGAGACCGTCTCCCGGCCCCGTGCAATGCGGGCATACAAGGGCACACAGACCTCTGCCAGCCGCCGCACATAGATGCTGCGCTGGACGGCGATCTCCGTCCCCAGCTGCTCCAGCTGTTTGTCCCAGACCTGCAGCAGCACCTCTGCCTGCGCCTCCGGCAGCCGTTGTTTCAGCACAGCGTTGCGCTGCTGGAGCGCCAGCTGATACCGCCGCACCAGTCCCAGCATAGGCGCATGGAGCTGGGCGCTGCACATATCCAGAAAGGTGCGCCGCCGCTCCGGGCCGCCGTCCACCAGGGAAAGGTCATCCGGCGTGAATGCCACACAGTGGAACACGGAAAACAGGGCGCTGCTCTTCTGGGGAATGTCATTGCACCAGAATTTTTTCTCCGGCACAGTTCCCGGCAGCATGCACAGCCGCAGAGACTGTTCCCGGCGGACATCCTGAAAGCGCGCTTCGATCCGGAGACTGCCGCCGGAAAAGGGGAGATAGTCCCGCTCCCGTGTGCCACGAAAGCTGCGGCAGCCGGTGAGTGCCCAGATGGCTTCCAGAAGGTTGGTTTTTCCCTGGGCGTTTTCTCCCAGGATCAGATTATAGGACGGATCCGGTTCCAGAGAGACCTCCCGGAGATTTTTGAAGCCGTCCGCAGAAAAGGCAGTGAGTCTCATGCCTCGCCGGTCACCTGAACGGTGAATTTGTCTACTGATACGGTATCGCCGGGGCGGATCTTCTTGCCGCGCATGGTGCAGACCTCGCCGTTGACCCGGACAGCGCCCTGCTGCACCAGTTCCTTGGCAAAGCCGCCGGTATCACACAGCCCTGCGAATTTCAGCAGGGAATCCAGTTTAATAAATTCCGTGTGGATCGCCACGGAAATGGTTTCTTGATTTGCCATAGAAAATACCCCTCAAAACAATAAAAAGTGTGAGAACACAGGCGAAAATCGCCCGGAAGCTGTTCTCAGGCTCTCAGCTGGATGGGCATCAGCAGGAAGGTGAAGCTGTCGCCCTGGGGCGGCACCAGCTTTGCCACGCGGTTTCCGCCGCTGAGCTGCAGCTTTACCTTGTCGCAGTCTGCCGCGCGCACGGCATCCAGCAGAAACCGGTTATCAAAGCCAATGGTCACATCCGGGCCGCTGATGTCTGCCGGGATCTTATCGTTGATCTCGCCGATGCCAGTCTTGCACCATACGCCCAGGCTGCCGCCGGAGAAGGTGCAGCGCACCGGTGCGTTATACTTGCCGCTGATGAGCAGAGAGCAGCGCTCCAGGCAGCGCGTCAGGTCGCTGGTGTTGATGGTGATCTCGGTCTCGAATGTGGTGGGGATGCTGCTGCGGTAATTGTGGAATTCGCCCTCCAGCAGGCGGGAGAATACGGTATAGCCGTTAAATTCAAATACCACATGGCGGCGGTCTGCTGAGATGATGCAAAGCTCTTCTGCATCATCGTGAAGCATATTTGCCACTTCCAGCAGGGTGCGCTTCGGCACCACAAAGCGGTAGTCCTCCGCGCTGGAGATGGGTTCTTTGCGCACTGCCAGGCGATAGCCGTCGATGGCTGCCACATGAAGGGTATCTCCCTCCACTTCAAACAGCTCTCCGGTCAGCACCGGCTTGGCTTCGCTGACAGAGGTGGCATAGCTGGTCTGCCGGATCATGGAATTTAACACCGGCTGTTCGATCTGCATGCCGGCGTCCAGATCCAGACTGGGCAGCGCCGGGTATTCCTCTGCGGACATGGCGGAGATCTGAAACTCGGTGGCATCGCAGAACAGCTTTACCACATAGTTATCGTCTACCTCCATGGTGACGGTGTCCCCGGAGAACCGGCGGACTGCCTCACTGAGCAGGCGGGGAATGATGACAAATTCGCCGGAGCAGTCCGATTCCACATCGATGCTCCTCTGAATGCCGAACTCCAGGTCATAGCCGGTGAGCTCCAGGTTGTCGTGATCCAGACGCAGTTTCAACCGTTCCAGCGCCGGGATGGTGGATTTCTGAGAGACGCCCTTTGCCACATGGGTGATGGCAGTATAGAACGTCTGTCGGTTACAAGTAAACTTTATCATGTATCGTCTTCCTTTTTGAATTGGAATCTGCTGCCGAAATGCGGTGTCTGTCCGGGATGGACAGAGAAAAAGACGCAGTTTCGGCGGAATTTTATCTTTTGTGTGCTCCTCGTGGACAGGTATCAGGTGTCCTTCCGGAGAAAACAGATCGTTTTGCGCTATGGCTGCTGTCGGGACAGAGGTGCTGTTCCGAAAAACAGAACAGTGCGTCCTTATGGGAAAGCAGCGAAGCTGCAAAACAAAGAAAACATAGAAATAAAAATATCGTAGTAGTATTAGTGGGCCGGAAAAGTGGAAATCTGTATTTTCTGCCGCAGATCCCCTGTTTTTTTTCCACAGGGGTGGTGTTCGGAGATTGTGGGAAAGTGGAGAGAGGGTGTGGGGTGTTGGAATGGGGAAAGATTGTGGAGTGGAAAGGGAAAACTTGTGGAGAAATCCGTGGAATGTGTGTCGGATGGGAAAAGCAGTTTCGACAGGCTGTGGAAAAGAGATTCCACAGTTTTCGCGGCTGGTTTCCACAAGGGAGATGCGGCAGGGAATGCTTTGCTTTTGCAGACCCCGGCTTTTTCTCCACACGACTTTTCCACATTGTGTTGAAACTGATGTGGAAAACTGGATTTTCTCTGTGGAAATGCTGTTAGCGGCGTGCTCGCCGCTGAGCCCTTCCCCCCGATAAAGCGGAGAGAAAAGGGCAGTCTTACGGCGGCAGCAGCCGCCTGTTCCCCCCTCCGGGGAATTTATGTTGTGCGTAACGAAAATGGCATTGCCTTTCGTGTGATGCACTGCCGCACAAACAAGGGTAGGCGAGATCTTTTCTTTTTTTGCTTCTTTTTTTCTTTTTAGCAAAGAAAAAAAGAAGAGTAACTCTTTGCTGCAAACGCCTGACAATTACATTGACCATCTATCACAAGCAATGGTTTAGAAAGCCACATTGCAGGTACCGGAAAAGGCAACTATCGGCGTTTGCGCGCCAAAGGCGGACAGCGAGGGGAACGAGCGATTCCGCCGGACGGTTTCACCGTGTTTTCCCTAGGGCAATGCTGCCAGAATGGTTTTCGTTAACGGGCGAACGATGTTCGCCCCTACAGTGCGCATTTTATAATTGCATCAAAGCGCATATAAAAGGCATTGACTCCTCGAAAGGGGAGAGGGCACGGCAGTCATTCAGACTGACATGCCGCCTGTTTCACGCACGCTGCCAAATGTTTCACATGAAACATTTGGGCTTCGGCGACTCGGCAGGACGCTTCCGCGCAGAACCGGGCTTATGCGTGGCTCTTGCTGCGGATGTTCTTGATGATGTCCTCTACCAGCTGCTTGAGATGGTCGTCGTGCTTCATGGCAGTTTCAATGTTGCTGATGGAATAGACAATGGTAGAGTGATCTCTGCCGCCAAATTCCGTGCCGATCGCCTGAAGCGGCATCTGGGTGATCTCCCGGACAACATAAATGGCTACCTTCCGCGCCGTGGAGATCTGGCTGGAACGCTTGCTGCTGCGGATGTCCTCCGGAGAAACGCCGTAAACATCGGCAACCTCTACGATGATCTTTTCTACGGTGATGGGCACCGGCTGATCGTCGCTGAGAATGTCCTTGATGACACTCTGCGCCATGGAAATGGACGGCTGAGAGCCTGCCAGATGCTTGAGTGCTTTCAGCTTTTTCACTGCGCCCTCCAGCTGACGGATGTTGGTTTTCAGTCGGTTTGCGATAAATTCCGAGACATCGTCCGGAATGTACAGATCCAGCAGCTCTGCTTTGCGTCGGATAATGGCGATTCTTGTCTCAAAGTCCGGCGTGGTGATGTCGGTGATAAGACCCCACTCAAACCGGTTGCGGATACGATCCTCCAGGGTTTTCAGCTCCTTGGGCGGCTTGTCCGATGTGATGACGATCTGCTTGCCCTCAGCATGGAGCTTATTAAAGGTATGGAAAAATTCCTCCTGCATCCGCTCCTTGTTGCTGAAAAACTGGATGTCGTCAATGAGCAGTACGTCGGCGTTCCGGTATTTGTCGTGGAACCGCGCTGTGTTGTTGTCGTTGATGCTGGAGATAAAGTCGTTGCCGAACTCTTCGCTGGTAACGTAGATGATCTTGTAGTCCGGGTGGTTCTCGCAGACCTTGTTGGCGATGGCGTGCATCAGGTGGGTCTTTCCCAGGCCGGACGGGCCGTAGATAAACAGGGGGTTGTAGTTTTTGCCCGGCTCTTTTGCCACGGCAGTGCAGGCAGCATAGGCGAACTCGTTGGAGCCGCCTACAATGAAGGTGTCAAAGGTGTACTCATAGTTCGCACCCTCAAAGGTATGCTCCAGCTCCTCGTGGCGGCGCGCCAGCTCGTCATAGTCGCTGGAACGGTGGGTCTCCGGCAGTTCCTTGCCCTCTTCTTCGACGACCTGGATCCGGATATCGACCGCCAGGCCTAATGTATTGAGAAATGCCTCTTTTAACAGCTCTCCGTAGTTGCTCAGGATCACATCCCGCTGGAAGTCGGACTGTACGGTGAACAGTGCAATGTTTCCGTCCAGCCGAACCGGCTGCAGGGCATCGATCCAAAGCTTGACGGCAACTTCGGGAATATCTCCCTCTTCCAGACAGTATTGTTTCACGCTGGAAAAAACTTCGTCAAATGAAATCATGTGCGTGGAATCCTCCTCGTATATTGGTACGCGTCTGTCTTGTGGAAAACTGCGTTTCCCAGACGCGGATAATGCAGGGTCTACTAATATAATAGTATACCACAATCTTTGTGGAAAATCAACCCCTAATTGTTGAAAACTTATTGATTTCCCCAAAAATCCATGTGGAAAATCGGAAAAGTGCCTTGTGGAAAGGGTGGAAAGCGGCATGCGGCAGTGCTTTTTCCACAGACCTTGCCGCGGTGGAAATCTTTCCACAGGGGGGCGGAAGCGGCTTTCGCCGGAACGCTGCCGCCGGGATACCGTCCGGGAAAAATGTGTCTGCAGTCCCGAACGCCGCCTTGCGGCCGCCGCACCTCCGGGGAAGCGCCGGGAGAAAGATCTCCCGAAAGGGGCGCGGTCACGAAGTGACAGAGGGAGGACTGCCGCAAAAGTGACAAATTTTGCGTGAAAAACCGTGCAGCCTGCCCAAATATGCTGTGGAGAACCTGTGGAAAAAGAAAAAAAGCCGAAAAATTCGCAAAAAAGTTCCGCCGGGGGCTTGACAAACGCGCGGGAATCCGCTATAATATATGGTAAATGGATTTGTGCGGACGGGCTTGCCGGTCTGCGCGGAGTTCCAAGGAATCTGTAGGATGGTGCTTCGGCATCGTCTGAGCGAGAAAGGAGGTACTGTTTTGAAGAGAACATATCAGCCGAAGAAGATTCATCGGAAAAAGGTGCATGGCTTCCGCAAGAGAATGGCCACTGCGAACGGTAGAAAGGTTTTAGCTCGCAGAAGAGCACAGGGCAGAGCAAGACTGAGCCACTGATCGAAGTCGGACCACAACGCCATTGGTTTGTGGTCTTTTGTTTTTTCGAGGAGCGTATCCTGGGATTCGCCCGATGTGCCGGCTGCGGAAAACTGACTGATACCGCCATGGTGCAGGTCAGGCATTTCGCGGCCGGGACACGGGAGATCCCGGGGTACGCTTTTGCTTTTCCCGGAGAGCACGGCGCTGCGGCGCTCTGCTCCGAAACCCAGGGCAAATGCTGCACAGGCTCTGTGCGGCGCTGCCCCAAAAAAGTTGGAGTGTAAGCCATGGAAAAAACGGTGATTCTCAACCAGGACCGGGATTTTCGCATGCTGTACCAGCGCGGTAAAAAGATCGCATCGCCGTATGTCATCATCTATCTGCGCCGCACCAAGCGGAAATACAACCGGCTGGGGATTACAGTGGGGAAAAAAGTGGGCTGTGCCGTAAAGCGCAGCCGTGCCCGCCGCATCATCCGTCAGGCATATCGGGAGACCGAACATCTGATGCCCACGGGGATGGACATGGTGATCGTGGCACTGCCGTCCATTGCGGGCATACGCTCTACGCAGCTGCGTGACTATCTGGCAGGAAACGGCATCCGCCGCATCCGCAAGCTGATGGAACCGCCGTCGGAAGGAGGGAAACCCAAATGAGGTACCTCTTGGCGGCGCTGATCCGTCTGTACCAGAGGTTTTCCCGACTGACTCCGGCCGTGTGCCGGTTTTATCCGACCTGTTCCTGTTATGCACAGACCGCGATCCTGCGGTTCGGTGTGCTGCGGGGCGGATTTCTCGCCCTGCGGCGTCTGCTGCGCTGTCACCCGTGGAACCCCGGCGGCATCGACTATGTTCCGGAACATCTGGAACCGCCCCGGGCTGCCTTCGGGCGCTATGCGCAGGCATTACGACACAACAGAAAGGTTAAAACAAAACTATGATGGATTTTTTATACGATCTGTGCGGAAAGCCTTTTGGCTGGATCATGCGCCTGATCTATGACTGGGTGGACAACTACGCCTTTGCGATCCTGCTGTTCACCATTTTTACCAAGCTGATCCTGTTCCCCATCTCCTATAAGCAGCAGAAAAATTCCGCGAAAATGCAGCGCTTTAATCCGAAAATGGAAAAGCTGCGGCAGAAGTACAAGGATGATCCCAAGAAGCTGCAGGAAGAACAGATGAAGCTCTATCAGGAGGAGAACGTAAACCCCGGCGCATCCTGTCTGCCGATGTTTTTGCAGTTCTTTATCCTGTTCGGCATCCTGGACGTTGTCTATAAGCCGCTGTCTTATATCCTGAAGGTGAAGGACAGTGTCATCACCAGCGCCTTTGAAGTGGTGCAGAAGATCAATCCGGATCTGGCGAAGCAGGGCACGAGCCTGCGGCGTGAGCTGACCATCCTGACGGCGCACCATTCTGATGCAAGCGCATTCCAGAGCGTGCTGGGGGACGATCTCTCCGCAAAGCTCGCGGAATTTTACGACAAGTTCAGCTTGTTCGGCATCAACCTGGGCGAGATCCCGACCTGGCATCCGGACACCTGGAACGCAGCGGCCATTGGCCTGTTTATGATCCCGGTGCTGTCTGGTCTGCTGCAGCTGGCGCTGACCATCTATATGCAGATCTCCCAGAAGAAGCGCAACCCCGGCACACCGAACATGGGCTGCATGAACGTGATGCTCTATGCGATGCCCATCTTCTCCGTCTGGTTCGCATTCCAGGTACCTGCCGGCGTCGGCTTCTACTGGGTATGCTCGTCCTTCTTCTCCCTGATCCAGAGCATCGGTCTGAACTGCTACTTCACCAAGGAGCGCATCGAGGCCATCTGTGAAAAGGAGACCAAGAAGAATGCCAAGAAGTATGCCAACGGCAAGAAGAGCTTCATGCAGCGCATGATGGACGCGCAGCAGGATGCGGAAGTGCAGTCCAAGCGGGAAAAATATGCCGAGGAAACCAAGGATATGTCCCGTTCGGAGCTGAACAAGTACAATCAGCAGGTGCTGAAGGATGCCCGGAAGCGCCTGGCAGAAAAATACGGCGACACCTATGACGAAAACGAGAGTGACAAGGATTAAACAGGGCGGCCGGGATGACGCATGAGAAAAGCGCCGTCCGCCCCGAAAAAACCATTTCACAGGGAAACGCCCTGTGATATCCCATGATTACGAAAGGGATGAATGAGAATGAAAGAGATTTTCACTGCAAAAAGCATCGAAGAAGCAAAGCGTCTGGCAGCCGAAAAGTTCGGCGTTTCTGAGGCCCAGATCGTATTCCGCATTCTGGAAGAGCCGAAAAAGGGACTCTTCGGCAAGGTAAAGCGGGAAGCACAGGTAGAAGCAGTGTATGAGCAGGCAGAGACCGTGTCTGCACCGGAGACCGCCGCACCGGCAGAAGAAGCGCCGGCTGCACCGTCCGTCTCCAATCCGGTACAGGAAGCTGTGGCTTCTGTAGATGAGATCGTCATCAGCCCGGACGACCACTCGCCCACACGAGGCATGGAGTCCGAAGCCATCGAGACGATCCTGAAAGAAGGGGACATGACCCCGAACCTGCTTCGTGCAAGACAGTATATCGCAGACATTTACGCCGCAATGGGCATTACCGTGACCATTACTACCATGCGCACCGCAAACGGCATCCGCATGGAACTGCGCAGCGACAATAAGAGCGGCACGATCATCGGCAGACGGGGCGAGACCCTGGACTCCATCCAGTACCTGGCATCTATTTTGGTGAACAAGGACAGCGAGGACTACTGCCGGCTTCTCCTGGACAGCAACGGCTATCGGGAAAAGCGCCGCAAGACTCTGGAACAGCTGGCGGAAAAGATCGCCCGGAGCGTACTGCGCAGCGGCCGTTCCACCACGCTGGAGCCCATGAACCCCTATGAGCGCCGGATCATCCACAGCAAGATCTCCGAGATCGAGGGTGTGACCTCCAAGAGCGTGGGCGAAGATCCGTACCGCAAGGTGGTTGTCTCTTCCACCACAGGCAGACGCAGCGGCGGAAACCGCGGCGGCAGAGGCGGACAGAACCGGGGCGGCAAGCGTCCGTACCGGGAAAAGAAGCCGGAGGACTTTCAGCGCAAGAATCTGGACTCCATGAAAACCAGCTTTGAGCGGGACTACAAGAAGCCCAAGCCGGAGGACGAGCTGAACGCTGGTCTCTACGGCAAGATCGAATTTTAAGCGCAAATAAAGCAGATGGACAAAACGGATTGTAGCAATGCAGTCCGTTTTGTTGTATACGGCGGTTCTCACGGCATGGCATTGTTTCATGTGAAACATAGGGGGAATATTGCGGAGGAATCTGTAGGGGCGAACATGGTTTGCCCGTTGATGCCTTGACGTACTCGGTAACGCTGCCCTAGGGAAAACACTGTAAAACCGTCCGGCGGAATCGCTCGTTTTCCTCGCTATCCGCCTGGGCTTGCAAACGCCGATAGTTGCCTTTTCTGGTACTTGCAGTGCAGGCTTTCTGGATGTTGCTTGTGCAGACGGTTTCTGTTGTTTTTTACGGCGTTTGCTGCGCAATTGTCTCCCTTGAAAAGGGGGATGTCACCGTAGGTGACAGGGGGATTTCTCAAGAGCAACTCTTCTTTTTTTCTTTGCTAAAAAGAAAAAAAGAAGCAAAAAAAGAAAAGCTCTCGCCAACCCTTGTTTGTGCGGCAATGTATTGCACGAAAGGCAATGCTATTTTCATTACGCACAACAAAAATTTCCCGGCGAGCACGCCGCCAAGGAGTATAAATTATGCATACAATCGCAGCGATCGCAACGCCACATGCTGCCGGTGGCATTGCCGTAATTCGCATTTCCGGCAGCAATGCACGTTCCGTCGCGCAAGCCTGCTTTCGCAGCGTGACCGGAAAATCTATATCTGAAATGCCCGGCTATACCTGCGCCTATGGCAAATTTGTTGACCCGTCCGGCGCAGAACTGGATGACGGTATCGTCACCGTGTTCCGTGCGCCCCATAGCTATACCGGTGAGGACGTGGTAGAACTCTCCTGCCACGGCGGCATTTTCGTCACCCGGCAGCTGTTGGAAGCTGTCTACGCCGCCGGCGCTGCTCCGGCAGAACCGGGCGAATTCACCAAACGGGCATTTCTCGCCGGAAAAATGACACTCACGCAGGCAGAAGCCGTGATGGATGTCATTGGCGCAGCCGGCGCACGGGAGCTTTCCTTTGCCCATGCACAGCAAAACGGCGCGCTGTTTCACCGGGTGCAGCAGATCACCCAGGGCATTGTCCGCAGTCTGGGCGACCTGGCGGCGTGGGCGGACTATCCGGAGGACGAGATCCCGGCGGTGACGCCGGAAAGCCTCCGCGCATCTCTGCTGCCTGTTTTGGAGCAGCTGGACAGCACCCTCGCCACCTATGACTACGGGCGCATTCTCCAGTCGGGCGTGTCGGCGGTCATTGTGGGCAAACCCAACGTGGGAAAGTCCACCCTGTTCAATCTTCTGTCCGGGAGTCAGCGCAGTATTGTCACAGAGATCGCCGGAACGACCCGGGACGTGGTAGAGGAACAGATCCGCCTGGGCAATGTGACGCTGCGGCTGTCGGATACCGCCGGACTGCGTGAAACTGCCGATGTGATCGAACAGATGGGCGTGAAGATCGCCGAAGAACGCCTGGCGCAGGCAGACCTGATCCTGGCGGTGTTCGACTCCACCCGGCCGCTGGATGACGACGATATGCGCATGCTGGAACAGCTGCCGGACAAGCCGGTGATCGCGATTCTGAACAAATCCGACCAGGCTGCACAGCTGGATGCAGCGGCACTGGAACGGCGCTTTGCACAGGTCATCACTATGGCGGCAAAGGACGGCAGCGGTCTGGAACAGCTGCGCCAGGCGGTGGAGGAGCGCTTCTACCAGGCAGAGGTGACACCGGAGCTTGGCATTGTGGCAAATGCCCGGCAGAAGCAGTGTCTGGAGCAGGCGAAGGAACAGGTGCAGCTGGCGCTGGACGCACTGGATGCCGGCGAAATGCTGGACGCAGTGACCGTTCTTCTGGAAGAGGCAGCCGACGCACTGCTCACCCTCACCGGCGAGCGCGTCTCCGAAGCTGTGGTGAACGATGTGTTCTCCCGGTTCTGTGTGGGGAAATGATCGCATTGTTTCATGTGAAACAATTGGCGTTTGCCGCGCAAATTGGATTCGCGTCATTTCTGTGGCTCTTGGAAAAGGCACACCGTAGGGGCGAACATGGTTCGCCCGAAGCCTCCTCTTTTAGAGAAGGTGCCCGTTAGGGCGGAGGAGTCTCTTGTCCTGCCTTGAAAGGGCAGGAGCCGTATGGACACGTCGTCCACATTGATCTGCCCCAACCGTTCGCCTGTTGATACCTTTGCACTCTTGGCAACACTGTCCTAGGGAAAACACTGTGAAACCATCCGGCGGAATCGCTCGTTCCTCGCTGTCCGCCTGGGCTTGCAAACGCCGATAGTTGCCTTTTCTGGTACTTGCAGTGCAGGCTTTCTGGATGTTGCTTGTGCAGACGGTTTCTGTTGTTTTTTACGGCGTTTGCTGCGCAATTGTCTCCCTTGAAAAGGGGGATGTCACCGTAGGTGACAGGGGGATTTCTCAAGAGCAACTCTTCTTTTTTTCTTTGCTAAAAAGAAAAAAAGAAGCAAAAAAAGAAAAGCTCTCGCCAACACTTACATGTGCGGCAGTGTATTGCACGAAAGGCAATGCACAACAAAAATCCCCCGGAGGGGGGAACAGGCGGCTGCTGCCGCCGTAAGACTGCCCTTTTCTCTCCGCTTTATTGGGGGAAGGGCTCAGCGGTGAGCACGCCGCCGAACATTGTTCGCCCGTTGATTCCTTTGCACTCTTGGCAACACTGCCCTAGGGAAAACGCTGTGAAACCATCCGGCGGAATCGCTCGTTCCTCGCTGTCCGCCTGGGCTTGCAAACGCCGATAGTTGCCTTTTCTGGTACTTGC
>CAVAQT010000034.1:0-24439 GCA_963590855.1 Ruminococcus bromii
GTATCGTTCTATTTTTAAAACTTTTTATTTTCCCCAAGTAAAGTTACACTATCTCGTTAAAGAAAGTAGTTGTCTATTCTATATATCCTACCCCCATAGAGGGTAGGATAATTGCATCAAATGCGTGTGCAGAAATCCAGACTCACCCAGCCTGCATCGGACTTCAACTTGCCCCAGCCTTTCGTGGAACCTGCCCCAGCAGATTCTGCCACGATGGTGAATACACCTCTGCCGGTGTACAGCCCAGTCTTTGCATAGTTCGTACCCGGACCTTTACGGATATTAAGGTCGTTGATGGACACGCGGACTGCATACGGTACCGATGAAGTCTGGGTCACAGGATAGACCGCCTTACCAGCCGGATCGAATACAACGTAGCCCGGATTCGCATCCGCACACTGCTTCGCATAGGTCAGGTCATGGAACGCACCTTTCTGAGAAGCGGCATTCTGCCAGGTCTTACGGACACGATACCAGCCGGCAATGGTCGTGTTGCCAGAAACCACATTGTACTGTGTCAGATTCCAACGCTCGATGATATTGCAAAGGTTCTGCACATAAGTGTGGCTGGTCGCATACCCGCCATCCTTGATGATCTGCACAGCCTTCTTGTAGTCCGTGCATCCGGCCAGACCTTCATAGCGTTTCTTACTGCCGTTCATCGCACCGAGCAGATTAATCTTCCCCAAAGTAGCTGCCCTTCACATCGAAGTAATGTGCTTTCACGTTGGACAGGGTCATATCGTAGGTGCTGTTCTTCGTAAACACGATCTGGATATACTCATCCTTATATCCGGCTTCTTCCAGCTTTGCGGACGGAATCTCAAGTGTGATCCGTTTGGGTTCTCCACCCGTGGAAGCAATAGTGCCCAAACTGATCAACATAGAACCGACCACATAGTAGTGCATCAGCTGATCGTTGCAGTAATCCATCTCGACATAAAGTTTATCGAACCGCTCCGCACGGGGAACCTTGATGCCGCCGCCATGATAGCCGCTTTCGTACTCTGTCATGAAGTGGTGGATCGTTGCTCCATCGTCTACGATCTCCCATTTACCCTGGCCAAAAACACAGGGCTGGAACGGAAGTTCCAGGCTCTGCGACATCAGCGCATCCCGTGCCAGCTTTGCCGCGTTGACGGATGCATCCGCGATTTTGTCCTTTGTAACCGCACCATCACAGAGTTTCTGTCCTTCTACCGACTTGCTCCGGAGCATCGTTCCGGACAGCGTATAGTCATCAAATGGCATCTTGCCATCCACCTTGAACGGGAAGTAACCGTAAGACCGTTCCGGATGCTTGCAGTCTACCACAAACACGATGACATCGTTCTCTTTCGGAGAACCCGACCAGTCCGCCGTTACCAGTGTTCCTTCTACCGTGTCGTAGGAGATATAGGTCAAAAGGGCATCCGGATTATACGGAACAGATTCAGGTCTGGTAAGCAGCTTATTGCCATTCGCTCCCAGATAGATAAAGTTTCCGGGGAACTCCAGCTGGTGTGCTGTCGTATTCAGATTGACAGCACCTGCATAGGAGAATGGCAGGCCGTTGGCATAGAACTTATCAGCTCTGGACCGCAAATGTGCGCCAAGAGAATCATAGGTTTTCCCTGCCGAATCCACCCGCGCATCCAGAGTTTCCTTGTCCGTAGTCTTACTGGATGCAATGCTGTTCATCCGGGAATTCAGAGATGCTGCACTCTGCTCCATTGCTGTGCGGCCATCCTCCAGCTGCTTCTGTGCATCTGACACTTTCTTGGTCAGTGTTGTGGTCGTATCATTCAGACTGTCGTCCACGTTCTGCACCGTATCCGCGAGTTTCTGGCTGACCCGGCCCTCTGTTTCCGAAAGTTCCGTTCGGATGTCTCCAGCCGTTTGGGTCAGATGCTCCTCTGCCAGTTTAATCTGCTCACTGAACTGGCTGCACACAGCCCAGTAGTGTTCATTGAAGATCTCCGT
Organism: Ruminococcus bromii; assembly: GCA_963590855.1. Taxonomy (GTDB): domain Bacteria; phylum Bacillota; class Clostridia; order Oscillospirales; family Ruminococcaceae; genus Ruminococcus_C. The sequence goes on from CAVAQT010000034.1 coordinate 1,963, forward strand.
GCCAGCCGGGACCGGGAGTTTTGAGATATAGCTGGCACCAGTCTCCTGACACAGCACAATGATTAGTTCTTCGTATTCCTTTGCTTTGTTCCAGATACCGCCGTGCTTCGGAACAATGCGTCTGCCGACATACTTAGGCATAGAACGCACCTCCCTTCCGCACGGAAGAAGTCAGATCACTGCACAGGGCAGATAATCCGATACCCCCCCCCGAATTTTCAGACAATTATTACGATTCATCATATCTTTTCCTTTCTCCGGGCCATTCCCGGCATCACTTCATATCCTGAATTGCCAGCGTATACTTGACCAGCGCATACAGCTGATAGCCCCATGCGCAGTGTGCGTAGTTGTTCGGATGCCAGTTCGGTCCGCCGTACTGTCCACGGCCGTATGCCATGTGCAGCACCCTGCCGCTCTGTCTGCCGACCGAATCCGCAGACACATAATCCAGCGTAGGATAACTCTCCACGGTCGGCTGAATCAGGTGGCCGCTGCACACATAAATGCCATTTGCCTCATCCTGCAGTTCATCGCAGAAATACTGATAGATGCTCATATTCTTGCTGTGAAGGCCGCCAAGCGTGATCTCCGAGGACCTGTATTCCGGGTATTTCGCCGGAAAGTAAGTGCCGGTCTCATCGATAGACATGAGGATCACGATAATATCCGGATACTCACGCTTGATCGTTTTCACGATGTCCGGGATATTCGCTTTGTACTCAGCAAGGGAACTGTTGTGATTCAGATTGATCACCACATGGGTCGGCGTACACAGGTCGTAGGCATTGGCATCCTTCACTTCTGTTCCTGCGGTTTCGCCGGGGATCAGACGGGTCATACCGTTATCAGCCAGCGTCTTATACTTGTCCAGACAGGCTTTCAGTGAGAATCCCTTGGTCTGCTCATCATAGAACGGATTGACATTTGCCGCGCTCTCAAAGAAGGCAAGGTTCAGGTCTTCCGCACTCCAGCCGCCCTTTCCCATTGCATAGTTTACAATGGTCTTTCCGTCCAGCTTGAACGAAGAAGAGGAGCCGTAATGCTTGCCATTCACCGTTCCCGGCATACCAAGCATCAGGCAGCGATACTCAGTTTCTACCGCCTTCGCATCTTTGCGGTCCAGTTCAAACAGATACCGCACCCATGCCCAGTAATGGGTCGGAAGGTCTGCATCTGTCTTTCCCACGCCCGCCAGATAGCCATCTGTCACGCTGTCGCCGATGACCAGAATTTTAGGAAACTGCGTCTTGCCCATGCTGGCAAGGGTGCTGCGGTGCTTGAAGGTAAGTTTCTGCGTCTGATAGACATCCGAAACAAACGACTTCTCCACCGTCTGCTCCAAAACATCCTCACCGCCATTGACCGCTGTGTTGGTGAATGGAGAGTACAAATCAAAACGCTGCTCCATCTCCGCTCCAAAGCCAGCGGCTTTATCCTTCCAGCCTGTATCTGCGATCAGATGGTCTACCCATACGGAAACATGGTAATTTCTCGTAGCCGAAAGATTATTGCAGACTGTATACACAGGAGCCGCCGGGATCAGACGAAGGTCTTTCTTTTCCGGTCCATCCAGCCGGGCTGTCAGACTCGCCAGCTGCTTCTGCTGCTCGTCTGCCGCTGTCTGTAAGGATTTCACCTCTTTTTTCAGGTCATCCAGAGGCTTATAATCCGTGTAAGCTTCATATACATACTCCGTGCCTTCAATGATACAAAGTCCCTGTCCGGAAGATGCCATATAGAAAAACATCACATAGGCGTCACCTTCCTGATAGGTATACTGGTCATTCGCATCCACATAGCGGAGTACCTTCTTCGCCTTGTCGAAAACGACCTGACTGGTGACACCATTTGTACCGGAACCTTTTGTCACAAGTCCATTCTCGCTGACCAGGATATAATCCGTGGAACCATAGCGGAGGTTGTCGGGATGATAGGCAATGACGGACGAGTGTACATAGGCAAACCAGCCTGGACGGTACTTGGAAGGATCAAGCAGGTTCCGGCTGCGTACTGCATCCAGCTTACCGGTCGCCACCGTATCTGTGTACTCCCGCTCATCCTGAAACGCCTGTCCCACGACTGCTGCATCCGCAGCCATACCGGAACGGGAAAGTGTTTCATCCATCTTGCCCGTGCCGATCAGAATCTTGCCCATAAAGACGATCAGACGGTTTTTATAATCATAATCGACATTCCCGGATGGCTCATTGCTGAAGAACTCATTGCGAATCTCTTTCCCATTATTCGGACGAACCGGATAATAGAGTACCTTATCCGTACTGCGGACACGGAACTTATAGGCACCGGCATCAAGGAATTGATGCAGGGTTAGCGTGATCTTATTGTCACCTTTCACCAGTTCTACTGTCTGGCGGAACACCTCACCATCTTCCGATTCGATCATGGCAGTCAGACTTGTTGCACCGATGGTTCGGAGTGTGAACTGGATTTCCTGCACAAACACACTTCTCAGAACGGTCAGCGGCACATAGTAGGTTTGAAGTACCGGGTTGCTGCCTTCCCAGATATTGCTGACACCATCATAGAGAAACGGCAGCTCCAGACTGGTCATCGTCTCCTTTGCCAAAGAATCATCTGCACTTCGCAGTGCCTCGATCTCGATAGCCATCTTCTTCTGATTCTGACGTTCCTGCTGGATCTGGTTCCACAGCTTTGCAGAATCACCGCGAACTTCCAGCTTCATATCCTGATAATAGGAACTAGCCCGAATCTGATACACGCCTTCCGGGATCTCCAATTCCTTTTCCTTATACTCCCGTGGCTGTTCCGTATCTCTGGAATCCAGAATGGATGCCACAAAAACACCCGTTGCGTCATAGCCCGCAATACCGATCCAGTTAAATACCTGACCGGTGTAATAGATTTTCTGGCAGGCAGAATCCACGGGAATCATCGCAGCCGTCCGTACATGCTCAAAATTCTGGATGCCGCCATTGATCGTATTGACCGTGATACCTTCCGTCAATTCCCCGGTCGCATCATAGTTGGCGTCCAGCTTTGCATCTTCCAGTGCATCCAGACCAGCTTTGGCTTTCGGATAAATGGAACGAATCGCTGCGCCGAGGCTGTCAAAGGTATTTCCTTCCGCATCCACCCTTGCATCAAGGACTTCTGTGTCAGAGGCTTTTCCCTTTGCGATCTGATCCATCCGGGCATTCAGAGTCTTGTTCGTCTGCTCGATACTCTGGACACTCTGATTCATCTGCTGCTCTGCCGCCGTAACCTTTGCTGTCAGGTCGGACTTTGCATTCTCCACACGAGCAGTCACACGATTTTCTGTCTCAGACAGGCTGGTATTTACTTTGTTTTCTGTGCTGGACAGGCTTTCATTGATACGGCCTTCCGTCTCCGAAAGTTCCGTGCGGATGTCCCCGGCTGTCTGAGTCAGATGCTCTTCTGCCTCTGCGATCTGCTCACTGTACAGACTGTACAGGCTCCAATACTGCTCATCGGTCAGAGCAGTACCTTTCGGTACCGTGAGTTTGGAGATATAGCTGTTTCCGCTTTTCGTGTCCAGCACGATCTGTAATTCTTCATATTCTTTCCGGGCATCCCATTCACCTGCGTGTTTGGGAACGATCCGGCGTCCTGTGTATTTTGCCATGTTGCCCCTTTCTGCCAGCCTTATGCTGACGTGTCATCCTCGCCGTATTCCACAACAAGATGGCCTTCTTTGTCTGTTGTGAATACCAGACCATCTGCAGCCGGGGAATCATACACACCGTGACCAGACAGATATAATAGGAAGTCTTTGCTGGACTTCCCAGCAAAGGACAGATACTGTCTGGCGTATCTGCCTTTGAGTTGAAACTGTGATACCGTCTGCTTTGGGGCATTGTAGCCCATTTCCCTCACCGGATTCCAGTTCATCCCGGAACATCTGCGGCGTGATCTCATCGCCCCAGAAAGATTCCTCATCGATGGGACCTTCCAGTCGGAGGATTCTGGTGTCGTCACTGTTTTTGATCCAGTTCCAGAATTTCTTCATCGGGTTCTCCTTCCCTTCTTTCGGGGCTGACTCTCACTCAGCCGGTTATCGCTGTCAGGCTCTTCTTCCGGATCTTGCTCCTCCGGATGTGTTTCCTTGGGCTGATTCTGCTGGACTGCAGCCGCTTTATTCTGCTGTGCCACACCTGCATCTCTCAGCTTCACATAGCCGCCGTTCAGGTAGTAGTCGTCACCGCCCTCCTCTGCCGGGATGAGATCCATGTTTTCGAGCCGATGCACATCATTCGGGGAAAGAAAGCCGTTGCTGATTCCTGTGGCATAGCCGTTCATCCGGCTCTGATAATCCCCTCGGAGCAGACCGTCCACATTGAATTTCGGGAAGTAAGTATCCTGCTCCTCTTCCAGCAGCAGATCCTTGATGATGCCCTGCTCGATGCGGACGAGCCACGGAGTCAGGGAGTGCATCACGAAGTTCAGCGACTGGTATTCAATATTGGAAAAGGTCGCTCTGGACAGGTCCGCCACCAGATGCGGAGGCACACGGAAGATGCGGCAGATTTCTGTCACCGAGAATTGCTTTGTTTCAAGGAACTGGCTGTCCTCTGGCGGAAGGGAGATTGGTTTGTAAGCCATGCCCTCTTCCAGCACCGCCACACGATGTGCGTTGGACGCTCCACCGTAAGCCGCCTCCCAGTTATCCCGGACACGGTTCGGGTCTTTCAAAATACCGGGGTGTTCCAGCACGCCGCTGGGCTGTGCGCCGTTCTTGAAAAACGATGAGCCGTATTTGTCCACTGCAATGGAAGTGCCGAGACTGTTCTTCATCATGGCAATCGGCGAAAAACCGATAAGGCCATTGAAGCCCAACCCCAGCACATGGAAGATTTCATCCCGGCGAAAGTAGATATCCTTGTTCTGCTCTCCCGGAACTTCATCTGTGTATGCATAGTAGATATAGTAGAGTTCACCGCTCTCGTCACGGTCCGGCAATTCTTAAAACCTCTTGCATAATTTCTTCCCGTGTGGTATATTATAAGTATGAATTGCGGTGGTCGTCTTCGGACAACACCTTGAAAGAGCCTGATGCGTCGGGCTCTTTTTTCTTTTGTCTTTTTACTTTTTTTCCAGTTCCGGCAGACCAGCAAGGCTGGTGCCAAGAGAAGCAACACCCGCCACGATAGCGGCACTGCCGATTGCTACCCAGTCCACACTGCCGCCGGGAAGCTGTGTCACGACCAGAGCTGCACCGGTCTGGCACATGGTCTTGACCGCACGGATGCCGGCTGCTTTCCACCATTCTGCACTCATCAGATACTTCATAGAAATCTTCCTTTCTTTCCCGTTTCTTTCTTCTTTCTTTCTCGTTTTTCAAAGTGGAAAGAAAGAAGAAAGAAAAACTAAAAAACGATCATGTCACGTTCATCGTAGACGCTTCCCTGCTGCTGTCCTTCGTTTCGGATGCAGCGGTCCAGTGCCATGATCGCAGCGACGATACCGTCAATCTTCTCCGGCGACTTTGCCTTGGTCGGCTTAATGTTGCCGGCTGGGTCGGTATCCACGACCACATTGCCGGCCAGTTCCATCGCTACGGTCAGTCTCTGGTGGCCGCCGATGATCGTCATATCTGCATTGACCACCAGTGGATCAGCGAACCCAAACTCCGTGATGGAGTTTTTGATTTTCTCGTACTCCTTGTCCCCCGGCTTCAGCTTTTTCCGGGGATTGTATGCGGCCGGCTTGAGTACGGACACCGGCAGCATCTTCAGTTCAGCGGTCGCTTTCATGTAAGCTCCTCCTTTTCAGATTCACACGCGCATGACCCCAGAGAACGGCACGAAAAAAGAGCCGAACAAAAAGCCCGACTCCATCTCATCGCCATCTTCCTGCGGCTGTTCGGTCATCTCGCACCATTCCGAGTTTTCCCCGTTCACAGATGCCAGCACCTTGTCCTCCGCATCGTCAATCGCATGTACACAAATCCCACCGGTGTTAAACAGCGGAAACACACCGATTATCTTACTCATCCTCATCCACTCCCTTCACTCCGTATCGATAATCCCAGTAACAGTTCAGACTGCAAAACTTTCTCTGCCGTTTGCCTTCATCTACGGCACGGAACTGCCGCCCACAGTTTTTACAGACCTCCAACCGGAAAGGCTTATGCCGCCTGTAAAATTTCTCCCGACAGTCCTGAGAACAGAACCGCCTTAAACCGCCGTTCTCTTTCTGCCCGAAAATCCGTCCGCACACCGGGCAGCGGCGTTCCCCCGATGCATCCGGTGGCTGCAACTGACAGCTTCCTGTTTCCGGCAGCCCAAGCTCCCGGCAGTAATCCGTGACCTGCTCCAAAGACAGCCCGGTATTTTCCGCGATCTCCGAACACTCAAATCCGGCAAGCCGCTGGCTTCGGACTTCCTCCCTCTCCGGGCGATACTCATAGCCCTCAAACACACAGTCCAGCCGGACACCGTTCTTCACCACATCCCTGTTTACAAGAAGTTTCACACACTTTGGTTCATTTCGGGGAAAAAGAATGGCACCGGAACCGCTGCTCCGATGCCTGTACATTTTTCAGTTTCATTTTACGCCGTTATTGCTAGACCCCCGGCCTATGAATTTTGCGGATTTTCACAGGAAAGGGGCCACCGGTCTTCGTGTGACTTCACCGTAGAGAAGTAAACCCGGCCCCCGGTGGGCATGAAAAAAGCACCCATCAGATTTATTCTGACAGATGCTTTCACACACAATTATTCTTTTGTCCAGTCTTCAACTTCCAAATCTTCAACCCGGAAGAACTCTCTGGTATTATTTGTCACAAGAATCAACCCTTCTGATCTTGCATGACCAGCAATCAACATATCCATCGGACCAATCGGCGTTCCCTTTCGTTCCAGATCTGCACGAACTTTTCCGTATTCTTCTGCAGCATAATTGTCAAACGGAAGAATAGAAATAGACGACAAAAACAATGTGATTGCTACACGGTTGCGTTCTACTGCCTGACTCTTTTCCACACCGTGCATCAGTTCGCCATAAGTAATGGATGAGATGCACATATCGTCTGGATCATGCTTCAGGAAATTCTTTATGACTTCGGGTGGCTTATGCTTGATTGCATAAATACAGATGTTAGTGTCCAGCATATACTTCATAAAGCTTCACGCTCCTGTACCGCAGGCTGTTCTCTGCCATCACTCATGAAGTCATCCGAGAACAGTTCCAGACTATTCAAGAAACCAGACCACTTGTTTTCCTTCGGCATCAGAATAACAATATCACCAACTTTGTTAATCGCTACCTCATCACCATTGAAGCGACATTCTTTCGGAAGTCGAACTGCTTGGCTTCGACCGTTTTCAAACAACTTTGCAGTCATCATAGTAATGCACCTCCTTGCACCATCAGTATATATTATGGTATATACTTTGTCAAGTTGTTCTCTGCGTTTTCTTTTTTAGTTTACGCAGGCAGATGCAATCTATGCTTCAATAGGTGTAGGTCGGATTGATATGCAGTACACCGGCGGGCTTTATCTATATAAGACAGTGTGTTCATCATGTTTCTCACACAACTGTGGTTATCGTTTTTCTCACAGTGGTCACCTTCCGCAAACCGATTTTCCGACCACTACTACAATTTTTATGTAGATCTGTCATAGGCAGGTCATTGTTTTTACCACCACTGAATCTTTGAGGTAGACACCTTAAGGACATCTCACCGACAAAGTGTCAGGTCTTATTGTCATAGCTCGGTGGACAGCTTACCCATTTTTCAAAGTGTTGACCCTTATAGTCATAACCCGTACACCAACTTACTTTGTTAAAACTGTATAATTTCATATTCCTCTCTTGTTGCAACATGAACAATCATCTACCCCTCACTACCTCTAATTCTCCAGAAAAATGCAGTTATCATGTCCGTCTTTCCTCTGCAATAAACTTTTCCAGAAAAATAGATTTTGGGCTTTTCAACACTTTCAACCTCCACCTCTAATTCTTCGGAAAAATGAAGGTTTCATGTCCGCACCTTGCTCTGCAATAAAATAGGCTCGCACTAGGGGTATTTTGAATGAGTTTTATACGCCACCGTAGAGCATCATGCTGCCACTGAAAGTTTGAGGTAGACATTCCACCACCTCTAATTCGCCGGAAAAATAGCAACAGGGTGGAGTATAATTTTCATTTTTGGTCTTATGTAGGTACATTTTTGATTTTTTCGTTCATTTTCGGGCAAAAAGAAAAGAGCTACCGACCATCAGATCAGTAGCTCCAAGAGATTTATTTTTCTATTCAATTTTCAAAAAACTCACTTTTTCGCTTATAAGTGATTTTATTTACTTTTCTGGTTTCATAAGTGATTATGTTCACTTATTCCGTTTTATGTAATTATCATTGGGTGACAAAAAAGCTCACTTATTTGCCCTTTCTGTATAAGTGATTATAATCACTTTTTTATTGAGATAAGTGAATAAAATCACTTATTTTCCTGCCCCGGCGTTTTCTTTCCTGCTGGCTGCGTTTCCGTAGCAGGCTGGATTCCCACCAAGCTGGCAGCTTAATTTCCTGCTCTCTGCCCGCCTTGCCCACACGCCCTTCAGACTGCCCCACTGTCGGCTTTTACTGCCGAACTGGGATTGTTTTGCGCTGGGCTGGCTTCTGCCCAACGTGGGGCAACTGTGGGGCTTACAGCCGCCGCCAGCATTTTTCCGTTTTCTATCGGAATCGCACCCGTAATAGAAAAGCTCACAAGGCTCTGTTCTGGAAATGATTTTCCGGCCAAACGGTATGATTTCTTCATATTCCAATGCGCATCCCGATAGATCATTCTGGAAAAGGCCACACATTTGATCTCACAGCTGTTGGTTTCATTCAGCCTTGTCACTCGATGCGCCCCTGCATCCTCTGCCTTGCACGCCTGGACTGCAATCTGCCCCATATTCCGGTTGTACAAAAACCTGTAATGTGTCGGCCAGCCAAGTGCCTCCAGCGTGCTGCGGAAAATAGTGATTCGTCCTTCCTCCGCATTAAATGTCACTCCCAGCATCCCGGAATACCATTTCTGTTCTTTTTCCTGCAATCTTCTCACCTCCAAAAAAGGGCGCACTTCCCCCTTGGTATTATAAAATCATTTTTAATCAAGCCCCGTATCGGGGACAGTCCTTCCTGTCAGCACTCCCATTGATACATAGCCATCCATCTGTTTGATTTCGGATTCCTTTAGATGTTCTTCTACAGGTACGCCAAAGGTACCCGCAATATCATCCGGGTAAAACCCCTTCCGAGTATCCACAGGCTTGGTTTCCTGATCCGCCGTCTGTTCTGCAGTTGTTCCTTTCTTCCGCTTCTGGCCTTCATGGAAAATTTCTGGCACAAGCAGGTCAAAAACGTACAAGGTTTCCCCTTCAAACGTAATCCTATACCCCAGCACCTTATATCTGCATTCACTGTCCCAGTCAATTTCTTTATAGACCAGTTCCGCAAACGGCTTGCAGGTCATCTTCCGGCTCTTGCGCTTATCCGGCTTTGCAATGCACCAGCGCAGAGCATCCTTGTCATTTTCATCGCAGCCACGCACAACAATACGCTTCAAATCGTTGTTGAACATGACGTGTACATAAACCACATCCTCCAACCCGGCAATACAAGCCGTGTTGAATGTGATACTGTCTTTGCGGATCACGATTGCAGGGTCACGCAGATGTGCAAATAATTCCTTTCGCACGACCTGATATCTGTCATACGAGAATGTACTTTCCAGTTCCTCTGCTCGTGCATCTCTCTCATTTTCTTCTGCCTGCTCCGCTGATGGGACAATGCTTGTGTGTTCCTCATTCATTCGTGTCAGTCCATCCTTCCATTATTTCTTCCGCCTCATGGAGCAATGCATTCAGACCATCTGCGGTAAATGTATTCATTTCTTCAATTTCTGCTGCCGGCCGGAGCACATCCCAGTTTCCTGCATAATGTTCCTGCTGCAAAATGCCGACCTGTGCAATACTTGTGATCGGCTGTCCAAAAGTTCCTGCCCATTCCGGCGGGAAAATGTAAATCGTCTGTTTGACGGTCTTGCCTTCTGATTCTTCTTCCTTCGGCGGCAGAACGATTTCTTCTATTTTAATCATCTCCAGCTCATCCAGTTCAAAAAGCATCAGCTTATTGTCACCCTGCTCCACAAACTGTCCCCGGAAACGATACTTCAAGCCCTCTTCCCATTCCATAATGTCGAAAAGTGCCTTTGCCAGACCACGGCATCCAAGTGTACTTGCACACCAGCGTCCATCTCTCAGCCGTCCCCAGTGGATTGCATTCGGATTGCTTTTTTCACACGGCCGGATTGCAACACAGCGATCAACCGAGTTCAGCAGCAGTTCCACATACTCCACATCTTCAAATTTTTTCAGGCAGGCAATGTTGAACCTCAGCTTACCATTTGAAATCGTCATCGCCGGATTCTGAAGAGTAGAAAAATACTGTGCTCGTACTACTTCATACCCTGACAGATCCAGACGATTCACAAATTCTGGCGTAGTTTTCTGCTCCTCCTGCATTACGCTTTCAGAAGCCTCCCGGTATTCCTCTGCCGAAAAGCCTGTCCAGTCCTTGTCAAAAGGCACATATCCCCGAAGAATACCATCATCGACCACGCTCAGAACCGGCAATGGCCTATTTTTCCTTGTATAGTTGCGGGATGCCCTCAGATGATTCGCTGCATTATAGACCTCTCTGGACACAATCGCCTCATGATGGTCCCTCTGCCGATACTGCGTCCGGTCATTGTTATTTTTCTTTGACTTATGTGTGAGGAAGTTCGGCGTGAAAGTCTTTCGTGCCAGCACATCCCCACAATGGCGTTCATTTGCAATGATGCCAGCGATGGTTCCCGGATTCCATTCCGTGTTCCCCAACTTAGTTTTACGCCCATATTCAGTCAGAAGTTCTGCAATCTCGGTAAATGAAAACCCATTCAGATACAGATAATAAATGACCTTGACCGTCTGCGCTTCCTTTTCATTTACGACAAGATTCCCGTCCTCGTTCTGATCATATCCCAGCAGGGCAGGCGTCAGGAACAGACCACGACTAAAGCGGCGGTCAATGGACCAGTTCATAATGATTGACTTGGAATGTGATTCTTCCTCGGCCACAGATGCCAGAATGGTCAGGATCATGCGACCGTTGCTGTCCAGTGTGTAGATATTGTCCGCCTCAAATTTCACACCTACGGGCGGGTCAAGGTTTTTCAACGTTTCGATGACAGAAAGACAGTCCACAATGTTTCGGGCAAAACGGGCGATTGACTTTGTAAGGACCAGGTCTATTTTTCCTGCCTTACAGTCCTCAATCAACTGTTGCATTCCTTTGCGATGCTCCAGTGAAGTGCCGCTGATGCCCTCATCATCGTAGATTCCAACGAACTCCCATCCCGGCTGCGCCTTTATGTACTCTGTATAATAATTTTTCTGAAGTTCATAAGAAGAAGTTTGTTCATCGTTGTCAGTAGAAACTCGGACATAAGCCGCCACACGCCGAATAGAGGTGCTTTCTCCAAGCCCCTCCACTGCCTTTGCCGGGATGACTTCCAATTCAGAAGCATCCACGCCCTTATATCTGTCTCTGATTTTCTGCTTGCGGTCTACCGCTTCTGCTCCACTGCTTCCCATGTACTTCCTCTCATTCTTCCGGCTTTATGCTCCAATACCACTGGCGCATCTTCCGATAGCATCGGATGCCGAGTTCCTTTTTCGTATTTTCTGCTGTCCTGCGACTGATACCTTCATCGCTCATCCGCATATAGATCTCTCTGGATCTCATATCTCCTTCGGAAAGCAGCTTTTTAATCAGATATGCTGCCTTCTCAGATTTTGATTCAAACTTCGGAGGCTCCGGCACTGCTGCCGGGTCAGTTGGAATCTTACACTCCAACCACCGAAAGCCCTCCTTGATCGTTATTGAGAAACGAATCTCTCCATCAGATGGGGCCAGATTGTTCTTGATCTGCCGGACAATGCGGATGTCTTTGTTCTCCGGGTCATGCTCCATCTGTAGAACACTCCTGGCTGCTGCCACGACATCCACACTGCCGATGCTCCGGTACAGATCTTTTGTTCCCTCTTTCTTGTTGAGGTGACCGATCAGTACAACTGCACAGTCATACGCAGATGCCCACATTCCAAGACGCTGCATCAGCTTTCTCGCTCTTCCAGCAATCTGAAGGTCAGAATCATTTCCGAGATATGCCTGTATCGGATCGATGACCACCAACTTTGGGCGAAACTGTATGATCGCCTTTCGGATGCGTTCATCGTCAAGCGTCAAGCCACTGTTCATTTCTTCATTTATAAAAGCTACATTCCTACAATCTGCGCCACACGTTTCCAGCCTTGGCTTGATGGTATCTGAAGCATCATCTTCCGAACACTGGTAAATGACCTTCTGCGGCATCCCGACTGGCTTACCGTCCGGCATAGTTCCGCCTTTTGACAACTCTGCAATCAGATTCATCATCATGGTAGACTTTCCATCGCCGGGGTCGCCTTGCAGCAATGTGATCTTCCCGACTGCAATGAACGGATACCACAGCCAGCGAACAGTTGTTGCTTCTACATCACTATACAATGTGAAAATTCCTGTTTTCTCTTTACCTGTCATTCCCTTTGCCTTTCATTTGCAGTCTTTTCCTACATTTATATTATAAGGGGCGTATGACATTTTGACTGCTACCTATCATGTAGCACGTTTTACATTTTGCTACCTACTATGTAGCAAAACAGCCTTAGACCACACAGCAGATAGGGGTGTGACTCTTTGCGGTCTTAAAACTCGCTATATTCAGTTGCTATGTATTTTTCTCTGCGGGATAATCGTACCAGCCTTATGCGGGAAACATAAGGAGGAACACATGGCTATTGATTATGAAGCATTGGGTAAGCGTATTTCAAATGCCCGCAAACAAATTGGTATCACACAGGAGGCTCTCGGTGAACAGCTTAACATGACCCGTAAACACATCAGTGTTATCGAGACCGCTATCAACCGTCCCAGTCTGGATACCCTGGTTGATATCGCAAATGCACTGAACGTATCTGCAGATGACCTTCTCGTAGACAGCCTGACGCACTCTGCGTCCACAGCTGATTCCGAGATTCATCGACTGCTTTTGGACTGCAACGCAACTGAACAGGAGATTCTTACCCGCACCGTGAAGGAACTGAAAGCAATCTTGTACGGTTTAGGAATCTGATTTTGTAACTCGTTGACCATATAACAAAAAGCCCGCATAAGCCACAGCTGCACTTCGGCTCACTCCGGGGTGCTGTCTGTGGTTCATGTGGACAGGGGCAAAAAAGAAGCCCGCCAGCGTACCATGTAGGATTCTACACAATGCGCCAGCGGGCATCTCTTTGCTCTTACTTCTTGGGCTTAAACTTTGCGCTGTAAGCATTTGCTTCCGCATCATGGATAAGCCATCCGAATTTTCTCAAAAAGTCCAGTCGATCTTCATCCGTCACCCAATTTTTAAGTGTGTGAAGAACTCCTTCATACCGCTCGTTCTCTTTTCCGTTGAAGAACTTGCCTCCGGGTCCCTGCTTGAATCTGGTAGGAATCCCATCTTTAATCGTTGTCCAGACAGTTGATCCTCCATCTGTCTGAAACATATTTCCGACTATGCCATCCAACTCTCCGGCATCCATTCTTTTCAGCAGTTCTCTTTCCTCATTCGTCATCTTCATCACCCCCGCAATCCTCTACCTTTATATCTTCCGAATCATACGCTCCCATTGGGTATTCCCGAATCCAGCCCTCGATTTTTAATGTGTGGCCACATTCCGGACATTCATAGCAATCTTCAGAATTAAAGCTGTACACAAGGTCCGGTCCCATACCATTTTCTTTTTCGTAAGAGCTTTCATCATACATAAAGTCCTCAAGATCAACATTTTCTTCATGACCGCAATGAGGGCATTTGACTGCTCTTTCCAGGGAAACCGGCCGATATCCATACATATCCTCAATATCGATAAATTCTTCGCCGGCCGCTTCTTTCTCGCTGATGATGTCCCAATAATGCTGCGTCTGGAAGGTTTCAAATTCCGCACTGTCATCCAGAAGGTTATCCAGCATCTTCAACGCATTCCGCTTTCGCTCTAGTTCATCATTGATATACTGCTTCCGTTCACGGATTGCCTGTTCAAGATCAATTTCCCCTGCTTGGAGTTTCCTTATATCTCCACAAGTCAATCCAGATTTCGTAAGGACAACAATTCTCTGCAAATTTTTGAAGTCTGTCTCCGTATAGTCCGTTGCCTTGTTTCCCACAGGCGGATGTTCTGGTTTGAAGATACCTTCACGCTTAAAGAGTTTTATGCGCTCTGCATCAATGCCCAATTTTTCTTGTATTTCTTTTGGTCTCATAACATTCGACCTCCTTTCTGAAACTGAGTATAGCACATAGGGACTTTGTCCCCGTCAAGCCCTAAATATCATTTTTTCTAATTTTAAGGATACTCGATTCCAGTATTATTTCAAGGCTTTTCTACATGATTTGCATATTTCAGGCTTCGATACGCATCTCCAAGGAATCCTACAAATTCCGGGCTCATGGTTTCCACGATGCTCTCCCCCACTACATTCTGCAAGACGGCAATGCTGGCTCCGGACAGATCATCTTTCCGCTCTTCCAGTTCTCGTATCGAATCCGCCACGGCCTCGTCGATGAACGCAGCGAACTTTGCCCCGTCAACATGGCTTTGCACTGGCATCGGTGCGCCGCCTTCACCGAACAGCTGGATTATCTTGGGGTCGATAATCTCTTCCACTTTTTTCAATGCTTCATTCTCCGGCAGCCGCCTCAGATACCCTTTCATGGCACTTGCCACAACAATCTCCATCGGAGTCGTTCCATAATCCTCAACGGACAGCCATGCTAACTTCTTCATATCAATCTCTCCTGCTATGTGTATTTCTGTATCTCCACCATATAACAGAACTCTGCACATAGCAATATGTACGATAAAAAATCCGTACAAAGCAAAAAAGGGCCCTGCCGGTGTGCGTTTTTCACACATCCGACAGGGCATCCTCCCCTTTACACGGCCTGCTCTCGTTTTGCTTTGCTTCTCAGGTATCTGCGGTACTGGACCGTATTGTCATACACCCGGTATGGGGCATCGATCAGCGTCACCAGCCCGTCAAGGCTGCATTTCTTAAAGCCAAGGAAGCTGGTCAGTGTCCGCTGGTTTCCACTGGCGGGCAGCGTCACTCCGAAATTTGTTTCATAAAGCAACATGTCACCTTTCACCGTTCCCTTTTTCATAAAGGCGCAGTAAATGCCCTTTTCAAAATGGAGCAGGTCCGGTGCTTCCGCAATCCTCTCCGGCGTTATCTTCAAACGTCCTCGGTTCAGACTGGCGACCGCACCGTCAATCGGCTTTCCATCCGCATCCCGAAACAGGCTGCCCTGCACATCCAGCCCGTTCACCTTCAGCGGCATCCCGGCAGCATTCTGTTCCGGCAGTTCTTTGAGGCAGGCAAGGAAAAGTTCAAAGTTCTTCTTCATGACCGTCAAGGCTCCCTGCTCCTGACTCAGTGTTTCTTTTTCTTTTCGGAAACTCTCAATGCGCTGTTGGATGTCTTTTGCCAGACTTGCATAGGCTTCGATTTCAGAGCCCTCCTCATATTCGACATGGTAAAAGCTCGTGCCGATATCGTTTGCCGTCAGTCCATTTCGGATATCGCTGTCAATGTCATCCAGCGTGATGCTTCCCTCTGCCAGCGATTCATTCAGTTCCAGATTCTGCTCCAGCACCGCATCCCGCATGGCTGTGACCTGCCGGCCAATCGTCTCCTGCAGTTTCTCTTCCAGTTCTTTGATCTGGGCATCCAGCGTTTCCAGTCTTTCCACGGACACGCTGTTTCCTTTCATCCGCTGGCGCATCTGCTCACAGGCTTTCCGGAAAAGAATACAGATTTCGGAAGCATCCTGGTTCTTTTCATAATCCCGTTTCAGGCGGTACAGCATTTCCATGAAACTCTGCTCCAGAGCACATTCATGGATGCTCTCCGAAGGGCATCTTTCATTGGCTGCCTTTCTCTCGGCATCCGACAGCCGCCCATGCTTTTCCCTGCAGTACCGCTTCTGGTCCGGTGTTCCATTCTGTCGGGGCTTTTCCCCTTCCCGCATTCCCATCTTCCGCTTGCACCGCCACACGGGGTAGGCGTATGCATACTTTTCAAGGTAGATATCCGTATCGCCGCCAGTCGCCGCAAGGCTTCTCTCATCTGTGTAGCCATTTGCCACACCTGTGTAAGTCACACGGAAGAAGCCCTCGCCGCATTCCTTTCCAGCCCTTTCCCCATGCTCAAGGACCGCACCGCAGACCAGATTCCCGAAAGGAGAGCCGGTATAACCTCTCTTTTTCTTTTGGGCTGGTGCCGAATCTCCGACTTTTCGCGGCTTTTCATAAAGCATCGTCTGGGCCTTATCCCATGTGCCGCGGTCAATGATGCCGACATGGTGGTTCTCCACATAGTAGCGTGGAGCCTCGCCTTTGTTGATCGTGGAGCGGTGGGTCAGGAAATCCTTTGTGATGGTCTTCTGCATTTCAATATCGCCCACATATTTTTCATTCCGAAGAACCGTGAGCACGGAACTTGCCGTCCAGTTCCGTTTGTTCACCGTCTTTCTGCCAAGTTCATTCAATTCCTTTGCGATACGGTTTGCCGTCTGACCGCAGACATACCGCTCAAAAATATAGCGGACTGTTTTTGCCTGCTCCGGATTGATCACCCACTCGCCGTTGGCACCCTTGTCGTATCCCAGCATCCGATTCAGATCCACCTTGGGCTTGCCTGCCTGGAAATTCTTCTGAATCGACCAGCGGATGTTGTCCGAAATGGACCGGCTCTCATCCTGGGCCAGTGCGGAAAGAATGGTAAGGATCAATTCACCGGTCGCATCCAGCGTATCAATGTTTTCCTTTTCAAAGTAAACACCAATGGGTGGATTCTGCTGCCGAAGCTGGCGGACACAATTCAATGTGTCCACCGTGTTTCGGGCAAATCGTGAGATCGACTTGGTCACGATATAATCCAGCTTCCCGTCCAGAGCATCCGCCATCATGCGGTTGAAGTCCTCTCGGTGTTCCCTGCTGGTACCCGATTTTGCCTCATCCGCATAGATGCCTGCGAATCTCCATCCTGGCTTGTTCGTGATCAGGTTTGTGTAGAACGCTTTCTGCGTGGTGTAGGAAGTCTGCTGGCTTTCATCCCCAGTGGACACTCGGCAGTATGCCGCCACACGGATGTTCATCTGCTTCTTCAGCTGGCCGCCATTTTGTACCGACCGCCTTGTAGCCGGTATCACTTCTACTTTTTGCTGTACCATGTGCTCTCCTCCGTTTTCCTCATATCTTTTTTCTGTTTCGACGCTTTTTGTACTCTATCCAAGCCGGTTCTCCAAGAACCTCGGCTTCATTTTCCGCAAACTTTGGTTTTCCGTTTTCGCCATACACCCGGTAAGCCTTGAAATCCTTTATGGTCCTTCTGGCTCCGAAAGCGGTAAATTCCATTCCGTAAATGGTCCGATAATGGATCACATCTCCATCCACCCTTCCGGATTCAATATTTACGGCATACATTTCCCGGCTGAAGGTCAGCATATCCGGTGTACTCAAGAACACACCGGATTCCGTCCACTGCGGTTCTTTATCATCCAGACCATGCACCACCAGTTTCTGCCCATAGCGGTTTTGCTCCGGCAGAGCCAGCAGTTCCTCCAGAAAATATTCGTACCTCTTTTTCAGGATGATGCCGCCTTCGCTGCCCTGTTCCAAGGTATGAAGTTCATTTTCCAGTTCTTCTTTCCGCTTCAGAATATCCTTCAGCAGTTCATCGTACATTGCCTCGGCACTTCCGGCCGCAGGTGTGTAAACGCCATCCACACGCTGTTGATCCATCCCCTCCATGATATCGTCCATCTGGATGCTCCCATCCCGAATGGATTCCTGTAGATTGTCCTGCAGGAGAACCCGTTCCTGCTCTGCCATTTTCTTCTGCGCTTCCATCTGCTTTTTCAAAAGGCGTTTGCTTTCCTGTTCCAGCTTTTGAAGCAGCTTCCTGAGTTCCGAAATCCGTCCCGAATGGTCTTCCGGCTCCTTCTGGCATTCACGGTATTTGACCGCAAGCTCTGACTGCTCTTTGTTTTCCTCATAATCCCGTTTCAAGCGGTAAAGCATCTCCATAAAGCCCTGTTCAATAGCGATCTCATAAAGTTCCTCTGTACAGGCTTTATCCGAACAGCGCATCTTCCCAACACCATAAAGCGGAAGACCCTGCCGTTCCTTCGTATCTTCAATGGACTCCGCATCCACCCAATATGCAGCAATCTTTCTCCGCTTATGGATCAGCGGCTTTCCACACGCTGGACACGAAAGGTTTACATAGCAGATATTGAGGGGATCACGGCTTGGCAGCGGTGGTCTCCGTTTCGTTTCACTTTGCACGATCAGCCAGGTCGCCCGGTCGATGATCGGCGCGTGATGGTCCCGGATGTAATACTTTGGAAGCTGTCCCCTGTTCGGGACCGCCTTATGGGAAAGGAAATTGCTGGTCACATATTTCTGCATTTCCAGATCACCCACATACTTCTCATTCAGGATCACATTAGAGAAGCTGCTGGGGTTCCATGCCGTACCAGATACCGTTTTCCAGCCGCGCTCGTTCATCTCGTTGATAATGGTTGCACGGCCGGCTCCGCAAGCATATCTCCGAAAAAGGTAACGCACCGGTTCCGCCTGCTCTTCATTGATAATCCATTCCCCATTCTCCCCTTTGTCATATCCGATCATCCGGTTTAGATTAACCATCGGCTTCCCTTCCTGGAACCGCTTCTGATAAGACCAGTGGATGTTATCCGAAATGGAATGGCTCTCTTCCTGGGCAAGTGCGGAGTAAATGGTCAGGATCACCTCGCTGGTGGAATCCAGCGTATTGATGTTTTCTTTTTCAAAAAAGACGCCCACAGGAGGTGTCAATTGTTTCAGTTGCCTCACGCTGTCGAGGGTGTCCACAGTGTTCCGTGCAAATCTCGATATGGATTTCGTCACGATAAAATCAATTTTTCCCTGCCTTGCATCCTCCATCATCTGGTTGAACTCATCCCTGCGCAGGCGGCTGGTTCCGGTGATTCCCTCATCCGCATAAATGCCTGCGAATGTCCAACCTGGATGCCGCTGTATCATATCCGTGTAAAATGCCTTCTGGGTCCGGTACGAAGTTTTCTGTTCATCCGAATCCGTGGATACTCTGCAGTAAGCCGCCACTCTCAGTTCTTTTGGCTTTTCCTGGACAGCCTTCTTTGCCGCCGCTTCCTTTATCATTCTTAAAACTTCTGACATTTTCCGTCACCCTTTCTTTACATACTTTTTCCGGTAGCAGCTGTCTCGCATGGCCTGTCCGTCAAAATAGGATGCCGTGTACCGGTAATCTTCCACATTGCTGTACATGACCACCTCCGTCCTGGTATCGTCATACCAGTGAACGGTATAATTCAAAGGCGAGTGGACGGTAATGGAAAGAACAAACGCTCGGCAGTAATCCGTGGTCATCCCATTCAAAAACTGCACCACGCCGTCTCTTCCTTTCGGAAGTTCCTTCATCCATTCGATTGCCTTCTCCCTTCCCTCATGGTCTTTCTCCAAGTCCTCCCAGTAGCCTTCCAGATATTCCAGCCGTTCTTCCAGGACGGCTCCCATGTAGCGTTCTCTCTGAACCATCTGGGAAATCATCCTTCCAGTCCAACCCTCCTCCAAGTCACTGTTCAGCTGTCCTTTCTTTGAATTCTTTTTCCTTGCCTTTACCGCCACGGTCTCAGGAGCAGGAATTCGGTCATGGTTCAAGCCCCTGGCAACGTCCGTATAGGAAGTTCCATCTGCCACCTCCTGAAAAATCCGGCGCACGACTTTGGCTTCTTCCTCCACGATCTCAATGTCCTTGCACTGATAGCCGCTTTCCGTCGTGACCATCTTTCCATTGTAGCGGTATCCGTACATCACCAGATTCTTTACCTCGCCTTTCGGATAGCGCATCTTATTGCTAAGATTGATGTTGTTGGATATGCTCCTGCTTTCCTCCTGGGCAATGGCTGCCAGTGTGGTCAGGATAAAATCGCTGGTCGGGTCAGCCGTGTCCAGATTCTCTTTTTCAAAAATGATCGTGACATTGTTGTCATGCAGGATATCAAGGGAAGTCATAAAATCTGCCGTATTTCTGGAGAATCGGGAAATCGACTTGCACACAATGCGGTCGATCTTGCCTTCCCCACAGTGGCGCAGAAGTCTCTTAAATCCGACTCGCTTTTCCTTGACCGTTCCCGAAATGCCATAATCCGAATAAACGCCGACCGGATTCCAGTCCGGATTGTTCAATCAGCTGCTGGAAATACCGTTCCTGCGTTTCGTAGGAATTTTCCTGGTCGCTGGAATCGGTTGAAACACGAATGTAGGCGGCCACATTCAGGCGTCCTTCCTTTTTCTTTGTCCTGCGGAAAGATGCCGTGGAAATGAAACCGTTCTCTTCCTTCGGTGCTTCTGCCTGCGGCTGGAAAACCGCCTCGAACTCGCTCCGCATCCCGCCTACCCGCTCCATGACCGGAGTTGTCTGCTGCATTTTCTCCTTTGCCGCCAAAGCCCTCTCGATCAGGGCTGCAATTCCGGCATCGCCAGTTTCCTTCGGCTCGGATGACGGCAACTTTGCCTTTTTTGCTTTTTGTTGGGTAGACATCCCTTGGCGCACAACGCTTTCCTGCAAAAAAGAAGATGCAGCCGCCTTCTTCTCAGAGAGGTCAGCTGCACCACTTTGTTCCTTCACCGCTTCATGGGATTTCTTTTCCTGCACAGGCATCTGGGTCACAGATGTAGTTTCCGGCAGAACAGATTCGCTCTGTCCGGTCGCCGCCTTCAACAGCTTTGAGAGTTCGGCTGCCGAAGCATTCGGGCGGCTCTTCTGTTTCTGCTGTACGGTGCTTTTCACCGTTGCGCTCTGCAGTCTCTGCAGAAAATCATTTGCTGTACTCATCTTGTTCTCTCCTTTCCGCCCATCTGCTTTTCTCTTCGGGCAGTCACATATTCCCTCTATCAAGTGATATTATCAAGTAATTTCGGCGCAGAAAGACGGAGAATAATCTGCTCGATTATTGTTCTATCTGCACCAAACATTTTATGAAAATAAAAAACCGCCTACAATGTTCATTACACTGTAAGCGGTATGAAAGTCCAATCGGTTTGAGCTTCTTCGAGAGGCTTGATTGGTTCTATCACATATATTATATGCAGCCGTGCTCAGATTATTTCATCAGATTACAAAGTGATCATGCCAGTCCTGTGGGAAATTCAGCCGTCCCATCTCTATCACAGCACTATATCTCGAAATCAGTGCTGTTAGCTGATTTGCAAAATCTGACCATTGTTCATCCGATGGCCTTAAATACTTCATTGCAAGAATCGTTTGGTAGATTCCATTGTATTTTGGACTAGGTGTCAACCGATCAGTAGCCAACAATTCTGGAACCGTGTTTAATGTGCGATTGTAAATACGGCTATTATGCGCACAAATATTTCTTAAGATAACGCACGCCTGAATCCAAGAAGCTAAAAGTTTCTTAGCCGGTCGTGCCGTATTGCCAGAAGCAGTCGGGTATTTGTAATACTCAGCCAGATTTGAATATGCTGAACCAGATCCCGTTTTCAAATTCTTTATCGTTTTCGATAATGTGCCAAAAGACATGATTTCAACTGCTGCCCAAACTGGAATGTTCCCATCATGTTTATCAAAATTGTGTTTGATAAACACATCACTGGACCGCGCTATTTCCTGTGAAAGCGAACCGTTGTTGCTCCAATAGTTCTTTTTATCATCAAAAACCGCAGGATCATACAGAATCAATGTATCTTCCTTGTAAGTAAGCAGCGCATCCACCAAACGACTTCTCAGAGAAACTTCGATAGAAGAAAGCATTGCAAATAGCAAGTGTGACAATTCTGCGTCAAACTCACAAATAGCAACAATATCACTAAACTTCGTGCTTTCCTTATATTCTCTCTTGCTGTTGTTGTAAAACTGAAAGCTATATCCTCGGAACCGATAATACTCAACACGAGATAAAAACTTCGCTGCGTCATCATCAGATTCGATTATCATTTTTGCTGACTTTAATTCGCTGATCTGCTCAGGAATTGTCAGAATCCGTTTCTCATAGGAACGCATTTCTAATTCCTCCGTAAAATAAAAAGTCCCACCGGGTTGCGCATAACTATCAAAGATAGACATAGGCGTGGTGGGTTCTGTTGCTATTATAATACAGCTTTTCAGCGTTTTTGTCAAGTAATTTTGCTTTTCAACCAGCTCTGACGAGTAAACTTCTCATTTTTTCTTTTACTGAATTTTCACCAAGCCGTCAAAACATTTGTTCTGTCTTTTTTCCTTTTAAGGCACAGACTTTCCTCATGTTA
>CAVAQT010000035.1:0-24420 GCA_963590855.1 Ruminococcus bromii
CTGCAAAACAGATGGATTGTTTTGCGTTATTTGCAGTTTTCTGAGATTTATCATAATGCTGTACGCATCTGATTTATCTCGCAACTGCGTTGTTTTCGCTTACCCCAACATTTGCAAAAGAGCCTATTTTGTTTTTCCTGTTTATCCCCTTTCTGAATACGCTCATTCGAAATTTGACAGAGAAACAGCATATCCTGCTGCTCTTGCTTTGCGGATTTACTTATGTGTTTTTTGGAACGATCAAACGTATGCCCGTTTCCATGAACTATGTTTCTTGGTTTATGGTTCTGTACATCATTGCATCTTATATCCGAATGTATCCCAAGCATGTCTTTTCAAAGACAAAGTTGTGGGGCATACTTACCGCAGTAAGCATTGTGTTATGCTCACTTTCTGTTGTTTGCTGTGCATGGTTATCTTTCAAGTTCCATAAAAGCGTCTGGTACTTTTTTGTGACCGACTCCAACACGTTTTTAGCTGTACTGGTGGGTGTATGTGCATTCCTGTTCTTCAAGAACCTAAAAATCAAGTACAATTCTTTTATCAATGCCGTTGCATCAACCACATTCGGCATTCTGATGATTCATGCAAACTGTGATGCCATGCGTCGCTTTTTGTGGCAAGATGTGTGCCAGAATGTCAAAATGTATGATTCACAGTTTATGCCGCTGATTGCCATTGGCTGCGTATGTGCTGTATTTTGTGTATGCTCTTTGATTGACTGGTTGAGAATACAGCTTATTGAAAAAATGTTTATAAAAAGAGTATCGGTATGGGAACCTAAAATAATTATGTGGTGGCATAAAAAAGAAAAAATGATATGTAAAAAAATTAATATTATGTAGCGATATTAATTCTCATTTCTCGGCATAAAACAAAATATAATTTTCAAGAGTCGCCCTCGCCGCAGCAAAAAAAGAACTCACCTAACCCACTAAAACAACGTCCCAAAATTCCCCACCGACAACCAATCCAAAAAACCGCCGTGTCCCGGATACATTCCGGAACACGGCGGTTCGTCGTTTTATCTGTCATTTGCGCCGCATGTGTAAGCACACGATCCAGCACTTATACAACCGGCAGAGAAGTAAAGCTGTTCAGCAGGAACTGCATCAATACCACCACATCGGTGGAATCGATCTGCTCGTCCTTCTGGCAGTCCGCATTGGCGAGCTGCGCATAGTTCAGCGATACACTGCCGTTGAGATACTTCTGTAGTATCACGGCATCGGTAATATCGATGGCACCGTCGCAGTTGATGTCGCCGTAAAGGGTAACATAGCGATCATCCACATTGGTGTCCATGGTAGTTGCCGCTGCTTCCGTCGTGGTTTCCGCCGGCGCAGTGGTGTCCGCTGCCGCTGTGGTAATGGTCTCTGTGGTCGTGGTAGTCTGTGCTTCCGAAGTAGCTGTCGTCGTCTGTGCCGCTTCCTGCTTCAAATAATCCATGGAGCAGTAACCGCTGACACCGTTATAGCTGACTGCCGCCCACTTGCCGTTGGCAGAAGTCACCTCCACCAGCGTGCCGCCCGGGATCGTTCCAACCTTGGAGGAATCCGTAGACGGGCCGCTGCGCAGATTCAGTGCAGATGCCGTAACGCTGTATGTGCCGGCATAGCTCTCGCTGAAATCCGATGCTGCTGCGGTGGTCGTGGTAGTTTCTGCCGGAGCCGCTGTCGTCGCTGCGGTGGTGGTCTGTGCGGCTTCCTGCTTCAGATAATCCATGGAGCAATAACCGCTGATGCCGTTATAGCTGACCGCTGCCCACTTGCCGTTGGCGGAGCTGACGCTCACCTGTACGCCGCCGGGCAGTGTACCCACCTTTGCGCCGGAAGTAGACGGTGTGCTGCGGACATTCAGCGAAGTGGCAGTCACCGTATAAGTACCGGCATAGCTTTCCGAAAAGTCAGAGGTATCGGCGCTGCTGTTGTCGCCGCTGCCGCCGTCCGAAACGCCTGCATCGCCCCAGCCCAGGGAAACGATGGTGTTGTACGCATAGTTCAGACGTTCTGAATAATAGCTGGAGCTGTTGGCGAGCGCCGTGCTGTGCAGCCCGGACAGCGTTACGCTGCTGTAAGAGCCGCTGCCGGCTGCCGCATTGAGGATCCGCTTCGCCACGCCCATACCCCGGTTATACAGCTCTGCATAGTATACCAGAACGCCGGCATTGGAAATGCCCAGCTTCTGCCCTGCGCTGATATAGCCCTGCACATCGCTGTACGCCAGCGCATCCTGCTTGGACTTTCCTGCGCTGGTCGTCAGGAGATTGGACGCCGCTGTGCCCTCTGCCGCAGAAAAGGTGCGGGAGTTCCAGCTGGAGGCAGACATCACTTCATTGTAGAAGCTGCTGCCCAGGATCGACTGTGCCGAACCGGTATCCGCATTTGCGATAGAACGCATCAGCTGAAGCGCCCGGTCGGCATGCCACTGTAACATACCGATGCTGACTGCACCGTTGTCATTCCGGTTGATGGTGCCATATGTACCCTCGCTCCGGGAAATGATCTGTACAGCGGCTTTTGTCATCTCATCCACGGAGACCGCAGAAGCGGAAAAAGAGACCGCAAAAGACGAGACGACTAAAGCAATAATGGTAAGACAGGATAAAACGACTGCCATGATTTTTTTACGCATAAAAACGCTCCTTTGTGGTGTTTGCGTTGTCAGCAGCCGCTGCATCGCAGTACGGTTTCGCCTGCCGCTGCAATGCACCGTATGTCTCTCCGGAGCCAGTCCTGAAACCCAGTTCCGCCCGGATGTCTGTTCCATACGGTTTCGGGGCACACGCCTGTCCGGTTCCAAAGGCGGAGAGCGATGCCTGCGCTCTGCCGGCATTGTCCTGACGGATCAGAGGATCTGCCGCAGCATACGCCATCTGCCCGAGATATGCCATCTCCTGGGATTCGTTGCTCCCTTGGAACTTGTGTCACCCCACGCACTGCACCGTCCGCCTGTGTGTACCAGGCTGTAGACGGACGGCAGATGTGTTCTTCTCCGGCAGACAGATCCACGCCTGTCCGCCGGAGCGGTGGTCACCGTACATTTGCTATTATACCATGTTTGTAACCGTTTTGCAAGACTTTGCGACGAGTTTCCCCGGAACTTTTGCACATCTGTACAAATTCTCCTGTGGAATTATAGCTCTTTTTCACGATTTTCGCGCCGTCTGACGTAAGATTCCGCGATCCATTTTGTAACTTTTTAAGGAATTTTGTCATTGTTTGTACAGCGCGCACCGCCTGCACCGCAGCAAAAAGCGGCTCTCCCGCCCTGGGAAAGCCGCTCGTTTTTATCCAATGAAAAATGCTTATTCCTGATACGGCAGTGTCGTAATGGTCTGCACCAGGAATTTCAGCAGGGTCAGCGCATCGCTGGCATTCAGCTCGCCGCTGCCGTCACAGTCGCCATTGCTGCGCTGCTGCGTGTTGAGCAGAACCGCTCCGGCAACCGCCTTGTTCAGCAGAACCGCATCTGCCACATCCACCTTGCCGTCCACGTTGACATCCCCATAGAACACATGCTCCACCGGTGCTTCGGTGGTCTGCTGTCCGTCTGTAATGCGGATCACGCCGCTCACGGTCTGGGGAATGCCCCGCTGTCCGTTCTCTGCGTCCAGCCATCTGCCGTTGCCGCCGGCAGCGTTGACCGCAGTCAGCGTCACCGCATATTCTGCGCCGGCAGCAGCATCCTCCGACAGCCGCAGCTGCACCGTACCGATCTGCCCTGCCGCAGTGCCGTCCACAACACTGTTTGTCCACCAGATAAAGCTGTTGCGCTCACTTGCGGCACACATGCCGGAAAGCGCTTCGCTGTCCACATAGGTCATGCCCGAAGCACAGGAAATGCCGAAAGAAAGGGTGGAATAGCCCCGGTCTGCATAGATGGGCACTTCCACTACATAATCTGCCGCCCGCAGTTCATCCAGAGAGATCTGCATATCCGGAACCGAAACCGTCAGCGTATCCGCCTGCCCGGTGGTCTCCGAAGTCGCCGCTGTGTCGGCCGTCGAAGCTGTCGTTGTAGTCGTCGCCGTCTCTGTAGAAGAAACGGTGGTTTCCGTTGTGCTGTTGTCCAGGATCAGAATGCCGCCGCTGATGACGTTCTCCTCACCCCAGATGCCGCTGTTGGCTCTGGTCCATCGGGCAGTGGTGCCGCTGGCATTGACGGTGGTGGCATCCAGCGCGAACCAGTCGCCGCCGGCAGTGTCCTCCGGCAGCTGGAAGGTAAAATAGCCCACCTCTCCGGCAGTCGCCGCACCAATGTTATAGAAGGTGCACCAATGGAAATCGCCCTGACTCGCCGGTACGCAAAGCCCTGCCGAAGCTGTGCAGGACAGATAGGTCAGCCGGGAATCCTGTGTCACGCCGAACTCCATCGCGCCATAGCTGTGGTCTGCCGAGATCGGCACGCGCACCTGATAGTCCGCCGCTTTCAGTTCCTCCAGCGTGAGTGTCACCGTGTCCAGGGAAATGGTCAGCGGCTCCAGAGTCTCCGCGGTCTCCGTCCCGGACGCTGTAGATGCCGCTGTGCTGGCTGTGGTAAAGCTTGTTTCAGTGGTCGTTGTCGTGGTTGCAGAAGTCGTCGTTGTGGTCGTGGTCTCCGCCGCCGCAGCAGTCACCTCTATGGTATAGATCAGGCTGTTGGTCTCCGCCGTCAGCGTTGCCGAACCTGCGCCCACCGCAGTCACCTGGTCGCCGTCGATGCGCATCACTGTCTCGTCAGAAGTGCTCCAGGACACAGTGTCCTCCAGCGTGAAGCCAGTCTTGCCGCTGTACTCTGCCGCCAGCTGCAAGCTGCGGCTCTCTCCCACTGTAAAGGTCTCCCCCAGTGTCTCCGATTGCAAGGTCACATCCGACGAAGGCACTTCCACCTTCTGGATACCGCTGGTATAGTCGAAAGAGAAGCTTTCGCTGTCGTCCGAACCGTTGTATTCGGCGCAGGTGGTGTTATAGTATCTGCCGGACGAGGTGCAGAATGTGCCCATGCCCACATAGCGGTTTGACGGCGCGATCATGCTGGTATAGTGCCCGGTCACACCGCCGGTATTGTTCAGATAGTCGGATTTTTCCTCGTACCACTGCTGAATGCCCTGCACCATGTCGCTGCTCCAGTTCCACGCCAGGCACTCGCCATAGGAGCGGTAGCCGCCCGGTGTAGAAAGGGTTGACCAGCGTGTGCCGTTGGTTCTGGTGTGCGCCACCGTCTGCGAGGATTCCGCAGCCCGGATCCGGGCGATGTACTCCAGTCCCTCCGACCACTGAATGGGAACATAGTCCGACGGTGTCAGCGTCGAGCCGGTGTTGGGGTCGGGATAACCGTTGTCGCATGCCTCTTTCCGATAGCTGTTGATGAGATCCAGTGCCTCGCTGATCTGATCGACATACGTTCCCGAAATGCCGATGAGCGTCGTATCTGTGCCGCCCTGTGCCACATCGGTATCCCATACCGGGAGCGCCGCGCCGTCCTCCGCCGTAACGTCCAGCCCGTCAAAGGACATTCCCGTCACCAGGAGCGCCGCCGAAAGCAGCAGTGCCGCCGCCCGGTGCAGACCCTTTGCCGCAAGCCGTTTTTGCATATTTTTCATCCTTGCCATTCTCCTCTCTGTAAGCTAAGATACTGCATAAACTCTAGGTTTTTCCTATGACTATTATATCACATCCGAAAAAAGGAAATGTGGAATTTCTATTTCCTGCGGCAAAATATACCGAATTTTGGCGTTCTACACAAAGAAAAAAAGCCGCCGCCGGCGACTTTTTACATATCGTAAAATTCCACACACTCCGGGAGCGCATCCTCCGGAGAAATACAGCAGGCGACCGCATGACCGCTTTCCAGACGGAACTGCCGGAACTGCCAGCCAGACGGGTGGACGGCAACCATATCCCCTGCTAGCCCAAACACCGCCGTGTGAAGCGGATACGAAATCCCAATACCCAGTGCCTTGACAAAAGCCTCTTTCAGCGTCCAGAACTGGAAAAATGCCGTGTCCGGGTCGGGAGAATCCTGCACCGCCCGAAGCTCCTCCGGCGCAAACGAACGGTGCAGCACACCGGGACGCAGGGCACGGATGTGCTCGCAATCCACTCCCAGAGGCGCATCGGAAATGCCGCATACCGCCAGACCGCGGCAATGGCTGAGGTTGAAGCAGATCTCCGGATGCGCCGGAAAATAGGGCTTTCCGTGAGAATCCCGGGCAATTTCAGGCAAGGGCATGTGATAGATGATCTCCACCGCATGGGTCAGGAGCGCATAAGCGGCGGCATGTTCCATCGCTTTCTCACGCGTGGGGATAAGAGCAGCAAATAGGCGCATCTGGGACAGCTCCTTTCAAAATATAATGCACTTTTGTGATATCGTCAGGGCGAAGCCTCTCACCAAAACCGCCGCCTTTCACAAACAAAAACCTCTTGACAAACGCAGCATTCTGGCGTATAATAAAGATAAAGAGAGAGCATACCAGTAGACGGTCTGCTCCCACTGCTTAGAAGTTAAAGAATAACCGCCACAGTTTGGAGACTAGGGGCGGTTATTTCTTTTTCTTGCCGTGGTGATTCTGATTACTATTTTTATGATTATAGTAAATGTATAAGATCACGCTGATGCAATCCAACAGAAAACTGCCGATCTTCAGCAAATCACCAAAAGTGATATATTGATCCATCATACCGATCACCTCCCATCTGTTCCAATGAGCAGTGGGAGCAGAAACAAACCGCCTACCGTTTCAGGTATGCCCTCAGAATTCCAGTATATCACATCCAACGAAAAATGTCAAATAAATTACTACGCAAAAAATGACTTGACAATCTGAAAAAAATCGCGTATAATAAAGATAAAGAGAGAGCATACCAGTAGACGGTCTGCTCCCACCGCTTAAGTTAAAGACTTAACCGCCGCAAGTTGGGGAACTCAGGGGCGGTTATTTCTTTTTCTTGCCGTGGTGATTCTGATTACTATTTTTATGATTATAGTAAATGTATAAGATCACGCTGATGCAATCCAACAGAAAACTGCCGATCTTCAGCAAATCACCAAAAGTGATATATTGATCCATCATACCGATCACCTCCCATCTGTTCCAATGAGCAGTGGGAGCAAAAATCAGAAAAAGACTTGACCAGTCCGTCGCCCAATGGAAATGGCGACGGCAGACTCGCCCAGGGATGGCGAGCCGCCTACCGTTTCAGGTATGCCTTTAGAACATCAATATATCACATCCGGCGAAAAATGTCAAACCATAACCGAAAATGCAGGGGCGAATTATGTTCGCCCCTGCATCATTTTATCCCTGCCATTCAATTGATAAAATAATCCAATACCGACCGCAGTGTCTCACTGGTGCTGTCCCGGGAGATCACATTCTGTGCCATGACCGGATCGTCTGTGATGATGCTGTCCACATGGAGATTCGAGAGACTGCGTACCTCTGAAACGCTGTTCACTGTCCATGCAAACACTTGCTTGCCCTGCTGATGCGCGGCATTTACCACCTGACTGGTGACGAACACCTTGTTCAGGCTGAATGCATCCGCATATTGCAGCGAGTAGAACTGCCCGTATGCCACACTCATGAGGTATCCCGTGCGAATATCCGGGTTCGCCTCTTTCACCTTTTTCAGCGAGCCGTATGAAAACGATGTCACATAGCAGGCATCCGTGTAGCGATATTCCGTGATGAGATCCGCCACATCCTGCTCCAACGTGTCCGAGCCATGCTTTGTAGGCTTGATCTCGATGTTCAGCTTCGCCCGCTTGTCCACAAACTGCAGCGTCTCTTCCAGCGTCGGAATACGGGCATTGGCATATGCCGGATCAAACCAACTCCCGGCGTCCAGATCCTGAATGTCCGCATAGTTCACATCCCAGATGTCCTTGTTTACGCCGGTGGTGCGTTTCAGATTGGAGTCGTGCATCACCACCAGAACTCCGTCCTTGGTCTGCTGCACATCCAGTTCAATAAAATCCGCACCAACAGAAATGGCATCCGAGAACGCATAGAGCGTATTCTCCGGCGCGTCCGCAGACAGTCCCCGGTGCGCCATGACCGTGGGATTCTGGAACAGCGTCAGCTGAAAGTTCGCCTTGCCGGTAAATACACTGTACACATAAGAAAGATTCAGCCCCAGAGCCGCCGCTGTAAAACAACCGGCTGTCAACAGCGCCGTGCTGCGGCGAATGGGCTTTGCGCTCCGGCTCAGCGGAATCGGCTCCGGCAGAACGACCTCCGGCAGCTGCGTGCAGCGCTTTTCCAGCAGCGCCGTCAGATGCGCCATGCAAATGGGCGTTGCAAAAAAGGAAAAGCTCCACAGCACCAGCTGGATCATTACCTTTAAGATGCGCATCGCCTGAGAGGTGATGATATCGCTGTTTCTCGTGCCGTGGATCACCATCAGCACACCCAGCATCATGAGGCACAGGAACACCAGAAGCACCGCAAAATAACAGCAGTTCCAGAGTAAAACAGAAAAAAAGGTTTTCCAGAATCTGCCGCGCACCAGCTGCACACTGGCGGCCCTGGCACTGCGGTAGCTGCACTGATTCTGGGTAAACAGCACACTGGAAAAGATCCAGCGAATGGAAAGCAAACAGCAGAGCACGATCACTGCCACATAGACGGGCAGGAGAAACTCTTTTTTCGTCATATAATAGGCGAGAAAATCCGGAATGCCCATGGCGGTAAAAATACCGGATGTGGCAGAAAACTGCATCAGCGGAATCAGCACCAACAAATGCAGCACCAAAAGCGGCCCGCCGCCCCGGAAAAAATGCAGCACCGACTGCGTGCCGGAACGCACCATGCATCCCAGCGTGGTGCGAATACGCTGATACCGCGGCTGACGAAAACAGGTACAGACTGCCGCGATCTCAAACAGCGTATACAGCGCCGCAAGCAGCAGGATCACCGCAAGCAGCAAAAACGTCCAGGGCGAGCGGAGAAACTTCAACAGATTGGAAGTGGTGAGATAGTTCAGCTTTGCGCCGCGGATGGCGAGCTGAATGAGTCCGGCACACGCCGGAGCGATCACCAGAACGGTCACCAGTTTCCAGACCAGTTCAAACAACAGCAGCGGCTTCCAGTGTGATGTCAGCCGCCGCAGTCCCACGCGAAATTGATTCACGATATCCGCTCCCCTTTCCACAAATTTTAGAAACGCCGAAAGCGCTCCTCTTCTGTTTTAGTGTACCACATTTTATGAAAAAAGTCAACGCGCTATCATAAGGACAAGCGCCCTCCACCTGCATAGCGCACGCCTCTTTCACAAACCCCTTGACAAACGCTTCATTCTGGCGTATAATAAAGATAAAGAGAGAGCATACCAGTAGACGGTCTGCTCCCATGTTAAGACTGTTTTAGAAATAACCGCCTTTAGTTGGAAGCTTCAGGGTGGTTATTTCCGTTTCTGATCATGATGTTCATGACGTTCGGAAAGCATAATTGCTATCTGAACCAATGTAAGTATGAGCCATGCGAAAAAACGCAGTTGCTCCCATGTTACAAAGTTTTCCATGCGCATCACCTCCCATCGATTACAAAAAATCATGGGAGCTGGAATCGACCGCCTACCGTTATTGGTATGCCCTCAGAACCTCAGTATATCACATCCGGCGAAAAATGTCAAATAAATTACCACGCAAAAAATGACTTGACAATCTGGAAAAGAATCGCGTATAATAAAAATAAAGAGAGAGCATACCAGTAGACGGTCTGCTCCCATAAGCGAATTAGAATAACCGCCTAAGTTTGGAGACTAGGGGCGGTTATTTCTTTTTGTATGTTAAGTATGCAAGAATCGCACGAAAAACATTACAAAGAACGCTTACGATAAAGGAAACTACATCCATCATCATGCATCACCTCCCATCGATTATAAAAAATCATGGGGGCAGAAACAAACCAGCCCGTCGCCCAATGGAAATGGCGACGGCAGACTCGCCCAAGGATGGCGAGCCGCCTACCATTATTGGTATACCCTCAGAACTCCAGTATATTACACTTAACGAAAATCTCAAATTCACCGTAGGGGCGAACATCGTTCGCCCGCATGACACAAAGCCCTTTCACAAAAAACCAAAACCGCCGCATTTTCCCGGCAAAAACCTCTTGACAAATGCTTCATTCTGGCGTATAATAAAGATAAAGAGAGAGCATACCAGTAGACGGTCTGCTCCCACTGCTTAGAAGTTAAAGAATAACCGCCACAGTTTGGAGACTAGGGGCGGTTATTTCTTTTTCTTGCCGTGGTGATTCTGATTACTATTTTTATGATTATAGTAAATGTATAAGATCACGCTGATGCAATCCAACAGAAAACTGCCGATCTTCAGCAAATCACCAAAAGTGATATATTGATCCATCATACCGATCACCTCCCATCTGTTCCAATGAGCAGTGGGAGCAGAAATCAGAAAAAGACTTGACCGCCTACCGTTTCAGGTATGCCCTCAGAATCCCAGTATATCACATCCGTCGAAAAATGTCAAACCATAACTGAAAATGCATCACCTTGCCAGACACCCTGGCAGGCGGTGCATTTTTTGCATTCTGCCGCCGCTCATAAATTCCATAGTGACTTGCAAAACGAAAGCATATCCGGTACAATAGAAACAGAAAGAGGTGACCGCAATATGTATCAACCCAAATTGGAAAAAGACATCCGCTGTCCTCTGGAATACGGCCTGGCGGTTTTCGGCGGAAAGTGGAGATCGCGCATCATCTGCGTCCTGGCGGCGAAAGAGACACTGCGCTACAGCGAACTGCGCCGGGAAATGGGCAACATCACCGATGCTGTTCTTGCCGTAACGCTGAAAGAACTGCTGCGCGACGGCATGATCGACCGCCGCTCCTATGATGAGATTCCGCCCCATGTGGAATATGCCCTCTCCGAAAAGGGCAGGACAGCCGTCCCCATCCTGCAAAGCATCTGCCGCTGGGCAGGCGCATACCACAAAGAGGAATCTGAAAACACCTGGATCCAGTGCCGAAAATGCGATTATCGCTAGGGCAGCAAAAAAGCGGCGAAAGCGCCTCAGCTTTCACCGCTTTTGTATTGTCGATTCCCGGTTTATTCGGTCAATAAGCCCTGTTCCACCAGCATCTGCATCAGCAGAAGCGCGTCCTTGTTGTCCAAATAGCCGTCCCCGTTCAGATCTGCCTCCTGCTGCTCCGCTTCGCTCATGGGGATCTGTCCCACCAGCATCTTGTTGAGCACGACCAGATCGGCGAGATCCGTCTTTTCGTCGTGGTTGACATCACAGGATGCCGCCTCTTCCGCCGGAAGCACCGTAACACGGCAGGTGTACAGCTGTCCCTGATACAGCACTGTCACCTCCGCCGTTCCCGAAGCCGCACCGGTCAGTGTGACCTCCGCCGGTCTTGCCCCGGCAGAAACCTGTACCACGCCGGGGTCAGAACTGAGCCATGCACAGTCCTCTCCCGTTCCGTCCGCCGGATAGAACCGCAGCCAGCTGCTCTGTCCGGCACGAATCTGCAATTCCGTGCGGTTCAGCCGGTTGGCTTTTGCCGCCGTGGTAACTGTTGCAGTGGTCGCAGCCGTTGTGGTCTCCGTCTCAGTCTCGGTCGTCGTCTCCGTAACCGTTTCTGTCGTTGTTGTCATTTCCGTCGTTGTCGTCGCTTCCGTCGTGGTGGTCTCCGTCTCGCTGGAAGAAACCGTCGTCTCCGTCGTCATGACCGTCGTCTCTGTCTCCGTTGTTGTAGTCGTCTCCGGCGTGGTGGTCGTCTCTTCCTCGTCCGGAATGATGGTGATCGAACCGGACAGCAGCGCCGGAGAGGACAGGGAGTTGTCAGCAGCTTCCACCACTGCCGCCGTTCCGTCCGAGGAGATGCTGACCGCCGACAGGTCGATCACATCGCCGGCCTGCAAGCCCTCCGGCAGCCGCACCCGCAGCGTTGCCAGCTTCTTGCCGCGATAGACATAGCCGTCCTTGGGGTTGACGGCGCTGAAACTGAGCCATACCATCTCCGAAGAGGAGGTAAAGTCCTTGTCCACGCCCACCGTGTCAATATCCGTGCTGTTCAGCTCCTTGGGGATCAGTCCCCGGTCGCCCCAGGAAAGCCCGAAGCTCAGCGAAGAAATGCCGCTGTTCTTATTTAAGGTGATGGGAATATCCACCAGATTGCTCTTGACCCACAGATCATGCGGTGTGATCTGCACATCTCCGATCTTCACCGTAGCCACTGCCGTCAGTTCGTCCTGGCTCACCAGATTGATGACACCGGGCTGCATGTTCAGACTGCCGTAAGTGCCCTTGGTGCTGACGATCATCAGGCTCTCGCCGTCCTCGTTGGAAGTGGTGGGGGTCAGTTCGATCTTGTCGCCCAGAGAAATATCCGAGCGTACCCGGAACGTCAGCGTACAAAGCGCCGTCCCGGAATAGGCATCATATGGGCCGCGGTAGAGGAATTGCAGCCACACCGCGTTATTATCGTCCGAATAGGTCTCCATGAGACCCAGGTTTTTGGTATCGTCACAGGTACAGCTGACCACGCTCAGATCGTTGGTGTTCCACTGCACGCCGAACGCCAGCTGCGTAAACGAGCTGTTGGCCGTGATGGTAATGGGCACAGAGATCAGATGATCGCTCTGCGCCAGATCCTCCATGGACAGCGAGATCTCCGGCAGCATCACCTTGCCGAATGCAAAGGTGCTGGCGGCCTGGGTCGAGGACACAAAGATCTGACCGCTGGTCATGGTGATGGTGCCTTCCTTGCCGGAGCGGCTGGAGACCTTCGCCTCCCGGTCACCGTCCGAGGTGCACGCCGTCACCGGATAAATATCTCCCGGCTTGCTGTTGTCCGGCACCTGAAACCGCAGGGTACAGATCGCCTCGCCGGTGTAAGACCCGTCCGCGATCACATGGATCCAGCCGATGCCCGTGTCATTGTCGATCTCCGGGATGAGTGACAGTCCCTCCGGGGTGTCGCCCGCCGGCGGCTCTGCGGTCATTTTGTCCGTATCCCACCGAAAGCCAAATACCAGATCGCCGAAACCGGTATTGGTGGTGGCGGTCACCGGCACTTCTACCACATAATCGTTTTCATCCAGGTCGCGCATAGACGGCTTTACACTGCCGATCTCCAGCCCCACCTGCGACTCCACATCGTCTACAATGGTAATGGTTCCGGAATAGATGGTGACCTCCTGGTTGACCATGTCCGCGCCGCAGTACATGGCTTCACTGGAAGCATAGTCCTTGTACGCGCCCTCTAATACAAAGGTATCGCCCACCTTTGCCGTTGTGGGGAGCAGCGCCGTCAGAGAGACGATATCCGTCTCCTTGCAGTCCTCGTCCAGAAATGTCATCCAGATCTGGCGGTTGTCGCCGGAAAACGTCAGCACCGGCAGCCGAAAATCACCGGTGCACCGCGCGCCCTGCACGGAGAACTGGGACAAGTCCCACTTTACGCCGAACTGCAGCAGCGTAAACCCCGGATTGTTGGGCATGGTGACCGGCACAGTCACTTTATAATGGTCTTTGATGAGCTGATCCAGCTCTACTTCCACATCGCCGATGATAATGTCTCCCGGCTCGCCGGCAGTCTCCAAAGGCAGCACCTCGTCCGCGGTCTCCGCTTCTGCCAGTGTTTCAGCGGATGACGTCATGGGCACCACGCCGCCGCAGACAAATGCTGTTAATGAAAGCAACGCTGCCGTCAGAAATGCGACGCTTTTTCTCCAGATATTTTTCATGTATGATCCATCCTCTCACTGCGATATCAGAAGCGCACGAAATCGTTCTCTCTTATAATTATATCACTTTTATATAATATCGTCAACAGATTTTACCTCTATTTGTATACTTCAACAAAGTCCGGGGTCGCTTTTTGTGGATTTGGTTACTTTTGGTGATTTTTCCTCTTTATAGTCAGTGTACCATGATTTTCATAATTTGTCAATTGACGAATCCCATAAAAGCATCTAACTGAAACATGTACTTCTTATGCGTATTTCTG
The DNA here is from genome assembly GCA_963590855.1 of Ruminococcus bromii. Classification (GTDB taxonomy): domain Bacteria; phylum Bacillota; class Clostridia; order Oscillospirales; family Ruminococcaceae; genus Ruminococcus_C. Next base: position 13,973 of record CAVAQT010000035.1, read on the forward strand.
GTGTCAAATGTAAAAATTCTGTATAGCAGCATGATAGCATACAAAAAAACCGCACCCTGTCTGCCTGGCTGCAGGACAGCGGTGCGGTTTTCTCCGGAATTTGTATCGGAACTCACTGGTGCAGATAAGACTTCACCAGTGCCTGAAGCAGTTCATCCCGATCAATGTGACGGATGAGATTTCTTGCGTTGTTATATGTGGTTATGTAGGTGGGGTCCTCGGAGAGGATATAGCCTACAATCTGATTCACCGGATTATATCCCTTTTTCGTGAGCGCATCATATACAAGCAGCAGCGTTTTCTTCATCTCAATCTCTTTTTCATCACTGACAGAAAACGTCATCGTTTTATCATACATGAAAATTCTACCTCCTTCGGAACTTGGATACTCTCTTATTATACCCGAAAACCGGGCATAGTACAAGGGATTCCGCTTTTTTTTGCCGTTTTGCATTTGAATGCACCTGCATTTTTGTGCAGTTTGACGAAAAGCGACCCGTCCAAGTGCCTATGTAACGGAAAGAGCTGCCGAAAGCAGCTCCTTCCATCGCTTCATTTCCGCGTGAATGCACGCCGCGCCTGTTTAGCCCTCTGCGCCGCTGCGCTTTACGAAGGAGTCACAGTTGGTGCACTCCGGCACTGTGGGGTTGGACTCGTGTGTGCCCACACAGATGCAGTCCAGACCGCAGTAGTTCTCATTCACCATGTTGTGCTTGCACTGGGTCACAGAGCAGTGGATGTTGCTGTTCTTCTTCTTGATTTCCATAGTTCCCTCTCCATTTTCGCGAGCCTTTCGGCTCTGAGATCCGCCGCCGGACACGCTGTCCGAACGGCACACTTTCAGTATGCCCGTACTCCGCCGGATTATACAGAGGAAACACGCTCTGTTCCAGGATTCGTCTTTTCAAACGTCCATTCGCGTCTTTTCGGCAAATTCCGCCCGAAGATCCGCATTTTTTCTGTAAAAACAGCGCTTTATTTTTGCGCGATAGCTGCCGCCAGTGCCTTCAGGGCATTTTCGTCCGCCGGATGCACCACAGAGCGAATGGTCACCGCCGCTTCCGGCACATCGATCTCCTTCATCTGTTCCAGGAGACTGCGCATTTTTTTCGCGGCACAGGGTGCCCAGCTGCCGTTTTCCACCAGATATGCCGTGCGCTTCTGGAACGCCTTGTACTGCAAATGCAGCAAAAACTCCTCCATGGGCAGGAACACGCCGCCGTCATAGCTTGCCGCCGCCAGCACCAGCCGGTCATACCGGAACGCCTGCGCCACAGCCTCCGCCATGTCACAGCGGCACAGATCCACCAGTGTGACCGTTTCGCCCATGGCTTCCAGCTGCGCCGCCAGATATGCCGCTGCCTTTGCGGTGTTTCCGTGGATAGAGGCATGCGCCACCAGAACGCCGTGCTCCTCCGGCGCATAGCTGCTCCAGGTCTGATACTTTTCCAGATAGGGCGACAGATCGCCGGTGAGCACCGGCCCGTGGAGCGGACAGATGGTGCGGATGTCCAGTTTTGCCGCCTTTTTCAGCAGCGTCTGCACCGGCGCGCCGTACTTTCCCACAATATTGATGTAATACCGCCGCGCCTCGTCCGTCCAGGGCTGCGACCCGTCCCGTGTGCCGAATCTGCCGAAGCCGTCCGCGGAAAACAGGATCTTTTCCGTCGATTCATAAGCCACCATGACCTCCGGCCAGTGCACCATGGGCGCCATGATAAAGTGCAGGGTGTGCGCGCCCAGCTCCAGAGTCTCGCCCTCTTTTACTGCACGGGTGGGATTCTGGGGCATTTCGGGCAGAAACTGGGGCAGCATCCCCAGCGCCTTGGCAGAACCCACCAGCGTCATCTCCGGAAAGCGCGCCGCCAGTGCGCCGATGCTTCCGGCGTGATCCGGCTCCATGTGAGAGATCACCAGATAATCCGGCGCAGTGCCGTCCAGTACCTCCGCCACATTCTGAAGCCACTGTGCCTCTGCCCGCGGATCTGCCGTGTCCATGACAGCGGTTTTGGTGTCACGGATCACATAGGAATTATAAGAAACGCCCTCCGGCACCGGATATTGGTTTTCAAACAGGTCTATGGTCTGGTCATCGACGCCGACCTCGAAAATCTGGTCAGAACCGGGAATATTTTTGCGCATAAGATCTCCTCCTTGCAGGTTTGTTAATAGGAATAATTCTCATTAGCTTTAGTATATCAGCTTTTTCCCGCCGTTTCATGAATTTTCCAGGACATTTTCGTGAATTATCCGTCATGCGCCCCGGAAAAACAAAAAACGCCCCGGGGTGAGGGACGTTTTTTGCTATGATATAGGGATTATTGGGGATTTTCCGCTTCGCATCGGGGTGTAAGCGAAGCGGTTTAGAGGATGTTACATGCTCTCTTTGAGCATGGTTTTAGTATACAGGGTCAATGTGTTCGTTTCGTGAAATCACGCTGAAAAGCCGCTGAAAACCGCGAGAGAATCGTTTTCACACGATATCGCCCATGAAGCAGTTTCACACATTTTGTGAACAATCGCTAAATTGAAAACGGGCTTTTTCAGCAAATCGTCGAAATTTCTCCGCGGCGCAGGAATCTGCAAAAGAATCGCGGTTTTGCTCTTGCACTTTTCCGCAAAATATGTTACAATAAAAAGTGTCAAAAAACAGACAATTCCGAAATCACTTTTTGTGTATTTATACGAAAACGGAGGCACTCCTATGGGACAGAGATTTGCACCGGCGACCCCGAAATTTCCGCACATGCTGCACGGCGGCGACTATAACCCGGAACAATGGCTGGATCAGCCGGAGGTTCTGGAAGCCGACATTTGCCTTTTTCAAAAAGCGCACATCAACTGTGTGAGCCTGGGGATCTTCTCCTGGGCGAAGCTGGAGCCGGAGGAGGGCGTGTACGACTTCGGCTGGCTGGACGAGATCATCGACCGGCTCTATGCCAACGGCATCTACACCGTCCTCGCCACGCCCTCCGGCGCAAGGCCTCAGTGGCTGGCGCAGAAATATCCGGAGGTGCTGCGCGTCCGTCCCGACGGGCTGCGCAACTTCTACGGACACCGCCAGAACCACTGCTACACCTCGCCGCTCTACCGGGAAAAGGTCACCCGGATCGACACCCGTCTGGCGGAGCATTATGCCGGTCATCCGGCGGTGATCCTGTGGCACATCTCCAACGAGTTCGGCGGCGAATGCCACTGTGAGCTGTGCCAGGCGGCGTTCCGGCAGTGGGTGCAGCAGAAATACGGCACACTGGACAACCTGAACCACGCCTGGTGGGCCAACTTCTGGTCGCACACCTATACAGACTGGTCACAGGTGCACAGCCCCAGTCCGGTAGGCGAGACCTCTGTCCACGGGCTGGATCTGGACTGGCGGCGGTTCGTCACCCACCAGACCATCGACTTTATGAAAACCGAGATCGCCGCGGTAAAAGCGGTGAACCCGGACATTCCGGTCACCACCAATATGATGACCATGTATACCTATGAACTGAACTATTTCGCCTTCCGGGATGCACTGGACGTGATCTCCTGGGACAACTATCCGGAGTGGCACAATCCCTATATGGGCAACGAGGAAGTGGCGAAGGACTGCGCCATGACCCACGATATGATGCGGTCGCTGCACAAAAAGCCCTTCCTGCTCATGGAATGCACCCCCAATGCCACCAACTGGCAGGGTGTCAGCAAGCTGAAAAAGCCGGGGATGCATCAGCTCTCCGTCATAGAGGCGGTGGCGCACGGCGCGGACTCCGGGCAGTATTTTCAGCTGCGCCAGAGCCGGGGCAGCTGTGAGAAATTCCACTCGGCGGTCATCTCCAACACCGGCACGGAAAACACCCGGACATTCCGGGAGGTCACGGACATCGGCGCGGTATTGGAACGGCTCTCCGACCGGGTATACGGCAGCGATTCGCCGGCAGAGACGGCGATCCTGTTCGACACGGAAAACAAGTGGGCACTGGACAAATGCCAGGGGCCGCGGAACATCGGACTGGACTATTTCGGGAATATCCGCCGGAACTACAGCTATTTCTGGAAAAACGGCATCAATGCTGACATCATCGACAGCACCTTTGATCTGGACGGCTACAAGCTGGTGATCGCGCCCATGCTGTATCTCTTCCGGGACGGCATCCAGGAAAAGCTGCGCCGGTTCGTCCGGGAGGGCGGCACACTGGTGACCACCTGTTTCACCGGCGTAGTCAACGACACTGACCTGAGCTTTCTGGGAGAAGCCACCGAGGACAAGCTCTCCGATGTACTGGGGCTGTGGGTGGAAGAGGTGGACAGTCTGTATGACTGCGAATCCAACCGCACCACCTGGAACGGCAAATCCTATGCTCTGAAGGAGCTGTGCGAGATCTGTCACCCCACCACCTGTGAGACCCTCGCCGCATACGAGACGGACTTCTATGCCGGACAGCCGGTGCTCACGAAAAACCAGTTCGGCAAGGGCACGGCATATCATCTTTGCGCCGGGGCAGACACCGACTTTTTCCACGACTTTTACGGCAGGCTTGCGGCACAGTGCGGGCTGACCTATGCCATGCGCACGGCTGTACCGGACGGCGTCAGTCTCACCTGGCGGCAGAGCGACACAGAAAAGCTGATCTTCGTGCAGAACTTCGGGGACAGCGCGGCAGCCGTACAGCTGGACAAGCCCTATGAGAATGTACTCACGGGCGAGACGGTCTCCGGCAGTCTGACCATCGAAAAATACGGCTTTGCAGTATTGGCAGAGCAGATATAGAAACAACGATTACAGCGCTGCACAAAATTTTTTCTGCCTTCTTTGAATGAGGCATCCTTAACCCTAACAGAACACCCGAAGGGTGTGCCTTGTGATGATGGGTTGATCCCCCTGTCAGCTTACGCTGACATCTCTTACCGAGCCATCCCCTTTGTCACTTCGTGACATTTCCCCACACTGTGGGGAATCACCCTTTTCAAGGGGGACTTTAGCAAGGATTTATCAAAATTGATTCCCATGAACAAGTTTTGTGCAGTGTTGTCCGAGAATTATAGGAGGTACGCGCACACATGAACATTCCTGAGTTATTGCAGCAGCTGACCCTGGAGGAAAAGGCAAGCCTTTGTTCCGGCGGCGATTTCTGGCACACCAAGGCCATCAAGCGTCTGGGCATCCCGGCGATGATGATGAGCGACGGGCCCCACGGACTGCGCAAGCAGGACGAGACGGGCGACCATCTGGGCGTCAACGACAGCATCAAGGCGGTCTGCTTTCCTGCCGGATGCGCCACCGCCTCTTCCTTTGACCGGGCGCTGGTGGAGCGCATGGGCAAGGCACTGGGCAACGAGTGCCAGGCGGAAAACGTCGGCGTTCTGCTGGGGCCAGCGGTGAACATCAAGCGTTCGCCCCTCTGCGGCAGAAACTTTGAGTATTACTCCGAAGACCCCTATGTTGCCGGCGAAATGGCGACCGCCTTTATCCAGGGCGTACAGAGCCAGGGCGTGGGCACCAGCATCAAGCACTTTTATGCCAACAACCAGGAGCACCGCCGCATGAGCAGCTCCTCGGAAATGAGCGAGCGCACCGCCCGGGAGATCTATCTGGCCGCCTTTGCGCGTCCCATCCGCAAGGCGAGACCGTGGACGGTCATGTGCGCCTATAACCGCATCAACGGCGTTTATGCCGCGGAAAACAAGGAAGCCCTCACGGATATTCTTCGGGGCGAGTGGAATTTCAACGGCATTGTCGTCAGCGACTGGGGCGCAGTCAATGACCGCGTGGCAGATCTGGAAGCCGGCATGGATCTGGAAATGCCCTCTTCCTTTGGCATGCGCGACGCGGAGATCGTCAAGGCGGTGCGCTGCGGCAGACTGCCGGAAGCCGTTCTGGACAGAGCGGTCACACGCATTTTGCGCGTGGTGCAGTGCCATCTGGACGGCAGACGGCCGGGCGCGGTGTTCGACCGGGACGCAGACCACGAGCTGGCGCGGGAGATCGCTGCCCAGTGCATGGTGCTGCTGAAAAATGAGGAAAACATCCTGCCCCTGGACAAGACTGTCCCGGCGGCGTTTATCGGAAAGTTCGCCAAGTCTCCCCGATTCCAGGGCGGCGGCAGCTCGCACATCAACTGCCACAAAGTGGAGTCGGCGCTGGAAATGGCAAAGGACTATCCGGTCACCTATGCCCAGGGCTATGAAACTGCGGACGATGTGATCCGGGACGACCTCATGGCAGAGGCTGTGGCGGCGGCAAAGGCAGCGAAGGTGGCTGTGGTATTTGCCGGACTGCCGGACACCTTTGAGTCCGAGGGCTATGACCGGGAGCACATGCGGCTGCCCGACTGTCAGAATGCCCTCATTGAAGCAGTGGCAAAGGCAAATCCCAACACGGTGGTAGTGCTCCACGGCGGTTCGCCGGTGGAAATGCCGTGGCTGGGACTGGTCAAGGGCGTTCTGGAGGCATACCTCTGCGGTCAGGCTGTGGGCGGCGCAACGGTGCAGATCCTGTACGGCGACGTGAACCCCAGCGGCCATCTGGCAGAGACGTTCCCGGTGAAGCTGGAGGACAACCCGTCCTATGTGGCATATCAGGGCGAGGGCGATGTGACGGAATACCGGGAGGGCGTTTTTGTGGGCTACCGCTATTACGCCACCAAGAAAATGCCGGTGCTGTTCCCCTTCGGCTACGGGCTGAGCTATACCACCTTTGCCGTCTCCAACCTGCGGACAGAACGGGACGAGTATCAGTCTCACGATATCATGACCGTCTGGGTGGATGTGACCAACACGGGAGACCGCGCCGGAAAAGAAGTGGTGCAGCTGTATGTCCTGCCCCAGACCAAGACCGACTCTGTACAGCGTCCGGTGCAGGAGCTGCGCGGCTTTGAAAAGGTCGAGCTCCAGCCGGGCGAGACACGGACGGTGACCTTTACCCTGCACAACAGCAGTGCGTTCTCCTATTACTGCTCCCAGAAAAAGCGCTGGGTCGTAGAGTCCGGCGTATACAAGCTGGCAGCCGGAAACGCATCTGACCACCTCACCGCAGAGAAAAATGTCCGCATCCACGGCGAGCGGGCGCTTCCTGCGGAGATCACACTGGACACTACCATCGGCGACATCCTGCGCATTCCCGGCGCGGATCAGGAGATCGTGAAGTATGCCGGCGCATTCGGCATGAACAGCGGTTCTGATGAAAACGCAATGGGAGAAAGCACCGCAGACATGATGGAAGCCATGATGCGATACATGCCGATCCGCGGCTTGCTCTCCTTTGGAGGCGGCGAAGTCTCCATTGCGGAGTGCAAGGCGCTTGTGGAAAAGCTGAACGTCCTTCTGGAACAGGCGAACCTGGACAACAGGGACTGAGTCAACACTGCGCAGGCTTTGCGCGGTGCTGCCGAAAGACATCTTCTCCACCTTTCATTGCAGGCGGCGCATATCGGGGCAACGACCGGCATGCGCCGTTTGCTGTGTACCGGCGACCCGGATGTTGCAGAATACTGTCACCGAGAGCACGGCACGGGGCAGCAGCCACGGGATGGTCACCAGCGGCAGCATCTGGACGGCGTACCAGCCCAGCAGCGCCAGCAGCTCCTTTCTGCCGCCGCGCATGATCTTCAGGGCGGCAAAGGGAATGCGCCAGACGGACAGCTCCGGACAGGCAAAGCAGACAAAGGGCGCGCACCACAGCCCCAGGCAAACATACACCCAGCCCAAAAAGCAGAGCGTCCCCAACAGCAGAAGCTGCACGGCGGCGAAGAGGTAGGGGGCGCTTTCGGCATGGGCTGCACCGGTTTTCGCCAGTGCGTATGCGCCGAACAGGCAGAGGGCTGCCGGCTGGAGCGAGATCGTCCGCAGCAGGGTACAGCACAGGGCTGTCCCGAAGCATCTGCCCATGCCGGGTGCTCTTCCGCCGGGCAGCAGCGAGATCGCCGCGGTGCAGCGTACCCAGAGCGACCAGCTGCACCAGTTCCAGCACAGCCACGCCGGAACGAGCCAGCAAAGCTGTATCAGCCGCCACAGGACTGCCTGTTCTGTCAGCAGCGCCGCAGCCGGAATACCGCGGAAACGGAGCAGCAGCACAGCGGCAAAAAGCTCCAGCAGCCACAGCATGCCGCCCAGCCACACCACGCCCCAACAAGCGCGGAACAGCCCGGGACAATGATGCAGGGTCTGGCCGGCAAACTGCTGATTCTGACGGATCTGCATGATGATTCACCTCCGGTGGGATCTCTGCTGCAAGTATGCCCTGTCCGGCGCATTTTATACGAAGCCAAGGCAGCACTGCACCAGTGCTGCGCACCCAAAGGGAAGTGATTTTTTGTCAGAACTGCATTTTCACATGGATCAGCCCAAAGCCATGCCGCTGGAACAGTTTCTCCGGCGGCACAAGGGCGTTTCGCACCGGATGCTGGTACGGCTCAAGCGCATTCCCGGCGGCATCTGCTGCAACGGCGCACCCATCCGCACCATCGACCCGGTACAGCCGGGAGACGAGATCGTCCTCACGGACTTTGAGGCAGGTTCTGCCCTTGTGCCCTCTGCGGCCGCTGTCCCCATTCTGGGCGAAACAGAAAGCTATATCGTCTACAACAAGCCGGCGCACATGCCGGTGCATCCCTCACAGGGACACCATGACGACACCCTGGGGAATGTTTTTGCGGCGCAGTTCCCCCATCTGCCCTTTCGTCCGGTCTATCGGCTGGACAGCGGCACCAGCGGCATCTGTCTCATTGCAAAGTCCGCCTATGCCGCAAAGCTGCTCCAGGGCAGCACCCAAAAGACTTATTTCGCCCTGGTCTGCGGTATACTCTCTGCCGGCGGCACGATATCTGCGCCCATCGGCCGGGAGGACGGCTCCGTGATCCGGCGCTGTGTCCGCCGGGACGGAAAGCCGGCAGTGACGCACTACACGCCGCTGCGGCACAATGCCCGTTACACCCTGCTGTCCCTGGAGCTGGAAACGGGACGCACCCACCAGATCCGGGTACACATGGCGTATCTGGGGCATCCCCTCGCCGGAGACACCTTATACGGCGGCACGGGAGAGTTTTCTCACCACATGCTGCACTGCGGCACACTGGAATTTTCTGACCCGGAGACCGAAGCACTGCGGCGGTTTGCTGCGCCCTGGGCGGCGGAAAAGCTTCTGTAACCGGCGAAAAATCGGCAAATTTGCCCGAATCTGCCGCTGCGGCGGGGAGAGTTTTCTCCCAATCTGCCCCATTGACTTTTAAGGGAAACATATGCTATAATAGAAGCTGGATAGATGGTTGCACGGGGCGTTTGCCGCCCGGTGTCATTGGAAACGCACATTCTCCGGAATGATTCACGAACAACACGCTAGCCGCAAGAACCTGTCTGCATCTCTGCGCAGACCGGACGGCTGTGCACAGGTGCGCGAATCATTTAGGAGGATTTTTTTATGCCCAAAAACAAAGTACAAGAAGTGATCTTCACCATTCTCATGGTATTCGTCATGGTCTACGCCATGGTTTGCTACAACATCGCGCTGGAGACCGGCGGCATGACCAACGCCGTCTTTCTCCACGCTTTCGGCGAGCTGCCTCTGATGATGCCCATCGCCTTTCTGCTAGACTTTTTCCTGGTAGGCGGTCTGGCGAAAAAGGCGGCATTCCGCATTGTGAACCCGGAAAAGGACAATCCGTTTCATCTGGTGCTGGCGATCTCGGCAGTGTCCGTCCTGCTCATGTGTCCGCTGATGAGTCTGGCGGCAACGCTGTTGTTCAAGCATGCCGGTGCGCAGGTCATTGCTGTCTGGTTTGAGACCACGGCGAAGAACTTCCCTATGGCGCTATTGTGGCAGTTGTTTTTCGCCGGCCCGCTGGTGCGGTTTGTGTTCCGGCACTTAATGGCACTGGCACAGCCCCGGAAAAAAGCGGCTGCGGCGACAGAAAAGGCTTAAAAGATACAGAAAACCCGTTTCATTTTGCTGCTGCGGCAGAATGGAACGGGTTTTGGTTTTTGGTGAAAGGGTTTCGTGGCATGCGGGCGAACGATGTTCGCCCCTACGGTGAATTTGAGATTTTCGTTAAGTGTGATATACTGGGATTCTGAGGGCATACCTGAAACGGTAGGCGGCTCGCCATCCTTGGGCGAGTCTGCCGTCGCCATTTCCACTGGGCGACGGGCTGATCGATTCCAGCTCCCGGAAGGGAGTGAGTGCAAATGAACATAGACATTCTCGTCAAGTGCATTAGCATGGTTTGCGAAGTCTTTAAAGCATATCTTGCTTACTTAAACTTCAAAAAACGGAAATAACCGCCCCACAGCTTCCAACTAAAGGCGGTTATTTCTTGTAATCCATTTTGTGGAAGCAGACCGTCTACTGGTATGCTCTCTCTTTATCTTTATTATACGTCAGAATGAAGCGTTTGTCAAGAGGGTTTTGGTGAAAGGGCAGGGCAACCGCACGAAAAAAATCGAGAAATATGTTATAATTGACAAAAGAGAAA
>CAVAQT010000036.1:0-367 GCA_963590855.1 Ruminococcus bromii
TGATTTCAGAATATGTCAACATTTCAGAATAGGCAGAAGTGCTTGGAATATTGTGACTAAATGTTGAATACCCTCGCAACACCCATAAAGAAGTTCCTGTTGGTTCAGCTTTATAAGAACCTTGTAATTTTTTATAAACATAGTAAGATGTGAGTCTAGTTGTATTTAAAAGATTTCGGTAATTAAAACGAGCAGCAATTGTTGCTGCCCAGCACAAACCTGCGCCTGAATCGGAAGTGCTATTGGCTACAGCAGTTGTATTCAATTGTTTGTAATATAATGAAGAATCACTTAGCGGAGAGATTAAAATTTCTTGAGATTTTTCAATCGCAGAAAGTACAGTTGTGTTTTTCTGCCGAGCATTTGG
>CAVAQT010000036.1:377-24274 GCA_963590855.1 Ruminococcus bromii
TTTGGCAGTGATTCCTCACGAATCATAAATGCTCCGTTATCGTTTCCAATCATTATATTTATGTTATTTTCATAATTTGCCTGTAGTTGGTTAAAATAATTAGCGGTATTGTCTTTTGTTTTCTTTTCAAAGGAAGAATAAAAATTCCCCTTATATTCACTCACTGTAAATAATCCAATTATTTCATTTTGATCAAATACGAAATAAACAACTTCATTTCCTTTAGATAAATCATTAAAATCGTATAGGTTGTATTGATTACTCACATAAACAGATGGAAGTGTGCCATCAAATTCGCTATTAATATAAAATGGTAGAATATCTTGAATATAATCGTTAATCGAAGTTTTGTACTGACTTTGATTTGTTGTATCATATGCTGTAACGACTGTTTCTATTGGAAAAGTAAGTACAAGTCCTTGCAAAAATGCGATTACTTTAGTTTTTTTCATAGCATCACCTCTTTGATTTTTTAGAATCATAATAAATTGAATCAGAAATCAGAGAATAAAGAAACTGTTTGTTTAAATTATATCATATAAAAACAGGATTGTCAAGATTTCTCATTGAATATATGTAATGTTTTTTGTATATGTAGTAAACAAATTGCAACGAAAAGTGGTTCCCCTCACAAAATCGTCTGGATCTCACACACCGTCAGTACCGTGCCGCATACCGTAAATTTCACCTCAAACTGTGCAAAGGCGAAGCCGTAGACGCGTTCCGGGTCGTGCTGATAGGAGGGCCGCGGGTCTTGTGCCAGTACTTCCGTCAGACCCTCCCGGAGGGCTTCCGGCACTTTTTCCAGCCATTGTTCCGGAAATACCACTTCCAGCCGATGCGCCGCCGCCGACACCGCAAAGCCGCCTCTGGCTTCCGGGTGGCTGTCGATGTGGGGCAGATAGGGCTTGATGTCGTAGATGGGTGTGCCGTGCATCAGATCTGCGCCGGAAACCGTCAGATACGGCGCATCCTTGCCGTCCAGCACGATCTCTTCCAGCTGCACCACAGAAAGCCCGATGGGGTTCGGGCGAAAGGGGGAGCGTGTGGCGAACACGCCCATTCGGGTGTTGCCGCCCAGCCGGGGCGGACGCACCGTAGGCGACCACTTCTGCCGCACCGCCTGGGAAAACTCCCAGATCAGCCAGATGTGGGAATAGTCCTCCAGTCCCCGAAACGCATCGGGACTGCGGTATTCCGGCGCAAAGACAATGCGGGAGCGGAGACTGTTGACCAGTCCGCTCTGCCGGGGAATGCCGAACTTGGTGGGAAAGTCGTTTTCGATATGGGCAATGGGTTTCATGTAAAGCACTCCTTTCCCGTTATGTCAGATCTTTCTTTTGAAAGATGCGGCAGCTGAAATAATAGCACAGCCCGGAGACGATCAGAGACAGCATAGGTGCAGCAACGGCTGCGCGATACAAAAATCCCATGAGCTGCGGTGCGGCTGTGACCGGAAGATCATCTGTCATGACAGAGCCTGCACCGATGCCGGCGCACATGGGCAGCAGATAGACCAGTACGCTGATGAGCCGGGCGCGCTCCGGTGGAAACCGGAACAGCAGCAGATTCGACACATTTCCCATCAGCAGAATGACCCAGGCAATGCTCCACGCCGTAAGCGCCATTTCCAGAAGGTTTTCCGCATGGAAGGTACGCAGCACCAGACTGGAAACCAGGCTGACCAGCAGAAATGCCAATGCGCTGCCGAACGTCAGAAAGAGTTGCAGCAGGAACTTGGAACGCACCACATCTTTCCGGGTGATGGGCATGGTGAGGGCAAACAGATTCCAGTTGCAGTAGTTGTCATAGGAAAAGGTATTCACTGTCTGCATTCCCATCAGCATCAGCCAGAATCCCATATAAGACCAGCTGCCTGCACCGGAAATTGCCGAGATCACGACAAACACAACAAAAAAGATCCGTCCATTTTTCCACAGGGTATAGAAGTCTTTCAAGAGCAGTCCTTTCATTTTTTCTGCGCTCCTTTCACATATAACAGCAGGATCTCGTCCATGGTGGCTCTGTCCACTACTGCCTTCGGATACTTCCGCAGCAGTTCTTCCCGATCCGGCACAAGCACATCATAGGAATAGTCCTTTTTCCGCCATGCCAGTATCTCTGACGCATCCAGCTTCTGAAACAATTCCTCACCGCAGCGCAGCACGCCGTACTGCCAGAGCAGCTCGTCCTTGGGCTTGGACAGCAGCATCTTGCCGGCGTGGAGAAATGTCACATAGTCTGCCGCTTTTTCCAAGTCGCTGGTGATGTGGGACGAGATGAGGATGGCGTGTTCCTCGTCCCGGACAAATTCCAGGAACAGATCCAGCAGGTCGTCCCGTACTACCGGATCCAGACCGCTGGTGGGTTCGTCCAGAATCAGCAGTTTCGGACGATGGGCAAACGCCAGCACCAGGGACAGCTTCATGCTCATGCCGCGGGACAGTTCCTTGATCTTCTGTCTGGGGTTCAGGGAAAAGCGCCGGAGCAGCTCCTGGAAGTACGGCTCATCCCAGTTGGCATAGGTCTTGCGGCAGATCTTTCCGGCTTTTTCTACCGTCAGTTCCGGATAAAAGCAAATGTTGTCGAAAACCACGCCGATCTGCTCCTTGATGGTAACGCTGTCCGTGGTCAGCGGTTCGCCGCAGTACAGCACCTCGCCGGCATCCTTTTGGATGAGTCCCAGGACGGCGCGGATGGCGGTGCTTTTTCCGGCGCCGTTTTCGCCTACCAAGCCCATGATCGTGCCGCCGGGGATGGAAAAGTGAATGTCTTTCAGCTGAAAATTCGGATAGGCACGGCTGAGTCCGCGCACCTCCAGAATGTTTTGTGTCATGATGGTTCCCCCTCGTAGAAAATCGTTAAAACGCTGACCAGGTTCTCCAGCGGAATGCCGCTGCTGCGCGCGATCTCTGCGGCGGCGAGCAGGTGGGCTTCTGCCCGGCGCTGCTGCTCTTCCTGATAGAGCGCGCGGTTCTGCGCCGCCACAAAGCTGCCGCGGCCTACGGTCGTCTCGATAAAGCCGTCCCGCTGCAATTCCTCATAGGCGCGCTGTACGGTGATTACGCTGACATGCAGCGACCGCGCCAGACTCCGCATAGACGGGATGGCGTCTCCTGCCTGAAGTCTGCCGTCCATGATCTGTTCCTTTAACTGGTCGGTGATCTGGCTGTAAATGGGCTTGCTGCTGTTGGTGCTGATGATGATCTCCACAGACATCCTCCTCTCTGCAGTGTTGATTGTACTGGTTGAATAAGTACAGTATAGCACATTGCAGTACACTTGTCAAGGGTAGTGTCCGGATTTTTTTGCGCAGCAGCAAAAAGCCGTGCCGCCGGGCTGTATCATTCGCCGAAAACGGGGCATACTCCCGGTATCCAAAAAATTTGGCGCGCCTGTCAGATTGTACTTGACAAGGCGGCGAATCTGTGGTACAATGTTTCTAGTTAGAAATAACTAACTATGCCGGGAGAATATCTCTCCGGAGCAGCATTGTACAAAAAGGAGTATTTGCAATGAACTATTTGGAAATCGAGAAGGTTGTCGGCCGTGAGATCCTGGATTCCCGCGGAAATCCGACAGTAGAAGCAGAAGTGACACTGGCAGACGGCACAGTTGCAAGAGGCACAGCACCCAGCGGCGCTTCCACCGGTGAATTTGAAGCACTGGAACTGCGTGACGGCGACAAGGCTCGCTATCTGGGCAAGGGTGTCACCAAGGCAGTGGAAAACATCAACACCATCATCAGCGACACCATCGTTGGCATGGATGCCTCTGACCTGTACGCAGTGGACAAGGCAATGATCGCCGCAGACGGCACCAAGGACAAGTCCAAGCTGGGCGCAAATGCGATCCTGGCAGTTTCCATTGCGACTGCAAGAGCAGCTGCAACTGCACTGGATATTCCGCTGTACCGTTTCCTGGGCGGCGTTTCCGGCACACGTCTGCCGGTTCCGATGATGAACATCCTGAACGGCGGCGCACATGCTACCAACACCGTAGACACCCAGGAATTTATGATTATGCCGGTGGGCGCTCCCAGCTTTAAGGAAGCACTGCGCTGGTGTGCAGAAGTGTTCCATAACCTGGCAAAGATCCTGAAGGCAAAGGGTCTGGCAACATCTGTTGGCGACGAGGGCGGTTTTGCGCCGAACCTGTCCAGCGATGACGAGACCATCGAGACCATTCTGGAAGCAGTAAAGGCTGCCGGATATGAGCCGGGCAAGGACTTCATGATCGCTATGGACGCTGCTTCTTCTGAGTGGAAGAGCGAAAAGGGCAAGGGCTTCTATCACCAGCCCAAGTCCGGCAGAGACTTCACATCGGATGAGCTGATCCAGCACTGGGCTGATCTGGTAGAAAAGTACCCGATCATCTCCATCGAGGACGCACTGGACGAAGAGGACTGGGAAGGCTGGCAGAAGCTCACCGCAAAGCTGGGCGGCAAGGTACAGCTGGTCGGCGACGATCTGTTTGTTACCAACACTGAGCGCCTGAAGAAGGGCATCGAGCTGGGCTGCGGCAACTCCATCCTCATCAAGCTGAACCAGATCGGTTCTGTTTCTGAGACACTGGAAGCCATCCAGATGGCACACAATGCCGGCTACACCGCGATCTCTTCTCACCGTTCCGGCGAGACCGCAGACACCACCATTGCTGACCTGGCAGTTGCACTGAATACCTGCCAGATCAAGACCGGCGCACCGAGCCGTTCGGAGCGTGTGGCAAAGTACAACCAGCTGCTCCGCATCGAGGAAGAACTGGGCGACAGCGCCGTATATCCGGGCATGGCTGCATTTCATGTAAAGCGCGGTTAAGCGAAGCTTTCCTTTCCGGGCGGTTCGCCGCCCGTTTCAGAACTCTCTAATACCTTATAAAAGAGACGCATTCCAGGAAAAGGGATGCGTCTCTTTTTTCTGCTTTGTCATAGAAAATTGAAAATTTGCATCGAAATGCTAGAAAAGTATTGACGATCATAATATAAAATGTTATAATATCACTATGGGAAAATACTTTTTTACAATATGATTGGAGGTAGATTTTTATGAAAAAACAAGTAAGGATACTTTCCGCAGTTTGTGCGGCGGTTTGTGCAGTCAGCGCGTTGGCGATGCCTGCGGCGGCATCTTATGTGGAAACAACAACAGAACCATTGGCAAAGGTCATCCGTGATCTGCGAACAAGAGAGGATATCTTTTTAAATGAAAAAACCTCTTACTGTGAATACTGGAATGCCGAACAATGGGAACTCATCACCTATCGGCGTATCAGCTATCCCATTACCATAAAAGCAGGAACGTATGATTATGACACTGTAAAGGCGAAGCTGACAGAACTGCTCACTTGCCGTACACCAGGCAGTTTTGTGATCTCAGATACAGAAAAAAACGAATACGGCAATACGGCGACGGCATATTTGTTGACAGACGGGGACACGCTGACCCTTTCTATTGACCCAACGCTGTTTTCGATGGATGAATCGGCATTGCTTTCCTATTTACAGACACTGCCGGGCTTCGTTTCTGTTCAGTATGATTTGGTGGGCTTTTATGAAAGTGACATACCGCGACCTCACAGCAGTAATTTTTCGGAATGGGCAACCTTCTATGTCTATGTGCAGGACGGCACAACCCTGCAATTGTCCGATTTCCCGGAAGATTTGTGTGTCACAACAGTAGAAAAAGCATCTGAGACAACTGATGGCATATATCGTGTTGTATTAGATACGGAAAAGCGGAAGGGCAGTACGGATGCATTTACTCTGGCAGACGCCTATCCCTGCGCCGAGGAAATAAAGAAAATTCCTCAGGTGACAGTGATTTCCGTGCCGTGGCTTAGAGCAGATCTGTATGTGGATGAGACACCTTATCTGATCGACAACGGCGCAATACCCCTCATGACCCGCGGCAGCTGCAGCGGCGGTGACACCCTCAGCAGCGCAGACGCGGCGGTGATCCTCCAGGATGCGGCGAGCACCGGTGCAGGACTGGACGAGACGCTCTCCGGCACTGCGCGCATTGCAGCGGATGTCAACGGCGACGGCAAGGTCAATGCCCAGGATGCGGCATATCTGCTCAGCTACTGTGCCCAGGACGGCGCAGGCCTGCAGCCCACCTGGGAAGCACTGCTGGGATAAAGAAACCTATAGTAATATACAGAAATCGAAAAAGGGATGCAGCTGTCTATGCCGTATCCCTTTTTTGCAGCGTTGCCTGATGTCCCAGCAGGAGCAGCCCCAGCAGATTGGGGACTGCCATCAGACCGTTGGCGATGTCCGACAGCGCCCAGACCGCGCGCAGAGAGACCACTGCACCCACGCCTGCTGCCAGACAAAACAGCACCCGGTAGGGCGTTCGCCAGCCGTCGCCGCCCAGATACCGCACCGCCTGTTCGCCGCAGCAGCACCAGCCGATCAGGGTGCAGAACGCGAACAACGCCGTACAGACCGCCATGCACTGCGGCGCGGCGCTGCCGAATACGCCGGAAAATGCCGCGGTGATGATGCCGCCGGCGGTGTCGGCCTGTTCCAGTGCGCCGCTGGTGAGCACTGCCAGGGCAGTGAGGGTACAGCACACCAGTGTGTCCAGTGCCACCTCTGTCATGCTCCACATGCCCTGGAGCGGCGCATCCTGAGAGCTGCCGCCGGCATGCACCAGGGCGCTGCTGCCCAGTCCGGCTTCGTTGGAAAATACGCCGTGGCGCAGTCCCGTCTGGATCGCCTGTTTCAGCGCTGCGCCGCAGATACCGCCGCCTGCGGCACGAAGCCCCAGTGCGCCCCGGAAGATCTCCCGGAACGCTTCGGGCAGGGCGTGGCGGTTGCGGAAGATCACCAGCAGCGCCGCCAGCAGATACGCCGCCGCCAGAAGCGGCATCAGCCATTGGATGACCCTTCCGGTGTGCTGTGTGCCCCGGAGCAGGATCACACCCAGCAGCACCGCAACGCCTGCGCCGATCCACAGAGGCGGCAGAGAAAATGCCTCTTCTGCCAGGGCGGAGATGGCGCTGCTCTGAGTCATGTTTCCCATGCCGAGAGAGGCGGCGATGCAGCAGACGGCATAGGCCGCCGCCAGAAACGGACTGCGCAGTCCGAAGCGGAGATATGCCATAGGGCCGCCTGCCGGCTTTCCGCCGGGACATGTTCCGGCATAGCGCAGCGCCAGGACATTTTCGCAGTAGGTCAGCGCCATTCCCAGAAAGGCGGACACCCACATCCAGAACACTGCGCCCGGGCCGCCCAGACAGAGCGCCGCCGCAACGCCCAGAATGTTTCCCGTCCCCATGGCTGCCGCAAGCGCCGTGGAAAAGGTCTGGAACTGGGTGAGGGCAGTACGGTCTGTGCCGCTGTCTCTCTGGCGGAGACTGCCGAAGGTGCGCCTGAGGATCGTGCCCCATCCCCGGAACTGAAAGAACCGGAGCCGGATAGTGAGCCATAGCCCTGTCCCCAGCAGCAGCACCAGCAGCCCGGTGCCCCAGACAAAGGATGCGATGTGTTCCAGTATCATATGTTCCTCCTGATCTCTGCCGTGAACATTTTCCTCATATCCCTTGACGAAAATGCGATTACCGGGTATAATAAGAACAAGATATTTTATGTGCGCACGCACCCGATTATGACCGCAAGGAGGCAACGATGAAGCAGTATACCGCGGATAAACATGCACAATATACCCTGCAGATCGCTGCGCCGATCGTTGCCGCCGTGCTGATCGGTCTGGTGTGGTACTTCCTTGCCGTTTTGCCGGATTGGCTGCTCTGGACGCTGACGGTATTGCTGGCTGCGGCGGCGGTGCTGCTTTCCACGCTGCTGCTGCCCATGTGGTTCTGTACGGTGTCCTATACGGTGTCGGCAACGCACATCACCCGAAAATACGGCATTTTCTTTTTGCAGGAGCAGATCATGCGCACACAGGCGCTGCAGTTCAGCAGCATCTTCCGCGCGCCGTTCTCGGAAAAGACGGGGATG
This sequence comes from Ruminococcus bromii, assembly GCA_963590855.1. Taxonomy (GTDB): domain Bacteria; phylum Bacillota; class Clostridia; order Oscillospirales; family Ruminococcaceae; genus Ruminococcus_C. The sequence goes on from CAVAQT010000036.1 coordinate 8,341, forward strand.
AACTTCATTCCGCTCCACGCCTACGGCGGTACGGTCGTCCTGGCGTTTCTGAGCCGGGAGGATGCCGAGGAGATCCAGGCGTTCCTGCAAAAGACGGTCTACAGCCACAGCCAGCGGACAGTGGCGCCGCCTGTCGTGGAGATTCCGGAAGCGCCGGAGTTCTCTGCCTTTGACAGCGCAGTGCAGCCCCGGGAGAAGCCGCCGGAGACACCGCCGAAAGGAGACAGCCCATGATACAGACAGCTGCGGCAGCTCCGTCGGTCTACCGGGAGCATCCCATCAAGATCCTGCGATACAGCGCGAAGAACCTCTGGCTGCTGATCTTTCCGCTGCTGCGAAGCCTGCGGTTCTATCCGTTTTCCTTTCAGAATCTCATCGACTGGGGCGCAGGCGCGTGGTTTGACCTGCTGGTGGCGCTGCTGATCCTGGGGATTGGTACGCTGCGTTGGCATGCCTGCACCTATTATTTCGACGAGGTCTCCATCCGCTCTCAAAGCGGCATTCTCCTGCAGCGCGTCACGGAAATTCCGCTGGAGCGCATCTCCTCTACCGTGGAGGAACATCCGTTTTATCTGCGTCCGCTCCGGGCGGCATGCCTGCGGATCAGCACGGCGGCAGGCGCGATGCCGGATGCGGATATGCAGCTGACCTTGTATCTGCGCGACCTGCACCGGCTGCGGCAGCATATCCCGGTGCTGCGCAATGAAAACGCCGAGGCTGCGGCATATCACACGCCGGCGTGGCGGACGCTGTTGTTTTCGGCGCTGTTTTCCAGCAGCTTTTCCGGTGCGGTCTATATTGCGACCCTCTGTTTTCAGGGCGGACGCATCACCTCTGACCTGGTAAAGCAGTTTCAGGCACAGCAGATTCTGGAGGATGCCACCGACCGTGCCTCATCGGCGTTTCACGGCGTGCCGCGCATTGCCGTGACCATCGGCATTGTGATACTGGCGCTGTGGCTCATCTCCTTTGGCAGAAATCTGCTGCGGTACGGCAGATTCAAGATTCGCTTCGGGCAGGAGTTCATTTCGGTGCACACCGGCATCCTCACCCGGCGGCGCTATCACCTCCGGGACAGAGACATCATCTTTCCAGACTTGCGGCAAAATCTGGTCATGAAGATCGGCGGCATGGTGTCGCTGCACATCCGCTGCCCGGGCTATGGCAGCCGGCGTGACACGCTCCCGGTGCTGATCCCGCTGATCCGCAAGAAAAGTTCTCAGCCGCTGCTGGAAAAGCTGCATGCTGTGCCGGTGCTGGAGCATCCGACGCTCCGGGCGAAGTCCAACATCCGCTTTTTCTGGTCTTTTGTCTGGCCGCCGGTGATCGGGCTTTGCGCCATTATTCCGGTGCGCATTTTCCTGCTTTGGCTGCTGCCCCAGGTGGGCGCGATCATCCGCTTTTTTTCGGTGATGCTGATTATTCCGCTGGTGTGGCTGCTGTGTATCCGCATTGTGGCGCTGTTCACAGAATCGGTCACCATGGACGAACAGCACTTGCAGATGCACTTTTGCAGCTGGTTTACCTTTCACACCATTACCGTAGAACACGCCCGGATCGTCCGGACAGATATCATGCAGACCCCCATGCAGAAGCAGTACGGCGTCTGCCACCTGTATATTACCTGCAACGGGCCGCAGCAGCAGCGGTTCAAGCTGACGGCGCTCCCGGAGGCAAAGGCACGGGAGATCCTGGAGATGCTGGAACAATCCGAAATGTAAGAGCCTGTGCGGTTCTGTTAGAAAGAAACGCCGTTCTCAATGGGAGAGTTTCCCTTGAGAACGGCGTTTTCTGTCTGTTTCGACAAGCTATTGCTGTAGTATTGCGGCCAGTATCCGCAGGATCTTTGCCCCGTAGTTTGCACCGCCGGCCCATCCCTTGTGATATGGGTTTTCCGGGATGCCCAGCCACTCCACATAAGGAGCGCAGCTGCGCTGTACATAGCGGAAGCGGCTGTCCACGCACGCTTGCTGTAAGGGCGCGGTATTGGCGTATGCCTTCAGATGCTGTATCTGTGCCCGGATGCCCAGCTGCGGTGTGGCGAAAGAATTGCCCTTGACACCGTTGCTGGTGACACCCATGCCGCAGAAGTTGTTCTGTTCCAGTGTCACCGCAGAGCCGCGGAAGGTGAAGTTTCCGGTTTCCAGACAGGACTGGGCAAAGGCAATGTCGCCCCGGATGCCTTCTGCTGCGCCTTCGCTGAGATAATCGGGGATCATGTCCAGAACGCTCTGGGGTACGTCCGGATTGACGGCGCGGAGATAGGCGGTCATTTGCGCCGCAGTCGCCTGTGCCTGTCCTGTGATGGGCGTATGCTTTGCGGTGAGCTTGCCGTCTGCCGCCGCCTGATAGGTGATACCGTCCAGGACAAGGGTCTGGCTGCGCAGGAGTCTGCCATCCTCTGCGAAATAGTACAAGCTGTCCTCCAGCTGCTGCAAGCCGGAGAGCGCGGTCTCCGTTTCGACGCTGATATAATAGGTATTGCCGCCGTCTGTCTGCCAGCCCAGCCCCAGGCTGCCGTCCGCCTGGAAGTAGGTGACAGCGCCGTCCGAAAAGGTGCACAGTCCGGTGTGCTGAAAGCCGTAGACTTCATCCAGGAGATACCGGCTGCCGTCGATCCACTGCTCTCCGGTCAGCTTGCCCTGTTCCGGGTCGGTGTAGTAGCGGTTTCCGCCGAATGTTACCCAGCCGGAGCAGAGCGCGCCGGTCTCCGGGTCGTAATATTGCCGGACGCCGTTCACGGTGCGCCATCCGGTTTTTTCTGCGCCGGAAAAGTCGAAGAGATAGGATGTGCCGCCGATCTCCGCCTCGCCGGTGACCAGTTCGCCCTGTGCGTCATAGTAACAGCGGTTGTTGTCCTCTGTGGTGCTCCAGGTGCCGCCGGCAGTGGTCGCCACCGGAACAGCCGCCGGCGTTTCTGTCTCTTCCGCAGAAGCGGTCATGCCGCCCAGAATGCCCATTGCGCCCAGTGCGGCGGCAAGGGTGAGCCAAAATGGAAAATGTTTCAAGAGATACCTCCTTTGGGAAATGCGATGCTGTTTTCTATTTTACCATATTTTCTCCCGAAACGCAATAGGATTTGTGCAGTTTCCCGGATTTTTCGGGTGCATTCCGCGAAACCTTGCCCCAATGGCCGCGGATTTCGTCAATTTGTCGGAAGCACCGGGCGAAATGCGGCGCTTTTTTGTGCCCGAAAACGCAAAAATAACGCAGAGTTTGTTGACAATCCGGCAAAAATCCGGTATAATGTAGGGAAATGAGGATGTACGAGAACTTGGGGAAAATGAGAAACTCCGGGATGCGGCAGACAGGCTGCCGAAACAGAACTGCGGTCACGCAGTAGGAGGAATTATGTCTTTAGAAGAAAAAGAAGCGTATGCGCTGGCAAAACAGAAGATGCAGACCTATCTGAAGGACAGCGCAGTCTGCTCCATGGATACCTATGTGCAGCATGGCACTACCAGCACGCTGCGGCACTGCCTTTCTGTGGTGCATGTCAGCTGCGCCATGGCGAAAAAACTGCATCTCCATGTCAATTATGAGAATCTGATCGTTGGTGCACTGCTCCATGATTTTTATTTGTACGACTGGCACAGCCACCAGGACGAGGGTGTGCTCCATGGCTTTGCCCACCCGCACATTGCCTGCAAGAATGCCGCCATGCGGTTTCATGTCAATGCAGAAGTACAGCATATCATCACCACCCATATGTGGCCGCTGACCCTGCGGTTTGTGCCGCGCTCCCGTGAGGCGGTACTGGTGTGCATGGCGGACAAGTATTGTTCCACCCTGGAGACCATGGGCGGCTTTTTCCATGCCGCCGCGGCGCTGTTCTGTAAAAGGAGGGTATAAAAAATGGTACATAGTCTGACGGATTATGTGGTGATCTTTTTTGCCTATGCTGCCATAGGATGGAGCATGGAGATGATCTATATGGGCATCCGGGAGCGGAAGATCTCGAACCGCGGCTTCCTCCTGGGGCCATGCTGTCCCATCTACGGCGCCGGCATGCTCGGCATCACGACCCTGTTTCAGGACAGTCAGCACGGCTACTGGCATGTGTTCTTTTCCATCATCCTGCTTTGCAGCATTCTGGAATATGTGGCGAGCGCTGTGATGGAACGGGTATTCCATACCCGGTGGTGGGATTATCACGACATGCGGTTCAACATCCACGGGCGCATCTGTCTGGAGACCATGCTGCCCTTCGGCATCCTGGGGACATTCGCCCTGTACCGCATCAACCCGTTTCTGATGGCGGTGTTCCATCAGATTCCCGGCTTTTTGTACGGAAAGCTTGCCACGGGACTGGTGGTGCTGTTCCTGGCAGACCTGACGATCTCCGTCAGCGTGCTGCGGAGTCTGTCCATGCCGGATGGTGCGGCCGATCACACCGCCGAGATCTCCCGGCGCGTCTGGGAAGACCTGAAAAAACGGCTGGGCTAGAGGCATGTGACACATCGGATTTGTGTATTTAAATAAATTGAATAAAACCTTTTCGTGCGTTTCGCTGGATTTTGGCGGAATGCACTTTTTTTATGTGCACTGGGTGAAATCGACAAAATTCCCTTGACAGAATAGATAGCGTGCGTTATAATAGAACAAAGTTATTTCATAACAACGTTATTAAAATAACTAGTATGATGACAGGAGGCTGGAGGAATGGATTGTGAGGCAAACACATTTTTTGAACTGATCAACGCATTTCGCGGTCTGAATGTGTTTTCGCTGCTGCCCTTGTCCCGGCAGGAATATATGCTGATGTTTCTGGTGGATCGTCAGCGGGAGAAGCATCCGGGCGGATGCACCGTGTCCACACTGACGCGGCTGATGCGTGTGCCCCAGCCGGCAGTGTCCCGGACGCTGCGCGGTCTGGAAAATGACGGCTATATCTGCCGGGAGGTATGCCGGGAAGACCGGCGCAACACCTATGTGACACTGACCGAGAACGGCACGGCGGAGGTGCAGAAAGCCAATCAGCTTTTAGAGGTGTTTCACAAGGGGATTCAGACGCGGTTCACGCAGGAGGAATCCGATCAGCTGGTGGAACTGCTCCAGCGGCTCTATACGGCGGCATCAGAAGAACTGGAAGAGATGAAAGGAGAGAAACAAGCCAATGGGTAAGCTTTTCAAGAATCTGAAACCTTACTGGAATTCCGTGCTGCTGATTACGGTGCTGTTGGTGGTGCAGGCGTTTTGCGACCTGTCGCTGCCCCAGTACACTTCGGATATCATCGACACAGGCATTCAGAACAGCGGCGTGGCGCACATTCTGCCGGAAAAGATCACGGCGGAGGAATTTGACAATGCGCAGCTGTTCATGACTGAAGAGGAACAGAAGCAGTGGCAGGACAGCTATGACGGCGAAACCCGGAGCGACAGCCTGTCCGAAAAAGAACTGGACGAACTGGACAGCGATCTGTTAGTGCCGGTGCTGCTGAACTATCAGATGTCCATGATGAGCGAGGATAGCTTCCGCCAGATGCTGACGCAGCAGCAGACCGACCCCAACGCGGCGGCACAGATGGAACAGATGTCCGTGGAAGAGATCGGCGCGATGATGGGCGTGGAGCTGAAACCGTTCCAGCGCACCGAAGAGGACGACGACGGAAACGAGACCACGGTGACCTGTGTGGATGTGCGCCCGGTGTTTGCGGCAATGCAGCAGAGCGGTCAGCTCACCGAAGAGACGGTGACCCAGATGCGCACACAGCTGGAGGAGATGCTGGACACCATGGGTGATTCTCTGGTGAAGTCCATGGGTGTGGCATATGCGGTGCAGTGCGACAAGGATGCCGGACTGGACGTGGAGCAGATCCAGACTAGCTATCTCTGGCGCACCGGCGGCAAGATGATGGCGATGGCGTTCGCCATGATGGCGGCGGCGATCTGCGTGGGCTATTTCGCTTCCCGTGTGGGCGCCGGCGTGGGACGGGATCTCCGCGGAAAGGTATTCGGGCGTGTCATGCAGTTCTCCAGTGCGGAGATGGATCAGTTCTCCACTGCATCCCTCATTACCCGCAGCACCAATGATATCCAGCAGGTGCAGATGGTGACGGCGATTTTCCTGCGGATGCTGCTGTATGCGCCGATCCTGGGCATCGGCGGTATTCTGAAGGTCGTACACACCGGAGCCGGCATGGGCTGGGTCATTGTCCTGGCAGTGCTGGTGATCCTGGGCATTGTCGGTGTGCTGATGGCGATCGCAATGCCGAAGTTCAAGCAGATGCAGGTACTGGTGGATAAGGTGAACCTGGTCTCCCGTGAAATTCTGACCGGTCTGTCGGTCATCCGTGCATTCGGACGGGAAAAGACCGAGGAAGAGCGCTTCGACCAGGCGAACCGGAATCTGACCAAGACCAACCTGTTTGTCAACCGTGTCATGACATTTATGATGCCGGTGATGATGCTGATTATGTACAGCCTGACCATTCTCATTGTCTGGGTCGGCGCACACCGGGTAGACGGCGGTTCCATGCAGGTCGGCTCTATGACAGCGTTTATCACCTATGCCATGATGATCGTTATGTCCTTCCTCATGCTGACCATGATGTCCGTTATGCTGCCCCGTGCATCGGTGGCTGCCGGACGTATTGACGAGGTATTGCAGACAGAGACCTCAGTCAAGGAGAGCGAAGCACCGAAGCATCTGGACACCTGCAAGGGCGTGCTGAAATTCGATCATGTGCACTTCCGCTATCCCCATGCAGAAGAGGATGCCCTGTCGGATCTGTGCTTTACCGCAGAGCCGGGCAAGACCACAGCCATCATCGGCAGCACCGGCTGCGGCAAGTCCACACTGGTGAATCTGATCCCGCGGTTGTATGATGCCACCGAGGGCAGCATTACGCTGGACGGCGTGGAGCTGCGGGAACTGCCGCTGGAAGATCTGCGGCAGCAGGTGGGCTTTGTGCCACAGAAGGGTGTGCTGTTCTCCGGAACGATCGCCAGCAACCTGCGGTTCGGCAACCCGGATGCATCGGATGCGGAAATAGAGCAGGCGGCAGAGATCGCCCAGGCAATGGAGTTCATCGGAGAAAAGCCGGATCGCTTTGACAGCGACATCTCCCAGGGCGGTACAAACGTCTCCGGCGGTCAGAAACAGCGCCTGACCATCGCCAGAGCCATCGCCAAGCACCCGAAGGTGTTCGTCTTTGACGACAGCTTCTCCGCACTGGACTTGAAAACCGATGCGGCGCTGCGAAAGGCGCTGGGGGAGCAGGTGCAGGACAGCACCATGATTATTGTGGCGCAGCGCATCAGCACCATTCTCCATGCAGACCAGATCCTGGTACTGGAAGAGGGCAGGATCGTGGGCAAGGGCACACACGAAGAACTGCTGCGCGGCTGTGAGGTATATCAGCAGATCGCGAAGTCACAGCTTTCCGCAGCGGAACTGGGACTGGAAGAGAACGCAGAGAAAGGAGCGGTGACAGATGGCGAATGAAAGACGGCGCATGGGCGGCCCGAGAGGCGGCCAGATGCCGGTGGAAAAGGCAAAGGACTTTAAAGGCTCCATCGGCAAGCTGTTTGTCTATATGAAACAATATCATGCCGCAGTGGTAGTCGTGATCCTGTGTGCGATCGCTTCGACCGTGTTCAGCGTCATTGGCCCGGATATTCTGGGTAAGGCGACCACGGAACTGGCGAACGGTCTGATGGCGAAGATCCAGGGGACGGGCGGCATCGACTTCACCAAGATCGGACAGATCCTGCTGTTTGTGCTGGGTCTGTATCTGCTCAGTACCCTGTTCAGCTTTGTTCAGGGCTGGCTGATGACCGGTGTGACCCAGAAGGTCTGCTACCGGATGCGAAAGGACATTTCCGAAAAGATCGACCGGATGCCTATGGCATACTTCGAGAGCCGCACCTACGGCGAGGTGCTGTCCCGTATCACCAACGACGTAGATACCCTGGGGCAGAGCCTGAACCAGAGCATTACCCAGATCATCACCTCTGTGGCGACCATGGTGGGCGTACTGGTCATGATGCTGCGCATCTCGCCGCTGATGACGCTGATCGCAGTGATTATCCTGCCCATTTCTGTGACGCTGATCTCTCTGGTGGTCAAGAAGTCTCAGAAATACTTCAAGCAGCAGCAGGAATATCTGGGACACATCAACGGTCAGGTAGAGGAATCCTATGCCGGTCAGACGGTGATCCAGGCATATAATAAGGAAAAGGACACCGTGCGCCAGTTCCAGGAGACCAACGACACCCTGTACCGTTCCGCATGGAAGTCTCAGTTTCTGTCCGGACTGATGCAGCCGATCATGATGTTTGTGGGCAATCTGGGCTATGCCGCTGTGGCACTGTCCGGCGGATTGCTCGCCATCCGCGGCACCATCACCATCGGTGACATCCAGGCGTTTATCCAGTATGTGAAAAACTTCACCCAGCCCATGCAGCAGATCGCCCAGGTGCTGAACCAGGTGCAGTCTATGGCGGCAGCCACCGAGCGTGTGTTTGAGTTCCTGGAGGAGGACGAAGAAGTCCAGACCGCAGCGCATTCGGTGCAGCTGGCAGATGTCAGGGGCAGCGTGGACTTTGAACATGTTTCCTTTGGCTACAAACCGGAGCAGTGCATCATCCACGATTTCAGCGCCCAGGTGCAGCCGGGACAGAAGATCGCCATTGTCGGGCCGACCGGTGCCGGAAAGACGACCATGGTAAAGCTGCTCATGCGGTTCTACGATGTCAACAGCGGTGCGATCAAGCTGGACGGTCACGATGTCCGGGACTTCGACCGGCATCAGCTCCGGGAATCCTTCGGCATGGTGCTCCAGGATACCTGGCTGTTCCAGGGCACGATCATGGAGAATATCCGCTACGGCAGACTGGATGCCACCGATGAAGAGGTCATTGCCGCCGCAAAGGCAGCCCATGCGGACGGCTTTATCCGGCAGCTGCCGGACGGCTATCAGATGGAGCTGAACGAGGATGCCAGCAACGTATCCCAGGGACAGAAGCAGCTGCTCACCATCGCCCGTGCGATCCTGGCAGACAACCGCGTCATGATCCTGGACGAGGCGACCTCTTCGGTAGACACCCGGACGGAGGTGCTCATCCAGAAGGCCATGGATCACCTCATGGAGGGCAGAACCAGCTTTATCATTGCCCACCGCCTTTCCACCATCCGCAATGCGGATATGATCCTGGTCATGAAGGACGGCGACATCATCGAGCAGGGCACTCACGACGAGCTGCTGGAAAAGAACGGCTTCTATGCCGACCTCTACCGCTCGCAGTTTGCACAGACGGCGTAAGAAAAAGCAATATCCAAAGAAAAAGCCCTCGTACAGGAATCGTCTTGTACGAGGGCTTTTGGTATGCAGTTTCTGCTGCGCCGGTTCCGGTGCTTATGCTTCGCCGTCGGTCTCTGTCTGCTCCAGTCCCAGCAGCTTCCGGGACTTTGCCGGATCGTCCAGTGTTTCTACGGCGTTCAGCTTGCGGGTAATGGCTCTGGTGCGCGTGCCGATGAGCTTGTCGATATTCTCGCTGGCGGTCTGGATGTTCTTCTGCGCCTTGTCCAGAACGCCCTGGAACGTGCCGAACTCCTTCTTGACCGCGCCCAGGATCTCCCAGACCTCGCTGCTCTTCTTCTGGATGGCGAGAGTCCTGAAGCCCATTTGCAGGGCGTTCAGCATCGCCGCCATGGTGGACGGCCCGGTGATGTTGACGCTGTAGTCTCTCTGAAGCGTCTCGATCAGCCCCAGATTCACCACCTCGGCATAGAGTCCCTCAAAGGGCAGGAACATGATGCCGAAATTGGTGGTCTCCGGCGGCGAAACATACTTGTCCCGGATATCCCTGGCGCACTTTTTGATGACTGCCGTGAGATTTTTCTTGGCGGCGTCCACCGCTTCCTTGCTGCCGGTGTCGTATGCCCGGAGCAGCTGCTCATAGGTGTCGCCGGGGAACTTGGAGTCGATGGGAAGATAGACGGTCTGACCGTCGGCGCTGCCCGGCAGCTTGACGGCATATTCCACATGATCCCGGCTGTCCTTTTTGGTGGCGATCTCGGTCTCGTACTGCTCCGGTGCGAGGATCTCCTCCAGGATGCTGCCCAGCTGGATCTCGCCCAGGATGCCCCGCGTCTTGACGTTGGAGAGCACCCGTTTCAGGTCGCCCACGCCGGAAGCGATGGACTGCATCTCGCCCAGGCTCTTGTGTACGGTCTCCAGCTGCTCGCTGACCAGCCGGAAGGATTTTTGCAGCTGGCTCTCCAGCTTTTCGTTGACTGTGTTTTGGATGGAGTCCAGTTTTTTCTGGTTTTCCTCCTGGATGCCGGTGAGCTGCCGGGACATGGTGGTGCGGATGTTGTCCAGTTTCTGTTCGTTGTTGGCTTCCAGGGTCTGAAAGCGGACTTCCAGTGCTTTCAGCGTGTCGTTGATGCTCTTTCCGGACTGCTCCTGCTTTTCCAGGATGGACTGGTTCATGAGGGCGAGGTTCTGACCGATCTTTCCGGCGATCTCGCCGATCTGCTTCTCCTGTGCCTCTGCCGCCTGCTTCTGGCTTGCGGCGAGGGTCTGTCCGAAGTAGTTCATGCGCTCGTCCAGTGCTCCCTGCAGCTTTTCGTCGATGAGCTGCCGGATGCTTTCCAGGCGGTCGGCGGTGTCCTTTTCCAGGGCGGCGATCTGCTTGTCCATGCGCAGTTCCAGATCCTGTAGTTTCTGGTTCAGCTGGCGGTCTACATCGTTGAGCTTGCCGGACTGCGCCTGCGCGCCTGCCGCCTGTAGTCTCTGGATGCTTTCGCCCATGCTACGGATATTTTCCGCAAGCTCCGCTTTCATGGCGCGCTCAGACTGCATCAGCGTGTCGCGGACAGCGTCGGTGATCTCCCGGATATCGCTCTCGTCCATTGCGTCATCGCTTTCGCTGCTGTTCCGGCGCAGGATCTGCACCAGGAGCAGTGCCGCGACCACAAGGTTCAGGATCACCAGGATAATGTCAAAAACAGGGTGCATAGGGTCAAATCTCCTCTCATACATGATAATGTCGGAAAATGCTGCTGTTATTATAACATGCGGGAAAAGGATTGTCAAATTTCGCCGTCGGGAGAAACGGGACGAATGAAAAATGGTTTTCCGTGTTTTTTGCATAAAAAGGGCTTGCCAAACGAAAAAGATTGTGCTATAATGATGATATCTGTTGTTCTGTCCGTGGGAGGGAAACGGCAGAGCATATTTTTCATTTTTAAGGAGGACATTTATGGCAACCACCAAGACACAAGCCGCCGCGCTGCCTGCGAAGGGCAAAGTCAGCGCCGGCAGCATCTTTTCTGCGATCGGCAGATGGATCGTCCGCAATCGGGTCTATCTCATTGCGTTTGCGATCCCGGTCGTACTGACCTATCTGGCGTACGCGCTCTTCGGGCTGTATCCGTTCGGAGAGGAATCGGTACTTTGTCTGGATCTGAACGGACAGTATGTGTACTACTTTGAGGCGCTCCGCGACGCGTTCTGGGGCGACGGCAGTATTTTCTATAACTGGTCGCGCAACCTGTCCGGAGAGTTTATGGGCATCATCGGCTATTACCTCGCCAGCCCGTTTACCCTGATCGTGATGCTCCTGCCAGAGAAGTTCATGCTGGGCAGTCTGCTGATTATGCAGCTGTGCAAAGTGGGCGCGGCAGGCGCGACATTCAACTATTTCCTGCAAAAGAGCCGCGGTGTTGCACCGTATCCGTCGCTGCTGTTCTCCACCATGTACTCCATGATGGCATATATGGTGATCCAGCTCATCGACCCCATGTGGCTGGACGGTCTGGTATTCCTGCCCCTCATCATGCTGGGCATCGAGTATCTGGTAGACGACGGCCGCCGGCTGAACTTTATCATTCCGCTGGCGCTGATGTGTGTGGCAAACTTCTACATCGGCTACATGATCTGCATCTTTGTGGCGCTGTACTTCTTCTTCTACCTGCTGGCAGGCTCGGACAAGAAGCGCAAGGCCTATGACTATTTCACCGCCATCGTGCGTGTGGCATACTCCTCGATCATTGCGCTGGCATGTGCGGCATTTATGCTGCTGCCGGTGTACAATGCCCTGAAGCTGGGTAAGTTCGAGTTTACGACCCCGGACTACAGCTTCCGCTTCCAGTCCTTCCCCCTGAGCCAGAAACTGCTGGAAAATGCGCAGGATTCGCCGCTGCTGGTGTTCCTGTGCGATCTGCTGGACATGTTCCCGCAGCTGCTTCCGGCACAGTATGACTCCGTCAACGTACAGGGCAAGCCGGAGATCTACTGCGGTCTGCTGACCCTGGTGCTGCTGCCGCTGTTCTACATGAACAAGAAGATCGACTGGAAGAAAAAGCTGGGCTATTCTGCTCTGATCTTCGTGATGGTAATGTGCATGCTCATCACACCGGTGGACATGATGTGGCACGGCGGACAGGTGCCGAACTGGCTGCCTTTCCGGTATTCGTTCCTGCTGTCCTTTACGTTCCTGACCATGGGCGCGACTGCCTTTGCGCACCGGGACGGCATCGAGAAAAAGCATCTGCTGGGCTCTGCCATTGCCATGGCGGTGGTGATCGCCATTGTTGCCGGTCTGAAATTCGACCAGATGGCAAAGGGCGCAGTCTGGATCTCTGCGGCGCTCATGGGCGTTTATCTGATCCTGCTGTACTTCATGACCGGTGATAAGGCGGTTCTGGCAAAGCGCAGTGTCAGCATTGCACTCACCAGTATGATGCTGGTAATGGTGGGCGGCGAAGCCGTTTACAACGCTGTGGATTCCATGAAGGATATCGACGATGAGGTGGCATATTCCACCCGCGCTTCCTATCAGAACTATGTCCAGAACGGACGGGCAGCCACCGAGATGCTGGAGGAAAAGGATGACGGCTTCTACCGTGCAGAAAAGACCTTCTACCGCTGCGTCAACGACAATGCGGCGTTCGGTCTGAAGGGTATCTCTCACTCCAGTTCTGTCATGAACACCCGGATCATCAACTTTATCGAGACACTGGGCTACTGCATGCACAGCTACTACACACGCTATGACGGCAACACCGAAGTGGCGGACTCTCTGCTGGGCATCAAGTATGTCCTGGACCGCGGCGACAAGACCGACCAGGATCGCCGCCTGAACCCGGCATATGAAGCACGCTGGGCATATGACTACACCAACGAAAACGGTACGGCAAAGACCATTACCGCTTATGAGAATACCAATGCGCTCTCCATCGGCTATATGGCAGATTCTGACGTGGAGAAGATCGACCATCTGGGCAACGACAACCCGTTCAACAGCCAGAACATTTTCATGAGCACCCTGAGCGGCAACACGACCTTTGATGAAAACGGTCAGTTCGAGTCCTGGCACGAGTATTACACGCCGCTGAACCTGGCGGAGAATCCCATTGTCAGCGATTCCATCACCACAAGCCCCTACGGTGAGCAGACCAAGTATGACGTTACCGGCGACGGTGACCCGACTGTGGACTTCCATCTGGTGGCAGAATCCGATGAGCCGATCTACATCTACTTCAAGACCGAGTTCCAGAAGAAGGTCAACCTGTGGATGAAGACCTGGGATACTTCGGAGTGGAGCGAGGCAGAGAACGGCTGGAAGGCTGAAAATTCCGGCGAGTTCACATGGGCAAACGCAGACGAATACGCCAAGAACAACGGCGGATTCGACTCCATGGGCGAGTATTTCGAGAACGACAACTACATTGCGCTGCGTCTGGGCACCTTTGAACCAGGCACTAAGATCACACTGCGCATGACCATTGCAAATGACGAGAAGTTCACCATCGTCAAGAACTTCCTGTTCTACACCTATCACCCGGATCTGTTCCAGGAGGATATCGACAAGCTGAAGCAGAACCAGTGGCAGATCGATACCGATAAGAGCAATGACCGCAAGATCACCGGTACGATCACCGCAGAGGACGGTCAGATCATGATGACCTCGATCCCGGATCAGCCGGGCTGGACGGTCAAGGTAGACGGCAAGAAGGTGGATCAGGTGGCGATCGTCGATGCCATGATCGGCGTGCCGCTGTCCGCCGGAGAACACACGGTGACAATGACCTATACACCGCCGGGGTGGTGGATCGGCATGGGCACACTGGCAGGCGGCATCGTCCTCATCGTGATCTTCTGGTTCGGCGACCGCAAGCGCTATGCCGCAATGCTGGCAGCCGTAGAAGCCGAAAAGGAACGGGAACGCCAGCAGGCGAAAAAGCGCGTCAAGCTGAAATCCGGCAGCAAGGACAAGGCGAATGACGACTCTCCGGAAAAACTCCTGGAAAAGCTGGAGGCGCTCCATAAGGAGGGCATCCTGGACGACAAGGAGTTTGCAGCCAAAAAGGCGGAGATCGAAAAGAAAAAGAAAGCGGACGATAAGCAGACGTAATGGTTCGGCTGCGTAAGATATGCTGAAAAAAGAAACGGCGCTGTTGCAGGGAAAGTTCCTGCGGCAGCGCCGTTTTTGGTTTTATGGGAAAAATAGGACGATATTTTAACTGGAATAATTGGATAATACATCCGGATAGGAGGGAAAGAATGCTTCCAAAGCGACAACGACGACTATCACCAAAACGAGAAGCAACAGACTCACCAGAGACTGCGCTTTTGTATATCGCTCGATTTTTTCAGAGGATCTGGAATATGCAAATAGGATGCCGGCAACGCAAAGGACGAATAAAAGAATAAGTAACAGAAAGCCTGCGAAATTGCCGCCGGCAGACTGCTTTCCATAGCCCTCTATCATCCAGTTCAACGCTCTGATAGAATAATGTGTCTGCCAAAAATATTCAAAGCAGAAAAAGGAAAAGGGCAGCGCCAGAACCCATTTCAATAAGAGGGCTTTCCTGCTTTCGCTTAACAGCAGGGCTGTATATATCACTGCAACAACTAGGAAATAGGGCACCAGGAGGAAAATGTTTGCGATACGGATAATTTCCGCAAGAAATATGGCTGACACCACAACAGCTGACATTGCTGCCGAACATAGTATCGTGTTTCGCATTTTGAATGGCATTTCTTTCTCCTTCAATATAGCGGAATGCGTTGTCGTAAATTCGGATTGCTCCCATTGAAAAAATGGTACAAAAAAATCCGCCGGGATTCTCTCAGGATTCGGCGGATTTTTGGTGGAGCAACCCCATCCAAAAACAAACCCTCCGCTTTTTTTGAATTATCCTCAATTTCAGATAAGAGTAAATCATTGATTGTAACAGGATTATCTCCCGAATTAAAAATAATAGTAAGCTTATCGTCGTACAGATAGATTTTATTAATAAAGACATTGATAAGGGTTCTTCTGTACTTTATGTCGTCAACATTGCCGTCTTTAAGCTTTCTCAAAAAGAAATGCACCATTGGTACTGTAAGCACTGGGAAATTCTTTTCTTCTAAAGCTATTTGTTTTTGTAATTCAGAATGTTCCTTTTCCAAAATAGGTATTTGTTCATATAATGACTTTCTTACAGATTCGAGGTCGCACTCTATAATTGCATTTAGAGCGTTTTTATGTTTTCTTTCATTTTCAGATAAAGCCTTTTTGATAAATTTTAAATTAGCTGTATCTTTTTCAGATTCACTTATTTTAGAAATATTATTTGCGATTTTCTTGATATTTTCATTTGTTAGAAGCTTTCGGCATTCATTAACTACTAAATCCTCAATATACTCCTTGTGTACTTTCTTTTTTTTACAAGCTTTTTTCTTTGTACCATTGCACACATAGTATCTGTACACTTTTCCTAATTTTCCAGTACCAGAAAATCCTGTCATCATTTCTTTACAATAACCACAAAACAGTTTTGTCGTAAGTAAATACTCGACCTTAGCTCTCGCTCTTGCGGGGGCTTTTCTGTTTTTATCCATAATTTCAGCCACCTTATTAAATAATTCATCTGAAATAATTCGTGGCATTCCTCCAATTTTTTCAGTTCCCTTATATGTGTAAATGCCAATAT
>CAVAQT010000037.1:0-23666 GCA_963590855.1 Ruminococcus bromii
CCTCTGTAATGTCATTTTCAATAAATTTGTTTGATCTTTTCATGCGGTTGCCCTGCCATACGGCGTTTCTCTGGTAGATGCCTCCAACGGCAAGATCATCTTCCATAAGGACGGTTCCGGCGACACGGGACGCTGCTGTGCGGACAATGTCTGGGCAGGCAACGACGGCGCAGAGTTCTGGGGACTGAACAACGACGTCTTTGACGGCAGCGGCAACACGCTCAGCTGCCGGAGACCGGCGATCAACTTCCTGTCCTACTGGGACGGCGACCTAGAGCGCGAGATCCTGGACGGCTACACCGACTCCCCCGCCACCATTTCCAAGATGGGCGCAGACGGCAAGCTGACGACCCTGCTCTCCACAGACGGCTATTACACCTGCAACACCACCAAGGGTACGCCCTGTCTCTCGGCAGACATCTTCGGCGACTGGCGGGAAGAGCTGATCGTCCGGGCAGCAGACAGCAAATCCATCCGGATCTACTGCACGCCCTATGACACAGACTACCGCATCACCACCTTGATGCACGATCCGCAGTACCGGGTGCAGGTCTCTGCCCAGCAGACTGCCTATAATCAGCCGCCCCACGCAAGCTTTTACCTGGGGTCTGACCAGCCCCTTCCGGCGCGTCCCAATGTCACTGTACTGGGGCAGACCACGCCGACACCCACACCGACTCCTGACCCGGAACCGGTAACACCTACCGCAGCCGTACTCCCGGAGGGCGCAGTGTTCATGCTGAAAAACGTGAACAGCGGTCTCTATCTGGAGGTTGCCAACGGCAGCGCTGAGGCTGGCGCAAATCTGCAGCAGTGGGGTGCAGACAGCGCCGCAGCACACAACACCTGGCGCGCAGTCTCTGCCGGAGACGGATATTATTATCTGTACAGCCAGGTGGGCGACAAGATCACCTACCTCATGGACATCTCCGGCGGCAAGGCAGACAACGGCACAAATGCTGCACTCTGGACAAAGAGCAGCCGGGAACAGGCACAGCAGTTCCTGTTCGCCCAAAACAGCGACGGTTCTTACACCATTTATACCAAAGCGTCCGATCTGAAAAGCTGTATTGAGGTAGAAAGCTCCAGCAAATCCAGCGGTGCGAACGTCCAGCAGTATGAGAGCAACGGCAATGCCTGCCAGCACTGGAATCTGGAGGAAGTCACCGACACCGGCGTAAAAATGGATACCACAAAGGTTTATCAGTTCCAGAACAGCAACAGCGGTTTGCACCTGGAGGTTGCCAACGCCAGCGCCGAAGCCGGAGCCAATGTCCAGCAGTGGGGCGAGAACGGCAACGACTGCCAGAAGTGGACGCTCAAGGAATTCGGCGACGGTTATTACTACATTCTGTCTCAGCTGAGCGACGGCAAGACCTATTATCTGGATGTTGCTGACGGCAAGAGCGATGACGGCACAAACATCCAGATCTTTACCAACAACAAATCCTCTACCCAGCTGTTCAAGTTTATCCCCAACCCGGACGGCACATACTATATTGTCACACGGGCAACCAGAGACAAGGGCGGACTGGGTGTCTCCGGAGCATCGAAGGATGCCGGAGCAAACGTCATCCAGTGGACGAAAAACGGGAGCGCCGACCAGAAGTGGATCGTCACAGCCATCGGTGATATCACCGCTCCGGCAACCACAGAAGCCACAACTGTGACAACAGCTGCGCCCTCTACGGAAACCACGGCGGGAACACCTGCTGTTACAGAAACGGAAGCACCAGTGACCACAGAAAGCGCCACCACTGCTGCAACAGAAACCACCACGGCAGCAACTACGGAGAGCACAGCTTCTGAGACAGCAGCCACAACAGCGGTTTCCACAGAAACGGCACCGAACACAACAGAATCCCCGGCGACAACACCCGAAGAGACCAGTTCTGCCACAGAGACCACGGCTTCGGTAGCTGACGCTTCGTCTGCAACAGAAAGCACCTCTGCTGCACCGTCTGCGGTTTTCTACGGAGATGTCAACCTGGACGGCAGAGTGGATATCACAGACGCAGTCCTTTTAAGCAAGGCGATCGCCGGCGCAGTTAAGCTGGACGATGCTGCACTGGTCAATGCTGACTGTGATGCAAACGGCGAAATGAGCACCAATGATGCCATTTCCCTGCTGCGCTTCCTGGTGCACCTGATCGACAGCCTGCCGCAGTAACGGCAACGCCTGACAACATGCCATAACACAAGAAACAGAAAAAGCCTGGAGACGATCTCACATGTCTCCAGGCTTTTTTTGATGCATCATACAGACTGCTTATTTCTGCTGTAAATACTTCCGCAGAAATGTGAAGAGCGCTTCCATCTGCTCGTCTGTGCCGATGGTAATGCGCAGATAGTTCCGGATACGGGGCGAATCGAACCAACGCACAAAAATATGTGCACGGCGCAGTGCCTCAAACAAGTCGTGGGCATCGCAGTCCGGATGTGTCACAAACAGGAAATTGCTCTTGGAATCCGGGAACTGAAATCCCATTTCCGCCAACACCTGCTTGGCATGCTCTCTGGTTGCCACGATCTTCGCCGTGATCTCCTGCAAATAGGCGCTGTCCTGCACCGATGCCGTACCGGCTGCCAGGGCAGAACGGTTCATGGTGTAGGAATTGAACGAATATTTCACATCGTGGAGCGCCTTGATGAGTTCCGCAGAACCAATGGCGAAGCCGATGCGCTCCCCTGCCATCGCACGGGACTTGGAAAACGTCTGCACCACCATGAGATTGTCATACTTTTTCAGCAGCGGCAGCACCGTCTCGCCGCCAAAGTCCACATAGGCTTCATCTACAACCACCAGAGATTCCGGGTTTTGCTGCAAAATGCCCTCGATCACTGCGGACGGCAGCGCAATGCCAGTAGGCGCATTGGGGTTCGGGAACACAATACCGCCGTTGGGCTTGCAGTAATCCTCCGGCACGATCTCCAGCTTGTCATTCAAAGGCTGCACCTCATACGGGATGCGGAACAGATCGCACCAGACCGGATAAAATGCATAGGTGATATCCGGAAACAGGATCGGCAGATCGCTGTTGAAAAAGGTCTGGAAGATCATCGCCAGCACATCGTCAGAACCGACGCCGGTAAATACCTGAGATTCCTCCACGCCGTAAGCCTTGGCAATGGCTGCATTCAGCTGATGCGCCGTCGGGTCAGGATAGAGCCGCATCTGTTCTGCCTGGCTCTGCGCCAGAACCTCCTGCACTGCCGGCGCAGGCGGATAGGGGTTCTCATTGGTATTCAGTTTTATCATATCGGGAAAATCCGGCTGGTCGCCCGGCACATAGGGTACGACCTTGCGGATGTTCTGCTGAAAGCGCTTCATTTACATCACATTCCTTGCCTTTTTGGATTTCCGTCCGGACACGAACGGTTTTGGAATATCTTTAGTATAGCACATTTGGGAGAGATTGTCTAGAGCATGTTTGGAAATTACCCAAGCGCCACATCCAGCATCATCATCAGCGCAAATCCCACCGCATAGAAAATCGTTCCCACATTGGAGTGCGGTGCTTCTGACATTTCCGGGATCAGCTCTTCCACTACCACATAGATCATAGCGCCTGCGGCAAAGCTCAGCAAGTAGGGCAGAATGGGGAGCACCAGACCTGCCGCCAGAATGGTCAGCACCGCACCGATGGGCTCTACTATGCCGGAGAGCGTTCCATAGAGAAACGCCTTGCTCTTTCCCATGCCCTCTGCACGCAGCGGCATAGAGATGATCGCACCCTCCGGAAAGTTCTGGATGGCGATGCCGATGGACAGCGCCAGTGCCGCTGCCGCAGTAATGGAGACATTCCCGGAAGCCCACCCGGCATAGACTACGCCTACTGCCATGCCCTCCGGAATGTTGTGCAGCGTTACCGCCAGCACCAGCATGGTGGTTTTTTTCAGCTTGCTCTTCGGCCCTTCTGCTTCACTGCTGTTCATGTGCAGATGGGGTATGAGGTGATCCAACCCCAACAGAAAAAAGATACCCAGCAAAAAGCCGATCACCGCCGGCAGAAACGCCAGCTTTCCCATATGGGCGCTCTGTTCCATCGCCGGGATGAGCAAGCTCCACACCGAAGCTGCCGTCATAATGCCTGCCGCAAAGCCGGTCAGAGCGCGCTGAATATTGACAGACAGTGTGCGCTTCATAAAGAACACGCATGCTGCGCCCAGGGCAGTGCCCAAAAACGGGATCAGGATGCCGCGAAATATTTCTGCATTCATAAATACCTCCAGTCCGGAGACGAAACAGCCGTTTAACGGGATTCTACCAGCTGTTTCGCCTGTGCAATGAGTTCCGTCACGTCCTCCGGCGGATGCACGGCGTATAAAATGCCGTAAGGGATCACATAGTCCCAGTCCACCGGGATCGTCACCAACAGCGGATGCACCTCACGCCAGCATTCGATGTTCAAAAGCACATCGTCTGTCTGCGCGCAATGATTGAATACGCTCATATCATAATATTGCGGTGCATCCACAATGTGAATCTGCGGATGACAGACCTCCAGGTCGTGGCGGAGCTGATCGTTGACCAGAGAGTCTCCGCGCGGCACCATCATCAGGTTTTGCCCGTAGAGATCGGTGATCGAAAGGCGCTCTTTTGCCGCCAGTGGATGCCCCATGCGCACAGACACGCACTTGCGGTAAGTGCCCAGCTGCAAAAAATGACCGTGCAGCAGCCAGTTTGCAGAGTCGCACACGCCCACCAGAAAATCAAACTTTTCCCCAAGGGCAGAGATCTCCTGCAAAATCGTGGTGTGCTCATCCTCAAAGGGCACGATGTTCAGACGATAGCCGGGAAAATGGGGCGCAAGCTTTGCCCACAGATCGACAAAGGGCTTGCAGGGATTGAGGATAGATGTCCCCACGCAGAATGTCTTTTCATAGTCCGACATCCGCTGTTTGGCGCGCCGCACCGCGCGGGCGGAGTAATCAAACAGAAATTTGGCATCGGCATAGATCGACTCCCCTGCCGGTGTGAGCCGGATGCCCTGGTTGGTTCGGGAGATCAGCTGCATTTGCAAATGCGCCTCTAAGGCATTCACCTGCTTCATTACCGCCGTGGGAGAAAGATACAGCCGCTCTGCTGCTTTGGTAAAACTGCCGCAGTCTGCCGCACAAACAAATGCTTTCAACTGGGGATTATACATTTGCATCGCCTCCGTATCAACTTTTGGTTAATATGATTATAACACATCGGGGATTCCCTGTCAAGGCGGTTTGCGGTATACTATAGGTAGAACGCAATACCACACATCTGTTTTGCATAAATCATAAAATCGGGAGGAATCACAAATGGATTTTGTCACTTTGAACAACGGAGTAAAAATGCCGCTGGAAGGCTTCGGCGTATTCCAGGTGCCGGATGCCGCAGTTTGTGAGCAGGCAGTGTCAGATGCCATTGCCGCAGGCTATCGGCTGATCGACACCGCTGCTGCTTATTTTAACGAGGAAGCAGTGGGTGCGGCAATTGCCAAAAGCGGCGTACCCCGGGACGAACTGTTCATCACCACAAAACTCTGGGTACAGGACGCAAGCTATGAGGGCGCAAAGAAAGCCATTGACACTTCCCTGCAAAAGCTGGGACTGGATTATCTGGACTTGTACCTGATCCATCAGCCTATGGGCGATTATGTAGGCGCATACCGTGCCATGGAAGAGGCGTACCATGCCGGAAAGCTCCGCGCCATCGGCGTCAGCAACTTCTATCCGGCACGGCTGGCAGATCTGTGCGCAACTGTTTCTGTCATTCCGGCAGTGAACCAGGTCGAGCTGCACCCGTTCTTCCAGCAGCCGGACGCACTGAAACTGATGCAGGAATACGGTGTAACACCGGAGGCGTGGGGCCCATTTGCAGAAGGCAATCACGGCATCTTCACCCATCCGGTACTGACTGCTATCGGTGAAAAGTACGGCAAAAGCCCGGCACAGGTAGCACTGCGCTGGAACGTACAGCGCGGCGTTGTGGTCATTCCGAAGTCCGTCAAGGCAGAGCGCATGGCACAGAATTTCGATATCTGGGATTTCACCCTGTCGGAAACCGATATGGCAGAGATCGCAAAGCTGGACATCGGACACAGCGAGATCGTAGACCACAACAATCCGGATTTTGTGAAAATGCTGCACCAGCTGAAAGTGCATGATTAAAAGGAGAAAAACGCACATGAAATACACAGAGAAAGCACAGTTTGAAACCGCTGATGCATTCGGCATCGGCGCACCCAATGACGCATATGCCCAGTATTTTGTGGGTCAGTCGTTCCTGAAACCGCTGACCGAGCCGGGCAAAGCACCGGTATTTCTGGCAAATGTGACCTTTGAGCCGGGCTGCCGGAACAACTGGCACATCCACCACGCCACCAAAGGCGGCGGACAGATTTTAGTCTGCACCGCCGGTGAGGGCTGGTATCAGGAAGAGGGCAAGCCGGCTGTGGAACTGAAGCCGGGCATGGTCATCACCATTCCGCCGGAGGTCAAGCACTGGCACGGCGCAAAGAAGGACAGCTGGTTCAGCCACATTGCAGTAGAATGCCCCGGCGAAAATTGCAGCAACGAATGGTGTGAGCCGGTCAGCGACGAAGCATACAACGCACTTATAAGATAATAGAAAGGATCTGATTTTATGGCAGTGAAACAAACCGCAGGCAGAGATGCCCTGGGAGAATTTGCTCCGAAATTCGCAGAACTCAACGACGATGTTCTCTTTGGTGAGGTATGGGCCAGAGAAGAAGAACTCTCTCTGCGTGACCGCAGTCTGGTCACCGTGGTCTCCCTGATCGCCATGGGGCTGACGGACAACTCGTTCCGCTATCACCTGGAATCCGCCAAGAAAAACGGTATCACCGCTTCGGAAATGGCAGAAATCATCACCCATGCCGCTTTTTATGTGGGTTGGCCGAAAGCATGGGCAGCATTCCGCATGGCGAAGGAGATCTATGAAGCATGAAAGCACTGGTACTGTTTTATTCCTACGGCGGCAACACACGCCGCATTGCAAAGCTGATCCAGCGGGAGACCAGCGCCGATCTGTGTGAGATCGAGACCGTCACCCCGTATACCGGCAGCTATAACGCAGTTGTAGACCAGGGACAGCGCGAAGTCAACAGCGGCTTTGAGCCGGAGCTAAAACCGATTTCCGCTGACCTCAGCCAGTATGATACCATCATCCTGGGGACACCGGTCTGGTGGTATACTTTTGCCCCGGCGATGCGCACGCTTCTGGCACACCAGGACTTTTCCGGAAAGGTGATCTATCCGTTCGCCACCAACGGTGGCTGGCTGGGGCACACCTTCCAGGACATTGCACAGATGTGCTCCGGCGCAAAGGTACAGAGCGGGCTGAACATTCACTTCGACTCTGACCGTCTTGCGACACCGGAGGCAGATATTCTGCGCTGGATCAAGAAGATCTCGTAAGGGAAGAATCCATTGTGGGATAACTGGATTTAATAGGAATGTAATTTGTAGGGGGCGATGCCCACATCGCCCCCTATCCCCAAAAAGGGAAACATTTCGCATCGGGCGGATGTAGGCATCCGCCCTACATAAACCTAACACAAAAAGGGCTTACCGTTTGTTCGGCAAGCCCTTTTTGTATGAAAAATCCTTTTTACTTTGCCGGATCCTCTTTGGATACAGCTGCGGTATTGCTGTTCTTTTCCGAGAGCATTTTCAGTGCCTGCATGCCCAGAATGACCACGCCGCCGATGACAAAGAACACGATACTAAAGGTGTGCAGATTCATGGCAGCCTGGGGTTTCTCCAGAGTGGTGGGACCCATGAAAACGGAATACAGCGAACCGAGCATCATGCCCAGGATCAGATAAACCGTTGCGCCCCGGTGTTTGGTCAGTGCGTTCTGGATCAGCTTGATGATGCTGATGATGCCGGTGATAACGCCCAAGCCAAACACGATCAGGATCGGCAGCATGTGGAAATCCAGATGGAGCAGATCATGAATGCCGCCGATAATGGGGATATACAAGCCGAAGATCAGCAGCAGCGTAGAACCGGAAATGCCTGGCAAAACCATAGCGCAGATGGCAATTGCGCCTGCTACAAAGGCATACAGATACATGCCGATGCCGGGATGACTGAGGTCCTTTCCGCCGCCGACAAATGTATTGGCATAGGTAATACCCACCACGATTGCCGCACCAATCAGCACAAAGAACCACATCTTCCAGCGATCTTTTAACCCCTTTCGTTCCTCATAGACAACCACAGGGATAGCAAAGATAATAAAGCCGATGAACAGCGAGGAGGCACGGTAAATCTGAGACTCAAAGACATTCGCCAAAACCAGCACGGAGGAACAAAAGCCGATCACCCAGCCGATTCCCAGTTTCACCAGATACTTGAGTGCCTGGATTCGCTCTGCTTTCGTTCCGGAGATCAGTGCATTCAGCGAACCGATAAAGTTGTCGTAAAAGCCCATGAGAAATGCAATTGTACCGCCGGAAACGCCCGGTACACTGTCTGCCAGCGCCATGCAGAAGCCGTGCAGAACGGTAATTAGTTTTTTCATATGTTTCTTTTTGTCCTTTCCTATTTCAAATCCAAAAGCACCTGTTTCTTGTCTGAATGAGGAGAACGGGCGCGAAATGTGTATACATCTTTTATTATACACTGTTTTCGCCTATGTTTGAAAGAATATTCTATGTATATTTTATAAATATACCGTTTTTTTCGCTGTGCTTACCGCAAATCTTCCCAGGAAACATCATATCCCACGGCATCGTAGGCAATATAGGTGAGCATTAAAGCGGCATCTGCCGCATTGAGCACACCGTCTCCATTGACATCTAGCTTCGGCAGCAGCAGTTCTTCCAGTGCCGCATATTCTGTAAAAGTATAATCCATTCCTGCACCCTGTTTTGCACAGTATGTCAGCATAAGTGCCACATCAAAGGAGTCTATCCTGCCGTTTCGGTCTGCATCCCCTATCAGCTTCGGCGACCAGTCTCCGGGAATCGTTGTGGTAGTCACAGGTGTAGTGGCTGCGGATGTCGTAGAAACCGCAGTGGTTTGGCTTGCCGGTGCACTGACAGTGGCCGAGGTGGCTGTCGTCCGGCTGGTGCTGCTTGTGTATTGGAAAGTCGAGGTCGTTTCGCTTACAGTGGTTGCAGTAAAGGTTGTGGTCTGGGTTGTGCCTGTGGTGGTGACGGTCGTATGCACGGTGGTAGTCTCTGCGGTCGTTGCGCTTGCAGTAGTTGCGGTGGTATTTGTGGTCGTTGTACGCACTGTCGTGACAACGGAAATCGTAATGCTTTCAGCCGTAGTCGTTGTGACCGCAGAAAATGTGCTTGCGGTAGTTGTACTCGTGATAATAGCAGTTGTGGTACTTGCTGTAGAAGTCACTGTTGTCGTGCTAGTTGCCGCAGATGTGGCGGTGGTATTCGCTGTAGTTGTAGTGCTTGCGGCGGTAGTCCCTGTTGTGGTGTCTGTTGTCGTAACTGTGGCGGTGGTAGCCGCTGTAGTCGTGGTGATTGCGGCGGTAGTCCCTGTTGTGGTGTCCGTTGTCGTAACTGTGACGGTGGTATTCGCTGTAGTTGTGGTGCTTGCGGCGGTAGTCCCTGTTGTGGTGTCCGTTGTCACGGTGGTATCTGCTGTAGTTGTGGTGCTTGCGGCAGTAGTACCTGTTGTGGTGTACGTTGTCGCAGATGTTGCGGTGGTATCCGCTGTAGTTGTGGTGCTTGCGGCGGTAGTCCCTGTTGTGGTGTCTGTTGTCGTAACTGTGGCGGTGGTATCCGCTGTAGTTGTGGTGCTTGCGGCGGTAGTCCCTGTTGTGGTGTCTGTTGTCGCAGATGTTGCAGTGGTGTCCGCTGTAGTCGTAGTGCTTGTAGTGGCAGTGCCTGTTGTGGAAGTTGTTTCACTTGCAGTTGAAGCCGCTGTGCTTGTTGTGCCGGAAGCTGTCGATGTGCTTGCAGTCGTGCGCGCGGTGGTAGTCGTCGTGTCAGCTGCGGTGATGATTGTACTCGTCCGGCTAGTGGATGTTGTCAAAAGCGTCTCCATCGTCTGACGCGTCGTCACAACACTTGTGGTAACCGTTTCAGTGGGTCTGGTTTTGCTGACTGGCGTTGTGCTCGTTGCAGTGGTGGCTGTAGTGGTCTCACTCGTGGTAGTCGTCGTAGTTTCAGTGGTTGTAGTTGTCTCACTTGTGGTAGTGGTCACTTTGGTTGTAGTTATCTCGCTTGTGGTAGTGGTCGTTTGGGTAGTGGTTGTCTCGCTTGTGGTGGTTTCACTTGTAGTGGTCGTTGTGGTCGTTGTAGTTGTCTCATTTGTGGTAGTGGTCGTTTGGGTGGTGGTTGTTTCGCTTGTGGTAGTCTCACTTGTAGTCGTGGTTGTGGTTGTAGTAGTGGTTTCACTTGTAGTAGTGGTCGTCATGGTAGTTTCAGTGGTTGTGGTGGTCTCGCTTGTAGTGGTCGTTGTTTCAGCAACGGCATTGCAAAAACCCTTCAAGACGGTTTTTCCATCCTGCACACACCAGATGTCTGCGGTTTCTCCGTTCAAATCATTCACAGCTTCACCATTGGCAAACGCTTCACTAGCAACAGTTTTCGCCTCCTTTTGCTGCCCATTCAGTCCGGGATGCGGGCTGCCTGCCTCATAAAGGCAGCTGTCATAATCAATGTTCCCTTCTGCACATGCCGCCAGCATGCCTGCTTTTATATTCTCAGTTGCAGTTGCCTCAACATCCCCCAAATGATAACATGCTCTGATTTCGCCCTGAAATGACCCCACCAGACCGCCGACAGTATTTTTTCCGCTGACCGTTCCGATATGATAGATATTCTCCAGCTTTGCACCAGCTTCTGTTGCGCCTGCAATGCTGCCGACAATATTTCTTCCTGTTACATTTCCAAGGCAATACGAGTTGATGATCTTACCGCTGCAAGTTCCGGCGAAACCACCAATGTTATCCTTGCCAGAAATCATCACATCTTCCAGACCCAGGTTTCGGATCTCACCGGTCAGTTTTGCAAACATTCCCAGATTAGATGCATATTTTTCCATGCGCAGTCCCTTGATCTTATGATACTTTCCGTCAAATGTACCGCTGTAAGGTACAACAGAAGATGCAATAGGCGTCCACTCCTCCGCCAGCGTGATATCCGCCGCAAGCTCTGCGCAGACATCGGGATTCTCCGCTGCCCTTTCCGCAAATTCCAGCAGCGCTGCTTCATTGGAAATGACAAAAGGCGCTTCCGGCGTTCCGTCTCCGGTCAGAGCAGACACCAGAGTGCCGCCCCAAAACACTGTCAGCAATGCCGTATACAGGATCACGGCCGCGGTAATCATGCTCATGACTCGGTTTCTCATCTTGTTCTCCATCTCTTTTCCCT
This sequence comes from Ruminococcus bromii, assembly GCA_963590855.1. Lineage (GTDB taxonomy): Bacteria > Bacillota > Clostridia > Oscillospirales > Ruminococcaceae > Ruminococcus_C. The sequence goes on from CAVAQT010000037.1 coordinate 11,346, forward strand.
CGTTTCGACAAAATTCGACATTTTCTGCAAAAAAGAAAGCGATACCGCAATTACACAGTATCGCCTATATTGTATCATTTTTGAAGAGAAATTGCAAGATTTTTTTGAAAGAGGAGAACCCGAAGCAGTTCGCGCTCACTTTCTCCGCACCAACGCGCCTGCGCCGCAGCATCCCAGAAAGACGATCAGATCTGCAATGACGATGGTCGCACCCACCGGCGTGGAAGCCAGGATGGAGATCAGCAGACCGGCTACGGCGCAAATCACAGAGATCACAGCTGCGCAGAGGATCACACCCCGAAAGCTCCGGAACAGCCGCATTGCAGACAGCGCCGGAAAAACGATCAGCGCCGAGGTCAGCAGTGATCCCACCAGGTTCATGGCAAGCACGATAATGACCGCAGTCACAACAGCGATCAAAAGGTTGTACATCCGCGCCCGGATGCCAGTCGCCGCCGCAAAGGTCTCATCAAAGGTAACTGCAAAGATCTTGTGGTAGAACAGCAAAAAGATCGCCATGACCACAATGGACATTCCCACGCAGACCCACACATCCGTCCGGGACAGCGTCAGGATCAGCGTCGAGCCAAACAATGTGCTGCATACATCACCGGAAATATTCGCCGATGCGGAAAACAGATTCTGCACCAGATAGCCTACCGCCAGGGCACTCACAGAGAGCATGGCAATGGCGGCATCTCCCTTGATCTTCGCACTCTGGTTGGCACACAAGAGGATCACCGCGCACAGCACTGTCACCGGCATCACTACAAGCATACTGTTGCTGATGCGCAGCACCGACGCAATGGCAAGCGCGCCGAATGCCACATGAGAAAGCCCGTCTCCGATCACAGAGAACCGCTTCAATACCAGCGTCACACCCAACAGCGAAGAGCACAGAGCGATCAGCACCCCGGCAATCAGCGCGTATTGTACAAATGAAAACGACAAATACCCCGACAGTTCTTCCCAGATACTCATACCTCTGCACCTCCTGTGTATGCCTGACCGATACGGCTTTGCAGATAATCCGCCTTCGGGCCAAAAAACAGCGGCGTTTTACTGATGTGCAAAATATGCGATGCATACTTCACCGCCGCCTCCATGTCATGAGAGACCATGAGAATGGTGATACCGTCCTCCCGGTTCAGCTTTGCGATCAGCTCGTACAGTTCCGTCTGCGCCTTGGGATCCAGTCCGGTCACCGGTTCGTCCAACAGCAGCATTTTCTGTGTTGCACCCAGTGCACGCGCCAAAAGCACGCGCTGCTGCTGACCGCCGGAAAGCGCCCGATAGCACCGTTTCGCCAGATGCGTGATGCCAAGTCGCTCCATGTTCTCCTGTGCCAGCTGCTTTTCCTGCCGCGTATAAAAAGGACGCAGACCGCTGCGGTTCAGGCAACCGGAGCGGACGATTTCCAATACGGATGCCGGAAAGTCCCGCTGTACCGCTGTCTGCTGCGGCAAATAGCCGATCTCATCGGAGCGCAGCCCATCGCCGGTCTCGATCTTTCCCGCCATGGGAGATTTCAGCCCCAGGATCGACTTCATCAGCGTGCTCTTTCCCGAACCGTTTTCTCCGACAATATACAGATAGTCTCCGGCATGCACCGAAAACGTCAGATGCTCTATGACCGCTGTTCCCTCATAGCCCAGGGTCACATCCTTACAAGTTAATTGTGCCATATTCCTGCTCCTTCAATTCAGCGCCTGCTCCAGCACCGTATAATTCTCTTCCATTTTGGAAAGATAAGTGACGCCCTCACGAATTTCCTTACGGGACACCGCCTGCAGGGACTGCATGGTGTCTATAAAGCCGTCCGAATCCGCATTTTCCAGAATCGTCCGCGCCATCGACTGATTGCTGCTCTCCATGGTCAGCACACCCGGCAGCGCCAAAGACTTCGCCTTATCCGACAAAAAGACGATGGTCTCAAAGCTTGCCTCAGTCTCGGCAGAACAGCCGGGAAATGCCGCATAATACGTCAGTCCATAGTCCTCCGCCAAATAGCGAAACGGAAAGCGGTCTGCCACCACAATGGTGCTTCGCGCCGCGCTTTCCGTCATGGTCTGAAACCGGGCATCCAATGCCTGTAACTGCTGCACATAGGCATCGCAGTTCTGGCGATAGGTATCGGCATTCTCCGGATCTGCGGCACACAGAGCATCCCGCATGGCTTCACAGGCAAGCTGTGCCCGGCGCAGCGAAAGCCACACATGCTCGTCCAGCTCCGGTTCTTCTTCCTGGGCATCGTGATCGTGAGCGTGGTCATGGTCGTGATGTTCCTCCTGCATGCCCTCCACTGTCACTTCTTCATCGGCATGCGCCGCCTCTGCCATCGAGACCAGCTGCGCCGTGTGATTCTCGGTGGTATCCAGCACATCATTGACCCAGGTATCCGACACACCGCCCACATAGCAGAACACATCTGCCCGGGCAATCTCTGCGATATCCCGTACAGAGGGCTGATAGCTGTGCAGATCCGTTCCGTTCTGCACCAGCAGTGTCAGATCTACACCGTCCACGCCGCGGGTCAGCTGGCGCGCCCAGTCATACTCCGGAAAGATGGTGCATACCACCTGGAGCCGGCCGTCCGGCTTCGGCAGCGTGCCGCTACATCCTCCTAAAAAGACGCTCCACCCCAGGCAGAGCGTCAGCAAAAATGCAAATCTGCGTTTCATAGCTTCTCACTTTCTACGGATATTCCTCAAAACTGAAATTGAAAACGATTTTCATATTTAGATTATAGCACATTTGCATGAGGCTGTCAAGGGGAAAAAACAGGATTTTTACGGTTTCTGGCTGGAAACACTTGACGAATGCGCAGAAATGTAGTACAATAAAAATGATATGACTCGGAAAGGAGCGAGAACGATGCTGACAGAAAAAATGACTTACACCGTCTCCACCATTACCCCGAATACCGAAGTAGGAGACATCGTCTATGTAAAGTCGCTGGATTCCGGCGCACATGCCATCGGCGAGGTAACTGCGATCTATGCCCACGGTGTACTGGTAGATCTCTATATGGCAAAACCCATCGAAGAAGCTGTCTTTGAAGCAGGCAGAAAACTGTATCCGGAATTTGTCAATATGCATATGTCCAACAACAACACTGCCGCAGAGCAGTAAGCATTCGGATATATGCAGGCTGTGTCTGAAACGATAGGAAATCGTCCCTCAGGCGGACAACCTATCGTGCAGCCATATCCCAAAAAATAAAACAGCCAGGAAAGTGCACTTACACCTTCCCGGCTGTTTTTCTTTTCCTTTATGAATGACACTGCTGCTTCCAGATACGATCCAAAAGCAGTCCCGCCAGAAATGCTGCAATGTCTCCGAAGGTGGAGATGAGCCGCATGGTGACGGCGTACAGCATAATAGTGTTGGTATCCAGAAAGCTGCCGCACATCAGCATCATCACCGCCTCGCGGATGCCGATACCGCCCGGCGCACCTGGCGTAATAAACCCGATGATCCAGGAGAACAGGTATGTTCCCAGAAACAGCCCCAGCTTTTCCGCAGGAACATCAAACAGAAACACTGCCGGAACAGCATACATGGCGGTGGAGATGATATACTGCGCCACATACAGCAGGAATACGCCCAGCACCCGAATCAGGAGCTTCCGGTTCAGCAGCTTGCGGTACTTTTCAAAATAGCGCTGCAGCGGTTCGCGGAATTTCCAGCGGAGCAGCAGGAACAGCAGCACCAGTACGGCGATCCCTGCGCCGAACACCAGGAGAAAATTTGTGCTGTAGGTTCGGATCAGTTCCAGCATACTTTTCCCCATCAGCACCACAATGAGCAGCAGCGGCGTTACCATGGAACAGACGATATCCAAAACGGTGGCACAGGCAACGTCCACATGACTGATCTTCAGATCTGCCGCAAGCTGATTGCGTCCCACATACTGAAAAATGTTCCCCGGCACATATTTCATCAGGTTCGACTTGGTGTACACGGGGAGCGCATCCTTCATGGGAATGTTCGTCCCGGACAGGATCCGCACAAACCGTACCCAGGGCATGGACATAAACAGGATCACTGCCGTCTGCACCAGTACGCAGCCACCGATCAGCGCGATGATCCGACCGGAGGCGAACATCGACCAGTCCACATCCATGGTCACGATTTTTTTCACCACGAACACCAGGGCGATCACAGTGACAATAGTTCCGATCACCTTATAATATTTTTTGAAAAAGCGCATAGAAAATCCTTTCCGCCATGCCGTCAGACATGGAGTGATATGACATTGCTCTTATTGTAGCATGTTTTGACAGGATTGTCAATTGCGGCAAAACGGCAGCGAAAGGCACACGCGCCAAAAAGTTGACACATTCCGTGAAGCTATGCTATAATAACAGCAGCAAATGCATATACTAGAATGTGTTCCCATCATGCGCCGCTGAAAGGCGTGCATGCATGATGAGGACACTGTCATCGTAGAAAGGAATCACCATGAGACTACGTTATCTGCTGCTCCTGCCGGAGTTGGTGCTGCTGTTCTTTTTTGTATTTCCCATTTTCAAGCGCATGTGCAATCCCGGCAATCTGGCAGGCATCCTGGGCTGTCTGTTCCTGCTGTTTGTCACGCTGTTTCCGGCAGTCTTTGCCCACTGGATACGCCAGGCCTGGGGACATCTTGGCGGAAAGATCGGCTTGTCCGCGGCAGCTGTTCTGATCGCCGCCGGGCTGACATTTTCTGCTGTGATGTCTGTGCAGATGGCGCGCACCATCTCCCATCGCCCTGCATCGCCGGAAACGGTTGTGGTGCTGGGCTGCAAGGTGCGCGGCACACGTCCCAGCCGCATGCTGCTCCGGCGTCTGGAAGCCGCAAAGACATACCTGGAAGCGCATCCGGAAGTGCTCTGCATCACCACCGGCGGTCAGGGCGCAGGAGAGGATGTCCCGGAGGGACAGGCCATGAAGGACTGGCTTGTGGCACAGGGCATTCCGGAAGAGCGCATTCTTGCGGAAACGACATCCCAGGACACCCAGGAGAATCTGGAACACGCCGCGGCGATCCTACAGGAACAAGGGCTGTCCAATCACATTATTATTGTGACAGACGGCTTTCACCAGTACCGCGCTTCCCTTCTGGCAAAACGCGCCGGGCTGTCCTCGGAGAGCGAAAGCGCAAAAACCAATCCGCTGTATGTGCCGACCTATTGGGTGCGCGAGTGGATGGCGCTGTTTCAGCTATTGGTATTCGGACACGGTTGATCTCACAGAGGAGGTATTGCAATGCAACTGGAACAATTGACCCCGCGGGTATATCAGCTGCCGTTTTCTCAGGAAAACGACCGTCCGGTACTGGGGTACATTCGGGGTGACCGGTTTTCTCTGATGGTAGATGCCGGGAACACCCCGGAGCATGTGGCGGATTATCGCGCCGCAGTGGAGAAAGCCGGATTTCCGCAGCCGAGCTTCACGGTGCTGACCCACTCTCACTGGGATCACTGCTTCGGGCTTTCGGCGCTGCAAATCCCGTCTATCGCCTGTGTGCAGACACGGCAGTCCCTGGAACTGGTTTCCCGGCTGCGGTGGACACCGGATGCACTGGCGGAAAATGTCCGAAAGGGCATTATACCGCAGCTCTGCGCGCCGCGCATCCAGGCACATTTTCCCGAGCCGGAGCAGATTCGGGTGGTACTTCCCACGCTGATCTTTTCAGAACAAATGACGCTGGATCTGGGCAACTGCACCTGTGTGTTACAGCATGTGACCAGTGCCCACGCACGCGATACGGTGATCGTCTGGGTAAAGGAAGAACAAATGGTCTTTCTGGGAGATGCCGTCTATCAGGAATTGGTGGGAGACATCTGGACAGAACGGCCGGAAAAGCTGCGGCAGCTGATCCGGGAACTGGAGCCCCTGGAATTTCAGCTGGCACAGCCGGCGCACCAAAAAGCGATGTCCAAAACAGATCTGCTGGCATGGTTCCGGCGGCGGCTGAAACGCGCGGAACAGGCATAAGCTGCCGCCCTTCTGCATACCATGAAGCAAAAAGCATGCAGGAGGACATGGGTATGCAATGCACTTGGAAAACCATATGGAAACGAACCGGGCTGATCCTCACCGTCAGCGCTGTCAGCGTGGCGGCGATCTACTTTGGCGGAACACGGATCCGGCACGCCGTCACGACAATGACCGCTCCCAAAAAAGAAGCCCCGGTCATTGTGCTGGATGCCGGACACGGCGGAGCAGACGGCGGCTGTGTTTCTGTACACGATGTGCCGGAAAAGGGCATCAATCTGAACATTCTTTTGCACTTGCGCGATCTGCTGCGCATGGAGGGCTATACCGTTGAGGTCACGCGCGACACGGACAAAAGCATCCATGACGACGGCATCGAGGGCATTGCCAATCAGAAAAGCTCTGACATGGATAACCGCCTGGCGCTGTTCAATCAGTATGACAACGCGGTGTGTATTTCCGTACACCAGAACCAGTTTACCGACCCGGCATATTCCGGTGCGCAGATGTTTTATTCCGACAATGTAAAAGGCAGCGGTGCACTGGCACAGGCACTGCAAAACGCTTTTGTGACGCAGCTACAGCCGAACAATGCGCGGGAGATCAAGCAGTGCGGCAAAGAACTGTACCTTTGTTATTTCAGCGAAAATCCCACTGTCATGGCGGAATGCGGCTTTTTGTCCAATCCGGAAGAAGCGGCGCTGCTGGAATCAGAGGAATATCAGCAGAAGGTGGCATTCACCCTTTTTTCGGGGCTGAACCAATACCTGGGAGAAAAATAGGATATGGACGAAAAACGCATCCCATCCGGTCAAAGAAAGTGGCCGGACAGGATGCGTTTGTTATGGCAACACCGCACAAGCTTTGCACGGAGTTGCCTTATATTTTCCGGAAAGAGCGTTATGCCCCGGTCTCCCTTGCGTCTTTTTCCAACACGGAAAACGCCTGGCGCAGATTGCGCACACCGGCGATACGGATCTGATACGAGCCGCCTTTCAGTTCGTGCAGACACTGCTGCGGTACAATACAGCGAGTGAAGCCCATGCGCTCTGCCTCCTGCACGCGCCGCCGTATGTGGGAAATACCGCGGACTTCTCCGCCCAGTCCCACTTCTCCGAATGCCACCGTTTTTTCTGAAATGGGCTTGTCCACCAGGGAGGAATACAGGCACAGCACTGCCGCCAGATCGCCTGCCGGCTCATCCAGCTGAAAACCGCCCACCACATTCAGATAAACGTCCAGCGTCCCGAAAAACAGTCCCAGGTGCTTTTCCAACACGGCAATGAGGATCACCATGCGGCTATAATCAAAGCCCTGGGTCTGCCGCCGGGGCGCGGAGAAACCGCTTTTGGTGGCAAGCACCTGGATCTCCGCCAGGATCGGCCGGGAACCCTCCATCATACAAGTTACGCAGGTACCGGATACGCCATGGGGTCTGCCATCCAGGAGCATGGCAGACGGATTCGGCACTTCATGCAAGCCGCTGTCCTGCATCTCAAACACACCGATCTCATTGGTAGAGCCATAACGATTCTTCACCGCCCGAAGCAGCCGATAGGAGAGATTGCGCTCTCCCTCGAAGTAGAGCACCGTATCCACAATGTGTTCCATGACCTTCGGCCCGGCAATCGCGCCGTCTTTGTTGACATGACCCACGATCCAGATCGGAATGTCCAGCTGCTTTGCCGTATGCATAAACAAGTTGGTACACTCCCGCACCTGCGTCAGGCTGCCGGGACTGGAAGAGATCTCTTCCATGCGCATGGTCTGGATAGAATCGATGATGACAATATCCGGACGGCTCGCTGAAATAGTGTCGCAAATGCTCTGGGCATCCGTTACAGTGAGCAGATACAGACTTTGCGTCGTCACGCCCAAGCGCTGTGCCCGCAGCTTGATCTGCTTGGCAGATTCCTCTCCGGAGACATAGAGCACGCTGTGGTGCTCCCCGAAATACTGACAGATCTGCAGCAGCAGCGTGCTTTTTCCGATTCCAGGCTCACCGCCCAGCAGGACGATAGAACCGCGCACCAGACCGCCGCCCAGCACCCGATCCAGTTCGCCCACGCCGGTATGATACCGCACATCCGCTGTGGTATCCACCTCGTCCAGTTCCTGGATCCTGTCAGACAGATCCACCGGCTTGCGGCGGCTGTTCCCCAACGCCTGCGCAGGCAGCGGCACATCTTCCTCCAATGTATTCCACGCCCCGCAGGATGGACACTTTCCGTTCCACTTGGCGCTTTCATAGCCGCACTCCGTACAGCGATAGATCGTCTTTGGCTTTGCCATCAGCGTTTCTCCTTTCTCAGAATCGGTTTCTATATTTGTATTATACCATAAGCGCAATGCGTTTTCAAGGCAGAAACCGCTTCGATTTTCCACATGCAAAAAAGCAGCCGCCCCACACTTCCGTGAGACGGCTGCTTTTACAACAATAACATTCAGAGTGCTTTTCCATCCAAAGGAAATGCGCTCTGCTGCGGTGCTTTGCTTACATCAAATCGCAGATGCGGTTCGAGAATGCCACCGGATCTTCAACCGGCATGCCGGCGATCAGAAGTGCCTGATCGTACAGCAGCTTTGCATATTCGTCCAGCTTTGCGGTATCGCTGGTCTGGAGATCCATCAGGCGCTGATAGATGGGATGCTCCGGGTTGATCTCCAATACGGTCTGTGCCTGGAGCTTCTGTCCCTCTGTGCCCGGCATTGCGTTCAGTGTCTTTGCCATTTCCATAGAGAGTTCGCCCTCGCTGGACAGGCAGACCGGATGAGACTTCAAGCGGCCGGACAGCTTGACATTGCCGACCTTGCCCTCCAGGGCTTTCTTCATGGTTTCCAGCATGTCCTTACTGGATTTCTGCTTCTCTTCCAGTTCCTTCTTCTCCTCTTCGGATTCCAGATCCAGGTTGCTGTCCAGAACCGACTGGAACTGCTTTTCCTGATAGTTCTGCATCATGCGGATTGCAAACTCGTCCACATTCTCGGTGAAGTACAGGATCTCATATCCCTTATCCTTTACCTGTTCGGTCTGCGGCAGAGCCTCAATACGGGCAATGCTCTCACCGGCAGCGTAGTAAATCTTATCCTGTCCCTCCGGCATCCGGTCAACATATTCTTTCAGAGAAACCAGCTTGCCATCCTTAGAGGACGGGAACAGCAGCAGATCCTGAAGCAGATCCTTGTGCATGCCGTAATCCTGGTAGATGCCGTATTTCAGCTGCAAGCCAAAGGACTGGTAGAACTTCTCGTACTTCTCCCGGTCATTCTTCATCATACGCTGCAATTCATTCTTAATGGTACGCTCAATGCTCCGTGCGATCTGGCGCAGCTGTGCGTCGTGCTGAAGCATCTCACGGGAAATGTTCAGGGACAAGTCCTCAGAATCCACCAGACCCTTGACAAAGCTAAAGTAATCCGGCAGCAGATCTTCGCAGCGATCCATAATCAGAACGCCGTTTGCGTACAGCTGCAAGCCCTTCTCATAGTCCTTGCTGTAATAGTTGAACGGCGTATGGGACGGGATATACAGCAAGGCATCATAAGTGATCGTACCCTCGTTCCGGACGTGCATATGGCACAGCGGATCGGTATAATCGCCGCACTTGTCCTTGTAGAAGCTGCTATATTCCTCTTCGCTGATCTCATTCTTATTTTTATGCCACAGCGGAACCATGCTGTTCAGTGTGACGTTTTCGATATAATCCTCGTACTCGTCAGAGTCCTCTTTCTTGCGGCTCTTGGTCATATCCATGCAAATGGGGAAGCGGATATAATCGCTGTAGCGCTTTACCAGGCTCTGGATACGATACTGGTCAAGGAACTCACTGTAGCTTTCGCCGCCGTTGCCGTCCTCGTCTGCTGCCACATCGTCCAGCAGTTCCAGCGTGATCTCTGTACCAACGGTATCCTTATCGCAGGTGTCCATGGTATAGCCCTCAACGCCCTCAGACTGCCATACATAGCCCTGTGTCTCGCCAAACGCCAGAGACTTTACCGTTACGCGCTTTGCCACCATAAAGGCGGAATAGAAGCCGACACCGAACTGACCGATGATCTGGTTGTCCTCTGCCAGGTTGTTTTCCTTTTTGAACTGGAGCGAGCCGCTGTTTGCAATGGTACCCAGATGCTCTTCCATCTCTTCCTTGGTCATGCCGATACCGTTATCGGTAATGGTCAGCGTGCGTGCATCCTTATCCACAGCCAGGGTGATCTTGAAGTCAGACTTATTCATGCCCACGCTGTCATCTGTCAGGGACTTGAAATACAGCTTATCGATGGCATCGCTGGCGTTGGAGATCAGTTCCCGGAGGAAGATCTCCTTATGGGTATAGATGGAATGGATCATCATGTCCATCAGTTTTTTGGATTCTGCCTGAAATTGTTTCTGTTCCATATGTTTCTTCCGCATTTTCCAGAGAAAACGCGACTCCTTTCTTGTCAAAGTGATTTGCAAAAGCACTAGATTAGCACTCTTGCTTTTTAAGTGCTAACACTATTATATCACATGTGCTAATTTCGTCAAGCGCGATTCCGGATTGTTTACAATTTATTTACAACAAAAGCGGAACACATCCGAGATATGCTCCGCTCTTTTTTTCTGTAATGCAATTTATTCCGAATAGGGCAGCGTATCCACCAGGCGCACCAAATACTTCATCAAAATGACCACGTCCCAGCTGTCCACTTCGCCGTCCCCGTCACAGTCTCCCAGGGTGACATATTGACAAAGCGTTCCAGTGGTTACAATTTTGGACAGCAGAACTGCATCGGTCACATCAATTACGCCATCCCAGTTCACGTCTCCCGCATGATAGATAGCAGGGTTTACACCATAACCGAGGTATGTAAGCGACAAATCCACATAAACATCCGGATTCAGTACCAAAAGGGTTGCGATGATATTGGCGACCTTGCTTTCTTCCTTCCACAAAGTGATCGCAGGCAATTTATACTGAAATGTCATATAGATGTCAAAGGAACGATAAAGTGTGCTTGATTCGCCGTTCAAATTCATTTGATATGTCTCATCCGGGGAATGATGAAACTGAACCGCATCCACATATTTTCTGGGAATGCCCAATTCCGCACAAAAGGCATCCAGCGAGGCAGAATCTGCACTTTCTGCACTGTCCCCGTATTTTTCTACCATGGCATCACATTGTTCCAACGTCGCATAAGCACAGCGAAATTGAATGTTTTCATGGTACGTGTCGCATTCCTCAAAAATCTGCTCCAATTCTGCATCAGGCAGCGCATAAAACTGTTCAAACGTATAGTTTGCATAATAAGGTGCCTCCGGATTCTCCTCCGACACGAGGTCTTTAGAAGTATAAGCAGAAACCGGCAATGCCGCAGAAGCAGAAAATAGCATTAGTGCCGCCAGAACGGCAGAAGATATCCTTGTCCAAAATTTTTTCATTAGTGACCCTCCTTCAAAATCGTTGCCATTCTCCCACAAAATCGAAGTGATATCTCGATTTACTTTCAGTATATCATATCACTGTAAAGCCGTCAATTCTCATGCTGCACAAATATACACACGCTTTTTTTACAAAATAGACAATTTTCAAAGATTTCCGAATTTCTCCAAAAACTTCTGCACCCCAAACAAGTCAGACTGCACCGTAACCGTCAACTGCCGTAGTTCCAATGTTGCCGGCACAAGATCCGGCACCATAATGACGCGCAGATTTGCCGCAGCGGCGCTGCGAATCCCGTTCGGAGAGTCCTCAACTGCAAAACTCAGCCCCGGCGTTGCGCCGATGGCATCACAGGCGATCTCGTAAATCTCCGGATCCGGCTTACCATGTGTTACCTGTTCCCCGGTAATGATCGCATCAAACATATCCGTCATCTTTGCGGATTCCAGGTGATGCATGGTACTTTCCCGTCCGGTAGAAGTCGCCAGAGCCACACGCCATTCCTCTTGCCGCAGCCATTGCAGTAATTCCACTGCACCCGGCTTTATGGGCATTCCACCTGCCAGCATTTCCGCCATGATCTCGTGATTGCACTTGTGAAATGCAAGGTAGTCAAAATCCGGGTAATTCTTCTCAAAAAATGCCCTGGTATCATTTCGGTTCAGTCCACGGCACTGAGAAACAGCATCCTCAATTTGTGAAAATCCCATTTCCTCAGCCGCCTGCCGCCAAGCCTGACCACCGACGCGTTCTGTATCGAACAAAACGCCATCCATATCAAAAATAATTGCTTTCATGCTGTTCCTCCCGTTAGTAAAAATTCCGATACTTCTATTATAACCGAACTGATGTGGTTCTGTCAACAAAAAAAGGCCACCTATGCGAAGTGCAGCATAGGCGGCATCGGGGGGTGATA
>CAVAQT010000038.1:0-14882 GCA_963590855.1 Ruminococcus bromii
CATTTCCCAAGAGCAGTTGATCTTCCACCTGTCTTGCCATAGAATCATCCGGAAAGTCAAATGCCAACGGCTTGAACATCATCTCATCCTGAATGGCAGCTTTCAAAAATTCGCTGTACAAATATGGAATCAGGCGATACCGAATCTTAATCATTTCTGCAGCAGCATCTACATTACCAAATCGATACAATTCCTGCTCTCGTGTGCCATCCGCAGAATGATTCCGGAGCAGCGGCGTAAACATGGAATACTGCAGCCAACGCAGCATCAGATCTTCTGTGGTATCACAGCCAAATCCACCAGTATCGCAACCAGTAAAGAGAAAACCTGCCATATTCAGCGCCGGCAGCTGCTGCATGGACTGGAGAATGTGTGACCACCAAGACTTATTATCGCCCTGCCAAATGCCGCCATAGCGATGTGCTCCAATGTAAGAAGAGCGAGAGAAGAATAAGGTACGCTTTTCCGGACAAATCTCCTGAAGGGCTTCAAAGGCAGATCGCGTCATATTCATGCCATAGAGATTATGAACCTCACTGTGCTTGACCATTTTGCCATTGACGTTATGATAGAACTTATCATAATCACCAATGTTGCCGTTTAACCCAGCAACCATTCCGGTAAAGGCAAAGTATTCATCAATCCCCATGTTTCCTGCAGTGAGTTTTTCGATTTCTGCACATGTATCTGCGAGTCTGTCCTCTGTATAGAAGATCGCCGGCTCATTCATATCATTCCAGAAGCCATCAATGCCCTGTTCTGTGAGAACAGCGTACTTCTTGCCAAACCAGTCTCTTGCCTCCGGCTGTAAAAAGTCAGGAAAGTGAACGCGACCCGGCCATACCGCACCTACAAAGTCACCGCCTTCCGCATTTTTGCAGAAGTAGTTTTTCTCTACGCCTTCTTCATAGACCGCATAACCCTTTTCAATCTTGACACCTGCGTCAATGATCGGAACGAGATGAATGCCCTGTTCTTTCATCTCTGCGGCAAGATGCTTCAGATCCGGAAAACGCTCCTGATCTACAGTGAAGTCCTTATACCGTTCCATGTAGTCGATGTCCAGATAAATGCTGTCCAAAGGAATGCCAGCAGCCTTATATTTTGCAGCCACCTCACGAATGTCTGCTTCGTTTTTATATCCCCAACGACTCTGTCCATATCCAAATGCCCAGAACGGGGGAATATAACTTCTGCCAATGATATGGCGGAACTGCTTCACAATGTCTTTTTCATTTTCGCCGGTAATGATATAAACAGCGAGATCATTCTTTGCTGCTCGAATCTGCATCAGCTTCCGGTCTGTATAACCAATGTCGAACTCCATCTTTCCGGGATAATCGAAAAATGCACCAAATGTAATCTTGCCCCGGACAATAATGAAATTATGCGAACCATAGAGCGACCGCGTGTCCTCTTCGTGGTTAGGATTGTCATAGTTCCAGCTGATATACTGCCAACCGCGCTTGTTGATGCCGCGAATTTGTTCTCCGAGGCCATATACAACATCTTCCTCGGCAAGAGGATAGGTAAATGTACCCTTTCCGTCTGTTTCCAGAAACGGCAGCTTGTCCTTGGCTGGTTCCATTTCTACGGTAACTGCGTTTGTGGGGAATGGTGTTCCAAATACATATTTTTGAATCATAACAGCACTTCCTTTCAAGCGGTATCTGTTGCATTTTTTCTTTCTATATGATATAATACGATAAAACGAAGCGAAAATCTATTGTTATTCTATGAAAAACTGATACGATTCTACTTTTTCATAAGGGGATGATTGAATGAATCTCAGAGATTCCAGGGAAAACCGCATACATAGTTCCAAGTTTAAGCCGTTCAGCTATTACCAATGCCGGATACCAGACGAATTTGGCTTTGCGCCCATGCACTGGCACAGCGAATTTGAGATCAACTTTATTCGGGAAGGCTGCGCCGAGTTTACCTGCGGAGAAGAAAAATTCATTTCCGCCGGCGGTGATATCATCATCATACAACCAAATGTGATGCATTCTGTCTATCCCTGCCCGGATGCCCATCAGATCTACGATACATTGGTATTCAGCGCAGAGATCTTTGGCGGCACGGAAACCGACCGCTATATCACCGAATGCATAAAACCATTGGTAACCGGCAGCATGCGCATCCAAATGCACATTACGCCAGAGCATCCCTACTATAGCAAGCTGGCATCTGCTGCCGAAACCATCTTTGCCTGTGCCAAAGGGGATACGCCGTCTCTGGATATGCTGATGCGCAGCGAACTTTATCGTCTCTTCTGGCTGTTAGAAACGGATGCAGAGAATGACATGGAATTTCATGAACCAGGGGAAATTATCCGTCCGGCATTGGAATACATTAAGACACACTTCTCAGAGCCGATTACCATCCGGCAGCTTGCGACCGAGGTACACCTGAGCGAAAGCTATTTCATGAACCAGTTCCAAAAGCATGTGGGCTTCAGTGCATTGGAATATCTGTCTCATTTTCGCATCAACCAGGCGTGCCTGCTTCTAAACAGCACCGCCAAAAGCGTAATGGAAATCGCAATGGATTGCGGCTTTCGGAATATCTCCAACTTCAATCGACAGTTTCGCAGAATCACCGGCTGTTCTCCAACGGAGTACCGAAAGAAACCACATCATACCTAAAACAAAGATTAAAAAAGCGCTCCTAGTTTCAAGAGCGCTTTTGTTATAGAACAATCAGGATCAATCTTTTCGTGTCAGCTCTGCAATGGCTGCATAATGCCGTACCGTAAACTGTTCCGGTGCGATTGCAGAGAGCATCTCCAAATGTTCCTTTTCCCATGCAGTAATTTTCTCTGGTGAAAGAGAAGCACCTATGCCGCGGCAGGAACGCATTCTGCCGTTCCATCCCGCACGAGTAAACGGCACATCTAAAAGATATTCCGTATGATATGTCATCGTGAAGTGTTCAAGCAGTTCCAGGGCGGGAGAGATGGGATGCATAGTTTCACCTGCTCCTGTCCAACTAGGATTGTACCGCAGTACCAGAGACTCACTCGCTCCGGCGATCCGATCTTCAAAGGGCAACCATTCCATACACAAAAGAAACAGTCGTCCATGTGGCTTTAAAATTCTGGAAAAAAGGGGAGCAACTTTCTCATTTTGAAAATACCAATAGCATTGGCACGCCGTGATGCAGTCAAAAGAAGCAGCCGGAAAATCCAGATCTTCTGCCGCAGAAACCACATAGGAAATTCCCATACCCTGAGAAAGCTGTTTTGCCTGATCGATCTGATTCGGAGAAATATCACTGCCGACCCAATGTGCACCGAACGCCTGCAAGTGACGGGGAAGTACACCAGTCCCTGTTCCCACATCCAAAATTTTCTGTCCAGCCGTGCCGCAATTTCGCTCCAGAATCTTTTGGTAGAAAACCGGCGGATAGATATCCCGAAACCGGGCATAGTCAGCAGAAGTTTTTCCCCAGTCAAACTTATTTCCATGGTCAATGTTGTTTCGTTGCATAGATCTCATCTCCTTTGTTTCTATTCTACCACATTATAAATTTCATGTCAATAAACTGCAAAAAAACCGCATCATCTGGAAATCCCAGAATCATGCGGCTTTTGCATGTTATAAAAATGGCGGAGACGGTGGGATTCGAACCCACGTACCCTTTCAGGTAACTGCATTTCGAGTGCAGCTCGTTATGACCACTTCGATACGTCTCCAGAGTTGCCGTAAGAACAACAATCATATTATAGCACATCTGAAAAAAAAAAGCAAGCGCTTTTTAAAATTCGTGTTTCTGCACAAAATACAAGTGCCGTATTTGGAATCATTTGTTTTACCTGTCGTTTTTTGGAGAGGAATATCAGAATACTTGACTTTTTTGTCGAAATCACTTATAATAAAAGGTATCCGAACATGTATATTTACGAGGTTTTATAATATGAAGAATTTTTTTGCTGACTTGTCACATCGCACACGCATTACCTTGATTACCTGCGGCTGTTTTGTGGTTCTGACCATGCTGATCCTCATTTTCCTGATGCTGTGCCCAATTCAGGAGAGCAGTTCCGCGAATAATGTCAATGACTCCCTGGTAGTTACTACTGCTGTTTCTGAAACAACAGTTTCCTCTGGTGAAACGACAACTGCAGTTACCACCACAAAGTTCAACCGTCAGACGACAGATGCAAAGCGCACTACAACCGCAGCAGCGACAACTGCAAGAGCCTATCAGACAGAAGCCGCCTATAATTACAACAATAATTATGATTATGATGAGCCGGATAACAGCTATAATTATGTGACAACAACAAAGGCATATTATAACAACAATAACAATACAACCTGGCAAACAACCGCAGCACCAACTGTTACACAAGCTCCTGCCACAAAAGCACCGACAACACCAACCCAGCCGCCGGCAACTGCGGCACCGACTCCGGCAGAAACCATTCCTGCACCGGATGATGCTTCCTATGATTGATTCCTTACCAAAATCGAAATGAACATCATGTACTAAAACATTACCGGATCGGGCAAGAAAATGCCGGTCCGGTTTTTTTGAACTTACCTGTAGGGAGGAACTATGAAACAGCATACATTGGTTGGATTGCACTGGATTCGTCTGGTTTTATTCTGGATCACCGGAAATCTGACGATTTGTTTTTTCTGTTGGAATATTGCAGCAGGATGGAAAATTGCCATTGGAATCGTATCCGGTCTGGCATTTTTGTTCTGCCAGTTTGCCCATCCGCATACCATAGCAGGGGAGCGCCGTCTGGCATCTCTGGCACATGGATGCAGTCTGCTCCGTACCGGTGCAATCTGGTTCTGCCTGGAACTTTTGACAGCCGGGTGGTTGCTTTGCTTTTCAGCAGTGTCCTGGTGGATTCTATTGATCGACCTTGGCATATTTGGGCTGCTTCTTTGGTTTACCATATTTCACAGCCTGCTGCACATTGCACTGCACTCCACACAAGTAAAATTTTCCTGGCATCTGGCGCTATTCTTTCTCTGGTGGATGCCTGTATTGAATCTCATACTCACTATACACATTTATCGCACTGCAAAGCATGAACTTCAATTGGAAAGCGCCAAGGCGGAATGCAATGCCATTCGGAAAGAAACTGAGATCTGCAAAACAAAATACCCCATTCTTTTGGTGCATGGCATCTTTTTCCGAGATTGGCAGTTCTTTAACTACTGGGGGCGGATTCCGTCAGAGCTGATCCGGAACGGTGCATCCATTTTCTATGGCAGACAGCAGTCAGCACAGTCCGTCTCTGACAGTGCACGGGAACTTGCAGTCCAGATCGAAGCAGTATGCAAGGCAGCCGGAACAGAAAAAGTAAATATCATTGCCCATTCCAAAGGCGGACTAGACTGCCGCTGTGCTATGCAGGAATATGGCGCAGCCAAATATGTGGCATCTCTGACAACGATCAATACGCCGCATCACGGCTGTTCCTTTGTGGATGATCTGCTGCAAAAAGTACCGGACAATGCTGCACGCTGGATTGCTGAAAGATACAACCATATCTTCCGCAAACTAGGGGATCAGAATCCAGACTTTCTAACCGGTGTTCAAGAATTGACCGCTGAAAACTGCCGGAAATTTAACGAGGATCATCCGTGCTTGCCTGGCGTAGCATATCTGACCGTTATGTCCCGAATGCGCAATGCATTTTCCGCACCATTTCCGCTCTGGTTAGGCTATTTCCTCAACAAACGGCGCAGCGGCGAAATGGTTTCTCTGTCCTCGCTGATATAGGATTTCTGGGGAATATATTTGTAGTCTGTATTGCCGATAATATTTTTATCCTGCGGAATATGTTCTTTGCCCGACTTCTGCAATCTGCAAAGGGATTCATCAAGACCTGTAACATTCTTGAAGTGGTCAATTTCAGAACTGTTTACCGCAATCATCGTGTTGCTGCCATCGCTGTATGCACAGTAATTCAGCCCCGATTTATCAAGTGCCTGCTGTATCTGCTGAAATGTATCTTCACGCATGACAGCAACGGTTTTATCTCTGTTATCCGTTGCTTCCTGCCAATAAGGATTGCCGTATCGCTTCATTTTGTTCATTCTCCCTTGTAATATGTCATTCCAATCTTTTGCCCCATTTGGTGTTACTCTTTTCATGGCAGGATACTGAGCAATGAGTTTTTCGGCAAATTCGTTTCCTGCCTTATCGTTATCGGTGCAGAGATAGATATTTTCAGGTGATATTGCATATCGTTTCATCGTTTCCGTGACAACAGAGAGCTTTACACCTGCCATGGAAACCAATCTGTAATCACTTTGTTCAGAGTGCAGATCAGCAAATGAGATTGCATCAATCGCACTCTCAAAAAAATAGGTGCTTTTGGGTTCACCGATGACCATTTCAAAACCGTAACCGTCTGCTGCCCCTTTGTCAAAGGATTTGAACCGTACACTTACTGATGTACCGACCTTTTCCGCACCGACCAGTAAGCCATTTTCATCGAAGATTTTGAATACTGCATTGCCAGTTTTTTCTTCCTGTGATAATCTTCCATCAGCGATCAGACCAGCAATTGCATCGTAGGACAGACCACGGATATTATGCAGATAGTCTGTGATACGGGAAATTTCCTTGCTGTCATGAACCATGATCTCACGCTTTTTCGGTGGTTCAACGCTTGATGTACTGTGAGAGTGAAACGAAACTGCTTTTTCATCGCTTAAAAGTTCCACCGCAGAAATAAAGTCCAGTCCCATAAATTCCTGCACAAACTGGATGTTGTTACCGCCCTTGTTTTCAGAAAAGCGAAACCACTTTCCAACTTCACCGGCTTCGTTATTTTTGATATGCAGGCTGTCATGTTCTTGCAGAATATACTCTCTGCCGACCGGTTTTAAGGAAAATCCCTGACTTCTCAGGAAATCAGGGAGATTGACAAGATTGGCACGTTCGATCTGTTCCGGCGTAACTCGCATCAGAGTTCCTGCCCTTTGCTTTTAGATTCACCTTGTTTCGGACTTTCTGCCTTCACTTCCTGAGCAAGCTTTTTTATCTTCTTTCGGCTGAAATAAGCCGGTGCTTCTGATTTCCTTACGGTTACGGCAGATTTGTCGCCGTCCAATCTTGCAGAGTAGGGAATGCCGTCCTTTTCAAGCTTTTGCATGGTTTCCTGTGCTTCCTTTTTTGACATTGGCTGAATTGCTCTGTCCTCTCTGGGAATCTGTCGGAACACTTCGGGATTTACAAGGTGAACGTGTGTATCCTTCGCTTTTTCCTCCGCAGCGTAGAAAGCACCCTCATTTTTCTTGGAAACGGTAATGGTAACACCCTTATCGGTTTCCACCGCTGAAAAAGGAATCTTTTGCTTTTCCAACTCTGTCATTATGATTGCACCCACCTTTGCCGGTTCATTCGTGATCACTCTGTCCTCCGGTGGAATCTGCCTGTAATAGTTGGGATTGATTTTTCGTATTGCCGAACGGGATCTCTGTGGTTCTTTCTTTTCCGGTGCAGGTTTTTCCATTTGCTTTTCCGGCTGTGATTTCATGATAGTTTTCGCAAACAGATTTACCAGTCCTGCATGGGAACTGAGAGACAGACTTCTTTTCGTATAGAGTTCCGGTACATTCTGAAGCGTATCTCTTGCAAAATCCTTGACCTCTTTTGCGATTCTGCCGTCACTTGTACCGTTCAAGGCACAGGCAAGAACAAAGGCGATACGATCATCAGAAAATTTCTCACGCACATCACTTAGTGCCTGTTCAGAATTCAGGGTATATCGCTCGTAATCATAATTCTGGGAAAGTGCCTGTGAGATCTCCTTTGCACATTCCATATTAGCCTTTGCAGATTCTCGGAAGGCTTGCAGTGTGGCATCATCACAAGTGCTAAAATCGATTTCTTCCAGAAATAACAGCACATCGGGACGTTCCTCTTTTTTGCCGTTGTTGATGATGCCATCGATCATATTGAAGTCATCTTCCATGGACATTTCCGCATTACGAAGATATTCCGATGAATCCAATGCCACCGTTTCTACCGGCTTGTCCATATCGAAAATCTCACCGCCTGCAAAAAAGTCTGTTTTTTCAATTTCACTTTCCGTTTTTGCAATGGTCTTGTCCACTGTATGGTCGTCTGCTTCCTGAAACTTCGGAGCAGTTTCCAGTCTGTGTATTTTGGCTTCAATTGAGGAAATAGAGGACTTTACCGCTTCGATTTTCTGACTCAGCTTGTATTTCTCCGCCATGGAATCGCTCTTTTCATACTGTTCCGACAGCTTTGCAAGCTTGCTTTTCGCAGTATTCCGGTCGATATTCAGTAAATTCTTTGTGCTGTTACGCAGACCGTCCATAGATTCACGGAAAAGTTCTCTGCGTTTCTGCGGATCAGGTGTCAGGAATGATTTGATTACATTGCTGAAATTTCGGAGTTTTTCCGCTTTCAGCTGTACCACAGCAATGCGGCTGTCCAGTTTTGAAATTTTCTCTTGATTTTGCTTTATGCCGTTTTCCAGCTTTGGAATCTGCCTTTCCTGAATTGTCTTGATCTTGTCTGCATTGGCATCTATGATTTTCTGTGTAATTTTCGGCAGCTTTCCATTTTCAATCAGTTCACCAAGCATGGCGTTGGTGGCTTCCAGTTTCGCAACTTTTTCTTCGAGAACAGCGATCTTGTTTTCTGCCTTGCTGATCTTATCCTGCACTTCCGCCTTGTGTTCCTGTAAATTGTCCAGCTTGTCCATGTGATCGTCATAAGCGGCATTGAAAAGGGGCAGAAGCGTTTCACTTTGATGTGCAGATTCTTCAACCTCCGGCTGCTGTCTGACTTCTTCATTTTCCTGTATCGGCATTTACGTCACCTCTCAAAGCGTTTCATAGCCGTCAAATGGATTCTGATAGTATCCGTTCTGGTAACTGCTGCGGCTATTCTGCGGATATGGACTTCTGTTGTAGTTTGCAGAATTTCTGTTCTGGTAACCGTTATTTTGTGCGTTACTCTTTTGCGGATTTGCCTTGCTGCCTGTAAAATAGAAGTTGGTCACATAGACATCGGTCGTATAGTGCTTATTGCCATTCCTGTCCGTGAAATTACCGGTTTTGATGCTGCCGTGAACTGCAAACACATCACCCTTATGAAAGAATTTTCCGATGTTCTCAGCGGTCTTGCCCCAGGCAACGCATCGGATAAAGTCTGCCGTCTTGTTGCCATTTGCATATCGGTCTACCGCAAGGCTGAAATTTGTGCAGACATTTCCGTTCTGCGTTCTTTTAAGTTCTATATCACCGCAAAGCCTGCCCATTAAAGTTACATGATTCATCTTATTCGCTCCATTTCCATATTTCTAAAGTGTGTTTTCTTCTCAGTCGGTTCTTCTCTTTGCACCTGCTTTTCATTCTCTTTCGGTTCATTCTGCAAAAGAATATCCTGTTCCAGAATTTCTCTGATGTTTGCATTATCGCTGTGCCAGCAGTTGACATACGTCTGTGCAAGGATCAGCTGAACATCGATAGGCTTGCTTTCCAGCTGTGACACCGTCACGCCCAGCACATCAGCAATTTCCGGCAACAGCAATCTTGCATAATGCTGACTTTCCGGTTCAGACAAAAAGAGAAGCATTTCCTCGGTATACGGCTTCATCGTTCATTGACCATTCTGGCAAGTTCGTTCTTATCCGTACCGATCGCATATTCATACATGAGATTCAGTTTTTCATTTTCAGAAAGCTGCATCAGACTGTTGATTTCCATGCCTGTATTTTCCGCAATTTCGTGCATACCGAGAATGAGTGTTCCTTTTCGCCACAGCTTTTCGATTTCTTCATACTGCTTATGTGCCGAAAGTTCGTCACTTGCTTCATAGCTTTTCATGGCATCACATATTTCTGCCTGTATTTCTTCCGGAAATGAACGCAGGCTGTCAGCGAGAACGCCGAGAACATCTGCCGCTTTTCTTAAGGTTTCAAGATTCATATAAAAAGTCCTTTCATTTATAAAAATAGCCAAATTTATATATCTGTTATTTTCGTTCAAAATTGCCTTTGAAAATTTTTTCTCTTTATGATAAAATAAATAGTATCAAAGCAAATTTGCTTTATCACTAATGATTCAGGAGGCATATTATGAAACGAGTAAAAGCAGCTTGCATTTGTCAAACTTTGCATTTCATGTTAAAGGAGGATACACCTCACGATTATGCAGTGAAGCTTGTGAAAGATGAGATCACTGCATATAAATCCAATCTCGAAAAGAATAGAACCCAGTATAAGATAATCGAAGAAGCGGAACAGCCTGACGGTTCTTTCATTGTAAAAGTCATCAAGCAGTACAATTCAAGTCCGATTGGCGATTACCTCAACTAACAAAAATCCATTTTCAAAGGCACTTGTATTTATGCAAGTGCTTTTTTATTCCTTTCTTGTTGACCAGTTGTAATACGTCTTGCCGTTAAACGCATTTTCCGCTACTTTTGGCACAACAATGGTCTTTCTGCCGCTTTTGATATATGACGTTTCTTTACCGGAAAGCAGGGACTTCAACTGTCCCTCTGAGAGTTCTACGCCATACACTTTGGTAAGATTCATTCCGCATCGTGCGGAACAGTACCAGCCATACTTGCCCTTGATAACCGGCTTACTGCACTTTGGACAATTCCCGATACTCAGCTGACTTTCACCAAAAGACACGGAATCATCAACAGAACCGTATTTACTTACAAGCTCCGTCACAAAGCGATTGATTTCATTCATGAAGCTGTCCGCAGAAAGACTGCCATGTTCCACTTCAAGCAGCTTGTTTTCCCAGTCGGCAGTCAGACGTGCGGATTTAACTTCATCGGGCATGATATGGATCAGATTTTTGCCCTTGTCAGTAGAAATGATCTTCTTGCCGTCACGCTGAATATACCCGTGCTTTACAAGATTTTCAATGGTGTTGGCTCTGGTGGCAGGTGTACCAAGTCCTTTTTTCTCCGCATTTTCATCAAAATCTTCTGCACCTGCGTGTTCCATGGCAGAGAGAAGTGTATCTTCGGTAAATGATTTTGGCGGAGATGTAAAATGCTCTGATTTTGATGCCTTTGCTATAAAGTTCATACCATTTTCCAGATCGGGCAAACTTTTTTCATCGCTCTTTTCCGATTCTCCAATCTTACCGTCCAAGGCTTTCCAGCCGAATTCCAGAACTGTTCTGCCGATTGCAGTAAATGCTGTGTTTTCACATTCGAGTGTCACTTTTACAGCATCATATCGATATGCAGATGCAGAAGCACACAAAAGCCTTAAAGCAACCAGCTTCAGAATATTCTGTTCTCCCACAGCCAGTGACGATACATCACACTTCACACCGCTTTCCGTTGGAATAATCGCATGATGTCCTGTGACCTTGCGGTTATTGATGACTGCCTTGAGATTCGGTTCTGCAACACTTCCAAACCCAAAGTGTTCACTGATCGCAGGAATGAGAGCATAGGCGGTCTGTTCCATATCATCGGATAAGTACTGAGAATCGGTGCGGGGATAGGTGACCAGTTTCTTCTCATAGAGGGACTGCATATAGTCGAGTGTCTGCTGTGCCGTGTAACCGAACTTTTTGTTTGCTTCACGCTGTAAGGAAGTCAGATCAAACAGTTTCGGAGCAGATATGCTCTTGACCTCCTTTTTCACATCTGTTACCGTTGCGGTTTTGCCGTTGCAGGAAGAAACCAGCCTATCAGCTGTATTCTCATCGTCAATCCTTGCACTGGCTGCCTTGAAACCCATATCCAGATCTACCGTGAAATACTTTTGTTTGATGAAGTTTGCAATATCCGCATCACGTTTCACGATCATGGCAAGTGTCGGTGTTTGTACTCTGCCGGTGTTCAGATGAGCATTATATCGCACCGAAAACAGTCTGGAACCATTCATGCCGACCAGCCAGTCCGCCTTTGCACGGCAGAAGCCTGCCTGATAGAGATTGTCATATGCAGAATTGCTTTTCAGCTTACGGAAACCATCCCTGATTGCCGACTCTTCCAGTGAGGAGATCCAAAGCCTTTTCACAGGCTTTTGACACTTTACAAGATTGTATACATATCGGAAAATACATTCGCCCTCACGGTCAGCATCGGTTGCACAGATAATCTCTGTGATGTTTCTGTCATTCATAAGCTGCTTCAATACTTTGAACTGATCCTTGGAATTTTCAGAAATCTTAAATTTCCATTCTTCCGGAATCATGGGAAGCTGTGCAAAGTTCCATTTTGCCGCCCAATTTTCAGAATACTCATCTGGAAACTGCAATCCGACCAGATGACCAAAACACCAGCTGACAACATAGCCATTGCCATCTAAGCAGCCGTTTTTCTTGGTGTTTGCACCGAGAACCTTCGCAAGTTCTCGGCTGACCGAAGGCTTTTCGCCGATTACCAGAATACTCATACGAAATCAACTCCCATATCATCGCTGTCATGAAGTGCCTTGTTGTATCCATTTCCATAACCTTTGCGGTAAAAAATTGTTCCTGCAACTGTACCGATTATTTTGCAAATCCTGTTCATGTAAATTCATCCTTTCAATATTTGATTGGAGTACCGTAATTGATCTTTTTGATACTCTGAATGTTGTCAAAATTCAAACCATACCAGTTGTATGATCCGTAGTTTCCTGTGAAAGAAACGCAGTCCGGCAAATATCCATCGGCATGGATAAACTCCACGATACACTTGCCGTCACCGCCGAACGGGTGATACCAACGGTCGCCCTTGCTGTCACAGATCTTTACGGTAAACTGTGTCCCGTTTTCCAGCGTGATGAGGAATCGATCACCGCAGTAGCCGAAGAAAGTTCCCATGGCACAGCAGTAATCACCATATGCATCACGCATGATGCCTGTGTTGGTAACCGGATCGGGGACAGCACCCTGAATCGCTGAATAGGACGGATCTCTTGTCAGACCGCTTGCTTTTTCATAGGCGAAACAATTTGTCCATCCATCTATGTAATCAAATTCCTCGATCACTTCTACCGCTTCGGTTTTCTGCACCGTAGATGCAAGAATTTCTCCATTTTCATCAGAAAGCTCAAATGTATATTCTGAATTTTCACGAAGTCCCGTCACATAACAAAGGGTATTGGATTTGAACTCAAAATAGATGTTGTCCACATAGTCATCATTCATATTTTGGATTGCGGTAACTGTGTATTCCTTATCCGCATTGCCGTTCCATTCCAGCTTGATGCAGGATACGGAAATGGTCGCTGTCGTCAGTGTAACAGCGTCTGTCTGTTCGTTTTCCGCATAGGCTGACGTTGTTGATGCTGCCGGTTTTGTACTTGTGGTAGTTGACCTTGGGACAGATTCCACCGGCATTGCAGATGTAATCTGTGTTGTTGCAGGAACGGCAATGTCCTGTCCCTGCACATTCTGATTCAGATCATAATGACCGCTTCCCAGCACCACAAAGAAGCTTGTGCCGATAGAGATCAGTTTGCCGGATAACATTGTACTAATTGGCATTCTGTTCACCTCTGTTGATCTGAATCGCTGCCATTGTGAAAACGCCGATGCCTCCACCGATAATAAGACCTAATAGGAATTTAAGCATTCATATTCTCCTTTGCTTTCTGTTTCATCATCTTCTGAAACTTCCGATATTTACGGGTATATTCATAGGAATCACCGAAAATATTCTGTGCTGCGGTGTACAGCTTTGGTTCATGTTTTCGGATGATCTCCAGTTCTTCTGTCACTCTGGGATTGTATGGACAGCCGACACAGCCCGTGCGTTTCAGTCCATATTCGGTATAGCATCGGGAGTGACGTATCTCATAGAACTCCTCATAGGCTTTCTTATCGCTGTCCGTGTACCAAAATACCGGGCGATAGGAGTTGCAGCCTTTGGATCTGCTTTCGGAAAAACACGTTTTGTAGCTGGCAGAACGAATTCCGCCCTCTGCCTTTCGCACACCGATAATTTCAAGGTCTGCATCGTATTCTTGAATCAGAAGCTTTGCAGGCTTTTTCTTGGCATACTCACAGCATTTGTTAGAGATTTTGAAGTTCGGCGGATTTGCCATCATAAATTCTTTCAGCCACCTGTTTCTGCCAATAGAGAAGCGGCTCATTTTGACGATTCCATTTTCCGGGGAGTAATAGGCATTGCACCACCATTGCAGGGCAATCTTGCAGTTTGGATATTGCTCCAACAATTCCGGCAAGGGTTTGTCCTCCCATTGAAATCCATGCTGCTGTAACCGCATGATCTGTTCGCTGACGTATTTGGAGAGAAAGGGCTGACCGTATTCCTTACAGCAAGCCGGTATCGGTTTGCAGGCTTTGATCCGTTCGATTATAATGCCATACTTCCTTTCCAGATCGTCCAGGTGTTCCTTGGTGGCACGGTATTCCAGTCCGGTATCAATCCAGAAGTAGCGGACTTTCTTTTTTTCATCGACATTCTGTATCACGTCAAGGACAATATCGCTGTCACTGCCGCCGCTGATACTGCAAAGCGGTGTATGGAAACGGGAGAGAACGCTGACTGCCTTTGCATAACCGTCAATAATGGCAAAATTCTTGGTATCCAGAGAAGATGCAAACGCCTTAGACATTTTTCAATCCTCCCAAGATATGTGCAATCACGTCTACTGTCCAGCCGTTACCGATACACTTGTACCGCTGTGTATTGCTGATTCCTGCGGTGTAGTTGTCGGGTAACGTCTGTAAACGTTCTGCTTCCACAGGTGTCAATTTACGGATCACATAATCACCGTCCGGCAAGTCTATCTTGTAAAGTCCGGTTTTCGCACCCATTCCGCCGCCGTTTGCCGTCATTGTGATCGATTTGCCGCAGACAGAATAAATCCGCTGTCCTTGTCCGCCGTTGCCAATCTGACCAATGCGAATGGGAACGGCGATCTTCTGACGGCTTTTCTC
>CAVAQT010000038.1:15588-23386 GCA_963590855.1 Ruminococcus bromii
CTCATGCTTCATCGTCCTCATCTGTCACACTGCCGTAGTCATCGTCATAATCTTCCTCGAAATCCTCAGCACCAGTATTTTTCTTCTTGCCGAATTTGCCCTTTTTCAGCACAAGAACAGCACCGCCGATCACAGCCAGTACACCGACTCCAACAAGAATGAGTGCATTGCTGTTCATAGACGAAGGCTGTTTGGTGGTAGATTTTTCTCCTGCACTTTTTGTTTCGCCGATGGTTTCTTCCGCACGGTCGGAAACATCAGCTGTCACACCGCCGTTGGTGGCTGCATCCGCATATTTCTTTGCCTGTTCCGCAGGGTCTTTTTCTTCTTCTCCCTCGTTGCCTGCGTAGAGCAGAGAATACAAGTCGAAATCGTCTACCTTGTTCAGAAAGAATACATTGTCCTCATCACCCTCCGCAGAATAGTTGATCAGGATGTAGAACACATTGCCGTCTTTGGTGGTGACAGCAATAAACTGCATTTCTTCGCTGTCATAGATGATCTTCTCGTGCTTAATGAGCGTTGCATTGCCGTCTGTGTCATAATTCTCATCTGCATAATAGTCATGTCCTGTGTTATCAGTTTCATCATCGCTGTTTTCCATTGCTGCCTTGTTGTGCTGAATCTCATCAACCAATTTCTGCATATCTTCTTCATCGAGTTCCATGTTCGATACAGAATTATCTGCAACTGCGACGGCAGATGTTGTCGTATCTGCTTCTTCTGCAAATACAGGAATGGCATTTCCCACACTTGCCAAAGTTAAAGTCATTGCAGAAAATATTGCCGCAACCGATTTTTTAGTGTTCCACATTTTTTCTATCCTCCATCACAATCTTTTGTTCATGCACCACGGAAGAAGCAGCTGTCAGCTTCGCAATAATCTCCTCCGTGGTCATGCCGTTGTCATGTAAAAACTTTTTGAGTGCTTCCACTTCAAGCATTTCTCGCTTGGCTTTCAGTTCCTCAAGAAGCTGCTTGTCCTGATTGATCTTTTCTTCAAGCTTCGGAATTTTCTTATTGAGAGCATCCAAAGCCGTTTCTTTTCTTGTCATTTTCATGCTCCTTAGTAGAGTACCAGTCTTGGGTCAATGTAGTCCCAGCCGTAACCGTCTGTGTCAATCTCAATATGGAAATTGACATTCGTATTGGTTGTCTGTGCAAACATTTCGCCCTCATGGATCGTATCGCCCTCCGAATAGTCATTCAGAAGAACTGCATTGGCGATCGTCACTTCTGTATCTCGCTTTGTCCCACCGGAACCGTCATACCAATACTGCACATCATCTTTTCGCAAAGTGATCTTCTGATTGGCAGTATCAACATCTTTGATTTTGCAGTCAAACGGAGCATAAAGCTTTGCACCGGTATTGCAGTAATATTTGATTCCCTGATACAGACCGTGATTGGTTTTGTTCCATTCCCACATATCGTAGCCAAACGCCTGTTTGACCGAATAATTCCGAATGGTATCGCCGGAAAGCATATTGCGAAGTGTCTGATGATTTCCATAAAGCGTTTCCGAACCGCTTTCCTGACCTGCAAGAAGCTTGTAGTATTCCAGCCGTTCTTCCTTGTGGGATTGACTTTTCAGCTTATCTTCGATCACCTGATCAAAGGTTTTCTTTTGTTTGATGTTGTAATAAAGGTTACATTCCGTTTTCCAGTAATACTTTTCATAATAGCCGTACATACAGGCATCGTTTATGGTATCATTCCAGATATGCGTATCGGTCGGCGAAACCAAAAACCAAGCATCATTTCCATTCCAGCCCCAGAAAGAGCGATCGTATCGGGTATCTCCCTTCATGAAGAAAAATGTCTGCGTATCATTGTCAATGTAGTAAAACGGTGCACTTGTGCCGGAATAATAGCGGTGATCCATAATCATAAATCCTGTCAAAGCATAGTCATCGTGCGGATTCAGCACTCTGTAGTCCGCATTGATGCAGACGTAACCCTCACTGTCAAAATACTGACTGAGTTCAGACGTATAAGCGATGGGTTTGAAACGATATTTGTATGGTCTGCCGCTGTAGATAAAGGCGTTTTCTTCTGCTCTGTAATATGTGCCGGTTTCTGCGTTTCCGCCACCCCAGTAGTTGTAGTTGGAAAGTTCCTCCCAGCGGGATTTATTGTCATACCAGTAGACAAACGCATATTCTGCGTTGAATATTTCTGTCAGCAGATTCTCCGTATCACTTTCATAACTCCAGTACTTGATGTCGCCGTTGTCATCCGCATCGAAATCGTAGTAGTAGGCACAGAGGAAAGACCACAGCTTGTACACATCAAAATCATAGACCGGATCCCAGTTATAAACGGAAGAACGCCCCCAATACCAATTGTCGGGATCGTCCTTGAGGTTACGCTTGTTTGCTCCGAAAGCAGCAAGACCGTTTTTCCAGTCTGTATCACTGCTGACTTTCAAAATCTTCTCATTCATGTCGTAGGCAAGTTTTGTGTAATATTTTTCCGCTTCCGACAAGTCATAATCCTGTGAAGCGTATGTACCAAGTACAAAACCGGAACTTCCCAGAATCCCTGAAAAGATCATGAGAATGAATGCCAGCACTAAGGCAATAATGAGAATCGGAACAAGGCAGGCGAGCAGAACGGCTCTTGCTTCCTTGTTGTAGATGTTCTTGATAAATTGAAAAGCCTGCCGGAGTGCATTTTTAAGCCTCTCCCCAAAAGAATTCTTGGTCTGCTTTTTCGGCTTTTTTCTGCGTTTTACCTGTTCGCCCTTGCTTTTCAGCTTGTCCTCACGCTTTTGCAGTCTCCGATGCTGATCTGATTTCTTCTGTTCCAGTTTCTCTTTCTTTTTCTGATTTCGTTCTTTCCGGTGATACGGCTTCATTTTTTCTACCGCTTGATCTACACCGTGGCGTTTCACAGATTCCACCGCAGAGAGAAAATCATTGTTTTCATCGGCATGAACTGCTTTCTGCCAGCCGCTTGCTGCAAGCCGTTTCCCTGTGTAATTGGCAGGCTTTAAGACAAGCGGTGCAGGACGGCTTAAAGCAGCAATTCGCCGCTGCTTTTTGAGTGCCTTTGCCTGAAACTGCTTTTCCTTTTTCAGCTTCTGAGATGCAGTTTTGATCGTTTTGGATTCGATCTGGTACTGCTTTTTTCGCCTTTGGAATCGCAGGACGGCAACATTTTTGCTGAACGGATCAGATAATTGTTTTTTCTTGAAATGCTTGAGTGATTTCTTACGTTCCCAGAATATCTGCTTTTTCTCTTTCAGTTCCTTGCGTGACTTCGCCAGCTTCGGCTGATACCGTTCACCCTTGAAAAGCTTGTATTCCGCTTTTTGCAGACGGTATCGTGCCTTTTCCAGTTTGAACTGTTTTTTCTGCTTAAAATGCCTGCGAGTTCCTGTCACAGCATCTTTGGCGATAACCAGTGTCGCAATTGTGCCGCGATGCATATCGTCAACTGCTTCCTGCCGATACTTCTGTTTCAGCCTGTATCGAGCATCACGCTGAACCGCATTGCCGGTTTTCAAAGCAATCGTTTCCGCACCAAGTGCCGAACCCTCAGCAGTATGCCATGCCGTATGGGCAGTGCGGTTGATCAGTTGTGCCGAGCGTTTCAGGACTTTTCCACGGAATGTTTTCGGCTCCAAGCTGTCAAGAGATTTTGTGATGGACGGTTTATCGCCTGTAAACCTCGTTTTGAGATTCACTGTCCTGTGAATCAGACCATGTCCGGTATATCGGCTGCTTTTTTCTCCACGGCGGATACGGGCAGTTGTTTTGAATTTGCCGTTTTTACGCTGCTTGCGGACAAACTGAATCTGAAACTGCTTTTGCGATCTGCTGTATTTCCGGAGTTTCTTTTCCGCTTTTGCCAGCTGATGATGTGTTCTTTGTAAATTTGCCATCGCACATCGCTCCTGCCTATTTCAGCTGCTGTTCCAACGGTTTTGTGGTCAGCAGACTGTACATCACGGTATCGGTCGGGAAATTATCCGTAAACGGCAAAATGATCTTATCATAGCGAATCAGACCTTCACCGGGTCCGCTGTTGGTGACAAACTCCATTTGCTGCGGACTGATGTGGAGCTTTTCGGCGAGAATATCACGGTCGCCGGCAGCCTGATTCAACATATATACAAAATCCGAGTTGTCGAAGATGTTTTCCACCTCGGCACTGGACAGCAAGTCCTTGACATTCTGTGTAATACCGGTCGGAACACCGCCCCATTTACGGAATCGCTTCCAGATTTCAGCGGAATATTTCGCCGTCTGTTCTTCCTTTAACAGAAGATGGAATTCATCGATATAGTAGCGGGTAACCTTTCGTTCCGCACGGTTTCGTGTCACTCTGTTCCAGACGTTATCCTGAACGATCAGCATTCCTACTTTTTTCAGCTGATTGCCCAGTTCCTTAATGTCAAAGCAGATGATACGATTCTTCAAGTCAATATTCGTTCTGTGATTGAACAGATTCTGCGAGCCGTTGACATACATTTCAAGAGAGTTTGCTACACGAAGTGCGATTTCTCCCTCTTTGACAAGAGCATTGTGCAGATCGGACAGAATCGGCATTTTTTCTCTGGACGGTTGATTCCTGAAAAAATCCATGTAGATGGCACGAACGCATCGGTCAATGACGGAGCGTTCCTCCGCAGTCAGTCCATATTTGCCGCCCACAATGATCTCACAAAGGGAAATGATAAAATCCGACTTTGTAGAGATCGGATTCTCATCCATGTTGTTTTCAAAGTTAATGTCCATCGGATTGATATACTGTTCTGAACTGCTTGCTATTCGGATCAGCTGTCCGTGTAAATGCTGCACCAACGGAAAGTATTCGCCTTCAGGGTCGCAGATGATAATGTCATCAGTTGTTTTCAGAAAGCTGTCTAAGATTTCTCTTTTTACGCTGAATGACTTACCGGAACCCGGTGTGCCTAAAATCAAACCGTTCGGATTTTTGAGTCTGCTTCTGTTTGCCATGATCATATTGCCGGAAACGGTGTTCAAACCGTAGTATGTACCGCCAATCTGAAAGAGTTCCTGTGTGGTAAACGGAACAAAAATCGCAATTCCTGACGTATGCATTTCTCTTGAAACCTGAATCTTATTTACGCCAAGCGGTAAACTGGAGGATAAGTAATCCTCCTGCAAGTAGTCACAGGGCATCAGAGTACAGTTATTCTTCTGACAGATGCGCTTTAACAATTCCAGCTGCAAGCCTAAGTCTTTCTTATTTCTTGCATAGTTTCGTATCGTAATGGAGATATGAAACAAGCGTTCATTCTTGCTGTTGAGGTCATCCAGCAGCTTTTCCAGATCCGTAATGTACATTTTGATTGCCGGAGGAAGAATATCCGGATCGTAGCCTGCTTTGGAAGCCTTTTTCTGTTCATCGATTTTCATAGACTCCACAGCAGTCAGTTTTGTCTTGACAAATTTGAGTGCCGTGATCTGATCCAGCGGTGTAACGTGCAGATTGACACAGAAAAGGTGCTGTAATTCGAGAAAATCGGAAAGAATCGTATCCGGCAGTTCTCCTGCAAGAATGTTCATTCCATTGATCGCACCGAAAGAAGCACCAATCTCAAAGTTTGCCTTATTGAATTTCATGCTGGACGGAGCAATGAAGTCTTTCGTATTCCAGCCTGCTTTCAGCATTTCGTTCCAGTCAAAGACAAAAGGGGCATTTTGAAACGGATTCAGGCTGTAATAGAGTGTTTCCAGTCTTTCTTTTCCGCTGAGTGCCTTGGCTTCCACATTGAAGCCCTTGAACATCTTGATAATTTCTGTCTGGATATTCAGAAGCTTTGGCTTCGCCTGTTTGTAGGAAGTTGCTTCAATGGTGAATGTCAGGAACTTTCGGCAGGACTGTCCGTTTTTGCCCGATAGCAGTTTTGCGGTCAGCATTTCGGAGTATTCCGCACGAATCTCGTTAAAAGCGTCCTCCTGTTCCGGAATCTGAATTTGCTTTACCAGTCCGTCCTGACTTCGGTTCTGATTTTCAAATGTCAGCTGAAATGTGACGGTATTATCAAAGTAATTGATCAGATCGCAGTATTTTGAGAAAATACCGTTCTGTTCCTCAAATTCCGCAAGCTGATAATTGGTATCAAAGAACTGAATGGTCTTTGAAAATCTATGGTCATCGATCTGGCATACGCCGTCTTTGAACATCTGCGTATAGCCGATCGTATTCTGAGTAGACGAAATATCGTCCTTATATTTCTTGATCTCATGCATTCGTGCGAGAATCACTGCCTTATCATTTTTATCGATCTGTTCTATTGGTTTCTTTGCGGCAGCTTTCGCTTCTGATCGGAGATCTGTTTTCTTCTTATTTTTCAAGCCTACTTGCTCCTTTCTATCTTGTCCAAAAGCTTTTTCAGCTTGGTATATTCCAACTGTCGCTCGATACATTCGTATAGATTGACTGTTCTGTAAGTTCGCTTTCTCGGTCTTTTGAAATAGCGGAACATATTTTTGATGGTCTGCTCGAAAAAGATCCCGTTTTTCTTATACAATCCGCAGATGAGGGCAGGTGCGGCTACCGCACCCATGGCAAAGATTGCTCCTGAAACGCCAAGGGTACTGCGTGTCAGAAAGAAAAGCGGAATCCCCAGTACACCGCCGATTCCAAACGAAACCACCTGTCTTTTGGTCAGCCCGAACATGAACTTCTGTTTGATGTCATTCAAGTCTTTTGGTATTTGTACATAATGTGCCATTCATAACCTCCTGAAGATCAATGTGCATTGAAAATAGATTTTGAAACAGCACCTGTACGGAGTACCGTAAAGATCAGTGCCACCGTATATCCCAGAAGCATTGCCATTTGCAGAATAATGCCGTCTGTACTGCTGTTCAGCGATGCAATGGCATTGGAGAACAGCGTCTTGAAGATACCAAGTGCAATGATGATAAAGAATCCCTGAAAAGATAATGCCAGAAGCTGTTTGATCCAGTTCTTTCCGATTCCCGACCATTCACCGCTGTCCAGCATGGCTGCCATGGGAATCGGTGCAACGCCTAAGTACATAAAGACCTCAATGATACGGGAAGCAAGCACAATTACAATGGCAACCATCATAATCATTACACCCAAGTGAACAATCAGCGAGATAAACCAGACGGTTATCAGTTCACCAAGTCCCAGACTGTTCAGAGCCGATTTTTTGAGCACCAAGTCAGTTGACAGGAAATCTCCTGTACCGAACAGCGTTGTAATGCCGTTGGCACAAGCGTCTGTTCCGAACGAAAACAGGGCAGATGCGATGTAAAATACGTTCGATACCAAAATGACACCGCATAAGGCTTTGATAATCCATTTGATAAAGATGGAATCATCAAAATCCTTGAAGTTATTTCCACGAATTACGGTTTGTATCAGATCATTGAGCAATATGATGACAAGAATGAAACCGCCGATGGGTACTACCACGTTATTGCAAAGTGTTTCAATCGTTGACCATATGGTTGTTCCGCCGCTTGCAGAACCGGAAAAACTTGCAGGATGTCCTGTCAGAAATGTGGAAATCAGACCGCCGTCTTCTGTAGTTTTATGAAAGGTTTCCGTCATCAGGTCAGATATACTGTCAAACTGCGATTTGATACCGTCTTTGAACAGATTCTCACACCATTCCTGCAAGCTGTCGATCGCATCACTTATGACGCCCATTCTCTCACCGTCCTTTCCTTATGCCGGCTGCCCACACACCACCCGCCACGCAGCCGTTAAAAAATTCGGTCAGATTAAACGGCACCTGTCATCATGCTCTGAAGAACCGGAACGAGGACGATTGCAAGGAGAATCA
>CAVAQT010000039.1:0-19497 GCA_963590855.1 Ruminococcus bromii
CTTTATGGCGATGTCAATGATGATGGAATTGTTTCCATTGCCGATGTGATCATGATGCAGAAATGGCTGCTTGCTGTTCCAGGTGCAATGCTTACCAATTGGGAGGCAGGCGACTTGCTGAAAGATGTGCAAATTAATGTATTTGATCTGTGTCAGTTAAAGAAATTGCTTTTGAAAAACAGTAATCTTTGTAGTAATGCGGATAATTGGTCGAGCTGGGTTGACAGTACAAATGGTGCATCTGCAAAAGTTACCTATCAGGCAGATGGTGTTTCTATTCAAGTAGAAAGTGGAGGCATCAATCCATGGGAAGCACAGATTGCATATAAGAACATCACATTGGAACAAGGTGTAACTTATAAGCTTTCATTTGACTATTTTGCAACAGATGAAGTTTCTTCTGACTGCAACGTCATGCAAAACCATGACAGTTATATGCCATATCATACAGTTGGATTACAATATACCCCAGAAGTTCAACATATGGAATCAGAGTTTACAATGACTTCAGCAACGGACAAAAACAGTGAAATTGCATTTAACTGCGGTGGAAAGAGTATGAAACCTTGCACAATCACAATTAGTAATCTTTCTTTGATTCAGGTTTCTGAAAGTAATGCTGAATAAATAAACTGTCAAGGAAAAGAAAAGGAGCGACTAAAAATCGCTCCTTTTTGTGTTTCCATTCCATTTTTCTTCTTCTGGCTTTTGGCAAATTTCAGCTGTAACTTCGGATCGTATTTATGATGGATTGTCAAGTCAAGTGCAACACAATCAGAGACCCTCTGAAAAAAAGTCTGTAAAAACGCAGCCAACTGTGGTAGAATATAAATAACACAGGAGGCTGATTTTACATGACAAGAAGAAAAAGAGAACCAATGAGCGAGGGCAAGAAGAATATCATCGCAGAGCTGATCGAGGAATATGATATCAGGACAGCAAAAGATATTGAGGATGCTCTCAGGGATCTGATGGGTGGCACGATACAGGAAATGCTTGAGGCAGAGCTGGATGAACACTTAGGGTATCGTTCATATGAACGCTCGGACAGCTCCAATTACCGCAACGGAAAGAAAACAAAGAAGATACGTGGAAATTTAGGCGAAACTGAGATCGAAGTACCGCAGGATCGAGACGGAACATTTGAGCCAAAGGTGGTAAAAAAGCGTCAAAAGGACATCTCCGGCATTGAGCAGAAGATAATCTCTCTGTACGCAAAGGGTATGACAACTCGTCAGATTGTACCTCGACAGGCTGGACTGAGCCGGCGCAGTCAGGCTGTTTTCATTCCTATGCGCTCCATTCCGGCAGACTGACTGCTGAAGAAACTTGACAAATTACGGTAGTTATTGTATACTGTAAAAAATTTGAGCGGCTGTTTTTCATGCCGCTTGCAATATCGTTTTTTATCACAGTTGTTGAATTTACAGAGATTTTTTCACAGAGCCGAACAACGATATAACGACTGTCTATGAATATCTGTTTTTCTTTTTCCGATATTGACTGGGCGTTTGCCCGACGTTTTTCTGGAATAACCGCATGAAATATTTCGCATCCAGATAACCGCATTGCACAGCGATTTCCTCTACATGGAGCGTAGTGCTCAGGAGCAGATACTTTGCCCGATTCATTTTTGCCTGAATGGTGTCCTTCACATAACTGATGCCAAAAAAACTGCGGTATAGATTGCGGAAATATCCCACACTGAAATGCAGCCGTTCCGCTGCGTTTTCCATGGATGCGGTCTGTTCCGGATGCTGATATAATTTTCTGCGGCAGGTAAGCAGTTTTGTACAATACGGGTTTTGCAGCTGTTTTTGTATTTTTATATGCTGTTCCATGATCTGCATCTTGAGATGCTCTTCTGCTGCCGACAGTGAGAATTCAGAACAGACACAGGTATCGCTTGCACAATACCATGCACTTGTTTCGCAAAATGCCGGAAATCCCAATTGATTGGACAAAAAAACGTACAGCAGTTCCGCCGTGGTATCGGTGTCTTGTGCATTGCTGCCGGTTTGCAGAATGCCATATTTTCCATTTTGAAAGTATCCGCAGATTGCCGACGGAAACAGCTTTTGAAGAAGCTTTGCAACTGTTATTGTGTGGTGTACCGCCTTTTCCTGTTGTCTGGTGGAAAAGCTATCCCGAAAGAACTCAAATTTCAAGATGTGCAGGGATAGACTGCTGTCTGGATCGGCAGACAGCAGATGCTGGATTTGATTTTGAAAACCAGTTTCGTGATAAAGTCCTGTGACAGAATCGTAAGTGTCTGAAATGTTCTGGCAGGCAATGTAATACTGAATATCATTTTTCATGCGCAGGAATTCCAGTCCGTTGGCGACTGTTTTTGCCCAGTTGCGAAAAATCGGCTCATAGGTATAGATGCCACTGTAAGAAAGTACAGCGTACCCCAGTTTACGGTTGGCGAAAAAAAGCGGACTGAAATATGCTGTTGAGAACTGTTTAGCAGAAAAGAAACCGGACAGATTAGAATCAGCGCATACCTTTGCAGAATCGGCAGGGTGCAGGATAGAATAGCAGGTCACGTTGTGGCTCTGCGGTGTCTGCTGGTTCCAGTCTTTCAACAAACAGAGATAAATTTCCCGTACATGGGGGATTAGATAGTGAAACGCTTTTAATGCTGCCAGGAATTCCTGCATAGAACGGCATTCTGTCAGTCGAAGCTCCAGCTGACTGAACAGACTTAGCAGCTGGAACTTCTGCTCGTCCCGTATCTGTATTAACTCCGTTTGCAGCTGCATCTGGTTTGTGCCGCAGGAACAGCTGTTCCCGGGAATCAGCGTTCCGGTCATCGGCAAAAATTTTGGTTTCGGTTGTCCTTTCAGCCGTCCAAATAGCGCAGAAACCGCATTCATGCCTAATGCAAAACGATTTCGCTGAAAGGTCGTTAAAAGGGGCGTATGATAAATGCGCTCCCGGATATATTCATATCCGACAACAGTGATTTCCTCCGGGACGGAAATGTGATACTGTAAAAAAGTGTCCAGCATGCCGTATGCCATATAATCGTTGGCGCAGATCACTGCCTCTGGCATGGCGCGCTTGCCCTGGATGTACTGTTCCGCCAGAGCATTTCCGGAATTGAACCAGAAGTCGCCAAACTGCACCTGCCCTTCCGAAACCGGTATGCCATGAGTTTTCATTGCCTTTTGAAATCCTGCTGCACGCTGGTGAGAAATTTCAATTTGCACATGTCCGGTCAGCATATCAATTTTCCGAAATCCATGCACCTCGATCAAATGGTTGGTCAGTGTTTCAAAGTCCTCTTTGTCACTGGTATTGATAAAAGTGAATTCCGGCAGAGAAAATTCCGGCAGCTCAGCTCCGACGGCAATGATCGGTACCGGCGGACGGTTCCGGAGAAGAGACAGGATCTTTTGCTGCAATGGCTCATTGATGATTGTTTCCGTCAACAAAATTATGCCGTCCAGATCGGGCGAGGCAATCAATTCGTAGATGTCATTTTCTCCGAACAGGGATTCGTTTGTTTCATTGGGGTTGTAAATGTTGGAAATCACTGCAATGTCGATTCCCAATTGATGCGCTTGTGTGAGGATTCCCTTTAGTAATTGCTTTTGTTCTGTGTCAGCCACCTGTGCAGCAATCACTCCAAACAGGAGACGTTTCATGCAGCAGCACCTCCTTTGTGTAGTATTTTCTTCATTATACCGGCTTTTTGAGGAGATGTCAATAAAAAGATGTGCAGATTCTCCACATAATGTGCAGAAAATCAGTTTTCCGATTCGTGCAAATATGATATAATCATTTTCAGAAAGAGAAATACTTTTGGAAGTATTTCACAGAGCGGAAACGGAGGTACGTTATGAGAATTTGTCACTTCAAAAAATGGCTTTCTGCGGCGCTTTCCGGAATAATGGCGGTATTATTGCTGGCAGTGCCCTTTTCCGGGACAATTGCAGGGAACTCAAGCACATGGCAGTCTGTACTGGGGGCAGAACCCTTTTCGGCACAGGCGGCGGGGACATTCCGGCGGCCGGTGTCCAACACCCAACCCATGTGGATCGTGCATATTGACTCGTGGAACTATGCAGATCCGGCGAAGATCATTGACTTGATTCCGGAAGATGTATTGCCCTATGTGGTGTTCAACATTTCCCTTTCGATCAACTGGGACAGCACCAATCACAAGTGGCTGATGGTACAGGACGGCTACGAATGTGCAAAGTCGTGGCTTCGCACTTGTGCAGACAAAGGGGTATGGACAATGATCCAGCCGTCCAGCGGCGGACAGTCCCATTTTCCAGACTACAATGCCGACACGGACTACGAAAATACCATTTACGGAGAATTTTTCCGGGAATATCCCAACTTTATCGGATATAACTACTGCGAGCAGTTCTGGGGCTTTGAAAGTGCTGACTTTCCCATTACCTGCAAACAGCGGTATCAGCATTTTGCAGCACTGCTGGAACTGTGCAACCGTTATGGCGGCTATCTGGATGTCAGCTGGTGTGCCAATCAGTGGAGTGCCGGCATCAATCCTATTGCCATGCTGAAACAGGTGCCGGAATGGGAAGAAGCCTGCCGGAAATATCGGGACAACTTCATTCTGGAAGAAAAATATACCCAGGCAAGCTATATTGAGGATGTGGAGAGTGAAGTCTATGGCGCATTCATCTCCGGCTATTGCGGAAACTTCGGTGTGCGGTATGACGAAACCGGTTGGACAGACTCCACATGGAGTGGCAGCGGCGTTTCCACCAAAGATCAGTATCGTCTGGGAACCGGCATGCCGATCCATACAGAACGCATGGCACTGAACGGAGCCACTGTGATTGACGGGCCGGAACTGGTCTGGGCAGATGATTTCAAGGAAACCTGGGGGACAACAGACAGCGATGGTTATCATGTGCGGGAATGGGCAATGTACGATCAGTATCAAAATACGGTGATTGATATTTTCCGGAAAGTGCAGGACGGCACCATTCGGATTCCCAGTCGTGCTGAAGCGATAGAGCGTACCAAAGTTGTTGTCATTCAGGACGTAAATTCCGGCAGCAACGACGACAAGTACAGCACATATCCGACTTTATTTGAGGGACTGTACCGCATGGACAGTGACGGAAATCTCAAAGATAACCATAATCTCTATAAAAGCAACGGACGCTATCAGACGATTCCTACCGTATATGCATTGACAGATGATCTGGCGAAGTCGATTCCAGTGCAGATCAAACAGTCCGAAATTTCCGGACGATGGAGCAGCATTGCGGAAAAGCAGGAGGAGTTTAATAAGCTGTATCCCGCAGAATATTGGGGCAACTGTTACGCCGGACGCAGCGAGAACACATGGGTGACGTATAATCCCAATAAGGACGGCACAGCCGCCGGCGGATATTTGTCGCTGCAGTATAATACCTGTAAAGAACTGGAGTGCACCTATTCTGCTTATACCACCGGCATCATCCGGGAATACACAGATGCCGTGGACATCTATGTCAACAATTATGACGAAGAGGATGCCAAAACGCTGAAAACCAATACGTTCAAGATCTATGGCTGTGCCGCAGAACCTACGCTGACCTATACAGACCGCGGTGTCAATCAGACAGCCAGCGAAGTGACAACCGCTTATGCAGACGGAACTTATACGATTACTGTCAAACAGAATGGCCCGGTGGATATTTCCGTTCAGTGCAGTGGTGCGGAAACCGATCGGCAGACAGTTTATCAAAAGGCAACTTATACCGCACCGGCTTTTCCGGCATTCTATACCGGAACACGGCAGTATGAGGGCGAATTTTTTGATACGAAAAATATAGAAGAAAATGTGACAAACGGCTGTTCCAGCGGGATTACAGGCTATCGGGGACAGGGTTTCTTAAAATTTGGAGCAAAGGCAAATGCCGCTGCAAAAGACACTGTGACAACGAAAAAGGCAGGCACGTTTGAACTGACGCTGCGCTATGCGGCAACGGCAGATGTTCCTAATGTGGACTTGTATGTAAACGGAAAGAAAATCAAGACGCTTTCCCTGAAAAAAGGAGATTCCTATAGTGACTGGAAGACAGTCACGGAAAAGATTGCCCTCGCGGAGGGTGAAAACAACATTGAGTTCAGGGCGAATGCAACACTGCCTTGTTCTCTGTATCTGGATTGCTTTACCGTGGACGGTGACTTCGGCAGTTCCACACCTGTGCTGCAGCCGCTAAACGGCAAGTACATTCAGAATCTGACAGTGTTGGATTCTGAAAACGGTGCAGACTGGTCGATCTATGAGGATTTCGGCACTGGTGCGGCATTGTTTGGCGATCGTGACTTTACAGTAACAAGTCTTCCCAACAATCTGAAAGGGGCGGAGGCAGTTCGAACTGCCTGTGACTCCAAGTCCGTGCTAACCGATCTGGCTACCTGTACTGCCGGTGAAAATATTACCATGTATGTGGCGGTAGATACCCGTGTGACAGAGAATCTGCCGGTATGGCTGAACAGCTGGAAAGATACGCAGACTTTCCTGAAAACTTCCAATGCTTTGACCATGCAAATTTACAAGCAGAACTTCCGTAAGGGTGAATCCATTACGCTGGGGACAAACGGCGGTAGCGGATATGCTGTTAATTACATCGTATTGGCGGCAGAGCAGGAGCAGGTTCGTAAGGGCGATGTTGACCAGAATGGCACCATAAACGGTATGGATTTGGCAGCGGCGAAAGCTGGAAAAAATGCCGGATTTTCTGACACTCGCAGTTTGGAAGCTTCTGATGTCAACGAAACCGGCACGCTGGATTCAGCAGACCTGAAACAACTGCAATCCTATCTGCTGGGCGAAATCCATGCATTTTCAGCAGAACCCCAAAATATTACCGGAGAGGCATATATGCAGAATATTCAGAAACAAGTTGTAGAGTTTGCACCAGAGAATGCTACAGCAGAACAGGCAGGCGTGACTTACGGTACTTTTGAGAAGAAAACGTATGATTCCAAAATCTGCGGCAGAAAGAAGAATGTCAATGTGCTGTTGCCGGCTGGCTATACAACGAATAAAAAGTATCCGGTATTGTATGTACTCCATGGCTACTGGGGCAATGAGGATGCCCTGCTGGATGCAGGGGATGCATCTCTGCGACTGCGTCAGATCATCGGCAATGCCATTGCCGCCGGAGAGGCAAAGGACATGATCGTTGTTTTTCCGGACATCTATGCAAGTACCACACAGGAAAAATGCACTGGGTTGGATGCGAAGAATAATGCGGCGTATGACAACTTTATCAATGTGCTGACCAAAGAACTGATGCCCTATATCCAGCAGAATTATTCTGTTCTGACTGGCAGAGAAAATACAGCCATCACTGGTTTTTCTATGGGCGGTCGGGAATCATTGAACATCGGCTTTTCCAGACCGGATCTGTTTGGCTATGTGGGCGCAATGTGTCCGGCTCCGGGATTGACTACAGATCTGATTCCGGAGGAACAGCTGAAATTTGACGGTGTTTCTCCCTATCTGCTGTTTGTCAGCGCCGGATCGGAGGACCAGGTGGTCTGGTCATCTCCAAAGGATTATCATGACGCTATGACCAGGAACAAAACCACGCATATCTGGCATACAGTGACCGGCGGAGATCATGGCGGAAAAACCATCCGGCCGCATATGTATAATTACATTCGTGCGATCTTCCAAAATAATTCTTGACATCTTGTATCATCTGATTTCCTATAAAAAGCCCAGGATTCCAGTAAAATCCTGGGTTTTTTTATTCAGGGCAATGATCTGGAATTGTGATATTCATTGAATCCGGAAGAAGAACGTTATAAAGATGCCTTTTGGACAGCATGATGCAAAGGAGGAGAGCCATTCGTCCTCTAGTCGGTTCCCACTGTCGGCCATTTCTTTCAGCGGATTTTCTGGTGTTGTCCTAAAACTTCTCCGATTCTTACTATTTTTTTGCTTGCAGATCAGCTATAATTAAGAGCATAGACAAGGACGTCAGAGCGATATTGCTTCGACGTCCTCTTTTTTGTGATAGGATGCAGCGATATTCTGCACCATCGCATTTAAGGAGGTAGAAATATGGCGAGGATTACAGAGCATCCCATTCTCGGTGTACCGGAGAAAAAAGAATTGGTCACGTTTTTCTACAACGGAAACCCGATGCAGGGGTATGCCGGAGAACCGATTGCTGCGGCATTGAAAGCAGCAGGTGTTATGGTGCATAGATACACCAAGAAACAGCATCGTCCGCGAGGTATTTTCTGTGCTATTGGCCGCTGTACAGATTGTGTTATGGTAGTCAATGGAAAGCCCAATATCCGCACCTGTGTTACGCCTCTGGAAGCAAACATGGAGGTTTGTACGCAATACGGCGTTTGTGCAGAAAAGAGGGGACAATCATGAAACGATATGATTTGATCGTAGTCGGCGCAGGGCCAGCCGGTCTGTCTGCGGCAGCAGAGGCGGCGAAGCGTGGAATGTCCGTAAAAGTTTTTGATGAAAATGCAAAACCGGGCGGACAACTGTTCAAGCAGATCCATAAATTCTTTGGTTCCAAAGAGCACAAAGCGAAGGTGCGTGGTTTCAGAATCGGTCAGGAACTGTTGGAACAGGCACAGCAGGCAGGCGCAGAAATTGCACTGAATGCTGTTGTAACAGGGCTGTATCCCGAAAAAGAAGTTGTTGTCCGCATGGATGATAAGGTTTGTCACTATAAAGGGGATAACGTGATTCTGGCAACCGGTGCAAGTGAAAATATGGTGGCATTTGATGGTTGGACATTACCAGGTGTGATCGGAGCAGGTGCGGCGCAAACGCTGATGAATCTGCATTCGGTACAGCCAGGAAAAAGAATCCTCATGCTGGGGACAGGAAATGTCGGTCTGGTAGTCATTTATCAGCTGATGCAGGCAGGTTGTGAAGTTGTTGCTATGGTAGACGCTGCACCTCGTGTTGGAGGATATGGGGTTCACGCTTCAAAAGTTGCAAGGTGCGGTGTTCCGTTTTATCTGCGGCATACGATTATAAAGGCAGAGGGAACAGAATGTGTGACAGGTGTTGTAATTGCTGAATTGGATGAGAAGTGGCAGAAAATTGATGGCACAGAAAAACATTTTGATGTGGATACCATTTGTCTTGCAGTAGGACTTTCTCCCATGTCGCAGCTTTGTGAAATGGCTGGATGTCGGATGACAGACCATGGCGGTCTGGTTCCTGAAATCGATGCTCTTGGGGAAACGAGCATTGCCGGCATTTTTGCAGCCGGTGACGTTTCTGGCATTGAAGAGGCAAGTTCTGCGATGATCGAAGGACGAATTGCGGGGATTGCAGCGGCATATCGAAGCGGCTTTATGTCTGCCGAAGAAAAGGAGACCGCAGTTGCG
This sequence comes from Ruminococcus bromii, assembly GCA_963590855.1. GTDB lineage: Bacteria > Bacillota > Clostridia > Oscillospirales > Ruminococcaceae > Ruminococcus_C. The sequence goes on from CAVAQT010000039.1 coordinate 9,358, forward strand.
GCAGAAGAGGCTGCCCTGCAAATGCTGCGAAAGGGAATGTTTGCTCCGGAAAATCGTGGAAAGATCCTCGCATATACCGATGAGGGAATTGCAAACTCCATGAATCTGCTTCAAAAGGGATATATCGCAGATACAGAGATCGAGCAGTATCCGGGCGTAAAAAAGGGAAAAGGAATCCATCCGGTGATCGAGTGTACACAGAATATTCCATGCAATCCATGCCAGGATGCCTGTCCAAAAGGCTGTATTCGGATCGGCACAGATATCACTGCACTTCCTGCCGTAAATGAGAATGTGCCTTGCATTGGCTGTGGAATGTGCGTGGCATCTTGTTCGGGGCAAGCCATTTTCCTGGTAAATGAAGATGTTGGAAATGGTATGGCAACAGTGACAATGCCTTATGAATTTCTGCCGCTGCCGCAGACCGGAGAAAAGGGATTTGCTCTGGACCGAAGCGGAAAGCGTGTGTGCGAAGCAGAAGTGATTGCACTGCGCTATGCAAAAGCATTTGATGAAACACGCTTGCTGACGATACAGGTACCGGCTGAAATGGCGATGCGCGCCAGATTCTATCAGAAAGCGGAGGTGTGTGCAAATTGAAGAAGTTAGATCGTTCGGCACAGATCAGTGCGTTTGTTTCAGAGACAGATGATGAAATGATTATCTGCCGTTGTGAGGAAATCACAAAGGGCGAAATACGCAGAGCTGTTCATGACGGAATGTACACGCTGACGGAGATCCGACGTTTTTTGCGTTCCGGAATGGGACTGTGTCAGGGGCAGACCTGCGGCAGACTGGTGCGTGGAATCATTGCCAAAGAACTTGGCGTATCACCGGCAGAGGTCGATCATGCAACACCGCGTGCACCGATGCGTCCGGTAGAGATGGTCGTTCTTGGAAATGAAAGGCTGAACGGAGGTGAAAAGGAATGACAAACGGTGCAGAAGTGCTGATTATTGGCGGCGGCATCATCGGCTGCGCTGCGGCATATTACCTTGCCAGACGCGGATGCAGCGTCACTGTTCTCGAAAAGAGCAGCTATTTTGGAAACGGCGGTTCTTCCAGAAATGGAGGGGGTGTGCGTCAGTCTGGACGAGATCCCCGTGAGTTGCCTATCGCAATGTGGGGAATACAGACCATCTGGCCGACGCTCTCGGATGAATTGGAATTTGACTGCGAATATTGTCAGGCAGGAAATCTGCGCCTTGGAAAAACAGAGGAACATCTGAACATTTTGCAGGGCCTTACGGATCGTGCGGTGGCGTGCGGACTGGATGTGCATATGATATCGGGAGAAGATGCGAGGGAAATCTGTCCGTATCTTTCCGAAGAGGTTGCCGGTGCAAGCTGGTGCCCCACAGATGGCCATGCCAATCCTATGGCTACCACCCTTGCATTTTATCGCAAGGCACGTCAATTGGGGGCGCATTTCATAAGCGGTGAACCTATTGTGGAACTGCGCAAGATCCGCGGCGCAGTGCGACAGGCAGTTTCGGCAGATGGCACGGTTTATGAAGCAGATACCATCATTCTGGCTGCTGGCTATGACAGCCGTGCCATTATGGAAACTGTCGGTCTGGATATCCCCATGCACCGGGAGTTGTTTGAGGCAATCGTCACAGAAGCACAGCCGCCGATGTTCTATCAAATGCTGGGAACAGCTGCTGCAGACTTTTATGGGCATCAGACAAAGCATGGTTCGTTTGTATTTGGTGCATCATCGGGTTATGAATTGTCCAATTTGGACAATGGTACACCGATTAATTCCAGTTTGACTGCTTCTGCCTGCTGCCGTGGCATTATGGGATATTTTCCAGCATTGAAAGATGCGAAAATCGTGCGCACCTGGGCAGGCTGGCTGGATATGTGTGCCGACGGCGTTCCGGTCATCAGTCCAGTCGAAGAAGTGCCGGGACTGATTCTTGCATGTGGTTTCACCGGGCATGGCTTTGGCATTGGTCCGGCAGTAGGAAAGCTGTTGTCTCAGATGGTTTTGGACAAGAAAACCGAGCTGGATCTGTCTGCACTGCGCTATGACAGATTCCGTGCAAGGATATAGATCAAGTTCATACGTTCAAACAGGCGTTTTGGATGCCAATTACTGCGGCATCCGCAAAGCATATGAAATATACCCATTACGTCGCTGGGGCATATTTCATTCCTGTTTGATTTGAAAGCGGCAGAATGGAGTGTTGTTATGAAAAGAATCAATTTTGAGTCTGGTGCACCGCTGGAAGAAAAAGTCGGCTATAGCCGTATGGTAAAGCTGGGAGATTATATTGCAGTGGGCGGCACAACTTCGGTACAGCCGGATGGTACTGTGTACGGTGAAAATGATGCTTATGCGCAGACAAAGTATGTCCTGGAAAAACAGGTCGCATTGCTTGAGAAAGCCGGTGCTTTGGCAAAGGACGTTTTCCGCATCAAGATCTATACCACAGATATAAAAGCCGGCGGCGATATCTGCCGTGCATACACAGAGATTTTTCACGATATCCGTCCCCTGTGTACCGTGGTCGGCACTCCGGCGCTGAACCGTCCGACGCAGATCGTCGAAATTGAGATGGAAGCTATGATCGGCAGCGAATTAGAGGTGTAAACTTCTAACTACTTTTAAAATCAAAGCTAAAATGCGGAATTTTATGATTAAATGCGGATTTGTGTTTCAAAAACAAGGGATCTCCGATTTTTACTATTTTTTCAGGAGAAATTGTAGTAAAATAAGAGCATGAAATCAATTCTAAGACAAAGACGTCTGAAACAGCCTGATTGAAACTGTTTCGGCGTTTTTTTTGATTTCATTCTAAGCCATGCCCCTGTGTCCCGCATACTGCGGCGTGATTGCTTTCAGGTTGGAGGTGTTTGTGATGGAAATATACTGCAAGAAAATTATTCCTCGTCAGCCGCTTTTGCTTTTTGCAACAAAGCATTATGAAAAGGCAGAAGTCATGCAATATGGAATTTCACATTTCTATGCCTTTCATGCAGACGGAAAAACATTTGACATGACGGAGGTCTTGCCAGATGGGTGTGTAGATATCATGTTTATCCGTCACGAAAATTTTGGGAGAGCAATTTATATCGGGACACCATTAAGTGCAGATACTCCTGCGCATTATCACCTTTTTTCCAAAGGCGATGAAGTATTTGGCGTTCGGTTTTTACAGGGAAATATGACATGGATGCGGCACTGCTGCGCAAAAGAATTGCTGAATGCATCGCTGGATTTTTTAGAGGTCAGTGGTGAACGAGAACTGATAGAGCAGATCTGTGCATGTACTGATTTTCGGAAACAGATACAAATTTTCATGCAGCATTATCTGCCGGAGTATCAGAGAGTTTCTGCAGAGCTGCTTTGCAACAGAGATCCCGGCTTCTATATGATGCAGCGGATCATCCGATGCAGAGGAAATATTCGCATTCAGGAGCTGAGCGAAGAAATGGCATTTTCGCTGCGGCATCTCAATGAACTGTTCCGAAAAGCTTATGGCATGTCTCCAAAGGAATTTGAAAAAATTGTGCGTTTTCAAAACATTCTGATACAGCTGGAACAAAACAAACGCATTGTGGATGCTGCTATCGCAGCCGGCTATTATGACCAATCCCATCTGCTAAAAGAATTTCGCAGCCTTGTTGGAATTACACCGAAAATGTACATTCAAAAAAAGCATTTGCTCATGGAGAAAAATCCGTTGTTTTTGCAGCAGATGCCAATGCTGCAGCAGAGCAGCGGCGTATCGTAAGCCGTATGTATTTTTGCCATAAAAATAGCTGGACCTTTTTCAAAAGTTCGGAATGGAGGAAATTATGAAACTATCAAGAGTTGAAATCATTACCGGTATCTCAAAAATTGAACCGCTCAGAAAGGCTCTGAGCAAGTTCCACATCAGTGGAATGACCGTATACCAGGTGCTTGGATGTGGTGTGCAGCATGGCGTGCAGGAGTTTGAAACAGACGATCACAAAGAGATTAGTCTCCTTCCAAAGGAAGTGGTCATGATGGTTCTGCCAACCGAAGAATTGGACGACCTTCTTGAATTTGTCAAAAAGGAGTTGTATACGGGGCATATCGGAGATGGCAAGATCTTTGTATCCGATGTGCAGAATGTGGTTCGTGTCCGTACCGGTGAAGAGGGCTATAGCGCTGTGACAGAGGGCGAAAAATAAAAGGGATCCTAGCTTCTGGATCCTGAACGAAAAGAGGTATTTGTATGCAAGAGAAAAAACTTGGTTTGCCTAGTGTCGTGGCAACGGGTGTGGGTCTGATCGTAGCGACAAGCTGTCTGCTTTCGCTGGGGCAGGGCGCTTCTGCAATCGGAACGCCGTTTATTGTTACAATGATAATTGCTTGTGTATTCAATATCTTGACAGCACTTTCGATTTGCGAATTGAATGCACTTATGCCGAATCTGACTGGAGGTATGGCACAGTATACGCTAGCATGTTTCGGGCCTTTTGTTTCGATCGTGATTATGGTTGGCGGTTATCTGACTTGCATGACTGTCGTCGGCAGCTCTGAATCAGCAATGTTCGGCAATACGCTGAGCAATGTGTTCACTGGTTTGGGCATTCCCGGCAGTGCGTATTCCATTGGCCTGATCGCTATACTGATGATACTGAACCTGTTCGGTGTGGATATGTTTGCAAAGGTGCAAAATATCGTGGCATATGGATTGATCGGTTCACTGGTTGTTATGGGCATTCTGGGATGTATTAAAGTAGGAACAGGTGAAGTTGTAACACAGCCGACTGCGCTTTCTACCAATTTTGGTGATATTTGTTCACTGCTGGGGCTTGCTTTCTTTCTGTTTATCGGTGTGGAATTTGTTGTTCCGATTGCCCCGCAGGTCAAGGATGCACGTCACAAGCTCCCTCTTGGTATGGTAATCAGTCTGATTGCAATTCTGATTATGCAGATTTTTATGGTTGTTGGATTCAGCCACTATACGCCCTGGGCTGATTTGGGCGAAAGTACCGTTCCTCATATTTTGTACGGATCAATGCTGTTGGGGAAGGCCGGCGTTGTTTGGATGACGATCGTGTCTCTTCTGGCGGTAATCAGTTCCATCAATACTATCTTGTATTCACTGGCGCAAATATGCTCCGGTATGTCCAAAATAGGACTTCTCCCATCGTTCTTTATGAAAACCAACAAGCATGATACCCCTTATTTTGGTTTGCTTTTGATTAGCATTGCAATGATCATCATCAATGCGACCGGACTTTCAAAGAGTGAACAGCTTTCATTTTTGATACTGACCGGATGTGCATTCTGGATCTTTGCATATATTATTCTGCATTGTGATGTGTTGATTTTGAGAAAGCGCCTTCCCAAGGCGCCCCGTACATTCAAGCTGCCTTTGGGACCGGTGATCCCGATCATTGGAATCGTGGGAAACGCTTTTATGATCTATAATATTGATTCCAGTTGGGATGTGAAACTGCGAATCTATAAAATCTGTCTCATCGTTTTAGCAATTCTGACGGTTTATGCATTGATCTGGACAAAATGTGTCATTAAAAGGCCATTGTTTCAAGCGTATCAAATCAAAGAGGTCATGGCAATGGAAAATGATCTGTATCAGGTCTATCACAATCCAAAGGTTGCCCATAGACTGCATCTCCATTTTGAACCGGTGAGCGCATCTGTCAGTGCAGATACCAATACCGGCACACGACCGGAGAATTAGAGTGCATTCAAATAAAATAACTTCTTTTTTCCGGAGGAACAATAGAAGGGGCATGTATTTTACGTCAGTCCCGAAAACCCATTTGCATCCAAAGCAATGAAATTTATTGCTGGAGATAAAACTGTAAAAAAGGAACAGGAGGAATTTCACATGGCTTATCCAAATGTAGATTTACTGTATTTGAACGAGGAAGATATGATTCGAGCAGGCGTTGGCGATGTCGTCAGATGTACGGACTGTATGGAGGAACTGCTTAAAATTCTGGATAAGGGAGATTACCGCATGGGCGGTGATAACGGAAATTCTCACGGATGTATGGTGACATTTCCGGATCATCCGGAATTCCCGAATATGCCTGCAAATGGGCCAGACAGACGGTTTATGGCGATGCCGGCATATGTGGGCGGCAGATTCGATATGGCAGGTATGAAATGGTATGGCTCTAATGTGGAAAACCGTGAAGTCGGATTGCCCCGTTCTATCCTGATGATGATGCTGAATGATAAAAAGACAGGTGCTCCGCTGTCGTTTATGTCAGCCAATTTGCTGAGCGCATATCGTACTGCCGGTATTCCTGGCGTCGGTGTAAAAAATCTTGCCGTTCAGAACGCAAAAGTTCTGGGCATCGTGGGACCAGGCGTTATCAATACGATCACCATTGAAACTTTTGCAGCGCTGCGGCCCACACTGGATACACTGAAAATCAAGGGCAGAGGAAAGGCATCGATTGATCGCTGCATCGAATATGTGAAAGAAAAATGCCCGCAATTCAAGAACATTATTGTTTGCGATACGTTGGAAGAATGTGTGCGGGACAGCGATATTCTCAGCTTTGCAACATCAACGCCAATGGGAAGCGGCGCATCTGCATATCCGTATGTCAAGAGCGAGTGGATAAAGCCGGGCGCACTGTTCTGCCTGCCGGGTGCAGCAAGTTTTGATGACACACTTCTTTTGGATGAAAATACGAAACTTGTAGTGGATAATATCAAGCTGTATGAGGCGTGGGCGGAGGAATATCCGTATCCGACTTTTGACATGATCTACATTCTCGGCTCTAAGTTTATGGATCTTGCTCATGAGGGAAAAATGGATAAGTCCAGAATTCATGATCTGGGTGCAATTTTGAACGGTAAGCTTCCGGGAAGAGAAAGTGATGACCAGATCATTCTTTATTCCGTAGGCGGAATGCCGGTTGAGGACGTTGCGTGGGGACACGATGTTTACGAGTATGCTATGGAGCATGGCATTGGCACAAAACTGAACTTGTGGAAAACACCGTATCTCTATTAAGCTTGTCTGACAGTGAATAAGCTGCAAGCATCATTTTTCGTAGATCATGCTGTATAATTTTTGGGGAGATATGTAAAGCACATCACTTTTCTCACTGTATACAAACGAAACCAGCCTGAGGTTCTATGATTGGAATCTCAGGCTGGTTGTCTTATCATCTTCCTGAAGTGTGAGAAGTGATATGGTTTCCATTATTTAATATTCAAAATGATCCACACCGCCGGATTTCACCCTGCACCGTTTCTGGCAGAAACAGATTCCAAGCTTTGCGATGTTTTCGTACTGTTCGTCCCGCAGACTTGCTTCGTAGTCTTTTTCCTCGATTTGTTTGAGGGCATCTTCGCAGGCTTTTGTCATTTAGTTGTACTTTTCCACAACCTTAAATTCCAGGATTGCAGCGTGATGCCATCTGGAACGCTGCTTTACCACCAGATCAAATCGCCCGTTACCGGACTCTCGGTTAGAAACCACCATATAACCGCTAAAGCCGGAAACAAGCCCGGTCGCAAAGCCATGGTAATAGTTTTCCTGTTCATCAAAACAGCTGATCGTGTTAGTCAGCCAGGTGCAGAGCAAATCCTCTAACTTTTCCGCATCTGCATGAATGACAGATTCCAGAATGTCTGTCCGGCTGTCATGGTTGATGTGGTCGATAAACCACGAACGAATGGTGTTCTTGTAAATGCTCTTGATCTCCACATTGGGGATCACCATATCGTAGTAAGTTTCATCGCCGATCGTTTCGCAGGAGATGATTTTCAAATAACCGGTAAACAGTAGAAAACTCCAGATATAATCCTGATTGACATCGATTGTACCATAAGTCACATCTTCAAAAATCTGCGTATGAATCGGTGTGCCGTTGATGAGTTCCTCCACCATGGACTTGGTACGTTCGTTGGACTCCTCAATCAGACGCTTGACAATTCGATTGGAGCTGGTGTTCGACCAGTAGGGTTCGCAGGCAACCATGTCGTTTTGCAGGTAGGAGTCAATGCAGTTGAGAACACTCCACGGGTTATAGATTTCTGTTAATCCGAATCGGTAACCATCATACCATTTTGCAATTGTTCCGGCGTATTGTTCCAGGGAGAAAGTTTGCAGAATCTCTTTCATTTCTTCCTGGGTAAATCCGAAATACTGGGAGAACTTGTTCTTCGTGATCGAGTAAGTTTTCAGGTTGTTCAAGCCTGTAAAAATGCTCTCTCTGGATACCCGCAGACAGCCTGTCAGAACTGCAAATTCCAGCGAGGGATTGGTTTTTAACGCAGACTCAAAGCAGCTGCGAATCAGGTTGGTCATGTCATCGTAGAAGCACTCGTGGTAGGCATTTTCTAATGGTACATCGTACTCGTCAATGAGAATGATGACATTCTTTTGATATACTTTCTGCAAGCATTTTGACAGCAATTTGACTGCGGAATTATACTCTTTTGGTTCTGCAATTCTTTTCTTGATTTTTTGAAATTCCAGCTTATCTTCTTCGCTGACTGCATCTGATTGCAGAATGGTTTCATGACGTTCAAATTCATCTGAAAGCAGTTTGACATACTCAAAATAAGCTTCTTGATAGGAAGCTCGCTTCATGCTTTTCAGTGAAATACTGATTACCGGATACTGTCCCTGATATGCCATATACTCCGGATACGCTGCGATTTTCAAGCCGTCAAAAAGATAGGCGTTGCTTTTCTCAGTTGCCTCAAAGAATCGCTGCAGCATACTCATGTTGAGTGTTTTGCCGAATCTTCTTGGTCTGGTGAAAAGATTGACCGTTTCTTTACTTTCCAGGAGTTCCTTTATCATCAGTGTTTTATCAACAAAGTAGTACTCGTTGTCCACCAGCCGCTTGAAATCCTCTACGCCAATCGGCAAGGGTTTGTGTTTCATGTTCTCACCTCTGCTTGTTTCTGCAATTTTACCGGGATTCTTGTTATTGTTATTATACCATGTTCATGCGGAAAAAGCAACTAGATTCGTGGGAAATATAGGGCAGGAAGAATGGTGGTTGGATAAACCGTTTATATCTGTTTGAACACTTGAAATTTTGCTGGGATTATGGTATAATAAAGATACAAAGAAACCGTGTTAAGAGGTACAAATGAAATGGGAAATGATAATCGAATCATCAAACTAAAACTCGACGTGATCTTCAAAGCCATGTTTGGAAGAGAAGGCAGTGAAAGTGTTCTTTCAGACTTTTTATCCAGACTGCTTGAGATACCGAGAGAGTCTATACAGCGTATCATCATGGATAACGTTGAGCTGATGCCGGACAATTATGCTGATAAGTTTTGCCGTGTAGATTTAAAAATGCAGGTAGACGAACGACTTATCAATATCGAGCTGCAGATCAATAATGAGGAAAGCTTTCGGGAAAGAACTCTTTACTACTGGTCTAGAATCTACGGAAGTGAACTCAAAAGTGGTGAAGATTACAGCAATCTAAAAGAGACGATTTGCATTAACATTGTAAATTTCAACTTATTTGATTGTGATGCATTCCATTCCCATTTTAAGATCATGGAAAAAAGTCGTCATGAGGTTCTTACTGATAAGTTTGGTATACATTTCTTTGAACTGAAGAAAATAGGCAAACGCCCTAATAAGGATAATCCGATGGAACTTTGGCTGCAGCTTATCAATGCTGAAACGGAGGAGGAATTGGTTATGCTGGAAAATACAAATGTAAAAGAGATCAATAATGCGATCTTCATTTTGCGGGAATTAAATGCCGATGAGAATATGAGACGCATTGCTGAAATGCGTGAAAAGGCTCTTCACGATGAGGCAACTGCAATGAATGCTGCTGAAGAAAGAGGCAGAAAGGCAAGAGAAGCCGAGATAGTTGAAAAATTGCGTGAAAGCGGCATGACAGAAGAGCAGATCAAGTCTGTTCTTAAGGTGTAATAAACTGAGAGGCGGAACTAATTGTGCTGGACAATGCCAATACAAATGAAAGCAATCATGTGACGTTGATTTTGCGAGAATTAAGTGATGATGAAAAGATGGAATATATCACTGAAATGCGTGAAAAAGCTCTTCATGATGAAGCAACAGCAATGAATGCTGCTGAAAAAAGAGGCGAAAAAAGAGGAATGGAGAAAGCAAGAGCAGAAGGTCTAGCAGAAGGTCGAGAAGAAGGCAGAAAGGCAAGAGA
>CAVAQT010000040.1:0-18591 GCA_963590855.1 Ruminococcus bromii
CCTCTACAGAGGAGCTGGCAAGCCGTAGGCTTGACTGAGGAGTCTCGGGCGAACGGTGTTCGCCCCTATGGTGTATGTAATGTTACAATATCGAAAAGCAGTGTCAAGAAAGATTTACGCCTCTTCCGGCAGGATGGTGAAGAAGTGCTGTGCCAGGTGATAGATCGCACCGCTGGGCAGTTCGGTGTAGCCGGTCTTTTCTGCCGGCATATCCAGATTCGGTGCATCGATCATAGCGGTCATAGGCTCCGGGCAGAAGTAATGCTTTTCGCCGCGGTCATTCCACAGGATCCAGAAGTGATAGCCGTCGGATACCTCATAGCCAATGCCCTTCTTGCTGACGGTGTCGGTCATCAGCACACCGCGGAAGGGCTTGCCCCGATAGGTCAGCTTGCCGGCGGTGTACATATCGTTATCCACAATGCGCTTTACCGGACAGGTCGTGCCGTTCAGATAGGTGTTGTCATAGTCGTTCAGCGGCAGGATCTCGCCGGTGGGCAGACAGCGGTCGTTCAGCGTCCACTTTTTCACTACCGGTACCTGGATGCGGATGTCCTCTTCCTTTGCGCCGTCTACGAAGGGCGCGGAAATGGTGGTGTGTGTTGCCACGGAAATGGGCAGCTGCTTCTGGGACTGGTTGATGATGGAGAACTTATACTCCAGGCCGTATTCACTCAGCACAAAGAAAAACTCCGCGGTGAACGGCAGGGGCATGTACTGGAAAAACGGGTCGCTTTCGTTGTACATATAGGCAGTCCGCAGCCATGCGCCCTCTTCGTTGGCGGAATATGCCACCACGGTGTGCTCCCGCTTGTGCAGGAAGCCGTGGATATGGTTATGGAACGGCGCAGCCTCGTTGACCGGCAGCTGGTAGGTGGCATCAGAGGTTTTCAGCACGCCGTCGGCAAAGCGGTTCGGCAGGTACAGTGTCGGCAGACCCCAGACCTCCGCAGACTGCTTGATGTCCTCCGGGGTGTTGTTCTCATCCCAGCGGAAAAATTCTACGCCGTGTGCATCGTCGTGGAGACGCAGGACGTTCGAGCCGATGCCCGGCGCGATCAGTGCGGTATAGCCTCCGGCGCAGAGCTGGATGCATTCCATGCCCTTCCAGTTGATCTTGGTTGCGGTATTCTTCATAATGGTTTGTCCTTTCCTATGATTTTCCACAGTTGTGGAGAAAAATATTCATTTTTTCGGCATTCTGACGAACTGCGCCGCCGAGAACGCGTATCTCTTTGTTATTATAGCATACTTTTCGCGATTTGTCTATAGAAACAGAGAAAAATATTGAGATTTTTGGATGCTCCACTCTTGACAAATCTGCTGTGATGTATTATCATGAAATAGAAAGAGAGCCTACCAAGCAAGCGGTATGCTCCCATATCGTTAAGTGAAAAAATAACCGCCACAAAGTAGCGAGCTGTGGGCGGTTATTTCTTTGCTTTACTGTTCGTAAACAAAGGATACAAACACATGAAAAACCGCATTGCCGCCGGGATTGTTCCCGAAAGCAATGCGGTTTTTTGACGTATCCGGAGAGATGGGCAATCCCGTGCAGGGCAGCCCTTATTTGTCCCCGTCGATATACTTCCAGCAGCCCTTGAGATAGACCAGGCCGGAAATGATGGTCAGGATGGTGGAGATCCAGATCAGCGCGCCCAGAATCCACGTTTTCACGAAATCCGGCACAGCCAGACCGAAGTCATACGCCAGAGACAGATATGCCATAACGCCTACAATGGTCACCATGGTGAAAGCGGTTTTCAGCTTGCCCCAGATGCCGGCGGCGATGACAACGCCCTCTTCCGCAGCCAGCAGCCGCAGACCGGAGACCATAAACTCTCTTGCGATGATGATAACCAGGGGGATGGCGGACATCCGGAATTCTTTCAGTTCCACAAAAACGGTCAGCGCCGTAATGACCAGCACCTTATCCGCCAGCGGGTCGAGGAATTTTCCGAAGTTGGTCACCAGTCCTCTGGCGCGGGCGATCTTGCCGTCCAGCATATCTGTGAGAGATGCCGCCGCAAAGATCACCAGCGCCCACAAAAAGTGCAGCGGAATGGCGTCCACATAGATCATCACCAGAAAAAACGGAATGAGGATCACACGCATCAGCGTCAGTTTATTCGGCAGGTTCATCAGTTACCTCCTCTGCCAACAGGTCGTAGTCCATGGTGTCGAACACTTCTACGGTAATATACTGTCCCAGACGCAGGCGGCTGTTGCTCTTGATGAACACCTTGCCGTCAATGTCCGGGGCATCGGCTGCGGTTCTGCCGAAATAGCATCCGGCATACTTGTCGTAGCCCTCAATGACAGCGGTCATACGCTTGCCCAGCTTTGCCGCATTCTTGGCGGCGCTGACCTCTGCCTGCTGTTCCATCAGGATATCCGCCCGGTGCGCCCGAACGTCCTCGTCGATCTGATCTTCAAACTCGGCAGCCTTTGTGCCCTCCTCTTCGGAGTAGGCGAAGCAGCCCAGGTGATCGAACTGCATATCCTGGACGAAGTCGCCCAGGCGGTTGAACTGTTCCTTGGTCTCGCCGGGGAATCCGGTGATAAGGGTGGTGCGCAGGGTGATCTCCGGCACACGCTCCCGGATGTGGGCGATGGTTTTCCGCAGGGTCTCCTCATTGCCCGGCCGGTGCATCCGGCGGAGGATCTCGCCGTCACAGTGCTGGATGGGCAGATCCAGATACGGCACCATGTGGGGCTCTTCTGCCATCACATCCAGCAGCTCATCGGTGATGCGCTCCGGATAGCAGTACAGCACACGCACCCAGCGAATGCCGTCGATGTGGCACAGCTCCCGGAGCAGCTCCGGCAGCCTGGACTTGCCGTACAGGTCTGTGCCGTACTGGGTGGTATCCTGTGCAATGACGATCAGTTCGGTGACATGATGCTCCGCCAGCCAGCGTGCCTCTTCCAGAACATCCTCCATGGGGACGCTGCGGTACGGGCCGCGGATGGCAGGGATGGCGCAGTAGGTACAGTTGTTGGAACATCCCTCGGCAACCTTCAGGTAGGCAAAGAACGGCAGGGTGGTGATGATGCGGTCGCCCTTCATCTCGGCGTCGCTCTTCTTGCCGAACTTGACCACGCGCTCGCCGGCGAGCACATGGTCGAGGATATCCACGATGTCCCGGTTGTTGCCGATGCCGATCACGGCGTCTGCTTCGGTGAACAGCTCTGCCGCTTCTTCCTGATAGCGCTCGGTGAGACATCCGGTGAGGATGATCTTTTTCAGTGTCCCCTCTTTTTTCAGTTCGCCCAGCTCCAGGATGGTTTCAATGGCTTCTTCTTTGGCGGACTGAATGAATCCGCAGGTGTTGACAATGGCAATATCTGCCTCGCCGGGTTCTGTCACAAGCTGATAGCCGTGGGCGCGCAGCTTTGCCAGCATACGCTCCGAATCGACCAGATTCTTGGAACATCCCAGAGAGACCATGCCCACACGAATTGGCATAGTTATTTTCCTCCATGCGATTGATTTTTATAAGGCAATACCGCACAAAGATTGTGCGACAGATGCGTCGTCAAATTTTTCGTCAGATGAAACAAAAAGCGGAGTGAATACTTGATGTATTCACGAGCATTTTTGTGAAATATGACGGGAAATTTGCAAGCAGATGGCGTGCAAAGTCGCCAGACGCTCTTTGTACGGTATTGCCATAATTTGTCACTGCGCCGCCGCAGTCACAGTTTCCGTTGTGGTTTCTGAAGCTGCTGTGGTTTCCGTCTCCGGCACATCCGGGTCGGGCGGCAGCTTATAGTTGGGTTTGTCGGGGTGCATGCTGAACACGATCATGCCGTTTTCCATCTCCACGCCCCGGTAATAGGTCAGCTCGCTGAGGGTCACCAGCTGGTATCCCTGCTGCACCAGAGACGGCACGATCTGTGCCGCTGCCGCCGCAGTCTCACCGTAGATGTCGTGCATCAGCACCACATCGCCGTCCTCGATATTGTTCAGGGCTGCACTGACGGTGCAGGCGGTGTTCCGGGTCTTCCAGTCCTTGGTGTCCACCGACCAGAACGCCAGCGGTTTTCCCACATGGCGGCGCACATCGTCGTTGAAGTCGCCGTAGGGCGGCCGCAGAAAATACGGATAGCGCCCGATGGCGTTGAAGATGTTCTCGTCCGCCTGCTGGATCTGCTGCTGAAAGGTGTCGGCATCTGCTTTCACCAGGTCGGCATGATTCTGGGTATGGCTGCCGATCTCACAGCCCAGATCTACGGCGCGCCTCATGACTGCGCCGGTCTCTTCGTTAATATTCTGTCCCACCACAAAAAATGTGGCATGAGCCTGGTTGGCCTCCAGCGCATCCAGGATGCTATTTGTATATTGTCCCGGACCATCATCGAAAGTCAGCGCCACCATAGGTTTGGACGGGTCGATACCGGCGCTTTCGTCAATAAACGGAGCGCAGAGCCCAGATGTAGTGGTCGTTGTGGTGGTAGTGGTCACAAGGGTGGTAGTCGTATTGGTGGTCATTGTGGTTTCTGTAGTTGTGTTGGCGGTATCCGCCGCGGATGCTGCCGCCATGACCGCTTCTTTAGTATGCACGGCGTTTGATCCGGGTGTGGTGATCTTCGCGCATGCGCCGCCAAGGACAAACAGGGCAGCTGCTGCGGCACACCGCAGAATACGTTGTCGCTTCTTCATCGTCGCACCTTCGCTTTCTGTCACACAAATTGGTTCTGTGCTTTTTCTATTCCTCTTCTGATGTTTCCTGTTCTTCCAAAAACGCCCGCACTGCTGCATTGATTTCCCTGAAGCGATAGCCCCGGCGCACCAGTGCCGCCTTGCCCTTTTCCATGGTACGGCGGTCATCCGGATCAAGAAAATACTTCCGGTATTTTCCCTCCACCAGTTCTGCCAGGATTTCGCCGGTGACTTCGTCTTCATAGGGTGCTAATGCCTCAGAGATGTGTTCTTCCAGCAGTCCCCGGCGGCGCATCTCCTGAAATGCCCGGCGCATGCCGAAGTGCTTGACCTCTACATAATGATGCGCCAGCTGTTCCGCATAGGCGCGGTCGTTGATCTGTCCGTATTTCGCCAGACGGTCTACGGTGGCGAAGCACACGGACTGGGGATACTTCGGCTCCAGCTTCCGGAACATTTCCTGATAGCTGTAGCCCCGGTTGTCCAGGAGAAAGCAGGCGTACTGATATGCCTTTCGGGAAAGCTCTGTCAGCTGTACCTGTTCCCACTGTGCCGGTGTCAGAGTCATGTCCTTTTGCAGACCGCACCGCTGCACCACAGAAACGTGGAGAAAGAACAGCTCGCCGGAATCATCCAGTTCGATCTTCCAGGTGTTGCCCTTATGAGCACTCAGGGTGGTGATGGTCATATGCGGTCACCTCACGCCGGGTCAAATTCTTCAAAATCGTCCTCGGCGCTGATCTCCAGGTTTTCGCCCTCTTCCAGAGAGTTGAACTCACCGTCTGCCTCTATCTCAACGATATCGCCGATCTCTGCGCCCTCTTCGATGTCCTCTTCTCCGGCAGCCTTTGCCGCAGCTGCTTCCAGCTTGGACTTCTTCTTTTTCTTCTTGGTGCTCGCCATAAGCTCGTCCTTGTGCTCCAGGATCTTCTCCTCAATCTCCTTCATGATATCGGGGTTATCCTCCAGAGTTTTCTTGGCGTTTTCTCTGCCCTGTCCCAGCTTCTGATCGCCATAGCTAAACCATGCGCCGCCCTTCTTGACGATGCCCAGTTCTACTGCCACGTCGATGACCTCGCCGGTACGGGAGATGCCCTGACCATAGAGGATGTCGAACTCTGCCTCACGGAACGGCGGTGCGACCTTATTCTTGTTGATCTTCACCTTGGTGCGGTTGCCGATCTGGCTGCTGCCGTCCTTGATGGGCTCGCCGCGGCGCACTTCCATCCGGACGGATGCGTAGAATTTCAGCGCGCGGCCGCCGGGTGTGGTCTCCGGATTGCCGTACATGACGCCGATCTTTTCGCGCACCTGGTTGATGAAGATCGCCACGCACTTGGACTTGGAGATGACCGCGGTCAGCTTTCGCATTGCCTGAGACATCAGACGCGCCAGCTGTCCCACATGGCTGTCGCCCATTTCGCCGTCGATCTCTGCCTTGGTGGTGAGAGCCGCCACGGAGTCTACGACCAGCACGTCGATGGCGCCGGAGCGCACCAGTGCCTCGGCAATTTCCAGTGCCTGCTCACCGCTGTCCGGCTGGGATACCAACAGGTTGTCGATGTTGACACCCAGTGCCTCGGCATAGGTGGGGTCGAGGGCGTGCTCCACGTCGATAAACGCCACTTCGCCGCCCATCTTCTGCGCCTCGGCGATGATGTGCAGGGCAACAGTGGTCTTACCGGAGCTTTCCGGGCCGTACAGTTCGACGATACGTCCCCGGGGAACGCCGCCGATGCCCAGCGCCATATCCAGCATCATTGAGCCGGTGGGGATAGCTTCTACATTGAGGTTCGCCTTGCTCTCGCCCAGACGCATGATCGCGCCTGTACCGTAGACCTTGGTAATATGTGCAATGGCACTTTGCAGTGCCTTTTTCTTTTCTTCTTCGGTGGTGGGGATCTCCAGCACCACTTTCTTTTTCAGATCTGCTTTTGCCATAAAATATCGTCCTTTATCTGGTATGGATGTATCAACTTACTGGGCATTGCGTTACCCACAGATTTCGGCATTCTGCCCCAGCACCACCCGTCCAATGCCTGTGAGGTCGGAGACGGTGTGCGCATGGGCATAGCCGTTTTCACAAAAGATCTGTTCCACATCTGCCGCCTGTCCTGCGCCCACCTCGTATACCAGCCAACCGCCGGGCTGCAAAGCCGGCTTCCAGAGGGACGTCAGCTTTCGGTAGAAGTCCAGCCCGTCCGTGCCGCCGAACAGGGCGGTCTCGGGTTCATGGGCGACCTCTGGCTGAAGCTGCGCCATATCAGCTGCGGTGAGATAGGGCGGATTACAGGTGATGATGTGATACTGCTGTTGCAGCAGGTCTGCCGGCGGATGCAGCACATCTCCGGCGCAGCATTGCAGCTGCGGCGCGTGGCGCGCCAGATTCCGCCGCAGATAGGGCAGGGCATCCGGAGACAGTTCCAGCACTGCCCCGGTGACGTCCGGCAGATGCGCTGCGACCGCCGCCGGGATACAGCCCGAACCGCTGCAAAGATCCAACAGGCAGGTGGACGGCGCTCCGCTGCGCAGCTCCAGCACCGTCTCTACCAGTGTCTCGGTATCCTGCCGCGGAATGAGAACGCCCTCGCCCACCTGAAATTCCAGTCCGAAAAACTCCCATGTGCCGCAGAGATACTGGAGCGGCTCACGGGCGCAGCGGCGCGCCGTCAGTTCCGCCAGGCGCTGCTGCTGTGCCGGGGTGAGGGGCTGTTCTGGGAGCGGTACGCCGCAGGGCAGCTCCAGCACCGTCTCCAACAGGATACGGCTCTCGAACTGCGCCGATTCCAGTCCGGCGCTTTCCAACTGCTGCCGGGTCTGCTGCATGGCGGCGCGGGGGGTGTTTACCACTTGTCGTCCTCCATGTCCTCCGGGATGCAGGGCTTCAGCGCAGCAATGGCGCACTCGATCTGGGAGGCATCCGGTTCACGGGTGGTGATGCGCTGGATCTGGAGTCCCGGCCAGGAAAGCGCCCGGGTCAGCCAGCTGTTGCTCCGGCCGGCGATGCGGATGAACTCATAGGAGATGCCCACCACTACTGGCAGCAGGAGAATGCTGACAATGACACGGGGCAGCACCTGATAAATGGGCACGATGCACATCACCAGGATGCTGACGATCAGGGTGATAAAGATGAAGCTTGTGCCGCAGCGCGGATGGAAGCGCGTGTGCTTCTTCACGTTCTCTACGGTCAGCTCCTCCCCTGCCTCATAGCAGGCAATGGTCTTATGCTCTGCGCCGTGGTATTCATAGGTACGGCGGATGTCCTTCATCAGTCCGGTGCACGCCATATAGCCCAGGAAGATGGCGATCTTGATGATGCCCTCTAGCAGCGACCGCACGAAGCGGCTGTTGTCGGGGATGGGCGTATGGGCGATGAGCTGGGCAATGAGGAACTTCGGCAGGAACACAAACAGGCCGATGGCGACGGCGATGCCGATCACCATGCCGATAGACATAATGATGCCGAAGAGCTTGTCTCCCAGCTTTTCATCCAGCCACTTTTCAAAGCGGTTCATGTCCTCGTCGCTCTCTTCCTCGTCCTCCGGCACCTGTTTTTCTGCCGACTTTGTCAGGCAGCGGTAGCCGTCCTTCATGGACAGCACGAAGTTGAAGCTGCCGCGGACAAAGGGACACTTTCGGTACCAGGGCATGTTCTTGCCGTTATTCTCCTTCCAGGTCTCCACGTCGATCTCGCCGTTGGGGAGACGGCATGCCATAGCGCCGGTATCTGCGCCTTTCATCATAACGCCCTCGATCAGTGCCTGACCGCCGATCTTGGTCATGTGCTTTGGGTTTTCTCTGGGTTGTTTTGCCATGTGCTGTCCTTTCTTCTGGTTCGCGAAAACGGGCGGATGCCGTTAGGTCGCTGCGCTGCTGCGGCGCTGGGCTTCTACCGGGAGGGTGATGGTCACATTGGTGCCCACGTTCAGCTCACTGGTGATGTCCAATCTGCCGCCGTGCATGGTGATGATTTCATCTGCCACGGCGAGTCCGATGCCCGAACCGCGCCGGGTGTGGTTTGCCTTAAAGAACTTCGTCTTGACCCGGGGCAGATCGGCGGCGCTGATGCCCACGCCGTTGTCTGTGATGGTGACCTGGATCATATTTCCCACTTCTTCGGCGCTGATGGTGATGGTGCTGCCGGAGTTGGAATATTTGATGGCGTTATCAATGACGTTGATAAACACCTGACGGATGCGGTTTTTGTCGCCGTAGACAAAGGGCAGCATCTCCGGTTCCTGATAGATGATGTGGATGTTCTCCCGCTTTGCCTTTTCCGTATAGATGAGCACAGCGTCCCCCAGCTCCGCCAGCACATCCATGGTGGCGCACTGGAGAGAGAATCTGCCGCTCTGCATCCGGGAGAAGTCCAGCAGCTCCTCTACCATTTCCGACAAGCGCTCGGTCTCGTTGACGATGACATGCACGCCGCGCTGTACGGTGTCCGGATCAGCTTCCATGCACATGGTCTCCGCCCAGCCCTTAATGGCAGTCAGCGGCGTGCGCAGTTCATGGGACACCGAGGAGATGAACTCGTTTTTCATGTTCTCCGTATTGGAGAGCTCGTCCGCCATCTGGTTGATGGACACGCAGAGATCGCCGATCTCGTCGTTGCTGTTTTCCTGGATGCGGACGGAAAAGTCACCCTTTGCGTACTGCTTGGTAGTAGCGTTGATCTGCTTGATGGGGCGCACAATAGAGCGGATGAAGTACATGCCCGTAATGCCCAGAAGCAGGAGCACGCCGGCGCACACCGCAGTGACGCCGAAAATGTAAGTATTGACGGCAGACTGGATGCGATCCAGGGACGCGACCACCCGGATGGCGTTGTATTCCGTGTTCATATCGGAAATATCCACAGAAAGCGCCATGATGGTCTCGCCGTCCTGCTTGCCCACCCAATAACCGTCGCCGCCGTCCATGACGTTTTCATAGTCGGGCATAGCTGCGCCCTCTGCCGGCGTAAAGCCGGAGGAGGTCAGGGCGACTCTGCCGCGGGAATTGATCACCATCAGTTCCATTTTGTCCTTATCGGAAAAATTCTCGATGGTGCTGCGCATCTCCGAGGAGAAATTGATATCGGCATCCTGGGCATAGCGGCTGAGGACACCGGTCACGGAGCTGATCTTGGTATTCAGATACTGCTGGGACGCACTATAGTAGTAGTTCTGCATAATATAGATAAATGCCAGATCCAGTATCGTCAGCACCAGAGCGATGATCCCCAGGTTATTGATGACCCACCGCCGCGTAATTGAGCTTCCGGCGCGTTTTTTTGCGCCGCGTCTGCGTTTATTTGTCATTCCACTTATATCCATAGCCCCAGATCGTCGTAATGTAATGCGGCTTGCTGGGTTCTTCTTCGATCTTCATGCGGATACGGCGGATATTCACGTCCACGATCTTGTCATCGCCGAAATAGCCGTCGCCCCAGATGTGGTTCAGGATGCTGGCGCGATCCAGCGCAGTGTTCTGGTTGTTCAGGAAATATTCCATGATCTGGTATTCCACCTGGGTCAGGTCGATGAGCTTGCCGTTTTTGGTGACGGTGCGGCTCTTGAGGTTCAGGGTGAACGGGCCGCTTTCGATGACGGGCGACTGTTCGTCCTTGATAAAGCTCATGCAGACACGGCGGTAGATGGCGTCCACTCTGGCGGTCAGCTCAGAGGGCGAAAACGGCTTTGTGATATAGTCGTCCGCGCCGAACATCAGTCCGCTGACCTTATCCATCTCCTGTGTCCGCGCCGTCAGCATGATAATGCCGATGGTGGAGCTCTTTTCCCGGAGCTTTTTGCAGACGGTAAAGCCGTCGATGCCGGGCATCATGATATCCAGCAGCACGATGTCAAAGTTGCCGTGCTCCTCTTCAAAGACCCGGAGCGCATCCTCGCCGCATCCCACATCGCACACGTCATAGCCGGCGCGCTTGAGGTTGATGACGACAAAGTCCCGGATCACATCTTCATCTTCACACACTAAAATTCGTTTCATTTCTACACCTCTGTTTGAGAGACTGTTTTTATTTTCACATTCCGAAAGGCGGATCATCCCCCTGTCCCTTCGGGACATCCCTCTTTTCAAGGGGGACATATTCACTCATAGAAGGCTTATCCCTTCTATGAGAAAGTATGAGAAAGAGACAGGGGGTACAATCAAATGCAAGGTTTCCTCTGTAGGGGCGAACATCGTTCGCCCCTTGGTAGGTTTATGGGTAATCCCGGGCGAACCATGTTCGCCCCTACGATTGGGAGAATGTTATATACGTTACCGTAAGGTTTTCCATTTCCGGTACAGGACTCCTGCATTAAAATTATCCCTCCGGCACTTCGTCCCATCTCAGCACAGGAAAGCTCCTTACTGTACAAACAAAAACCGCACCATAAGCGTTTCCCACGGCTGTGCCAGATCGTCCTCGGTCTCAGCAGCTTTCATATAATAGGACGCCTTGCCCCGGGTATGGAGCAGCTGATAGCCCTCGGCTTCGCGCTCTTCCTGGGATTCTGCATCCTGTGCCACACTATAGCGGAGCAGCTCGGTCATATGGTCGTTCATCTCGCCGTCATAGCGGCAGAACACAATGTCCCCTGTGAGGGTATCCGTCACCGCAGTCACCGTGTCATACCACGCCGCCGGCAGCAGGAACACACAGCCGTCATTCAGGCTGAAATAGCCCCGTGCCTTTTCGGTCAGGCTGCCCTCAGAGACGCTGAGCCACCGGGTAAGACGCACCTGCTCTGAGGCATCTGCGCCATAGCCCGGAAACGGCTCCTGCACCGGGATCTCCACTGCGCCGTCACCGTCCAGATCTATGGAAAGATAACCCACCGAGCGGTTGGTCTGTGACACCGATTCGCTGTCGGAGAGCACATATGCCAGGGTATTCCCCTGCACATGCAGGATCTCGGTTTGCAGCGAGGACGGCCCGGTAGCGCCGTCGATATAGATACCGGTAGTACCGTCGGACAATGTGCCGTACACCGTCTGGCTGAAATCCGTAAACCCGGTGCGCAGATCCAGCTTGCCGTTATCCTTGATGCTGCCGTCCTGGAGACGGTACATTGCCGCCGAGGAAGAGGCGTTTTCCGTCAGCTTTCCCAACACCAGAAGCTCCCGGCTCTGGTCGCCGTCCAGGTCTGCCACGTCGAACATGGTATACGGCGCGGTGAACAGCTGCTGCACCTCGCTGTCGCCGTAGCGATAGACGGTCAGAGACTTGTCCGACTGATCCACGCCGCTGTAGCCCACAAAGATCTGGTTCTGGGTAGTGTCTCCCATGGGCGATACCTCGATGCGCTCTACCTCTGTGCCGTCCGCCGGACGGTCGCACACAGACATCCACGCCCCTTTGACCTGATCCAGAACGCTGAGCCGCAGCCCGTTTTCCGCGGCGGCAAGGCTGGTTTTCTTATAGAATACCAGCGCTTCGTCTGCGCCGTCCCCGTCCAGATCCGCTACCGTAAAGGCGGAGAGATTCGCGCCGGCTCTGGGGTACTGGAGGGTGATGCTGCTCCCCACGGCGTCCTGGAGCGCCAGGTAGATCTGCTGCTGTTCTTCGCTCAGACTGGGCGGTTTCAGCAGAGAATCTACCGTTGCGCCCGGCGTACAGCCGGAAAACAGCAGGCAGCAAAGTAGGCAAAATGCGGCTGGCAGCCGTGGCCGCCGCCGCATCCTCAGCATGGAGATTATCGGTCGCATAGAGGAACATACTCCTTCGCCTTTGCGATCGCCTTGTATGCCGGACGAATGATCCGCTTTCCGGTGAGCATCTCTTCCATACGGTGCGCCGCCCAGCCCACCATTCTGGCGGTGGCGAACAGCGGCGTAAACAGCTCGTCCGGAATGCCCAGCATCCGGTACACCAGACCGGAGTACATATCCACATTGGCACAGACGACCTTGTCGCTGCCGCGGACAGACTTCATCAGTTCCGGTGTCAGTTTTTCAATGGTATCCAGCAGCTTGAACTCCCGTTCGATCTCCTTGCCGGAAGCCAGTGCCATTGCCTTGCGCTTCAGGATCACAGCACGGGGATCAGACAGGGTATAGACGGCATGTCCCATGCCGTAGATCAGACCGGAGCCGTCGTTGGCTTCCTTCCGCAGGATCTTGGTGAGATAGTCGGCGACTTCGCCCTCGTTCTCCCAGTGCGCCACATGTGCCTTGATGTCGTCCAGCATCTGGATGACCTTGATGTTCGCGCCGCCGTGACGAGGCCCTTTGAGGGAGTTGATGGCGGAGGTGTATGCGGCAAAGGGATCTGTGCCGGAAGAGGTCGCCACGCGGCAGGCAAAGGTGGAATTGTTTCCGCCGCCGTGGTCTGCGTGGAGCGCCAGCAGGGTATCCAGCAGCTGTGCCTCTGCCTTGGTATAGGAGCGGTCGCTCCGGATCAGGGACAGGATGGATTCTGCGGTGTTCTCCTCCGGACGCAGCGGATGCATGATGAGGCTGGCGTTGTCATACTTATGGCGCTTCGCCTGATATGCGCCGTCCATGAGGATGGGCATCTTTGCGATCAGATCCAGGGCGATGGACATCTCGTCCTCAATGGTGGTATTCTCGGTCACATCGGAGTAGGAATACAGGGACAGGATGCTCCGCGCCAGCTTATTCATAATGTTATTGGACGGAGACTGCATGATGGAATCTACCAGGAATCCCGGCGGCAGCTCGCGGCGAACGCCGAGAGAACGTGTCATGCGCTCCAGATCTGCGCCGTTCGGGAGTCTGCCGAACAGGAGCAGGTATGCAACTTCTTCAAAGACATAGCGGTCTTCCCGCTCTGCGTTTTCGATCAGGTCGTTGATATCATAGCCGCGGTAGATGAGCTGGCCGGGGATCGGCTGGCGCTCGCCTTCACTCATGACATAGCCATGTACCATACAGATCCGGGTAATCCCAGCAATGACGCCGGAACCGTCTGCGTTTCTCAGACCTCGTTTCACATCGAAGCGTTCGTAATATTTTGGAGCGATGGCGGAATATTGTACCAAGTCTTCGCATAAATTGTGGATATCAGAGTCCTCGATGCTGTGGTTATAAATCAGCTGCGGTGTCATAGAGATTGCCTCCTTTTTAATCGTTACCTTATATTATACACGAAAAGCCGCCGCCTGTCAATCTTTTTCAAAGGTTTTTGTCCGGTGGAACATGCGCCGGGCAAAAACAGAAAGGAACTGGGAAAAATGAGGAAATATTTGATGATCCTGGGCGCTTTTACGGCTGCCCTGTTTTTGTTTACAGTGCTTCCGGCGCAGTTTACGGCGCGTTCTTCCGGCACAGCGCCGCCGTCTGCCACAGCACCCACTTCCCTTTCTGCGCCGGAGGATGCCACAGATCCTGCAGGCACCGAGGAGACAGCGGAAACAGCACAGCTTTGCAGCACCTACAAGATGCTGGACATCACCAGCGGCAAGGTGGAGGAGATCTCCGTCCGGGACTATGTGATCGGCGCGGTCTGTGCAGAAATGCCGGCGACCTTTGCGCCGGAGGCACTCAAGGCACAGGCGGTGGCGGCGCACACCTATGCCGAGCGGCAGCATCTCCTAGAAAAATCCAGTCCCACTGCGGAGCTTTGCGGCGCGGATTTTTCCAACGACAGCAGCCAGTATCAGGCGTGCTTCACGGAAAATCAGGCGCGGCAATACTACGGCGACAACTTCGACAGCGCCTATGCCAAGATCACCCAGGCGGTAGACGAGGTACTCCCCTATGTCCTGGAATATGACGGCGCGCCCATTATTGCGGCGTTCTGCTCCATGTCCGCCGGTGTCACGGAAAGTGCAGAAAACGTGTGGGGCAGTCCGGTGGCATATCTCGTCCCGGTGGAAAGCGAAGCGGACACGGCTGCGCCGCGGTATCTGGAGACCGCCAGCTTCAGCGGTGCGGAATTTCAGGAGGCGGTACAGGCGCTGCTGCCCGATGCCGTCTGGGACAGCGACATGGCAAAATGGGTGCAGACCGGGGATCGTTCCGATTCCGGGACGGTGCTCCAGGTGACCGTCGGCGGTGTCTCCTGCACCGGGCAGCAGTTGCGGGAAGCGCTGGGGCTGCGGTCGGCTGCCTTTTCCGTAGAAGTGAAAGACGGCGAGCTGGTTTTCACCACCAAGGGCTATGGACACGGCGTGGGCATGAGCCAGTTCGGGGCAAACGCCATGGCAAAGGACGGCGCGGACTGGCAGGAGATCCTGATGCATTATTATCCCGCAGCCGAGCTGACAGAGGGCAGGATCGAAGCATAAATTCTCTCTATTTCACAATAGCTTTCCACAATATTTTCAACATTTTAACAGAGAAAAACAAATGGTTTTGTGGAAAGTTCGGCATCGTCCGAGAAAAGACGTGCATATTATACAATTTCTGCATAAAAATAATCCGGTCTGCCCCTTGACAAACCGGACGGATTCGGGTATAATAAACATAAAGAGAGCGTACCGAATGGCGGTCACTCCCGATTTAGTTGGCTTATTTTAAAAATAGCCGCCTTATGTGAGAGTGAGGCGGCTATTTCTCTTTTGTATTGCGAGAGCGATTCTTACTGCTGTTTTGCAGAAGCAGAATCACATTACAAATGACGTTGCATAAAGTCAAAAACTCCATCCATGTCATAACGCAACAACTCCCTTGTCACTGTGTTTTCACACAGCCGGGAGTTGGATTGACCGCCGGTAGACCTTTCGGTACGCTCGTGATACCTATTATAGCAAAATCGGACGATCCTGTCAAGATTTTGACAGAACGGCTTTGTAGGATACAGCCATTCGCGGGTATCATATAGAAACAGCCGCCTTATGTGAAAGTAGGGCGGCTATTTCTCTTTTGTATTGCGGGTATCACTGCACAGTATACTGACAAAAAGCGGACAGTTCCCGGTTTGGGAAGCTGTCCGCTTTTTGCAGAATGTTTATGCGAGCATGTTCCATGAATACACATGCAAAACAGGCTCATATGAAGTTTATGAAATTGTCATGCAGTCAACAGCTGCCGCAGGCGTGCCAGATCCATTCCGTTGACTACGCCGTCTCCGGTGCAGTCTGCCGCCTTTGCAGCCGGTTCAGAAAGTGCCTTTGCGCCCAGGAGATACTGCGCCAGCACCACAGCATCCGCCGCAGAAACCGCGCCGTCCTGGTTGCAGTCGCCTGTGAGCGTCTCCGGTTTCTCGCTGCCCTTTACCGCCAGAAGCTGCTGCATCAGTGTATCATCATACATCTTGCAGCTGCTCCGGTCGTAGTGCAGGTCTGTAATATCCCACAGCACCGGGCACATATCCCGGGAATAGCCCGCCTCACAGACGGAGGACAGGAACTTCCGGACAGATTCTTCTTCCTTGTTCTTCTTCGGGCAGCCGTATTCGCCGATAATTACCGGGATGCCCTGATCCACAAAGGTAGTTTTCAGCAGATCCATATTGCGGTTCAATTCCTGATAGTCGGCGTCTGTGCCCCAGGTGGAGCGCATTTTGCCCCAGTCTGCGTCCTCTTCCAGAATGGCAAAGCCGGAGGGGGTATAATAATGCACCGAAACAGCGCAGCGGTTTGCCGGATCGTCCGGCATCTGGAACAGACTGTCACAGGTCAGCTCCACATCAGTATTATAGCCGGAAATGAGCAGGTGGCGCTGAGGATTATTGCCGCCGGATGCGCGGATAATGTCTACAAAGGTCTGGTTGATCTCATTGACCAGGGCATAGGACTCCGCCTTGCCCTCTGTGCCGCCCCAGCGGTTCCAGAGACTCTCCCAGCCCAGTTCCTCGTTCTGGGACTCAAAGACAAGGTAGTCGCTGTAATCGGCAAAAGCGTCGCTGACCTGTGTCCAGATCCGCTTGTACTTTTCCATGCAGTTTTCCTTGTCCGTGGGGAAATTCGCCATCCAGCCGCCGTCATAGTGCAGGTTCAGGATGACGTAGAGACCGCAGTCCATCGCCCAGTCCACGACCTCGCGGACAGCCGAAAGATACTGGTCGCTGATGGTGTAGTTATCGCCCATCAGATTTGTCCACGCCACCGGAACACGGAGGGTGTCAAAGCCGGCGTCGGCATAGCCCTGGATCATCTGCTGCGTAATTACCGGGCTGCCCCAGGCAGTCTCATAGGATTCCGGCGTACCGTCGCCCCACTTGTCGATCCAGTCGCCGCAGGATTCATAAGTGTTTCCCAGATTGATGCCGATGCCCATATCCTTGACCAACTGGGCAGTGGTGATGTCCCGCATCGGGGTCTGGTTCTGGGGCAGCGCCGATACAGAGATCGACGCGGTGCAGGTGCACCAAAGCATTCCGGCAGCAACTGCGCCGGCAAATACATGTTTCATCATAGTCTTTTCCCTTGCGGCAAAATGCCGCGGATGCTCACCCCACCGGGTGTCTGCAAAAACAGATCAGGCAGATGTCGCCATGCGCGATGTCAGCCGTCCCTGCTTGCGGAAATCACTGGGCGTGCTGCCGCAGTTTTTCTTGAACTGCCGCAGAAAGCTGTAGGTACAGCCATAGCCGCACTGCTCCGCGATCTCGCCTACGGTCAGACCGGTGGACGAGAGCAGCTCCTTGGCGCGCTGCATTTTGGCACAGGTCACGTCTGTCATCACAGTAACGCCGAAGGTCTTTTTATACAAATGCTGCAAGCCAGAGCGGCTCATGCGGACGAAATCCAGCATGGAATCCACCGTGCCGAACTGCTCCGGCGTCTGGTAGATCCGCATCCGCAGATAGGTCAGCTGTTGGTTGTTGTCCTTCAGCTGCAGGGTGCTGTGATGATCGCCGGCGCAGTATTCCCGGCGGATCTTCATCAGCAGGATGCTGGCATACTGGTGCTCGATCTCGCTGTGCATCAGCTCCGCGGAATAGTGCTCATACGCCATCTTGCGGATCAGATCCGACAGCTCGGCGGCGTTCTGCGTCTGCATGGGCGTATCAAAAGGCATGCCCTCATTGCGCAGCGCGATTTCCTCCTCCGGCGTCATGCTGCAATAAAACCAGTCATCGGTGTAGATGCCGTTTTCTGCTTCATAGCGGCAGGCAGTGTGCGGGGTGAAAAATACGATCGTGTTCTTTTCCAGACGCAACTTTTTCCCATTCAATAAAAATCGTGCAGGCGTTTTCACCAGAAGGAACAGATAACAGCCCGGCCCGTCCGGATAGTCCATCACAAAATCTGCACCGTGGGAGTAGTTGTGTCCGATCACTCCAATTTTCATGTCGTTCTCCTTTGCGTTCGGCGGATTTTCCTGATTTTTCCCGGAGAACATGGAAAAAATCCCGAAAAATCCAAATAAAAGTACAATTGCATTGACTCTATTATAGCATGATTCTCCGGAAGATGCAACCACAGATGTTGCTTATTTTTCGCACAAATTGTGCAAAGCAGCAGAATCTTGCATCGCAAAAATCGTGCAAAGCAATATCATTCTATCAAAATCGTATGCAAAACCCGAATCCCCGGCGGCACACTCCACGGCGACGGCAGGTTTCTGTTTTTTGCACAAGAAGTGCCCCGGTTTCGGAACAGATCTTTTCACATGTTTTGTAAAAAGGCTCTTGACAAATACCCCTACAGGGTATATAATAGAGGCGTACCATAACGAGAAAGGCGGTAACGATCATGGTAAAGACAACATTAAAAATCGACGGTATGATGTGCAGCATGTGCGAAGCACATATGAACGACCTGGTGCGCCAGAACTGCAACGTAAAAAAGGTGACTTCTTCTGCAAAGAACGGTGAGACGGTCATCATCAGTGAAGCGCCGGTAGATATCTCCATGCTGGACAAGGAGATCAAGGGCATCGGCTATACCCTGCTCTCTCACGAAAGTGAACCGTATGAGAAAAAGGGCCTCTTCCACCGGAAGTAAGAACCTGTCTTCACAAGAAATATGTGTGGATTTTCGAGCATAATTTTGTTGCAGACAAGGCAAAAATACGCAGGCGGG
>CAVAQT010000041.1:0-15433 GCA_963590855.1 Ruminococcus bromii
TGCACGAAAGGCAATGCACAACAAAAATCCCCCGGAGGGGGGAACAGGCGGCTGCCGCCGCCGTAAGACTGCCCTTTTCTCTCCGCTTTATTGGGGGGTAAGGCTCGGCGGTGAGCACACCGCGGGTAAGGCTCAGCGGCAAGCACGCCGCTATATAATTTGAGGTGATACCTATGGAATATTATCATATGGGAACTTATGATGTCGCCGTGGTCGGCGCAGGCCATGCCGGCGTAGAGGCTGCTCTTGCCGCCGCACGCCTGGGCTGCCGCACGGTGCTGTTTACGATTTCTCTTGACCAGATCGCCAATATGCCCTGCAATCCGTCCATCGGCGGCACGGCAAAAGGACATCTCGTCCGGGAGATCGACGCCCTCGGCGGCGAAATGGGAAAGGCGGCAGATGCCTGCTTTCTCCAGAGCCGCATGCTGAATCGGGGCAAAGGCCCGGCAGTCCACAGCCTTCGGGTGCAGGCAGACCGGGTGCAGTATCATAACTACATGAAACAGGTCTGTGAAAAGACACCGCTCCTGGAGATCAAACAGGCGGAGATCGCCGAGATCCAGACCGAAAACGGCAGAGTCACCGGCGTGGTCACTTCCCTTGGCGCACAGTATACCGTCTCCGCCGCAGTGATCGCCACCGGAACATACCTCAACGGCAGGATCCATGTGGGACAGGTCTCCTATGAGAGCGGCCCGGATGCGGCACTGCCCAGCCGCCCTCTGGGGAAAAATCTCCAGGAACTGGGACTGCGGATGCGCCGCTTTAAGACCGGAACGCCTTGCCGTGTCCACCGCCGGAGCATCGACTTCGACGCTATGGAACGTCAGGACGGCGATGACCATATCGTGCCGTTTTCCTTTGGCTCTGACCCGTCCCGGATGCACAACCAGGTGTCCTGCTACATCACCTATACCAACGAAGAGACCCACCGGATCATCCGGGAAAATCTCCACCGTTCGCCCTTGTTTTCGGGACAGATCGAGGGTGTCGGCCCGCGGTACTGTCCGTCCATTGAGACAAAGATCGTCCGCTTTTCCGACAAACCCCGGCATCAGCTTTTTGTAGAGCCTATGGGCATGCAGACAGAGGAATACTATTTGCAGGGCATGTCCTCTTCGCTGCCGGAGGATGTCCAGCTGGCATTTCTCCGCACCATCCGGGGTCTGGAGCATGTGGAGATCATGCGCCCGGCGTATGCCATCGAGTACGACTGCGTAGACCCCACAGAGCTTCGGGCATCCCTGGAGAGCAAGAAGATCGCCGGGCTGTTCGGGGCAGGCCAGTTCAATGGCAGCTCCGGCTATGAAGAAGCCGCTGCGCAAGGTCTGGTGGCAGGCATTAACGCGGCACTGGCAGTGCAGGGAAAGCCGGCATTTGTCATGGATCGGGCGCAGTCCTATATCGGCACACTGGTGGACGATCTGGTGACAAAGGGCTGTGAAGATCCCTACCGCATGATGACCTCTCGGAGCGAATACCGCCTGATCCTGCGCCAGGACAACGCCGATCAGCGGCTCATGCCCCTGGGACATGCACTGGGGCTGGTATCCGAGGAGCGCTATCAGCACATGCTGGAAAAATACCAGCTGGTGGCGCAGGAGAAAAAGCGGGTGGAAAAGGCGAACATTGCGCCCTCACCGGAGATCAACGCCTTTTTGGAATCCCACGGTACAGCGCCCCTGTCCACCGGATGCAAGGCGGCAGATCTGATCCGCCGTCCGCAGCTGGACTATGTCGGCATTGCGCCCTTTGACGAGACCCGTCCGGCACTGGATCCGGTCATCGGGGAGCAGGTGGAGATCCAGATCAAATATGACGGCTATATTCAAAAGCAAATGGCACAGATCGACCGCATGCGGAAGCTGGAAAACCGCAGTCTGCCGGAGGATCTGGACTATACCACCGTGCGCGGACTGCGTCTGGAGGCAGCGGAAAAGCTGAATGCGCACCGTCCCCAGAATCTGGGGCAGGCGAGCCGGATCTCCGGGGTTTCTCCGGCGGATATTTCCGTGCTGATGGTATGGGATGCCGCAAAGGAGGAACAGGCATGATGACATATGAAGCGGCAAAAGCACTGTTTGCCGGCGCGGAACTGCCGCTGGCGGAGAGCCACTTTGCACAGCTGCAATGCTACTGGAAGGAATTGGTCGAAGTCAACCAGCACATGAATCTCACCGCCATTACAGAGCCGGCGGAGGTGTGGGAAAAGCATTTTCTGGACAGCGCCATTTTGCTGAAGCTGGTGCAGCTGCCCCTGGGTGCGTCCTGCATCGATGTGGGCACTGGCGCAGGCTTTCCCGGCATGGTACTGGCGATTTTGCGTCCGGATCTACAGGTGACACTGTTGGACAGTCTGCAAAAGCGCGTTGGCTTTCTGGAGCAGACGGCGGAGAAACTGGGGCTTGCCAACGTGCGCTGCATCCACGCCAGAGCGGAGGAAGGCTCACAACAGCCGGAACTGCGGGAGCAGTTTGACATGGCGACCGCCAGAGCCGTGGCGGCGATGCCGGTGCTGACGGAGTATTGTCTGCCCTTTGTCAAGGTGGGCGGCATATTTGCAGCCATGAAAGGCCCGTCAGAGACCGCAGCGCAGGCAGAGCAGGCGGCAAAGCAGTTGGGCGGAGAGATTGCCGGAGAGGTGCAGTACGCCCTGCCGACTGCCGGCGCGCGGCGCATGATCCAGATCCGGAAAGTGGAAGCTACGCCCAAAAAGTATCCGCGCCGGAGCGACAAGATCAAGAAGCAGCCGTTGGTGTAAGCGGATAAGATAAAAGTACTTGTGCAAATCACGCATTGTAGGGGTCGATGCCCACATTGGAAAGTGACATCGTAGGGGCGAACATCGTTCGCCCGAGCCTCCTCTCCTAGAGGAGGTGCCCGTCAGGGCGGAGGAGTCTCTCGTCCCCCTTGAAAAGGGGGATGCCCGACAGGGCAGGGGGATACCATTGATACCCTTGCTCTCCCGGCAACGCCGCCCTAGGGATAACACCCCAAAAACCGTCCGGCGGAATCGCTCGTTCCTCGCTGTCCGCCTGGGCTTGCAAACGCCGATGGTTGCCTTTGCCGGTGCTTGCGGTGCAGGTTTTCTGAATGTCGCTTGTGCAGGCGGTTTTTGTTGTTTTTATGGCGTTTGCCACGCAATTGTCTCTGCGTTATGACTGTAGGGGGCGATGCCCACATCGCCCCGTGGCTTCTTGAAAGTGACATCGTAGGGGCGAACATTGTTCGCCCGATAATCCTTTCCCATTCCGGTAACACTGCCCTAGGGAAAACTCCGTGAAACCGTCCGGCGGAATCGCTCGTTCCTCGCTGTCCGCCTGGGCTTGCAAACGCCGATAGTTGCCTTTGCCGGTACTTGTGATGTGGCATTTTGAATGTCGCTTGTACAGGCGGTTTTTGTTATTTTTACGGCGTTTGCCACGCATATTGTAGGGGCGAACATGGTTCGCCCGTTGATGCTTTGACGTACTCGGAAACACTGCCCTAGGGAAAACGCTGTGAAACCGTTCGGCGGAATCGCTCGTTGCCCTCGCTGTCCGCCTGGGCTTGCAAACGCCGATAGTTGCCTTTGCCGGTGCTTGCGGTGCAGGTTTTCTGAATGTTGCTTGTGCAGGTGGTTTTTGTTGTTTTTATGGCGTTTGCCACGCATATTGTAGGGGCGAACATGGTTCGCCCGATAATTTTTCTCTTCTTTTTTTCTTTGCTAAAAAGAAAAAAAGAAGCAAAAAAAGAAAAGCTCTCGCCAACACTTACATGTGCGGCAGTGTATCGCACGAAAGGCAATGCACAACATAAATTCCCCGGAGGGGGGAACAGGCAGCTTGTCTGCCGTAAGGAAAATCGTTTTTCTCCGTTGAATCGGGGAAAAGGCTCAGCGGCGGCTCGCTATCCTTGGGCGAGTCTGCCGTCGCCATTTCCGCTGGGCGACGGGCTGAGCACGCCGCTCGCCTACCCTTGTTTGTGCGGCAGTGTATCGCACGAAAGGCAGTGCTATTTTCGTTACGCAAAGGGGGAACAGTGTCGCAGTACTACCCTCTTTTCTCATGTTTAAGACTGTATTAAGCTTTTCCCTTTACAATAGATACTGGAAACCTATGCTTTTGAAAGGGTGATAAAAATGAATATTCTCGTTGTGGAAGATGAGGTACAGCTGGCGGATACGCTGGCGGAGATCCTCAAACGCAACAAATACAACGTAGATACCGTCTTTGACGGTGACGACGGCCTGGAATACGCCCGAACCGGCATCTATGACTGCATCCTCCTGGATATCATGCTCCCTGTCCGCAGTGGTACTGAGATCGTGCAGATCCTGCGGCAGGAAAAAAACGCCACGCCCATTATGCTCCTCACCGCAAAATCAGAGGTGGAGGACAAGATCCACGGGCTGGACTGCGGCGCGGATGACTACCTCACAAAACCGTTTTCCACCGGCGAACTCCTCGCGCGCATCCGGGCGCTGACCCGGCGTAAAGGGGAAGTCGAGGTGGATTGTCTCCACTTTGAGGAACTCCAGCTGAACCGCCAGACCTATGACCTCATTCAAGGCGAAAACCGCATGAAACTCAGCCTGAAAGAATATCAGATCATGGAAATGCTCCTCTCCAATCCGGGGCAGATCCTGCCGAAAGAGCGCTTTATCGAAAAGATCTGGGGCTATGAGAGCGACGTGGAATATAACAACATCGAGGTGTATATCTCCTTCCTGCGGAAAAAGCTCACCGCCATCCATTCTACGGTGCAGATCCGCACCGCCCGCGGCATCGGCTATTTCCTGGAGAAAAAAGCATGATCCGCCGGGTGCGCCGGCAGTTTATCTGCATTACCATGGCGATGCTCACTGCCGTGCTGCTCGTTCCCCTGATCGCCCTCAATGTGGTGACAGAAGCCATGAGCTATAACCAGACCCGGAATCTCCTGGAGCAGATCGCCATCAGCGAGACCACCGTGCCCCAGAAGCCTGACGGCGAACCGCCGGGACAGCCGCCTGCGACATCTGCCGCAGAGAGCACCGGGGAGACCACAGAGGCCGCCACCTCCGCCTCGTCGGAAACTACCTCAGAAACCACCGAAACAACGGCAAAAACTACGGCGGCAGCTTCAAAACCGGCACAGACCCAAGCCCCTGCGGTGCAGGCGCCGGCGCAGACTACCGCAGCAGCCCAGACCACCGCACCGCGGCAGACCAAAGCAACGACTGTGACGACCCGGATTGTTTCACATGAAACAAAACCGGCAGCCACCACGGCGAGTCCGGAAACACGGCCGCCCCGGACGACTGAGCCGGAGCCAGACCTGCCGCCCTGGCGAGATCCTGACGACCATCCGTGGGATCCGGATTACCACTGGGAGGAAGGGGAGAGCTACGCTTCTCCGGCGTGGTGTATCCGCACCGCAGTGCCGATGCTGCTGGCGCAGTCTGTCCCCATGGGAAACAGTGACAGAGGTCAGCCGCCGTTTCCGGACAAAAAAGGGGACACGGTCACCATCGACCATTTCCTCTGCTTCGCCAATTCCGGTGGCACGCTGACGCGGCTGGACGGAACGGACGAGTACAGCAGCGAGGATGCCCAGCTGCTTTTGGATTACGTTCTGGAGAAAGACAAGGCGGACGGCTGGTACGGAAACCTACAGTATTTCCGCAAGGATTACAACATGGGGACACTGGTGGTGTTCTCCGACCGAAGCGCCGAACAGCTGTTGCTGCACAAGGTGCTGCTGGCGAGCATCCTGGTATTTCTGCTCATGGAGGGCGTTGTGTTTATCCTGACCATGGTGCTGACCAAGCGCGCCATGCGCCCCATGCAGGAGACCTTTGAACGCCAGCGCCAGTTTATTTCGGATGCCGGCCACGAACTGAAAACGCCGCTGACCATCATCTCCGCCAATGTGGACATTCTCCACGATGAGATCGGCGAAAACAAGTGGCTCAGCTATATCCAGTCCCAGGCGGAGCGCATGCGCATTCTCGTGGGCGAAATGATGAATCTGACCAAACTGGAAATGGGCGAAAAGACAAAGGATTTCATGGACTTTTCCCTGAGCGAAGCCGTTTCCGGTGCGGCGCTCCCCTTTGAGGGCCAGGCGTTTGAACAGGAAAAACAGCTGGAACTGGACATTCAGGAGGGTATCGCCTATCACGGAAACCCCGACCAGATCAAGCAGCTGGTGGGGATCTTCATGGACAATGCGCTGAAATACAGCGAGGAGCACGGTCAGATCCGGGTGACGCTGCAACAGGCGCAGAACAAGAAAACGCTGAAAATCTACAACACGGGAAAGGGCATCCCGGAGGCGGAAAAGGAAAAGATCTTCCAGCGCTTTTACCGGAGCGATGCGTCCCGCGCCAGGGCCACCGGCGGTTATGGACTGGGGCTGTCCATTGCAAAGAGCATTGCCGATGCCCATAAGATCAGGATTCAAGTCGAGTCGGAGTATGAACACTGGATCTGCTTTGTGCTGACCTTTTAGGAAAACAGATGCCGCATCACAAAAAAAGCTGTCGAAATTGCGTGAATTTCGACAGCTTTTTCTATTGTTTTCCCCAGCCGGGATTGATCGCTGTGGGAATCAGATTTTCTTTTGCTTAGTCCTGCGGACGGATGCAGTCCGTGAACATATAACGCTGCAGCGGTTCCGGAATGCGGACAGAACCGTCCTCATTCAGGTTGTTCTCCAGGAATGCGATGAGCATACGGGGCGGTGCAACAACGGTGTTGTTCAGGGTGTGCGCAAAATACTTGCTGCCGTCCTTGCCCTTGATGCGGATGCCCAGACGTCTTGCCTGTGCGTCGCCCAGGTTGGAGCAGCTGCCCACCTCGAAGTACTTCTTCTGACGGGGAGACCATGCCTCAACGTCCAGGCTCTTCACCTTCAGGTCAGCCAGGTCGCCGGAGCAACACTCCAGAGTGCGTACCGGAATATCCAGGCTGCGGAAGAACTCGACGGTATAGCCGTACATCTTGTGGAACCAGTCCATGCTCTCCTCCGGCTTGCAGACCACGATCATTTCCTGCTTCTCGAACTGGTGGATGCGGTAAACGCCGCGCTCTTCGATGCCGTGCGCGCCCACTTCCTTCCGGAAGCACGGAGAATAGCTGGTCAGTGTCTGGGGCAGCTTTTCCTCCGGCAGAATGGTGTCGATGAACTTGCCGATCATGGAGTGCTCGCTGGTCCCGATGAGGTACAGATCCTCACCCTCGATCTTGTACATCATGCCTTCCATTTCCGCAAAGGACATTACGCCGGTCACCACATTGCTGCGGATCATAAACGGCGGAATGTAGTAGGTGAAGCCCTTGTTGATCATGAAGTCACGGGCATATGCCAGGATGGAAGAGTGCAGCCGTGCAATATCGCCGCACAGATAGTAGAAGCCGTTGCCGCTGGTGTCGCGGGCAGCGTCGATGTCGATGCCGTTCAGCTTTTCCATGATGTCTACATGATAGGGCACTTCAAAGTCCGGTACGACCGGCTCGCCGAAGCGCTCTACTTCTACGTTTTCGGAATCGTCCTTGCCGATGGGCACAGAGTCGTCAATGAAGTTCGGGATCACCAGCATGATCTCGCGGATGCGTGCAGACAGCTCGGACTCAGCCTTTTCCAGTTCCTCCAGCTTTGTGCCGATCTCGCCCACTTCTGCCTTGACTGCCTCAGCCTCTTCCTTTTTGCCCTGTCCCATAAGCGCGCCGATCTTCTTGCTGATGGACTTCCGCTGGCTGCGGAGTTCGTCGCCCTGCACCTTGGCTGCGCGGAATTTCTGATCCAGTTCCACAACCTCGTCTACCAGCGGCAGCTTGTCGTCCTGAAACTTCTTGCGGATGTTTTCCTTGACTTTTTCCGGGTCATTCCGGATCCATTTCATATCGATCATGATTTTTTCCTTCCTTTATCTTATGTGGGATGTCCCACAAGATTACAGATCGTAGGGGCGAACATCGTTCGCCCGCAGCTGCAATATTGTTCGGGGGATACGGCTCGCCGTCCTGCACATTTGGTGACAGGCAAGCCCTGTTTCACATGAAACCTTTCATTCCTTGGTCAGCTTCTGCGCCAGTGCAGACAGGTCGTCCTTGTCGTAAAACTCCAGGACTAACGAGCCCTTGTGCTTTCCGGCGGTGACAGTCACGCGCCGTCCCAGGCGGCTCTCCAGGCTGATCTCGATCTCCTTATAGAAGCTGTCCTTGCGGGAAAACTGCGGCGCTTTTCCTTGCTTTTCGGATTCCGCCGCGATCTTTTCCACCGCCCGGACAGTCAGCTTTCCCTCTGCGGCTTTTTCCGCCGTTTCGGTCAGCAGCTTTTCGTCTGCAATGCCTAGCAGCGCCCGTGCGTGTCCGGCGCTCAGATCGCCGTCCTCCACCAGGTTCTTGACCTGCTGAGGCAGCTTCAGTAGCCGCAGGGAGTTCGCCACCGCGCTCCGGGATTTTCCCACGCGCTTCGCCACTTCCTCCTGGGTGAGGTGAAATGTGTCCATCAGCTGCGCATAGGCGCCTGCCTCTTCCACCGGGTTCAGATCCTCCCGCTGGAGGTTCTCGATGAGGGCGATGGCCATGGTCTCCTCGTCGGACAGTTCCCGGATCACCACCGGCACTTCATCCATGCCCAGCATCCGGGCAGCACGCCACCGGCGCTCACCGGCGACGATCTGATAATTCAGCCCCAGCGGACGCACCAGAATGGGCTGTATCATGCCATATTGCTGAATGGAGTCCGCCAGTGTCTGGATCGCTTCGTCGCTGAACTGCTTCCGGGGCTGATCCCGGTTTGGCTCTAACTCTGAGACGCGCAGCGTCTTTTTCACCTGTACATCGGATGCATTTTCGTCATAGAGAAAATCCAGTCCGCTGCCCAGTCCGCCGATCGTCATTGGTCATCACGCTCCCTCTTTCTGCCGAATGACAGCATCCGGCGCTTTTTCTCCGGCGGCTTTTCGCCCAGGATCTCCGACCCCAGGAGCATGTACGCCTCTGCGCCTCTGGACATGCGGTCATAGTACATGACCGGCTTGCCGTGGCTGGGCGCTTCGGAAAGGCGGACATTCCGGGGGATCTTGGTTTGAAACACTTTCCCCGGGAAATACTTCTTGACCTCTTCCTCCACCTGCCGGGATACGTTGAGCCGCTGGTCGAACATGACGAACAGGATGCCGCAGATATCCAGGTTGGGGTTATAGTTGCTGCGCACCACCTTGATGGTGTTGGTCAGCTGTGACAGTCCCTCCAGGGCGTAGAACTCCGCCAGCATGGGGATAATGAGCTGATCTGCCGCCACCAGGCCGTTGATGGTCAGAAGCCCCAGCGCCGGCGGACAGTCGATGAGGATGTAGTCATAGTCCAGCTTGCAGGTCAGGATCTGCATTTTCAGCCGGTTCATGCGGTTGTCCATGGCGGACAGCTCCAGCTCTGCGCCGGCGAGGGTATTCTTTGCCGGAAGCAGGCTGACGTTTTCAAAGTCCGTGCGGACGATTGCTTCCTGAATGCTGCATTTTCCGGCGAGCACCTCATACGATGAAGCGCGGAGCATTTTTTTCTTGATGCCGAGACCAGTGGTGGTATTGCCCTGGGGGTCGATGTCCACGCAGAGAACGCGCTTGCCCCGGGAGCCGAAATATGCGCCGAGGTTCACCACAGTGGTGGATTTTCCCACGCCGCCCTTCTGGTTGGCAACTGCATACACCATACTCACGCTGTTTCTTCCTTTCA
Source organism: Ruminococcus bromii (assembly GCA_963590855.1). Classification (GTDB taxonomy): domain Bacteria; phylum Bacillota; class Clostridia; order Oscillospirales; family Ruminococcaceae; genus Ruminococcus_C. Next base: position 9,708 of record CAVAQT010000041.1, read on the forward strand.
TGGGGTATCTCCGAACGCATCGGAAATACGCCGTATTTCATCAGTTGTGCGCCTTCGTGCCCGATGCAGATGCGCATCCGGCAGGACTTCGTGCACAAATACGTTTTTATTATAGCACGATTCCGGGAAAATGTAAAGGGTTCGGCATTGATTTTTTTGGCATTTGCAAAAAAACGCCGGAATGTTTCATGTGAAACATTCCGGCGCTGCGCCTGCCTGTCCATAGGCGGTCAGATGTTCAAAATAAAAGTGGATGCCTTTCGGGTCACCGCTTTTCCGCGGTCGCCATGGGGATGCGCACCCGGTACTCGATATAGTCCTCGCGCTGGATCTTCTGGGAGTCTGCCGCGATGCCTGCCGCCTGCATGGTCTCCACCGCCTTGGTAATGGTATTCACGAAAATGCGCACATTCTGGAACACCTTGCTCCGCTTTTTATAGCTGTTCTGGACGCGTTTCTGCCCGATGACCTCTTCTACGGCGGCTTCTGTCTTTTCCACGTTCAGATTTTGCTTCACCACCTTTTCCAGGATCGCCAGGCGTTCCGCCGGGGCGGCCAGCCGCAGCAGCGCTCTGGCGTGGCGCTCCGTCAGGTTGTACTTCATAATGACCTCGCGCTCGTCCGCCGTCAGCCGCAGCAGGCGCAGCTTGTTGGCGATGGTGCTCTGGGCTTTTCCCAGCTTCGCCGCCGCGTCCTCCTGAGTCATGCCGTAGTAGGTGATGAGCTTTTCGATGGCGCTCGCCTCGTCGAAAAAAGAGAGATCCTGCCGCTGGATGTTCTCCACCAGTGCCATAATGGCGGAGTTCCGGGAACTGATGTCCAGGATGATGCAGGGCACTGCCCGAAGCCCTGCCAGCTTTGCCGCCCGGAGCCGCCGCTCGCCGGCGATAAGCTCATAGCGGTTTTCGCCCCGGCGCACCGTCAGCGGCTGTAAAATACCGTTTTGGAGAATGCTGTCCGCCAGGGATTGGATGTCCGCGATGTCAAACTCGCTGCGTGGCTGGTGGGGATTGGGACGGATCTCGCTGATGTCTACCTCTACCACCCGGTTGATGGGCTTTTCCTTTGTAAATGTTAAAAATCCTGCCATGTTGCTGTACTTCCTCTCTATGTATTTCTATGGGAGTGATCCATATCCCTATTGTAGCAGATTCGGGAAATGATTGCCACCCAAAAAATCCGCCTGTTTCGGGCATTTTCTCCGCTTCATCCGGAAATAACGCCGCCGGGCGACACCATTTCCCGAAGATGAGACAGGATTTGCAGGGGAATGCTGTCGGGGACTGCGATATTTTTTTCGGCGGCGCTTCGGCGGTTTAGGTGCGCCGTTGGTGCTGACTCCATGAAAATGTTGTGAAAAATGCAAAAAAAAGCTTGCATGATATCTGAAAATATAGTATAATGTATCATAAGGCTCTGGAAACAATTTCACGAGCACCGAAACATCCCTTTTTAGAAAGTGAGGAAACCGTTATGTCTTTTTTTGATAAACTTGGAAAAACCATCAGTGACACCACTCACACCGTTGTGGAGAAAACCAAGTCCTCTACCGACACCATTCGCCTGAATGGTCTCATCAATGACGAGGAGAAGAACATCAACACCGCCTATCTGAACATGGGCAAAAAGTACGCAGAGCTGCACACCGACAGTGCAGAGCCGGAATTTCAGGAATTTCTAGATGCCATCGCTGCCAGCCAGAGCAAGATCGAGGAATACCGGGAGCAGATCCGCCGGAACAAGCACCAGCTGATCTGTCAGAGCTGCGGCGCAGAGATCCCGGAGGCTGTGCTGTTCTGCACCAAGTGCGGCGCAGAAAATCCGGTGGGCAAGCGCCTTGCAGAAGAGCGCGCCGCCAAGGAAGCCGCAGAGCGTGCGGAACGGGAGGCACAGGAAGCTGCACGTCAGGCGGCAGCCCAGCAGGCAGCGGCACAGCAGGCTGCACCGGGATATGCCCAGCAGCCCGCAGGCGGCGCAGAGGTCTGCCCGGCATGCGGCAAGCCCCGTATGGCAGGTGCGATGTTCTGTACCTTCTGCGGAAACCGTTTCGTTGCAGCAGAGCCTGCACCTGCACCTGCTCCGGCAGTGGTGACACCGGCTCCGGCAGAAGCCCCGGCAGCACAGCCGGCTGAGCCGGAAGTCATTACCGCACCGGCGGCAGAAGAGCCCCCGGTCATCCCGGCACCGGCAGCTGACCCCATGCCGGCTGCTGTTCCGGAAGAGACTGCGCCGGAGACTCCGGCTGTTCCGGAGCGCCTTTGCCCCAACTGCGGCAAGCACGTCCCGGAGCACAATAAGTTCTGCACTTCCTGCGGTACAAAGGTGGAGGACGAAGCGCCTGCTGTGACAGAAGCCGTCACGGCAGCCGCCCCGGAAGCACCGTCCGCTCCGGAGCGCATCTGCCCCAACTGCGGCAAACCCGTTCCGGCGCAGAATAAGTTCTGCACTAGCTGCGGTACAAAAGTAGAGGATTAAAGAATGCGCGGCGGAACGCGGTTCTGCCGCCGCACAGAAACTATGACATAAGGAGAATACTTTGATGAATTGTAAAAACTGTGGAATCGCCGTAGAAGACGGCAAGAAGTTCTGCCCCAACTGCGGCGCACCCCTTACCGATGCTGCGCCTGCGCCGGAAGCTGTCCCGGATGCTCCTGCACCGGAAACCCCGACACCCGAAACCGAAGCACCGGCAGCTGAGATGCCGTCTGCGCCCGAAGTCGCTCCCGCACCGGAAGCAGCCCCGTCGCCGCAGCCCGAGCCGATTCCGCAGCCGTCCGCCCCGGATGCCGCGGCAAATCCCTATTCCATGCCCGGCAACACCATTCCGGGCGGTGCTTCCGGCGGCGCAGTGCCTCCGGTCGGCGGCATGCCCTATGACCCTGCCGGAAATCCCGTGCCGCCCATGGGACAGCTGCCCAAAAAGAAAAAGAAGACCGGACTGATCGTTGCCCTGATCCTGATCCCCATTCTGCTGATCGTGATCGTGATCGGCGTGATCGCAGGCGTTGGCGTGAGCATGGCAAAGAAAAGCGAGAAAACCGTCGATGATTACTGGAATGCCCATGTGAACTGCGACGCAGAAGCACTGGCAGACCTCTGCCCGGATGATTTCTGGAGCTATATTTCCGATACCTATGACCTCACAGAGGAAGAGGCAGTGGCAGCCATGTCGCTGTACATGCAGGACTATGCCGACAGTCTGGGCGGTGATCTGTCCTATGCGTGGGAACAGGAAGGCGTGACCGCCGGCTTCGGTAACGCTTCGCAGCTGGATACCGTCCGGGAGGATACCGACAGATTCGGTCTGAAGGTCTCCTCCGGCATTTGCGTGGATGTCAAGTGCACCGTGACCGGCAATGATGACACCGACGAGGACGAATACTCCATCTGGACGATCAAGATCGACGGTCAGTGGTGCAGCCTGTCTGCTATGGACGACTTCGACGATCTGTGCGATTCGGAATATGCCGACAGCGCAAAGTACCAGGCAGAATACGGCGACCTGATGGACACCTACTGGAATGCCGTGTTTGCTGCGGATGCGGATACCATGTCCACCCTCGTGCCCGACAGCTGGTGGGATCTGGTGGATCAGGAATACGGCGTACAGCAGGCAGATGCGGAGACATATCTGTCTGAGATGCTCCAGGAGATGGTGACCTCGGAATTTGGCGAGGATGCCGCAGCCGATATTTCCGTGCGCGTGACCGATATCGACGAGTATGACGATTCTGACCTGGAAGATCTGAACTCTGGTCTGGATACCTATGGTATCGCCGGCGATGCCGCAGTGGATGTCCGCGTGACAGTTACTGTGGACGGAGAGGATACCGACACCTATGTGACCCTGACACAGATCGGCGGTCAGTGGTATGTCTATGACGCAATGTACTACTATGCAACTGCCTGCTACAGCGCCGGGGAAAGCGCAGTCGGTTAAGCACCGGAACAGGCTCTGAAATTCCGGGGTAAAAAAAACAAGGCACTGTGCCGCAAGGAGTTTAATACCAATATGAAATGTGAACACTGTGGATATGAAGCGCCGGAGCGCGCTGTGATCTGCCCGGAGTGCGGCGAGATCCTGCCCCGTCCGGCGCAAAAAGAACCGGAAGCCGGTTCGGAGAAAAAAACAGCTGCACCGGCAGCCGACAGCTTTTCCATGCCGTTTCTCACGGCAGAGACCGCAGAAACAGATGCCGCATCGGCGGAAGATCCGGAAGAACTGCGGCGGCAGAAGCAGGAAAAGACCATTCGCCTGCGCCGCCGGATCATTGCAGCAGCCGTGGCAGCCGTGCTGGTGCTGGCGGCGGTGCTGTACTACATCTTTTTCTGGGGCTATAAGCTGGCGGTATACCGCTATGTCAAGGGTGTGGATCATTCCAGCGGCAGTATGTATACCGCCCTGGTGCCGGATGCCTATATGGATTATCTGGAGAGCACCTATTCTACCACGCGCCGGGAAGTAAAGTCCATGATGCACGACTATTTTACCTACTGGAACGAGAACTACGGCACAGAGGGCAGAATGTCCTATAAAATGCACGATGTCACCATACAGACGGATGCAGACGCTCTGGCGGCGCTGGAGGATGAACTGAAAACCAGCTACGGCATCCAGGTCGAGATCAAAAAGGCAGCAGAAGTACAGATCACCATCAACGACGGCGGCACAAAGGCATCTGAAAAGGCGACTTTCGTCAAGATCGGCAGCCGCTGGTGCTGCATGCAGGCGATGGAGGACATGGACTATGTCTGCCAGAACGACGGCTATAACGTGTGGTAACCAAAGGAGCAAAACAACATGGCAAAGAAAACCACCCAAAATCGGAAACAGGCAGAGCAGGCTGCGGCAAAGCGGCGGCATCTCCGCATCGGCGCAGGCATCGTTCTGGTGGCGGCTGCCGCAGCACTGGCAGGCGGCGGACTGATCTGGTATCAGCGCGACCAGAAGGCGCAGAACGAAGCGCCGGATTCCTCCGACTATGCCGATGTGCTCAGTACCTACTACACCGCCATCCTCTCAGAGGACGGCCAGGCGATGACACAGATCATGGCACCGCCGGACTATTGGACGTACTACATGGAGACCTATAACAAGACCGAGGACGACGTGATCGAGAGCTTTTCAGAGGGCTGCCAGAATACCATGTCGGAGTGGAAAGAGACCTACGGCGACGATGTCAAGATCTCCTATCAGATCGAGGGCATGTCCGAGCAGGGCGACTCCGGCGTGACCGAGTGGAACACCAACATGGAGAATATGCTGGGGAACGACGGCGCAGATATCACCCAGGCAGTTACGCTGGAAGTAAAGCGCACTTTTCAGGGCAGCAACGATTCCGGCAGCGATGTGGTCTATCCCACCCTGGGCAAGATCGGCGAAAAGTGGTACATCATTTCTGAGGACGACGAAACGCTGCAGGGCAGCGAAACTTCTCAGGCAGATTCCCAATAAAACAAAAGGTGAAAGGCAACACCGCAAAGCTTTGCACGGTGCTGCCGAAAAGAAAAAGCCTGCTTTCTCACAGGGCGCACACAAGCTGCTGCGCCGCGGGAAAGCAGGCTCTTTTTTTCAGAAAGGGTTCTTAGAACCTGGCTTCACAAGCGTATACCCGTGTCTTTTCGGCAAATTTTGCTGCATACTGCGTGAAAAATACTTGCCGGGCGAAAGCCCGCCTGCGTATTTTTGCCTTGTCTGCAACAAAATTATGCTCGAAAATCCACAC
>CAVAQT010000042.1:0-15179 GCA_963590855.1 Ruminococcus bromii
CTGTTCTGGGCATTCATTTATAATATCATCGGCATTCCGCTGGCAGCAGGTGTCTGGATCCCGCTGTTTGGCTGGAAACTGAATCCCATGTTCGGCGCAGCCGCAATGAGTCTGTCCAGTTTCTGCGTTGTTACCAACGCGTTGCGGCTGAATCTGTTCCAGCTGAATCGTTCCGACCGGGACAAGAAGCTGAAAAATGCGATTGCTGCCATTCAGTTGGAGCAGCAGACAGCGGACAAGTCCAGCGATTCCGGCATGCAGATCACACTGCACATCAAAGGTATGATGTGCGGACACTGCGAAGCAACTGTAAAGAAATGCCTGGAAGCGTTCCCGGAGGTAGACGAAGCCATCGTCAGCCACACGGACGGTACAGCCATTGTGAAGCTGAACGCACCGGCAGACATGCAGGCATTGAAAAAAGCAGTGACAGAGCAAGGATACCAGGTGCGCAAATAACAGTTACTCATTTCATATAAAAGCAAAAGGGCGATGCCGCCGGAAAGGTTTCCGCGGCACCGCCCTTTTTGCTTATGTTTTGGTTCTTAGCGTATGTTCTATTCGACAATGGTAATTTCAGTGGAATCGATGTAGTTCTGTCCGTTCATCACAAAGTATGCATTGATGATCGTAGTGCCGGTACCCACTGCGTGATAAGAACCGTCATCCTCAACTACCATGCATTCCGGATTACTGCTCGACCAGGAGATCACCTGACCGCCGGAGTCATAGTTTGCCGTGAGATAACCGACCGATCCCACCGCTACGCTTGCAGGCGCATTCATGATCTGAATATACGGTTCCTTGACTGTGACATTGCAGGAAATGGTATAGCTGTCTCCATATTCCACCGTAGCAGTCAGAGATGCAGAACCGCCATCGATTGCTTTATAGCGTCCGGACTGGTCTACAGAAACTGCGCCGGAATTGGACTCCCATGTCACCTGTGCTCCCGACGGAACACCACCCAGAGACAACTGACCGCTGTCCCCGATATACAAGTTCAAAGAGGAAGCATTTATGGAAAGGGAAACCGTATTGACAGAAACGGTACAGGATGCAGTATATGCCTTGCCGTTTCGGTCTGTGATAGATGCGGTCAGTACTGCCTGTCCGGCAGACAGTCCGTGAACTGCGCCACCGGAGTAGATTGCTACACCAGGATTGCTGGAGTTCCAGGAAACCGACAGATTGCCCGGCGTTGTGCTTGCAGACAAACTAACAAGCTGTCCGGTGTACATCGAGATGGACGAACTGGACAAGCGAATGGAAGGTGCTTCTACCTCTACCACACAGGACGCACTATAAGTACCGCCGTGATAAGACATGGTCGCCCGAATCTCTGCGCTGCCTCCGGCATGTGCAGTCACAACACCGTTGCTGACAGAAACGCAGCCAGGGTTGCTGGAACTCCATGTAATCGGCTGGCCAGACGGTACAGACTCATAGAACAGACTCGCAGACTCCCCGATACTTAGCGTATGTCCTACACCGAGTACGCTCATGCTGGGCTGAATGTTTTCTGCCACATGTACGCTGCACTGCGCCCGATAGGTTCTGCCGTCTGCCGATGCGGTAACGGTAATTACCGCAGTTCCGGCATTGTGTCCAACGATCACGCCATCGGAAACACTGGCAACATTGTTGTTGGAGCTAGACCAGGAGATCGTACCGCCCGTTCCATTGGAAACAGACAGCCGATAGGTCTCACCCACTGCCAGATTTACAGCACTTTCATTCAGAGAGATATCATTGCCAAGAACAGTTACCGTATAAGAAACGGTGCTGCCCTCATAAGTGATGCGCACTTCCTGTTCTCCGGCGCGAGACAGATCGCAGGATGCCTGGAATCCGCTCGAAATCACTTCTGTCAGGCGATTGTTATAGGTCGCCATCAGCCGAAGTCCGCTGGTATCCAGCGCATCGCCCACATGATATGTCAGCCGGGACGGATACGAGACAATGGAGACACTGTCCAGTTCCGGCTTTTTGACCGTAACCTTGCAGGTGGCAGTTTTTCCGCCGCTGTTGGTTTTTACGGTAATCACCGCTGTGCCCTCTGCGACTGCCTTTACCAGACCATTTTCGCTGACGCTTGCAATGGCATCGTGATCTGAAGTCCATGCCACCATTTTATCACTGGCGTTTTCCGGCATGATCTGTGCTGTCAGCTGGAAAGATTCACCAACCGTCAGCGTATGCGCGGATTCATTTAGTTTGACCTCCGTAGGCATTACAGATGCCTTGCCGATGCTGACCAAAAGGACGACCTTATCACCGGAAAGCTTTTTCTGACCGGTATCCGGGATCTGAGAGATCACTTTACCCTTTTCCACGGTGTCACTATAAGAAGTCTGCACCACATATTTCAGATGCATTTCTTCCAGCTTCTTGACCGCTTCTTCCTTGGTCATTCCCGAAACATCCGGGATCGTCACCGGTTCTCTGCCCTTGCTCACTTTCAGTTTGACGGTATCCCCCTGCTTGGCACTTTCTTCTGCGCCGGGAGACTGGGAGATGACCATGCCGCGTACAACCGTATCGCTGTACTCTGTCTCTACCTTTACCGACAAGCCGGCATCTTTCAGCATAGAGGATGCGCTGTCCTGCGAGCGATTTACCACATCCGGCACAGAGACCCGGGCGCTGCCCTTGCTGACGGTAATGGTAACTACACCAGATGAAATCACAGAAACGCCTGCCGGCGGCATCTGAGAGATGACACTTCCGGCTTCGGCTTCATCACTGTAGGCTTCACTGACAGCAACGCGCAAGTCTTTTTTGCCTAGTGCACGGGAAGCTTTCTTCTCAGTCATGCCTACCACATCCGGTACTTCGGCAATATCAGCGTTTTTATCTGCACAGACTGTCAGGATCACCACATCGCCGGGCATTGCCGCTTCTTCGGCAGCGATGCTCTGCTCCAATATCGTTCCGGCTTCTGTCCCGCCTTGGATCTCATACCCGGCAGTGACCACAAGTCCCAGATCCAGAAGCTTCTGCCGTGCGTCCTCTAACGCCATGCCAGAGACATCCGGCATCTGGAATGCTGCGCATCCGGAGCTTACTGTCAGGATCACGGGTTCATTCAGAGCGACTTCTTCACCGGGATCGGGGCTCTGGGCAATGACCAGACCTTCTTCATAGATGTCGCTGTACTCATACTGCACATCTGAAACAGTCAGTCCCTGATCGTATAAGGTCTCCTTGGCTTCCTCCTCCGACTGACAGAACACATTTTCCACGCGGATGGTCTGCTTACCTTTTGACACCATAAGTTCAATGGTGTTCCGGTTCATGACCTTTTGCTTCGGAAGCAGGCTCTGATAAAAGACAGCACCCTCCGGCACTGTGTCGCTGTACTCCCGGGAGAGCACTGCCACCTGCATTCCGCATTCCTGCGCCAGTTTCAGCACATCGGAATAGCTTTGGTTGGACAGATCCGGTGTTTCGATCATTTTGGATTCCGGCGTTTTTTCCGGGTCTGCACCCTGCGAGATCGTCAGTGTCACGATCTCGCCCAGGTCATACTCCTCTTTCGGCGCAACATCCTGATCGATGACAGCGCCCTCTGCAACCACATCGCTGTATGCCTCTTCCAGATTGACAGAATATCCTGCCTGTTCCAGTTCCGTTACGGCGCTGTCCTCATACATGCCCATAACGTCCGGCATCTGGTTGTTCTCGACACCAGTGCTGATCTGCATTCCGACAATGGTATTGCGCATGACATAAGAACCGCTACTCTTGTTCTGGTTCATGACGATGTGTTCCGGCACTAAGGTGGAAGATTTCGCACCGATCACGCGGGAGAGCAGGATCGAATCGTCCAGCTTTCTGCTGCTCTGTTCCAGCTGCGCATTGATGACCGACGGCACGCGCACCATTTCTTCCGGGATATCTGCTGTTTCATACTGCACATGGAATACAGCTGCCAGGACACCCAGCGTGATCGCGCCGCATGCTGCTACTGGAACGCCGATTTTTGCCCAGAGCGGCCATTTCAGAAAGTCGATCCGCTTGATCTGCCCCTGCCGGCGCTCCGGTTTCTTTTGTCCGGTGAGTTCTTCCGCAAAGGTTTTCATATCCGGTGTGCGGTCTTCGATCTGTACATTCAGTGCATTCATGATCGCAATCTGCTGCGCCGGTGTCAAGCCGGTTTCAAAATCGCTCAGTTCCTTCAACGGATCTTTTTTCTTATTCTCACAGTATACACGGCGTTCCAACGCATCCGGCGGTGTGATTCCCGTAATGGCTTTGTACATTGTCGCCGCCACAGCATACACATCTGTATAAGGGCCCTGTTCTCCGCGGCTGCGGTATTGCTCTTCCGGGGAAAAGCCCTCCTTGATGATGACTGTCAAACTACGGCTGTGCGTTGTCGTTGCATACCGCGCTGCGCCGAAGTCGATCAGCTTTGCTTCACCCTCGGTCGTCACCATAATGTTATCCGGCGCAATATCCCGGTGTACAATACCATTTTGATGCACCGTTTCCAAAGAATGGATGACAGGCATCAGCAGTTCCAATACCTCTTTTGCCGGAAGCCGTCCTTCCCGTTCGATCTTGGCAGCCAGTGTTTCACCGTCCAGATATTCCATGACGATATAAGCGGTGTTATTTTCCAAAAAGCTGTCGTAAATGCGGACAATGCCGCTCTCATGGTTGAATTTTGCCAGGCGCTTCGCTTCATCCACAAAGCGCTCCAATCCCTGTGCGAACTGCTCCGCCTTGTTGCCGTTATAGACGCTGACTGCATTCTGCCCCACCATACGGGTGGAAAATTCACTGGGAAGATATTCTTTTACCGCTACTTTTACAGAAAGCAGTGTGTCCCATCCAATATATGTCACACCAAAACCGCCGAAGCCCAGCACCTTACCGATAATATACCGATCCCGAAGCCTTGTCCCCGGCGTCATATGCAGCGGTTCTTCCACCGGAGTCCCCTCTACATAGCCGCAGTGCGGGCAGACATGATAGGACTCTCCATACCACGCAAAACAGCCCAGACACTGCTTCTGGTTCTCTTTTTCATCCATTATCTACTCTTCACTTCCTTCTGGGCAGCACTGCACAGAGCTGATACTTCCAAAATATTCTCTGCTTTTTCATGCCGCCTTTATGCATTGCCATCCTTCTCCTGCATCCATTCCAGTTTTCCGTCTGCTGCTTTTTCCGGGATCGACTCAAAGATCTCCTGATACACGCTGCAATAGTGTTCCAGCGCCGCCTGATTCAAAGGCATTACACTGCTCTGGTTCTGCACCATCAGGATCTCCTGTCCCTCTTCTGAAAGCATATACTCCAGCAGCTTTACCGCTGCCTTTCCGGAAGAAGATGCACTCCATTGAAAATCACTGCCACAGGGTGTCATATCATTCGGGAATACCGTTTCTACCATGGGAATGGCTGCGGTCTGTCCCGGAAGTGAGGTAATCACCGCCAGATAATCGCCGCTGTCTGCAAAATAACAGTCGGCATCCCGTCCCAGAAAGGCAGATGCATCTGCTGTCTCTGTGAACTTTGCCTCCGGAAACAGTGCTTCTAGAACAGCTACATCCCGCTGCCGCATTTGCCCATCCGCAGCAGAAACCGTAACAGGCGTTTTTCCCGTCACAGTCAGTGTGATCTCCTGTCCGGAGATCTTTTGCACTGCCAGGTCATCTTCCGAAAGTGCTGCATCGGTCAGACTGGTGTTCAGATACAGCACCGGGATCTGAAAGCCCAGTGCGACCTGTTTGGGGTCTGCTGCTGCATCCTCGGAAAACCAACAGTCTGTCAGGATGGTCTCATCCAGTTTCTTTCCGATGTCTGCACAATCCGAAAGCTGCTCCGTTGTCATGCCGGTGCTCTCAAAGAGATCCGGCGTTTTGCCTTCTTTTACAGCTGCTTCCCATTTTTCGGCATATTCTTCCTGGGAGACAGCCGTCAGATTCACTTTGACCTGCGGGTAAAATTCCTGGAATTGTTCTGTCATTTTTTCCATGGCTTCCTGTTTTGCCACATCCAGTGTGCCTACGCCGGACTGCTGATACCATACCTCCAGCGTTGCCGGCGGCACATACTGTTTCCAGAATCGTGAACCAAACACAACTGCCAGAACGCAAACTGCGGCAGCGCTTCCGGAAATCGCGATCAGACGGCGGCGCATCCTCCGCTTTTTATCGGTCTCCGGCGAATACACCTTTTTCTGCTGAAGCAATGCCTTTTCCATGTCAGAAATGTTCTGAAAGCGCAGCACCGGGTTCATGGCGATCGCCTTCATAACGGCATTGCTCAGATATTCCGGAATGTCGGCGTTCAGTTCTCTGGGCGGCTTTACGGTATCCTCTACAATGCGGTTTGTCGATTCATCCGGCTTCACACCGGTCAGCATCATATACATCATAGCGCCCAAGGCATAGATATCTGTCCACGGCCCTTGTCGGTTGATCTTGTTGTACTGCTCCGGCGGCGCAAAGCCCGGCTTTACAATAACAGTCATCTGACGGTCTTCGTTGAGCGAAAACCGCGCCGCGCCAAAATCGAACAGCTTCAGATTGCCATCCGGCTGCACCATAATGTTATCCGGTGCAATATCCCGGTGAATGATGCCCTTCTTGTGAATCTCTTTCAGTGCATTACAGATCATCAGCACAAAGCGCACCGTCTCTTCCGGTGTCAGCTTTCCCCCATGCTCTGTAAGATAGCGATCCAGCGGCACACCGTCCAGATATTCCATTACAATATAGGCAGTGTGATTGGCTTCAAAATATTCAAAGACATTGTCAATGTTTTTGTGAGAACTGAACTGTGCCATATTTTTGGCTTCTTCCAGAAAGCGGGAGAATCCGAAAGAAAACTGTTTTTTCCGGCTTCCGGCAAACAGGATCACATCCGTTGTTCCCGGCACACGGTTTACAATGCCGCAGGGATAGTATTCTTTCACTGCAACGGCAATTTCAAGCTTCGTGTCCCACGCCAGATAGGTGATGCCAAAACCGCCGTGACCGATTCCTCTGCCGATGATATAGCGGTCTGCAAGCTTGGTACCGGGCTGTAAGTAAAACAGTTCCTTTGCGCCGTCCCCTTCCGTATAACCGCAGAGCGGGCAGACGTGATAAGTATCCTCATATTCCTGAAAACAGTTCACACAGCGTTTCTTCATTTTCTCCAACCCCTAAATCATCACTTTTCCGCATCCTGCTGAAAGGAATCCCAGGTAAATTTTTCGCAGCAGAACGGCACAAATACCAACCGGCATTCTCCCAACTGGATCTGATCGTAGCTATGCAGTTCTACATGTTCCAGGATCAGTTCGTCGTTGCAATAGGTCAATCCCTTGCTCTCGCCTGCCATCAAAATGAAAATACGCTTTTTCGGCTCATAAATGATGGTGGCATGCGTATCACGGGAAACGCTGTCGTCATCCATCAATGCAACATCCATCATCGGAGAACGTCCGATGCGGTTCTTGCCGGCGATCAGCTGAAAACTCTGTCCAAAATGCGCCCCGTTGATGCAGACCAGCCATCCAACGACCGGTTCTTCTTCGCACAGATCTCCATAGATGGCAATGGTGCGGGAGTTGTCTGCCGGAGCAGCCTTCGGCTTTCGCGGCATCGGTGCCGGCGCAGGTGCAGGTGTCGGAACAGGCGCTGAAACCGGTTCGATCACCGGTGCTTCCGCAACAGGAGCTGCCGGCTGTACCGGTGTTTCCGGCATTGGTGCAGGGGCTTCCGCAACGGGTTCTGCCGCCGACTGTTCTGCTGCGAGTGCCGGCTGTTTCTCAGTGTGCCGCTCCACTGCCTTTTTTGCGTTCATCGGACGAGACGGCTCTGCTACCGGTGTCGGAGCAGTCTCCTCTTCCTCGTCGAAGTCCAACAGGGCAACGGTATGATCGACCTGGTTATAGGGATTGGGCTTTCCTACCGGCGGCTGATTCGGCGATACGACCGGAGTCGGTGTTCCCTTATCCTTATGAAAGCCGAAGTGAAACAGCGGTTTCTTTTCCTTTTTGTTTTTCTTACCGGATGCCTGATTGGGCAGAGGCGGCAGCGGTGCTGCCTGTTGTCCTCCGGCAGAGGCAGCAGCGCCGCAGTGCGGGCAGGCTGCATACTCCGATGCATCATAAAAATGGCCATTGCTGCACTTGACAACACGCTTTTGTGCCGGTGCCGGAATAGCGCCCTGGGGCGCAGAGAGCGGCTTCCCGCAAGTGGTGCAGAATGCGCTTCCATCCGCTACTACAGCATGACAATATTGACAGATCATAATCAAAACTCCTTTTTTTAAGAGACCCAGACGGCAATTGCCGAAAAGTTGTCCATATTTCTATCTTTTCCGCGCTTCACAATGATTTCCGTCATACGGCTCACCCATTCTGAAACGGTTTTGCTCTTCTTTAAAGTGCGGCACATTTCCCGCTCATACACCAGTTCCCAAAAGCCGTCCGAGCACAGCAGAAAGCCCTGGCAGTCTTTCAGATCCACGGACTCTGAAACGGTGCATGGGATCATTTTTTTTGTAGAACCGAAAGCTTTTGTCAGCTTGTTGCGATCCGGATGATTCCGGATCTTTCGCTCCCGAATCTCCTTGGAAAGCACCAGCATTTGCGGCACGCTGTGATCGATGGTGCGGCAGACTACTTTATTTTTCTGAAACCAGTACAGCCGGGAATCTCCGATGTGCGCCCACTGTGCCTTATCATCCCGCAGAAGCAGCGTCACCGCAGTCGTCATCATAGAAGTCGTTTCGTGCCGCTGTTTTTTCTCTTTTGCCAGTTCTTCCTGGGCAGTGTCATAGGCATGCTGCAAAAAGTCCGGTGCATCCGGCTCTTTCTGGAACTGTCCGCAAATAGACTGCGCCACCATCTGGGAAGCAACTTCGCCCTTTCCATGACCGCCCAATCCGTCCGCCAGTGTAAAGCAGTAGCGATCACCCTGATGGGACATGCAGACGTGATCCTCGTTCACCTCGCGATTTCCGATATTGGTAAAGATCTCATAGGTAATCATGCCTGTTCCCCCTTTGTCTCTTCCAGCACGACCCGACAGGAAACATCGCCGAAAATCAAAGTGTCACCGTCATGCAGTTCAGACGGCACTTGTTTTGAAAGCTTACTGCCGTTCTGTTGGGTACCGGTGGAAGAATGGTCTGTGACCGTATAGCAATCCTTTTCAAAATCATATTCCAGATGTGCGTGATAGGAAGAGACGTGGACGCTGTCCAGACAAATGTCAATGTGCTCCGCGGTCTTTCCAAAAGAACGTCCTACATTCGTGCCCTCCGGATTGATCTGAAGCTTTCCGCTGCGGCAGATCAAATAGGCTTTCATGTCCGGATCATCGTGCAGGATCATGATCGTTCCACCCTTTACCCCAGAAAGCTGACCATCCGGGTGGCGAACCAGCTGCGGTGCGGCAGCATACTGCACTGGTGCGGTCGGAGCAGCAGCCGGCTGTGTTCCTGTTTTGGATTTTTGTGCACTGCGCAGCTGTGCCATAAAGCCGCCGCCCCGGTTGTTTCCGCCAGTGGGCGCTGCATTTGCCGCAGGCTCTTTTTTTCCAAAGAGCTGATTCAGCGACGGCATTTTTTTCTTGCCCGTTGCCTGCTGCTGCATTGTTGCCTGCGGAATCGATCGCGCTGCTGCATTGCCTGCCACCTCGATCAGATCCTGCACAGGCTGAGACGAAGGCGTTTCTGTCATAGTACGCATTTTGGAAATTGGCTGCTGTGTCTCCGGTGTTTCTGAAGAGATGCCCATAAACTCCTTTAGTTTTTTCCGCATTTCCGGAATATCCAACGTCTCTTTTTCCAACCCATCATAAAGTTTTTGAAAATCGCCGCTTTCCTGAAAAGCATTGACATCCAGGTAAATATGATCCAGCAAATCCAGGAAAAATTGCCGCAGATCACAGCCGGATGCTTCCTGACAAATCGGCAGGCAGAGCAGTGCCGTACGCATGGTCGCCGCATCAAAGTACACAGTATCCAGGCGCAGCAAAATCTCCTTTCTGGGAATCATATAATAGTCACATTGTTCCAAATGATCCAGAACCGAATTTGCCGTCTCATAAAACCATTTTTTCTGAATTGCAAATTCTTTCAGATATTCTTTCAGGCTCGTCATCGCAGTACAATCGTACACAAACTCCCGAAGCTTTCCGTCTTTTCGTTCAAACTGCATCGGCAAAAGCCACTGCAGTTCCGCTTCATTTCGCTGGATCATTTCCATCGAAAGCAGATCCGGCTGATCTTCCTCCTGCAGCGTATACCGAAGCGCCTGCTCTGTTTTATTCCATGCCTGTTCCTGCATGCTGCATCAACCTCCTCAGTCTTGGTATGGGTACATCCATGTATGTGCCAGCACTCGCAGATCCAAAAGATCTTCCTCTGTTTGTTCGTCTGTTTCTTCGGTGCCGTCGCTGACATCCTTTACTGTTACAAATGAATCATCGGCATAGACGACAGACATCTCATCGTAAGTATCTTCCAGCATGACGTTGCCGTCAGTGTCGATCAGCGTCCACCCGTCCGTTTCCTGGACAGGTGCATAGCCGCAGCTATAGGACTTCGCATCCGGATAAGTACCTTCCAGTTCCTGTTCTCCCTTGACAGAGACAAATCCCCATTTGCCATTATCCATCTGTACTGCGCAGGGTTCCTGAGAAGCAAAAGGCTTCACCGCCGTATAACCAGTATCCGACAGCTGCTTTCCGCTGAGATCATAGAGATAAAACTTTCCGCCTTTTTTCCCCCAGAAAACGCCGTACCGGGTGCTATACCCATTTTCATCGACCAGAATCTCTTCAAAAGTTTCCTTGCCGACCTGCTTCATTTCCTTATCGATCAGCATCCACTTGCCGTCCTTTTCTACCGCGGCACAGCCATTGCTGAACATGCTGGCATAGTCATACTCTACGGCATAGGCTTTCATATTGGTATCCAGATAGCCGTATTTGCCCAACTCATCTTTCGGGATCTCTTCCGGATAAGCATCAGACTTCTCGTTTTTCTCTGCCATCTGGAACGGGGCATAGCCCTCTGCAAAGCTGCCCAGCCATGCAACAGCAAAATCCGGAACGCGCCGGCGATAGGCATCGGTATCCACATAGCAGTATTCGCCATCCTGGCACACTGGGAAAAATCCGCCGCCCAGATTTCCGGCATCCTCATATTCCGCATCCAAAATCAGCTCGTTATCCGCATTGACGACGCCATATTTGCCATCGATCTTTACCACAGCACTAGCAGATGCATCTGTGGGATAGGCATATGGTTTTATCTCGCTGACACTCAGATATTTCTGATACTGCACCACTGCACGAAGCTGGAGCAGGTAATTTTCCATTGTTGTTTTCCATTCATCGGTGCAGTTTTCCTGCTGCAGCGCTGTCTGCACATCATCGTATGCAGTCTGATACTCCTTCTCTTCCAGAGCCGCTTCGATCAGTATTTTGCAGCTGTCCAGATCCTCCGGATTTTTGCTGTATGCTTTTCGCAGCTGTTCCAGGTAGTTTTCCTCTTCGCCCAGCTTCTGATACAGATCGGCGATCTTATAGGTCAACTCCAAATTGTCCGGCTGCATTTTCTGCGCGCTCTGATAGGAAGCAATCGCATCAATGTAAATCTTTTTCTCTTCATAGTGCTCTGCCTGCTGAAGATAGGACTGATAGGTACGATCTTCCTTTCCGTTCGCAGCAAAAATATTTTTCCATGAACCGATGCAAAGCACCAGCATCAGCACCAGCACCAACGGCCCTGCCATTTTCTTCATGATCACATTCCTCACAATCTCTTTTAAATCTCAATCCCGTCACGAAAAAATATCATACAACACAGCAGCGGCAAAAATAAACGGAGACATCGGAATCGTGTCCCGAAGCCGCATCTTTTTGGAGATCAGCAGCACCATACAAATCACGGCGGCGATCAGACAGGTATAGAACAACACTGTCATCACCCCGAGCATGCCGTACAGCATTCCCAAAACAGCAAACAGCTTTACATCACCGGCACCCAGTCCACCGCGGGAGATCAGCATGCAGATCAACATAATACCGCCGCCGACCAGCAGGCCGAGTCCGCTGCGAACCAGCAGTGTTCCCACGGTCGCAAGTTCCTTGGACTGGATCACATCAACTGCCGTAAAGAGTACCCATACCATAAACAGGCACGCGGTCAGCATGTTGGGGATCTTCTTCACGCTCAGGTCGATGCTGGCAATCACTGCCAGCAAATGCAGCACCAGCTGTTCCCGCAGGGCAACATCCCAGGCAAGCTTATGCCAGATCACCAACGCGATCATACAGCCGCCTACTGCAAGCTGACAAATCGTCATACCGATAAATGACTTTTTCTGCGCCAAAAGCACTTGTACATGCTTTGGTTTTTTCTTTTCATGCAGATAATACTCCCGATAATACTGCCCCGGCAAAATGCTCAGGACTGCCAGCAGTCCGACTACGATGCAAGTGATAAACACGCCTTTTTCCTCCCCTGTTCCGATCAGCTTTCTACCGGAAATTCTTCATAGATTATTTTGACTTCAATATGCTCCGCACTAAGCCCTTTTTCCTTCGCCAGATTTTCCACGCATTTTTGAATCTGATCGGAATATTTTTCTGCATCCTTTGGCATTGCAACTACCAGCTGATATTGTGTATCGCCGTTCATCTTCTTTTCGGCATTATCGCTTTCCATATGCACGCCGTCTTGCTCTGCCTTTTTCTTATTAGTCTTTAGCAAGTTGATGCTTCGCGACAAGCGGTTTTTCAGCTCAGATTCGTTCAGCACTCTTTCGCCTGCTTCATTTTCAGAGGTGACCTTGTTTTTCAAGATATTCATGGATTCTATTTTTGTCAGACGATTATTGCTTTCATCATAAGTATCAAATCCAAGCCCTTTTTTAATTGCTTTGCCGTATTGTCCGCCTTCTTCTAATCTGGAGACAATTTGTTTTCCGCGCATCATGTCGCTCTCATTATCCCACAATGTTTTTCCGGGCTGCGGTGTTTCCTGAACGCCGCGATAGTGAATCCAGGCGGCAGTGCACGCGGTCTGCTGCACATAGAGATTCCCGTCGTACATGCCAAAGGTCATCGCCTTTAAGTTAATGCGATAGTTCAGCACTACATTAATGGAGTAGCCGTCTGCCAAAAACATGGATTGTTCAAAATGCAGTCCACTCTTTCCCTCTTCCACACCGTTGGCTTTCAGGTATGCATCCAGATCGGAAACAGACATGTATTTCGGAAACAATGCCGAACAAACCGGATCTGCAACTGCACAGCCAAGAAGTCGCTGTGCGCCGCTTCGCATGGTAGCATTCATCAGGAGCGTCAGCTGACTTTTCCAGTCTGTATTTTGCAGAGAGCTTTTTAACGAACTGGCAGCACTGATAGCTGACTGGGCATTGTTTCCAACATCCTTCCAGGAATCCATAGAACTGACATCCAGTTCAGATGAGGATTCATACAGTTTTTCAAACTGCTGAATCGCTTCCTGACCCTTCTGGAAATTTTCATTCAGCTGATCGGTATTGGTACTGCTTGCCGGGGCATCCGGCAGAACGCCAGCTTTTTCTGCAATATAGAAATACTGCGCCACTTCCTTTGCGACCTGGTCGGTGGCATATTGTGTGGTTGCTTCCAGACGCATAATCATCGAGAACATCAGCACCGCCATTACGCCCAGAATGAAAAAGATCAGACCCAGAAGCGCTTCAATGGCAATATCGCCTTTTTCATTTCGTTTCGCTCGTTTCAGCCATTTCATAGCAGCACCTCCTTAAAAGCCCATCACGCTGTGATAATGCAGCGTGGACTCGCCGGAATTGCCCCACAGACTGCCCAATCCGCTGTACAGTCCTTCATCCTCCGTGCTTTCGGTATCCTCTACCTTTGCATCATAGGAGAAAATGGTTTTCAGCTGTACATCTGCGTCAATTTCGGTCAATGTATATGCGTTTTGCAAATCATAATCCTTTTTGTCAGACGAATTTATAGCAGCACCGCCCAGGTTCATGTTTGTCTGAACGAGTGCAGCACAGCGCTGCAGCATGACTCTTTCATTGCTTATCAATCCGACAAGCGTAAACAGCTTCACATACTGCTTGTAGTTCATTGTGACGCCGCCCTTACCCTTTTCGTTTGCATCGACCTGACCGCTGCTTTTTCCGCTGTTCAGGTATTTGTCAATGGCATCGCTGGCTTTTTGTTTCAGATCTTCGCTCTTTTCGCTGGCAAAATTGTTTACAGCATCTTTGATTTCCTCTGTGCCTTTTTTAATCACTTCACTAGCAGTATCTTTCACTTCTTCTACCAGTTGGTCTACCTTTTCAATCACAAGCTTTTGGATTTCAGTAACTACATTATCTTGACTAAACGTATTTACATTGTTCTGCAATTCGCTTGTCATTTGGTTTACCAGGTTTTCAATTTTAATCTTATCCAGCATTGCTTGCTCCGCTGTTTTGACCGCATCCGGTGCATCGCTGTTTTGAATGATCTCTTTTACATTATTAACTGCATTAGTAACTTTGCTTTTTACATCAGTTATCTGATTCTGAAATTCACTTAATCCTGTTTCCGCATAAAACGTGACAACCGCAGATGAGATCGCATCACTCAAAGCACTCTTTAATGAGTTCACCGCATTATCGATCTGTGAGTTTACGAAGTTATCAATGCTCTCAGATGCATTGTCTACCATATCGTTTGCAACATTGGTTAACAATTCTGTTCCCTTTTGAAGTGCCGTATTTGTCGCAAATTTTGCTGCACCGCTTAGACTGCATGTCCATGTGGAAGAGGTCTTGAAAATCGGAACGTCAAATCCCTGGGACAATTGATACAGATCGACGCCTGATTCTGCCAATGCAAGTACTACGGTCACGATTGCTTGTACAATGGGGATGCCAAACACAGTCCAACCAGCAATGGCAGTGGCAATTTCGCAGGCAATTCCCTGTACTTCCGCAGAAGTAAATGCGTAGATCAGATTCATGACAAAACGGATTCCATAGATAGAAGCCATTGTTTTGGTCACTGCACTATCGGGACTGCCACCCCAGATGATATATTCCTGCTCATACATATAATGATAGTTATTGTTGAGCGGAATATTTTCCAGAGAGGTCTCTACTTCGGTTCCTGTTTTTACAATGCCGTCTTCGATGTCCGTCGTATAGCAGC
>CAVAQT010000043.1:0-14051 GCA_963590855.1 Ruminococcus bromii
TATCACCCCCCGATGCCGCCTATGCTGCACTTCGCATAGGTGGCCTTTTTTTGTTTATGATAAACAAATTAGATTCTCTTGATTTGTTCAAAAAGTAGATTCTTGGGACAAAATGCTTGTTGCATATTGACAAATATCCCTTTACATGATAGAATGATTGTAGTGAAATTGATATTGCTATTTCACATAGATATTGGAATGTTACCTTTCATTTGATTTGATTGGGCATAACCAACTTTTATACGCGCAAACTGGAAACAGGATAGGAGCGGTATAGGGGTTGGCTTTTTTTATACAATTTTTGAGGTGTTTTATGAAAATTGTGAAAATCATCAACAACAATACCGTGTGTGCTGTGGATAAAAGAGGAAAAGAACAGATCATTTCCGGAAAAGGCATTGGCTTCGGCAAGAAGCGCGGAGAAACTGTCGATCAAGCGCAGATTCAGAAAGTATATATGATTACCGATTCTGCTTTGCGAAAGCGGCTTGTAGAATGTCTGACAGAAATTCCCTATGAGCACATTCAGCTGACTTCTGATTTGGTGGATTATATTTCAGCGCATATTCATGATACATTGAATGAGTCGCTGATTATTAGTTTGTCGGATCATATTAGCTTTGCCATTGAGCGGCAAAAACAGGGACTTGCTTTTGCGAATCCGCTGATGGAATCCATTCGGGAATATTTCCCGGAGGAATTGGCACTGGGGCAATATTGCCTGAGCGAAATTCAACAAAGAATGCAGATCACGCTTCCAGATGATGAGGCAGGCTTTATTGCAATGCACATCATCAATGCAAGATTGCATACCGATATGGGGCAAGTACCGGATATCACAAAATTGGTGAATGCCTGCGCAGAAATTGCAGATACTTTTTATCGGGGCAAACTGGACAAGACCACTATTGCTTACGAACGCTTCTTGGTGCATTTGAAATATCTGGCGAAACGGCTGTTTCAATCGCAGGAATTGCCCAATGTTTTGAGCCGAGATGAAGAAACCCTCGATTTCTTTCGGCAAAAGTTTCAAAAGCATTATCGCTGTGCAAAGTGCATGCAGGATTATATTTTGAAAAACTTCTCAAAAATGATTTCGGAGGATGAGATGCTGACGCTGACCATTCATCTGAAAAAAATCAGCGAATCCCGTTAAAAACGTCGGATACATTGCAACTGGTACCTAGTAATGATTTCGGCGTGAACATACAGAACACCAATCATTTAGGAGGACATTGTAATGAAAGACAAAGTTTTTGGCGTTTTGCAGCGCGTGGGGCGTTCCTTTATGCTCCCGATTGCACTGCTGCCAGTGGCAGGACTTCTCCTGGGTCTGGGAAGTTCCTTTACCAATGCCACGACCATTGAGACCTATCATCTGGGAAAAGTGATTTATGAGGGCGGATTGCTCTATACGATCCTGGATATCATGAGCAAGGCGGGCAGTGCCGTATTCGACAATCTGGCACTGTTGTTTGCCATGGGCGTTTCCATTGGCATGGCGAAAAAGGAAAAGGAAGTCGCAGCGCTTTCCGGTGCAATCGCCTATCTGGTCATGAACACTGCGATCAGTGCACTGATTTCCGCAAAGGGCGGCGTAGAGGCAATGGCGGCAAACTCCACCACATCGGTACTGGGCATCACCACACTGCAAATGGGTGTGTTTGGCGGTATCCTGGTAGGACTGGGCGTTGCAGCACTACACAATCGATTCTATAAGATCGAGCTGCCCCAGGTGCTGTCCTTCTTTGGCGGCACACGATTTGTTCCGATCATTTCTACCATTGTTTATCTGATCGTGGGCGTTATCATGTTTTTCCTGTGGCCGATCGTGCAGTCTGGTATCTCTCATCTGGGTACATTAGTACTCCACTCTGGTTATGCCGGTACATGGATCTACGGCATTCTGGAACGTGCACTGATTCCCTTTGGCCTGCATCATGTATTCTATATGCCGTTCTGGCAGACAGAACTGGGCGGTTCTATGATGATCGACGGCAACATGGTTTCTGGTGCACAGAACATTTTCTTTGCTGAGCTGGCTTCCAAGTCCACCACAGAGTTTTCTGTTTCTGCAACACGCTTCATGTCCGGTAAATTCCCGTTCATGATCTTCGGCCTGCCGGCTGCAGCATTTGCCATGTACCGTGCAGCACGTCCGGAAAAGAAAAAGGTAGTCGGAAGCCTGCTGCTTTCCGCAGCTCTGACTTCTATGATTACTGGTATCACCGAGCCGCTGGAATTCACGTTCCTGTTTGTAGCACCGCTGATGTATGCAGTACACTGTGTGCTGGCTGGTCTGTCCTATATGCTGATGCACATTCTGAATGTTGGCGTCGGCATGACATTCTCCGGCGGTGCCATTGACTTGACGCTGTTCGGTATTCTTCAGGGCAATGCAAAAACCCATTGGATCTGGATCATCGTTGTGGGATTGATCTATGCGGTTGTTTACTATTTCGTGTTCTACTTTATGATTACCAAGCTGAATCTGAAAACACCGGGCAGAGAACCGGATGACGTAGAGCCGAAGCTGTACCGCAGAAGCGATGTCAATGCAGCAAAGGCAGAGAAAAAGGCTGTCGGCGCAGCCGCAGTGGATATGATTAGTGCCATGGTGCTGAAAGGTCTGGGCGGTAAGTCAAATCTGTCCGATCTGGACTGCTGTGCGACCCGTCTGCGTGTGACCGTAGAAGATGCTGCGTTGGTAGACGATGCGATGCTGAAAGCCAGCGGCGCATCCGGCGTTATTCACAAGGGCAACGGTGTGCAGGTCATCTATGGGCCAAAGGTATCCGTCATTAAGTCGAATCTGGAAAATTTCCTGGATACACCGGAATCCGATGATCTGGACAGCTTGTTTGCAGAATCCGAGGCAGAGACTGCTGCGGAAACCACAAAGCCGGAACCGGAGCAGAAAGCGGAAGCCGCAAAGCAGGAAAGTACCGATGCTGAAATTATGACCCTTTTTGCACACATGAATGGCACAGCGATTCCGTTGGAGGAAGTGGAGGACGAAGTGTTCTCGCAGAAGATCCTGGGCGACGGCATTGCGATTCGCCCGGCAGAGGGCAAGCTGTATGCTCCTTGTGACGGCACGATCGAGACTGTTTTTGAAACCAAGCATGCGGTAAATATGACTGCTGCGGACGGTGCTGAACTGCTGATGCACATCGGTATTGATACTGTAAAGCTGGAGGGCAAGTATTTTGAGACCCATGTCACAGATGGACAGCAGGTCAAGAAGGGCGATTTGCTGGTAAGCTTTGATATGGACGCGATCACCGCCGCAGGATATCAGCTGACCACACCGCTGCTGGTGTGCAATGCGGATGATTATGCAGCAATCACACCAGTCGCACATGGAACGGTTTCTGCCGGAACAGCAGCAATTCAGATTACAAAGTAAACCAACACTGCTTTTGCAGATGTTATAATAAAATTTATTTAGGAGGAATTACTCATGAAAACATTCACTTACACCATCCAGGACGAAGTAGGTATCCACGCAAGACCGGCAGGACTGCTGGCAAAGAAGGCAAAGGAATTCCAGAGCACCATTACCATGGAAAAAGGCGGCAAGTCCGTAAACCTGACCAAGCTGATGGCGGTCATGGGCATGGGCGTGAAGTGCGGCGACACCGTGACCGTTTCTATTGACGGTGCAGACGAGGAGACCGCTTTCGCAGAGATGCAGGCATTCTTCCAGCAGAACCTCTGAGTTCTCGGAAAAGCATTCATATAGGAGGGAAAATCCATGAATATCTGGCATGACATTGACGAAGAACGTATCTATCCCACAGATTTTACCGCTGTTGTGGAAATTTCCATGGGCAGCAATATGAAGTATGAACTGGACAAGAAAACCGGTATGCTGTCCCTGGACAGAGTGCTGTTCACGGCAACACATTACCCCATGAACTACGGCTTCATTCCCAGAACCTACGCAGACGACCACGATCCGCTGGACGTGCTGCTGCTCTGCTCCGAGCCGATCCTGCCAATGACACTGGTGCGCAGCTATCCTATTGGTGTCATGACCATGGAGGACGGCGGCATGGGCGACGAGAAGATCATTGCCATTCCCTACGGCGATCCCACCTATATGAGTTATACCGATGTCAGCGAACTGCCCAAGCATATCTTTGATGAGCTGATGCACTTTTTCTCGGTGTATAAGCAGCTGGAACGGGGCAAGCAGACCGAAGTCAAGGACATCGGCGGGCCGCTGGCGGCAGTGGCAGTCATGGAAAAGGCAATGGAAAACTACCGGAAAAAGTTCGGTACGGCAGAGGCGTAAGGAGGAATCGGAATCATGAAACAATTTACCGGAAAAGGCGTGTACGGCGCTGTTGCAATGGGAAAAATTTCACTGTTCAAAAAGCAGGATACCTTGATCCAGCGCACCTCTGTCACAGATACCGAGGCAGAAAAAGCCAGAGTAGAGGCGGCAAAGGCTGCGGCATCGGAACAGCTTCAGGCGATCTATGAAAAGGCACTGAAAGAGGTGGGCGAAACCAACGCCCAGATCTTTGAAATTCATATGATGATGCTGGAGGATGACGACTACAACGAGAGCATCCAGAACATCATTGACACCCAGAAGGTCAACGCCGAGTATGCGGTTTCCATTACGGCGGACAATTTCGCCGAGATGTTCTCCGCCATGGACGATGCCTATATGCAGGCTCGTGCGGCTGATGTCCGGGACATTTCCGACCGCATCATTGCCAATTTGACGGGGAATATTACCGTGCAGGAGGATTCCGACGAAAAGCGCATCATCTGCGCCGACGATCTCGCCCCCAGCGAAACGGTTTCTCTGGACAAGGACAAGGTGCTGGCGTTTGTGACGGCACACGGTTCGTCCAACTCTCATACGGCGATTCTTGCCCGGAACATGAACATTCCGGCAGTTATCGGCGTGGGCAGCGATTTTCTGAAAGAGGTGCAGGACGGCACAGAGGCAATCGTAGACGGTTTTACCGGTGAAATTTTTGTGGAACCGGACGAGACAACTCGCCAGCGTCTGTTGGAAAAGCAGCGTGCAGACGAGGAGAAAAAGCGACTGCTGCTGGAATTGAAAGGAAAGGAAAACGTCACCAAGGACGGCACCAAGGTCAATATCTACGCCAATATCGGCAGTGTGGACAATATCGGTGCAGTGCTGCTCAACGATGCCGGCGGTATCGGACTGTTCCGGAGTGAGTTTCTGTATCTGGAAAACACGGACTACCCCAACGAGGAACAGCAGTTCCTGGCGTATAAACGTGTGCTGGAAAGCATGGCAGGGAAGAAAGTCATTATCCGCACGCTGGACATCGGTGCAGACAAGCAGGTGGACTATTTCCACTTGAAAAAAGAGGACAATCCGGCGATGGGCTATCGTGCGATTCGCATTTGCCTGACCAGACCGGAGATCTTCAAGACGCAGCTCCGGGCGCTGTACCGGGCATCGATCTACGGCAACCTGGGGGTCATGTTCCCCATGATTACCAGCGTGTCCGAACTGGAAAAGATCCTCGCTATCTGCGAGGAAGTCAAGGCGGAACTCCGGGAGCAGGGCGTGACCTATTCCGACACCATGGAACTGGGCATTATGATCGAAACGCCGGCAGCTGCCATTATCAGCGACCGTCTGGCACCTATGGTGGACTTTTTCAGCGTGGGTACCAACGATCTGACTCAGTACACCCTTGCCTGTGACCGGCAGAATCCGGACATTGAACCGTTCATCGACACCCACCACGAGGCGATTCTGCGGCTCATCGAAATGAGTGCCAAGAACGCCCACGCCAACGGTGCATGGATCGGCATTTGCGGCGAACTGGCGGCGGATACCACGCTGACGGAAACATTCCTGCGGATGGGCATCGATGAACTTTCCGTTTCGCCGGCGTTCGTGCTGAAAGTGCGGGACGCTGTGCGGAACGTGGATTTGCGGAAATCGTAAGAATCACAGAAATCAAAAAAGCGTTTCGGAACGACGGAGAAAAGTCGTTCCGAAACGCTTTTGCTTTTAGCATGTATGGTTATTTCTGATAGCCATTGGGATTGTTCTTCTGCCAGTTCCAGGTGTCCCGGCACATGTCTGCCAGCGACTTTTCTGTTTTCCAGCCCAGAACGCGCAGTGCCTTGTCGGCGTTGGCGTAGCTTTCCGGCAGATCTCCGGCTCTCCGCGGCCCATAGACATGGGCAACGGGAACATGGTTTACCTCTTCAAAGGTTTCCACAATTTCAGTTACGCTGTAGGGTGTGCCAGTGCCGAGATTGAAGATCTCTACGCCGTCATGCGCAAGGATATATTCGATTGCTTTGACGTGACCCTTTGCCAGATCAACCACATGAATATAGTCGCGGCGGCATGTACCGTCCGGTGTGTCATAGTCCTTGCCAAAAATGGTGAGCTTTTCCCGTCTGCCCACTGCGACCTGTGCCACATAGGGCATCAGGTTGTTGGGGATACCCTGAGGATCTTCGCCGATCTTTCCGGACTCGTGTGCGCCGATGGGGTTGAAATAGCGGAGCAGGACAACAGAAAGCTTTTCATCTGCCTTTGCGGCATCCTCCAGGATCTGCTCCATCATGACCTTTGTCCAGCCGTAAGGGTTGGTACAGGTGCCGCGTTTCATTTCCTCAGTGTACGGAACTGGGTTCTCTTCACCGTAAACCGTTGCACTGGAAGAGAAGATAATGTTGTTTACCTGATACTTTTGCATGCATTCCAGCAGGGAAAGGGTAGTGTCGATGTTGTTGCGATAGTAGAGAATCGGTTTCTGCACGGATTCGCCGACAGCTTTCAGTCCGGCAAAATGGATAACCGCGTCAATTTGGTTTTCTGCAAAAACAATTTCCAGTTTTTTGCGGTCTTTGATGTCGATCTCATAGGATTTTACAGACTTTCCGGTGATTTCTTCCACGCGTTTGATGGATTCCGGACAGCTGTTGGAGTAGTTGTCCACAATAATCACCTGAAAACCGGCGTTCAGCAGTTCAACGGCAGTGTGGCTTCCAATGTAACCGGCACCGCCGGCGAGAAGGATTGTTTTCATATGATAGTGCCCCTTTCTGATGGCAGGCCATAACTTCGCCTGCAATTGTTTCTTCGGGATCTCCCCACTAAAAGTATACACCTTTTTACAAAAAGAGTCAATGGAAAAAATGCCGGGATATGCTTTTGTGAAAACGATCTTTTTTATCCATTTTACTAAGGCATGTTTGAAAAAATCCGCACATTTGCCAAAACGCCCAAAAATTATTGTCTGTGCATTTTTCTGAACATCGCTAATTTTCAAATAAGTCCTAAAAAGAAACCAGGCTTTTAGAACCAGCATTAACTCAGAAAAAAATGAGTTACTTATCAATTGACACATATCTTGCATTCCCGGGTACTATGTCGTATAATGAAACTGTTCTCATAAAAAATACGAATGGAGGCAATTTTATGTGGAATGAAAATGTGAAGAAACTTTTGGAAAAGAGCATGTGGGATCTTGCCACTTGTTCCAACGGTGTGCCGAATGTGGTTCCGGTCGCTTTTAAGGAAGTCACCGAGGATGGTAGGCTGGCGGTCGGAGATGTATTTCTGGAAACGACCCTGAAAAATTTACGGGAAAACGGCGGAAAAATCGCAGTTTCAGTATACGATGCGGCTTCTCTGGAAGGCTATCAGATCAAGGGCACGGCGGAGTATGTTACTTCCGGTGCTGTGGTAGAGGAGTTCAAACAGATGGTGGAGAGCATGTTCCACGGCGCTGCAACGGCGAAGGGCGCATTGCTCATTACACCGGAAAAGGTGATTGTGACAACGCCTGGCGCAGAAAACAAGAAGATCCTCTGACACGCTTTAAGGTACACCGCACCATTCCAATTCAAAAAAGCCGCGATTCGACTTGACTTCGGATTGCGGCTTTTTTCGGTATGTATTATTTTTGCCCCTGTGCTTTTTGCAGGAACAGGGGAGACGGTTTTTGTTTGCCGTACATCGAACGGTTTCCGTTGCACAGTCTGGCAATGGTGCAGACAACTGCAAAATACGGCAAGTAGGAAAATCCAAACACTTCTGTCCCAATGCAGATGGGTGCAAGCCAGGTGTTGGAAGCACTGCCGAATACTGCGGCATAGCAGAGCGCGGCTGCAAATAAGGGAGAGATACCCAGAAGCGGTGCGAGAGCAGCGCCCAGGCATGCGCCAATGGCAAACAGCGGTGTTACTTCGCCGCCCTGAAAGCCAATGGACAGGGTGCAGACGGTAAACAACAGCTTTAACAGAAAGTCGAACCAGTAGATCGTTTCACCGCTGCATGCTAGTGAGATCAGATTTGTTCCCAATCCGGTATAGCGTCCGTGTCCGGCGAAAAAGAGTAGGACAGCCAGAATCGCACCGCAGACAGCGATGCGCAGCAGCGGATTCGGGAACAGCTTCGCCGCATACGTTTTTCCATGTCGGAGCAAGAGGGTAAACAGACCGCCGATCACACCGGAGGAGATACCCAGCAGAAGAATCGGAACGGAAAGCGGCGCGGTATTCGTTTCATTCAGAGTAACCTGAAAGGTTTCCAGTCCCAGCATAGCAGAGCACCAGTTTGCTGTGACGGCAGCAATTGCCGCAGGCAGGAGCGCGCGATATTCCAGCTTTCCCACTGCCAGAACCTCCAGCGCAAAGCAGACCGCCGCGAAGGGGGCGTGAAATAAGCCGCTGAATCCGGCTGCCATTCCGGCAATGGTCAGGAGCGGCACAGCATCCGGGATTTCCCGGAACCAGGGAATCCGGCGGCCGATATTGTGTGAGACTGCCGCGCCCAATTGAACAGCAACGCCTTCGCGTCCTGCGCTTCCGCCGCAGAGATGGGTCAGCCAGGTGCTGCCGATGAGCAGCGGGATCAGCCGAAGCGGAATGCGTTTTGCAGTCCCGTCGGCAGCGTCGAAGATCAGGCTCATGCCCTGTGCGCTCTCTTTGCCGAATTTTTGATAGCACCACACCATCAGAACGCCGGCAACGGGCAAAAATGGCAGACACCAGAGCAGATACGTTGTTCGGACTGTGCCGATCCAGAGCAAAATCCGGCCAAATCCGGCTGTGAGTGCACCGGTGAGAATGCCGCATACAGCAGCAAGACAACAGAGCAATATGGTGGGCATTGCAAGGTGAAACATTGGTTTTTTCATAAGTACATCCTCCAAAATAAAAAAGCTGACAACTTCTGCGTAAAAAGGCAGACGTCATCAGCTTATTTGCGGTTCTGGAATTTCCAGGGGAGAGCATCATTCCCCGATTCAATTGACAGTTTTTATTATATGCGATTTTTTCGATTTTGTCAAGGGTGACAATGCAAAATTTTTGTGCCGTTCCTTATACTGTGTCATCCAAAACTTCAAGCTTTACAACCTGACTCAGCTGTGCCGGTTCGGATTCCAAAACTTCTCCCGTATAGGTGACAGCAATGCGATTTCCCTGTTGTAGTGCAGAAGCAGCAAGTTTGGTGTGATGCCAGGAAATATCCGTTTTGTCGGACAGCGTAAAGGAAAATGCACCTCTGCCGTTGATATCGTTGACATCCAGCCCCTGTACTGTGACAGAATCACCGCGAATGTCGGAAATCACTGCATAGATCGTGGTGCAGTCCCGGGCATCTACAATGCGTTGCTGCTGTTTTAGCGTCTGCGCTTTTCCAAGAAAAAAGTCGCCAGTGCCGCCGCCCAACAGCAGGATCAATGCGCCTGCCAGAAGCATCCATTTTTGTCTTGCATTCGGGTTCATTCCGCTTTCTCCCGCATCAATGCGATCTCTGCGGCATAACCCTCATCCTCGTTAGGCGTTTCCAGAATAAAGGGCAGCTGCTTCAGCGCCGGGTGATTGACGACGCGTACCAGTGCATCCAGTCCGATGTGTCCCTGTCCCAACTTCTGGTGGCGGTCTTTGTGTGCACCGCAGGGGTTCATGCTGTCGTTGAGGTGTACGGCATACAGACGGTTCAGCCCGATCACTTTGTCAAACTGGGTCAGCACACCATCCAGGTCGCTGACAATATCGTATCCGGCATCCCAGATATGGCAGGTGTCCAGGCATACGCCCATTTTTTCAGACAGTGTCACACGATCCAGAATGGCGCGAAGCTCCTCGAAAGAGCGTCCCACTTCGCTGCCTTTTCCTGCCATTGTCTCCAGCAGGACAGTGGTCGTCTGCTCCGGGGTAAGAGTCTGGTTCAGTGCAGCAGCGATCTGTTCGATACCGGTCTCAGCACCCTGTCCGGTATGGCTGCCAGGGTGAAAGTTATAGTACTGTCCCGGGGTATACTCCATGCGCCGCATGTCATCCTGGAGCATATTCAGTCCGAACTGGCGGATGTCTGGCTTGGCAGAGCATAGATTCATGGTGTAGGGTGCATGTGCCACCAGGTGGTCGATATCATGCTCCTTGGCATAGGCGAGAAACGCCTGGACATCTCCTTCATCAATAGGCTTTGCAGTGCCGCCTCTGGGATTCCGGGTGAAAAAGGCAAACGTCGTTGCTCCAAGTTTCACGGCATGTTTTCCCATGGCAAGATAGCCCTTGGAAGAGGGCAGATGGTTTCCGATTCGCAGCATCGTTAGTCCTCCTTTGCTGTGGTTACCGTTGTAACGGCTGTGGTTTCCGGCTCTGTCGTGACGATATCCTCCGGCTCGGTGGTGTTGTCCAGATCGTCCATAATGCGCAGAAATACCTTTTCTGCCACGTCATAAGTCTCCTGCATCTTCTCCTTGCTGTCCGAAGTCTTGACTGGCTTGCGCAGGCTGATGGCAAGGTCACGGTCTACATTGCCGGGGTAGTCGATCTTCGTGGCAAAGTCCGTATGGCGCAGGTAATAGCCATTTTTATGGATATTTTCATGTCCCGGATATTTTTCGCTGAGATCGGTCAGCGTTTCCGATGCCATGATATAGTCATTGGCTCTGGTGTCGGTAAAGAGCATGACGGATTCTCCCATCTGGAATTCAGCGGAGAGCTTCGTGGCATTTCCGGTGTAATAGTCCATGTCGTTGATATTGTCGCTGACAGGAATGGGGTAGACGTCCACATGTACTTTTCCGTCGCCGTTTTCGTCGTCGGTGAACTGTTCCAGATATTCCTCCAGCTGTTGGGTATGGTTCTGCATTTCGGTATCATCTGTGAGCAGCAGAACGATCATATCCGGGCGCTCCTTGGTGACAAAATCCACAATGAGGAATACAAAAATGCCCGCAATAAAAACCGTGATCCCCAGCCACCACTTGTTGTGGTATAAAAAGTTGGAGATTTTTTTCCAAAAGGAAAGCTTCGGCTTTTCTTCCTTTTCCTCCCGGATGGTGTCGCTCTCGGTAATAATGCCCTGTTTCAGCCGCATCAATTCAATGCGGTCTTGCTGGATCTTTTTGGCGTATTCTTCTTTTTCCTTTTTCTCGCGTTCTGCGAGAATGGCCTGCCGGCGCTCTTCTGCCTCAGCTTCTTTCTGCGCTTCTTTGGCATCGATCTCCCGCATGGTCTCAATGAGAGATTTCCCTTTTTCTTTTTTGTGTTTCTTTGGCTGTTCCGGCGGTGTGCCGGCAGAACCATTTTGTTTTTCTTCTTCCTGCATCGGATGACCTCACTTTTTAGAGAGAATAAAAAAGAGGGAATACACACAGATACGATGGATCTGTATCAATTCCCCCTTATCATTTCCTATATTGCTTTTGCTTACGCTTCGGTTTCTTCTGCCGCAGCGTCCTCTTCCTCTTGTCCCTGTCCCAGCTTCGGCAGCGGCCGCATGGTGGGGAACAGCAGAACGTCGCGAATAGACGGACTGTCGGTCAGAAGCATGACCAGTCTGTCCAGACCCAGGCCCAGACCACCTGTCGGCGGCATGCCGTATTCCAGTGCGGTGACAAAGTCCTCGTCTACCTCACCAGTCATATCGCCCAGTGCACGGCGAGCTTCGACCTGCTTGACAAAACGCTCCTTCTGATCCACCGGATCGTTCAACTCAGAGAACGCGTTACCCATTTCACGGGCATAGATGAAATATTCAAAACGCTCAGTG
This sequence comes from Ruminococcus bromii, assembly GCA_963590855.1. GTDB lineage: Bacteria > Bacillota > Clostridia > Oscillospirales > Ruminococcaceae > Ruminococcus_C. Next base: position 12,038 of record CAVAQT010000043.1, read on the forward strand.
AATGCCGGGTCTTCCGGCTTGCGCTTTGCCAGCGGAGAATTTTCTACCGGATAGTCGTAGATGATAGTCGGCTGGATCAGCTGCTCTTCGACAAATGCATCAAAGAATGCGATCAGTACATGACCCTTGGTTGCGTTTTCGCCCTCTTCGACTTCCACACCCTTTTCCTTGGCGCAGGCTCTTGCGTCAGCATCGGTTGCCCAGTCGTTGTAATCTACGCCGGCATACTTCTTGACCGATTCTGCCATGGTCAGACGCTCCCACGGTTCGCCCAGACGGATATCTGTGCCCTGATAGGAGATGATGTCCTTGCCGCAGATCTTCTTTGCCAGTGTGCGGTACATATCCTCGATCAGATCCATCATGCCGTGATAATCGGTGTATGCCTGGTACATTTCAATGGTCGTAAATTCCGGGTTGTGAGACGGATCCATGCCCTCGTTCCGGAAGATGCGTCCCACTTCATACACACGGTCGAAACCGCCGACGATCAGCTTTTTCAGATTCAGCTCTGTCTCAATGCGCAGGAACATATCCATATCCAGAGTGTTGTGATGCGTTACAAACGGTCTTGCAGCCGCAGCGATCTGCAGAGGCAGCAGAACCGGTGTCTCGACTTCCAGATAGCCGATGCCGTCCAGATAAGCACGGATCTCCCGGACGATCTGGCTTCTGGTAACGAAAGTCTGCTTGACATTCGGGTTTACGATCAGATCCAGATAGCGCTGACGATACCGGGTGTCCTGGTCTTTCAGACCGTGCCACTTTTCCGGCAGGGGCAGCAGGGATTTGGAAAGCATGGTGATCTCTGTTGCATGAATGGAGATCTCGCCCTTGCGGGTACGGAAAACAAATCCCTTGACACCGACAATATCGCCGATATCCCACTTTTTGAATTCCTTGAAGTTTTCCTTGCCGATGTCGTTCATGCGGACATAGACCTGGATGCGGTCAGTGGAGTCACGCACGTCAATAAAGTTTGCACGGCCCATATCACGCCAGCTCATAATACGTCCGGCGATAGAAACTGGCTGTTCCTTCAGGGTGTCCAGCTTTGCCTGGAGCGCTTCTTCGTCCTCGCCGGCCTCTTCCTTGAACTTTGCTTCGGTGACTTCATAGTCCGCCTTGATGTCGGCTGCCTTTGCAGTTACATCATACTTGGTAATGGTAAACGGGTCGTTGCCGTCTGCCTGTCTCTGCCGCAGCTTGTCCAGACGAATCTGTCGCAGAGCGTTGCTGTCCTGTTCCTGCTCCGGAACGGACGGTGTATTCTGATTTGCCATTGGGTTCACTCCTACTATTTTAAATTACTTGCTGATTTCCAGGATCTCAAATTTCAATTCGCCGGCAGGTGCTTCGATTATAAAGCTGTCGCCGACCTTCTTTTTCATAGCGCCCTTGCCGATGGGAGACTCATCCGAGATCTTGCCCTCTTTGAAGTTTGCTTCGTTGCTGCTGACGATCTGGAGCACTTCGATCTTTCCGGTGCGGAAGTTCTTTACCTTGATGGTAGAACCCAGACCGACTTCATCAATAGAAATGCTGTCGTCATCTACGATCTCGGAGTTGTCCAGGGTGTACTGGATCTCCATGATCTGGGCTTCCATGATCGCCTGTTCGTTTTTCGCTTCATCATATTCTGCATTCTCGGAAAGGTCGCCCTGTGCGCGCGCTTCTTTCAGTTTCTGCGCCATTTCTGCACGGCGGACGGTTACCAGAAAATCCAGTTCTTCCCGCAGTTTTGCCGCACCGGATTTTGAAATCTGCTTCTTTGCCATAATCTCATGCTCCTTTGATTCCAGGCAGCAAGTGCAGAGTGCCCTGTGCCGCCGTAATTCGTTTTTCTTTTCAGAGTCTGTCGCCGCAGTGATTCCTGCACCTGGTCATCGGCAGACTCTCAGACATTATTTTATTATAGTATATTTTCGCAGAATTGTCAACTACGAATTTTTGATTTTTCAGGGCAACCGCATGAAAAGATCAAACAAATTTATTGAAAATGACATTACAGAGG
>CAVAQT010000044.1:0-13798 GCA_963590855.1 Ruminococcus bromii
GAGGACATCTTTGACCGTGAAAAGATCGTAGCGGCAGTTGGAAAAGCCAATATTACAGTCATTGAATCGGAGCAGCTTTCACCGGAAGAGATCGGAAAGATTGCCGGTGACATTGAACAGCGGTGTGCTGATATGAACCGTGCTGTAGATGTAGAAACGATTCAGGATTGGGTCGAAATTGAGATCATGAAGTACGGTGCGTTTTCTGTAGCGAAAAATTACATCACCTACCGGTATGAGCGCGGACTGCTGCGGCAGTCAAATACAACGGATCAGAAAATTCTTAGCTTGCTGAACTTTGAAAACGAAGAGGTCAAGCAGGAAAATTCCAATAAGAATCCGGTTGTCAACAGTGTACAGCGCGATTACATGGCGGGCGAAGTCAGCAAGGACATTACGACCCGCTTTTTGCTGCCCCACGATATTACCGATGCACATCGGGAAGGAATCATTCACTTTCATGATGCAGACTATTTCGCGCAGCACATGCACAATTGCTGTCTCGTCAATCTGGAGGATATGCTCCAGAATGGTACTGTTATCAGCGAAACGATGATTGAAAAACCACACAGTTTCTCTACAGCATGCAACATCTCTACTCAGATTATTGCACAAATCGCAAGTTCACAGTATGGCGGACAGAGCATCACGCTTTCTCATTTGGCACCGTTCGTGCAAACCAGCCGGGAAAAGTTTCGCCGTGATGTAAGACGTGAGTTTGATCGCCTTGGGAAAGAAACGGATGAGACAACGATCAATCAGATCGCCGAAATGCGGGTGCGCAATGAAATTATTCAGGGTGTACAAATGATCCAGTATCAGGTCATTACCCTGATGACCACAAATGGCCAGGCACCGTTTGTAACTGTGTTTATGTACCTGGATGAAGTACCTGAGGGACAGACCAGAGATGACTTGGCGTTAATTATTGAAGAGATGCTGCGGCAGCGGATTCAGGGTGTGAAGAATGAAAAGGGTGTATATATTACTCCTGCATTCCCGAAATTGATCTATGTACTGGAAGAGGACAATATTCGAGAAGGATCGAAATATTTCTATTTGACAGAGCTTGCGGCGCAGTGTACTGCAAAACGCATGGTTCCGGACTATATCTCTGAGAAAATTATGAAGTCCCTGAAAGAAGGAAATTGCTACACTTGTATGGGATGCCGCTCTTTCCTCACAGTCTATAAAGATGAAAATGACAAGTATAAATTTTACGGCAGATTTAATCAAGGTGTTGTTACACTAAATTTGGTGGATATTGCATGTTCTTCCGGCGGAGATGAAAAGCGTTTCTGGGAGATCTTTGATGAGCGTTTGCAGTTGTGCTATCGTGCGTTGATGTGCCGTCATAATCGTCTGAAGGGTACACCATCTGATGTAGCGCCTATCTTGTGGCAATACGGCGCTTTGGCGCGTTTGAAGAAGGGTGAAACAATTGATAAGCTGCTTTACGGCGGCTACTCTACCCTGTCTCTGGGTTATGCCGGACTGTGCGAATGCACACGCTATATGACTGGAAAATCTCATACAGACCCGTCTGCAACGCCGTTTGCACTGCGTGTTATGCGGCATCTGAATGATACTTGTAAGAAATGGGCAGAGGAAACCAATATCGACTTTAGTCTGTACGGGACTCCCCTGGAATCCACCACATATAAATTTGCACGCTGCCTGCAGGAGCGGTTTGGCGTTATTGAAGGCGTGACAGATAAGAATTATATCACAAACAGCTATCATGTCCATGTGACAGAACCGATCAATGCATTTGATAAGCTTTCTTTTGAAGCTCAGTTCCAGGAACTCTCTCCCGGTGGTGCAATCAGTTATGTAGAGGTTCCGAATATGCAGGACAATATCCCTGCTGTTATTGCAGTGATGCAGCATATTTATGAGAATATTATGTATGCAGAACTGAATACGAAGAGTGATTATTGTCAGGTTTGCGGTTATGACGGTGAAATCCAGATTGTCGAGGATGACGGCAAATTGGTTTGGGAGTGTCCGAACTGTGGAAACCGCGATCAGGATAAGCTGAATGTAGCTCGTCGTACCTGTGGCTATATTGGAACGCAGTTCTGGAATCAGGGACGCACACAAGAAATTCGTGACCGTGTCATGCATCTATAAAAGAGGCGTTCAAATTATGCATTATGGAACAATAAAAGCTTGTGATATCGCGAACGGAGAAGGCGTTCGCGTATCCTTGTTTGTTTCTGGATGTCGGCATGCCTGCCGGAATTGTTTTAACCCGGAAACGTGGTGCTTTGAGTATGGCACACCTTATACAACAGAAACAACGGCACAGATCTTAAAACTGTTAGCACCGAGTTATGTGAAAGGTCTGACACTGATTGGCGGTGAGCCGATGGAACCGGAAAATCAGCCAGTATTGCTGCAATTGGTACAGCAAGTTCGTAATGCCTATGGCACACAGAAGGACATCTGGTGCTATACAGGATGTATACTGGAAAAAGATTTACTGGCAGAGAGTCCTTATCGCTGTGATGTAACAGACGATTTGCTAAATGAAATTGATGTTCTGGTTGATGGGCCGTTTTTGGAGGAACAGAAGTCGCTGCAGCTTTCATTTCGCGGTTCTGCAAATCAACGGATTCTGCGAAAAGTAAATGGTAGATTTTTGAATTCAGAAAAATAAAAAAGAGGGATAGCATCTTGATTTTCACAAATGCTATCCCTCTTTTTGTTTTATATACGATCTTTGGTGTGGTGTTGTTACAGTAGATTAGTCACCGAAAGATATGCCAAGATTTCGAGCAGTTTGCACCAACTGGTCATCCGGCGAAACAAATTTTGTTTTACCGGCAATATCGTCTAGCTTATTGGCTGTGATTGCTCCGCCAACCTTTGCTACGGACATACCATAGTGCTCTTCCCGAATCAATTCTGCAGCATATACGCCGAACTGTGTTGCCAGAATGCGGTCATAAGCACTGGGACTTCCGCCGCGAAGCATATGACCAGGAACGCAAACACGCGCTTCCAATCCGGTATTTTGCTGAATTTGTGCAGCAATCCGATTTGTAGCAGTTGTGATGCCTGCTTCCTGCCGCAGTCTGGTGCGCTCTTTTTTCTTCAGTTTTGCCTCTCCTTTGTCGAAGCATCCTTCTGCTACTGCGACAATAGAGAAATTTTTGCCGCTCTCGCTCCGCTTTAAAACAGATTTGCATACCTTGTCGATGTCATATGGAATTTCCGGAATCAGAATGATATCTGCACCGCCGGCAATTCCGGCATTTAAGGTCAGCCACCCTGCCTTGTTGCCCATGATCTCGCAGAGCAGGATGCGGGAATGGCTGTTTGCAGTGGTATGCAGTCGATCTAATGCATCTGTTGCAATGTCTACTGCTGTATGGAAGCCAAATGTTACGTCTGTTCCAAAAATGTCGTTGTCGATCGTTTTAGGCAGTCCAATAACATTTAGGCCTTCGTCTGCCAAAAGTTTAGAAGTTTTATGGGTTCCATTGCCGCCTAAAGTTAAAAGACAGTCTAACTTCTGGTCTTGATAGGTCTTTTTCATATTCTTGACCTTGTCCACATTATCGTCACCGATGACTTTCATCATTTTGAACGGTTGACGCTTTGTTCCGAGGATCGTGCCGCCGCGCGTGAGAATTCCAGAAAAATCATCCGGTTTCATTTCCTTGCACATATTATGAATCAAGCCATAATAGCCATCTGAAATACCAACGATCTCTACATTTTCGCTGCCAAGCATTTCATAGCACGCTTTTGCAACACCACGGATGGTTGCGTTCAGACCAGGGCAGTCTCCGCCGCTAGTCAGGATTCCGATTCTGCGCTTCATAAGCAATTCCTCCTAATTAGACATTTTGAAAACAGCAATTCTATAGCATTGTGCTTTCTATTGAAACTCAGTAAAACTGTATGTATTATACCATTTTACATGGAAAATTTCTACAGTATTTTATGAATATTTGAAATGAAAACTACATTAGAGTTTTCCCTCTTGTTTGCTTTTCAAAAAATTCAGGCATTCCCCTGCTGTTCCGTGGGTAAACCCTTGCTTATCTACTAACATGGTAAAATCCTGGCTTGCGAAGTACAATACCATCCATCGCTTGTCGCATCGAACCCAGGTCAATTTTTCATATTCCAGTTGATATTTTTCCAGAGATGACGTCGTCATCATGCGAATTCTTTCTGGAAGAAAGGTATATTGATTGACAGCTTGAAGATCAATTTTGTTTCGGGTTCGCTGAACATAAGAGCGTATTTGTTTTTTGGGCAGATGCCAAATCCATATTGCCAGTGCAAGCAAAAATAGAAAGAGGACATCTAAAAACCGAAAATGAAAATCCCTGGCATCGCCGATGCAAAGAAGAATGATGTCAAAGGCTAGCCTCTCTAAAAATGGAATTGCCAACACGATCGATGCGGCACGGCAAATGAGACGGTGCTGCTTTCGCTTCATGGATAAAATTACGGTATATCCCTCTTCTGTGATGCGCGTAGTGTTTTCAAAATAATCCAAGATCTGATGCTCCTTTGCAGAATCGTTTGTGCTAAAAATATAAAAAGATGAATGTTTATATTTCTATTATAGCATGTGTGGAATCGTTTGTAAAGATAACATAGAATAAAATTTTCTCTTTTGCTTGACGAAGCAGTATGCTTTATGCTATAATAGAAATACACAAAACAGACGTGAAAATCGGAGGAAATTAGGATGAAATTCACAAAAATTAAAATTGTTGCTATGGCTGTCATCTGTTGTTGTTCCAGCTTGCCTGCCATGCACGGCAGTGCAGAAGCTGCGGCTCTTGTGGACTCAGGAATTGATTATACAGAGAGTGTTGAAACGCTTCTTAATCCCGGAGCAGGCTATAGTTCAACGATCGGAGTCAGTTGTAAACCGGGAAACACGAAAATTTATAATCCAACTTCAAATCTTGCAGTGCTAATGGTAGACATTGGCGGCTTTTCCAGCGGCGTAAATGGAACAAAAGACGAAGATGGAAATTATACCGCCGGTACGGATTACGATCTGGATGAGACATTTTTTACAAATTTCCGAAAGACGTTGGAGAACTGCCGCAGAAATGGTTGTACCATTGGCATTCGGTTTCGATATGATGCTAATGGTGTACGAGATCCGGAACCGGCAACCTTTGAACAAATGGTCAAACATATTGAGCAGATTCGGGAAGATGGATTCCTGGAGGAGTATCAGGATATCATTGCTTATGTGGAAAGCGGTTTTGTTGGTTGTTATGGAGAGCAATGGGGCGGAAAATATTGTTCCATAGAAGATAAGGCAAAGCTGTTGGATCTTCTATTGGATGTTGTTCCGGATCCTATTCCGGTTACTGTTCGTACACCAAATATTTTTGCCAAGTGGGCTGGCATTGAAGAAGCTGATCTAGGTGAATATACTGTTGAACCTGGCAGTAAAGCATCACGTGTTGGCTTATATAATGATGGATATATGGGCTCTGATTCTGATCTGGGAACCTTTCATGATCGACAGCGTGATTTGAAATGGCTGCGGGGACAAACAATAACCTCCTACTACGGTGGTGAATTCTCCGGTAATTTGGATTTTGCAAAGAAATATGATACTTACCTGCCGGAAAATGCTGTGCCGGAAATGTACTATACGCATTTAAGTTATATCAACTCGAATATTTATAGCCTTTACAAAGATTACACCTTTGGTGAGGCGTATGATGTAGAAGGCGTAGACAACAGTGCCTATTACGGAGAGACTGTATTTCAATTTATTCGAGATCATTTGGGATATCGGTTTGTGCTTCGGGATTCAGATCTCAGTGAAAGTGTACCACAGAACGGTGTTTTAGAGGTTTGTACCAAAATAGAAAACACGGGATTTGCAAATCCGATCATGCCCCAAAAAGCAGAAGTAATTCTGGAAAAAGACGGGAACTACATCCGAACTGAAGTGGATGCGGATACATCAAAGTGGTACTCTTGTACGACAGTTTCACCGGAATTTTCTCTTAAACTGCCTGGCGGCATCGAACCTGGCGAATGGAATGTATATTTGAAACTGTCCGCCGGAGAAAACAGCGTCGGAGAAACACCAATGCGTTCTGTGCATTTTGCAAATCATGGCGTTTGGAACAGTGCAATTGGGGCAAATTATTTGGGGAGTTTTTCTGTAACAGAAGCAGATTCGCCGCAAACGGATAATCGCTTCTATCAAACAAATGCTGAGAATGAGGTTTCAATCGGAAGCGGTGCGGTTTATACTTATCAAAATATTGCAGTTGCGGATGGTGTTGCCAGCAGCGACACAGAGTATGCGGAAGAAAATCGCGTTGTTCTGGACGATAACGGAAATAGTTTAACGATAAGAAACAGTGGTGAATATCTTTATTTTCTGGCAGACTTGGAATACAATGCAAAATCTCCGGTATACAACTTGTCATTCCAAAATGAAACCACTGGAAAACGCTGTTGGATCTATTACCAGGGAAATGGCTTCGTTTACTTTAATGGTGAAGGCGGTGTTCCGAGTGGCTGTGTGCAAAAACACAGCGACAGAAAGGTAGAGTATCGTGTTCCCTTGGGCGATTTGATGGGACTGACACCAGGGACAAAGCTGTCCAATATCAGCGTAACCATTCAGGATGAAGCTGATTCTTGGAAAAATGCTGGTTCTGTAAAAGCAGACAGCTATATTATCCCGGATGACTTCACAGTATATTCAGCAATGCAGACAGTCTCTCTGGCAGAGCAGGACACGCTGACCATTGCCCCAGAAACCTCAGACAACCTGCTGACTTATCAATGGCTGCACGATGGCAATGTTATTCCGGGTGCAACTGAACGCTCTTATACCATTACAGCAGACCATTCTGATGCATGCGGTGTGTATTCTGTTGTACTTACATCAGAAAACGGAACGGTAAAGACTGTAGATATTTGCAATGTTGCAAATGTGATTTCAGAAAAAACACCTGGTGATATTAACGAAGATGGCACAGTAAATACTGCTGATTTGGTATTGCTGCAAAAATACTTACTGGGTGATGCAGTTTTGACACAGACACAAGCAGAAACCGCGGATTTTTTAGAAGACCAGATTGTAAATGGTTTGGATCTCGTCAAACTGCGGCAGTATGTGATTTTCTAATTCTATTTTTATAAAAAAAGTGCCTTGGAATTTACTCCAAGGCACTTTTCCTATATTTTAGGAAGTCTTACAGAATTTCGGAAAAATTACTGCATTTTATAGGCATCAATCATCTTTTTTACCATCTGACCGCCAATGGAACCAGCTTCACGAGCAGTCAGATCGCCGTTGTAGCCCTGCTTCAGAGTTACGCCAACTTCGCTAGCAGACTCCATCTTAAAACGCTCCATTGCTTCCTTGCCCTTCTGCGTAAATTCGCCCTTCATAACAAATTCTCCTTTTCTCATAGATTACAGCGAAAAGCCATCGCCGCATAGTTGTTTTTACGGGATGGTTTCGCATGATTTTTTGCGTCCTCATCACCGCAACAATAGTATGAGAAAAAAAGCATCTTCTATCACAGGTATTTTTTTCGTTTTTAAATGCATAGGTATGGAAAAAGATTTTTTGCTGTTTTATCCAACCCAAACAATTTGATCTGTTTTTCTTGGTTTAGGTTCGGGCAATTTTCCGGCTGCATAACCAAGGATACAATAGCCGACACCACGATAGTTTTCTGGAATATTCCACTGCTTCAAAAGTGCTTTTCCATTCGGACTGTCAAAAGTTTCTTTTGCGCGGTGAATCCAACAGCTTCCAAGACCTACAGCATGAGCAGCATTCATCATAGCGCCAAGTGCGAGACTGCCATCTTCTACCCAGGTATGCACTGTGGAATCTACCAATACCAAAATTGCCACAGGAGCACCATAAAATGGGTCTACATCTGCCTTCCCCATAATCTCTGCATTTTGTTTGGAAAGGCGATGCAGCATTTCTGGATCGCGGATCACTACAAATTTTGTGGGCATCCGGTTCATGCCGGTTGGCGCGTACTGTCCTGCTGTCAGAACAGCTCCTATTTTTTCTTGTTCTACCGGGCGATTGCTGTCATAGCTACGAACGCTTCTTCTTGTGCAGAGTGCGTGGAGCACTTCATTTTTTTCGTACATATCGTTTTACCTCCGATCCCATTTTGAGCAGAGTTCTCCAAGCTGATCCGCCATCTTTGCCAGTTCCTTGTTGGATAGTCCCCTGCTGTTTTGCACCAATGCTGTCAGCCGACTCAACGTTTGTGTCAGTCGGTCATATGTCATTGCACTGCGACGTGGTTTCTGCTGAATTGGTACAGCTGGCGCGTCATATGTGATTTTTCCTGTTGCGATGTCAAATTCTGCGCCGCTGTATGGTGCATAGGCATCAATTCCCAAAGACAGCCACAGCTTGTCCCGGAATGCGTCCGCTGATTCTGATGCGCCATGGTTAACAAATACTTTTTGTACCCCGTGCACCTGTGAAATCCAGGAAAGCAGTCCCTTTTGATCTGCATGGCCGCTCATTCCTTGAAGCTGTACAATTTGTGCGCTGACCTGAACTGTTTCGCCGAACAGCGTTACTGTTTTTGCCCCTTCAATGATTCGTCTGCCTAAAGAACCTTCCGCTTGATATCCGACAAACAAAATGGTGTTTTCCGGCTTCCAAAGATTATGTTTTAGGTGGTGCTTGATGCGTCCGGCTTCGCACATGCCACTTGCGGAGAGAATGACTTTTGGGCGCTTGTCGGCGTTGATTGCTTTAGAAGCATCACTGGTGACTGCAGGAATTAACCCGGAAACGCCAATGGGGTTGATTCCCCGCCGTACATAAGCCAAGGCTTCTTCATCAAAGCAGCTTTCCTTATTGCGCATAAATATTTCCGTTGCCTCAATAGCAAGCGGACTATCCATATAAATAGGGAAATCTCCAAATTCTGGAAGCATGTTTTCATCCTTGATCTGCTTAAAATAGTACAGCAGTTCCTGGGTTCGTCCTACTGCAAAGGATGGAATAATGACGCTTCCGCCTCGGGAAAATGTATCCTTTAAAACCTGTACCAATCCCGGAATATATCCCTTTGGCTTTTCATGAAGGCGATTGCCATAGGTGGATTCCATCACCACATAATCTGCATCTGCAGGCGGCTGAGGATCTCGGATCAAGGGCTGATTCAGGTTACCAATATCTCCGGAAAAGACAATTTTTTTGGAGACGTCGTTTTCTGTCAGCCACAACTCAATGCTAGATGACCCCAGAAGGTGTCCGGCATCCAGGAAGCGTACTTCAATTCCTGGTGCCAACAAAAAGCGTTCATTATAAGGATGCGGCACAAATAATTCCAGTGCCCCAAGTGCCTCTTTCATGGTATACAGCGGGACATACGGGTCTTCGCCTTTTCGCATTGCCTTGCGGTTGCGCCATTCTGCTTCAAATTCTTGAATGTGCGCACTGTCGCGGAGCATGATCTCACAGAGAGAAGTGGTAGCTGATGTTGCATGGATCTTGCCGGAAAAACCGCCGGCGTAGAGCAATGGAAGCAAACCGGAATGGTCAATATGCGCATGGGTCAGAAGCACATAATCGATCTGTCCCGGCGCACAAGGTATCTTTACGTTTTCGTATGTGTCTCTTCCCTGCTCCATGCCAAAATCCACTAGAATCCGCTTTTCGCCGACTTCCAGATAGGTACAACTGCCGGTTACTTCGTGGGCAGCGCCGATAAATGTCATTTTCATAATGATTCACTCCTTTCCAGAAAACAAAAGCGCTGACACAGCACTACAGATGGAATACGTCTGTGGCTGTGTCAGCGCTTTTCCTATGAGAACAACTTCTTAGAGAAAGCTGCTTTGCAGCCGATCATGCCTCTTTTTTATTAAACAGCAGATACTTCCGTGCAAAAAAGTTCCACAGAAATGCTGCCATGGTAGAAACGATCTTGCCGATCATTTGATAAGCACTTGTAATATCACCTAACATCATCTGACTAAGTTTTGTGATACCGATCGTCAGCAGCAAACCTACTACACCAATTGCGGCAAATGCAAAGAACTCTACCAAACGAGATTGTACCTTAGAAGAACGGAATACCCAGAATGTACTGAGAAAATAGTTGGCGAGCAATCCGGCAACAAAAGAAAGTCCGTTTGCAAGTGCTGCATAGTGTTGATTAAATACGGTGAAGAATAGCAGTGCTGAAATGCCCCAGTCTACTACTGTTGCGGCACCACCTACAAAGCAATAGCGAAAAAATTGAATCAGTGTGTTTTCTGTCGTACCGGCAAATAGTTTTCCGAACTGCCTGCTTTTCAATATGCCGCGCAGTTCTTCCCAGTTTGACGGCTTTTTTGTTTGTTCTTTGCTCATAGATGTTCAGAGTCCTTTCATTGTGTGATGCCCTAGAATGTGTGTTTATACTTCTGCTCCCGGGCCGATGCTTTCTACCAGATGAACTAAGAATTTCAGCAGAAGTAAACTGTCATTGGTATCCATTGCATTATCTCCGTTGCAGTCTGCTGCTTCTGTCTGCTGGTCATTGGCTTTGACAGAACCGGAAACAATTTTGTTCAGCAAAACAGCATCTGTAATGTCAATTCTGCCATCCAGATTTACATCACCGATCATAACAGACGGCGTTTCACCGTTTTGTGTTGTAGTCGTTGTCTGTTCTGTTGTTTGATTTGTCTTGACTGTTGTGACGGATTCAGTGGTTTCGGTAACAGAATCTGTTGTTTGCGAGGTTGTTTCAGTGCTGATTTCAGTTTCAGACGTAGAAGTCAAACTTGTGGCAGAGGTGGCTTTTGTGGTTGTCGTTGTTGTTGTCTGCGTCGTGGTTTCTGCCGGTGTTGTAGTCGTTGCAACTGTCGGTTTATTGCCGTTTGGTTCAATACCACCGACTAGTTCTCCATTGGAATAAACGCAGATATAGTCTGTTCGTGTCTCAGAGCCATCCTGGTAAGTGTCGCTGCACTTAGTGATTCCCTGATAACTCCAGTCATTGGTAGGATCCCAGTTATCACCGTAATAAAGGCCTACTGTAAACTGGTATTTCTTATTTGAGTTTGCAATTTTATAACCATCCCACTTGACTTCTACATAATAGATGTCTGGATCAAAAGAAGGATCATACTGATATGGGCCGGAGATGACGCCGTCTGCTGGTGCTGCCTCTACACTTGCCTGATCGTAGAGTTCATTTCCGGTAACCTTACTAATATTAGACTTATCTTCCATCTCTGCAATGCTGAAATAGTAACGCATGGAGAGATCTGTTTTTGGAGAAATAGAATCAGTGCGCATCTGAATTGCCAGCTTTGTGACGCCTGCTCCAGATGATGACTGCGGATCATCGACAGCATACGCATCTACCCAGAAATCATTGCCGCCCTTATCCGCGCCGCCTGTTTTGGGTGGGAAATCCGGTGTTACATGCATATCATCGGTGCCGTAATAGGTATAAAGTCCGGCACACGCGCCAACAAAAGCAGCGTTATAGTCGATGGTTACTTCGTTGTAGATATAATCTGCCGTTGTATCAACATGCTTATCCTGTCCATCTGGGCCGCCGACCAATGCACCATAGAGTACATACCGATGCTTTCCGGTGTCCTCACATTTTGTCAGGCCGGAAGCTGCACGGTGATGGGGATACTGTGCTGATTTTTCGTTGTATCCGACGATATAGCAGCGATCCATGGGATTATCACCCATGATGTATTCCATCTGTCCTCTTGCCCATTCGCTGTAAGAGGAAGGTTTTCCATTATTTTTATACTTGTCGTATACCAGTGTAACATACTGCATTGCCGTATTGTAGCGTGCAGAGCCCCACTGATTCAGGAAAGCATAACCACCGGGTGTAGTGTATGCTGTCATCCACTTTTGAATTGCTTTTTCAATTTGCAGCCAGAAATCAGCATCTTCATACTGTGTTTTTCCCTGAATGGTGCGATACATATTCTGGAGATCCAACTCCGGATGTGCCAGGTCAATTTCGCCTAACAAAGTCAGTGCGCCGCTCCACACGTCATTCCAGCAATATGCCCAGCCGCTGGGAGCGTAGTAATCTACATATGGCATTGCATCTGTCAGATAAGCTTTATCTTCTGTCGCAATATACAGCCATGCAGCAGCCCATACATAATCATCTTCCCATTTTTCAGAACGATAATACCCCTTCGGGCCGTCTGCGTTGTCGCTTAGCTGCTTTTCGTGGGTTTGTGCAAAAGAAAACAGTGCCTTCGCATAGTCCAAGGACTTTGCTGCATATTCCGGATCTGTGTCCTTAAAATTTAAGTAGTTCACAGCAAGAGAGGCTGCCGCGGACACAACATAGTCTGTCTGCGGTTTTTCTCCGGTGAGGAAAAATGCCGGACGATCCATGTCGTCAATCTCCGGAGAGTTCCAATACGCATGGTCGATATCGCCGTCTCCCACCTGATAACAATGCGCAATTACATTACCGTTTTCGTCCCGGAATGTGCAGCGCATGAGATAATCGTTGAAATAGCGAAGAATGGTTTCGATATGGTCATCCTGCCCTGTTTTTTGATAGGCATCCCGAAATTCATAATATCCCCATCCCAATGTGGAGGCAGCATAGTTTTCCGGCATGCCGAATTTTACATGGTCGCCTGCATCATGAAAACCGCCTTCGACATTGACGCAGCCGTCTCCGTCCGGGTCGAGAATGTCTTTATATTCCTGGATAAAACTCTCAGATAAATTGGTATGTGTGCTGTCCAGCGGTACTTCTGCATCATAAGTATGGCAGTCACCGCGCCAGTCATACCGGTTGTTTTCTGTAACATCCGTGCCGCACATATTTGCATCGTAAAAAAAAATGGAATATTGCAGCGCCCGCGCAAAATCGACGTCCTTTTCCGATGTATCTGCTGCGCCGGCAGTTAAACCGCTGCATGTCCCTGCAAGCATAGCACCGCTTAGCAAAACGGAAACCAGTCGTTTTGCACCCTTTGAAAATTGCTTCATCTGATATGATCCCTTTCCTTTCTGAATCCCGGAGCATGTCCCCGGGGACACATTCGATTATCCTTATTATACGCGATTTTGAGGAAAAAGTCAACAGTTTTTTTCTTGTTACAGACGCTATTTTGTGGAATTTGCTTTCTTGGGCATGTGGCTTTCCAAGATTTGTGCAGAACCTGAAAAGGTATGGCAATGTAATAAAATGCGGTCATACTGTGCATACATTTTCTGCGTTTCGTTTTCCAAAAGATAGTAGTGGAAGATATACGGAATCAGCAGTACTAATAATGCACCAGTCAGCAGCAACAAAGGAAAAAGCTGTGTCACCAAAACAATACCAAAAGAAAGCAATGTCAAAACTGCAAATGTCATTGTGACAATCAGATGTATGAGGCGTTCATGCTGAAAAAAGGAGATCTGCTGCAGATGCTCTGTTAAAACAGCATTCCAGTCCGTATCTGAGGGACATTCTTTCAGAAGCGCATCGATCTTTCGCCGATACCACAAGATTCGTTTTCTCATACATCATTCGTCTCCGTTTCCTCATGATGCGATGCAGACAAAAGCGGCTTTTCTGACAGCTCTGCTCGTTTTTTGGCTGCTGCAAGCTGTCCCACAGTGCGCAGCAGTTCACCCAGCATTTTTTGCATAAATCTTCTTGTCTCCGGCGGCATATCCGTCCATGCATGCAGGACACCGGTGAGTGTTCCTGCACCGCCGTCTACCAAATCCTGAACGGTATGCGCATTGGTTTGGTCGTACCCAACTAAGGGAACCACATTGTTTATAATTTATTTACATTCAAAAATT
>CAVAQT010000045.1:0-13549 GCA_963590855.1 Ruminococcus bromii
GAGCAGCTGATTTGTAATCAGCAGGTCGGGGGTTCAAGTCCGTCCACCAGCTCCAATTTTCTACAACATACATATGTTACATGGGGGAGTTCCCGAGTGGCCAAAGGGGGCAGACTGTAAATCTGTTGCTTCTAGCTTCGATGGTTCGAATCCGTCCTCCCCCACCAAAGAACAGGCAAGCTCTTCGGGAGTTTGCCTGTTTTTCTGTTTCGCATGTGTATGGATTGTAGAGTGACAGATACTATATATCATATGGTAGAAAACGGGCAGAGAAGCTTTTCTGCCCGCGGCAACACATACCATGGGAATGAGGAGAAAATTATGGTTCGTGAGGATTTGAGAAATGTCGCCATCATCGCACACGTTGACCACGGCAAGACAACTCTGGTCGATGAGATGCTGAAACAGGGCGGCGTGTTCCGTGAAAACCAGGCAGTGGCAGAGCGCGTTATGGACTCCAACGATCTGGAGCGGGAGCGCGGTATCACGATTCTGGCAAAGAATACTTCGGTACGCTACGGCGACACCAAGATCAATATCATTGACACTCCGGGACACGCAGACTTCGGCGGCGAGGTAGAGCGCGTTCTGAGTATGGTAGACGGCGCGATCCTGCTAGTCGATGCCGCAGAAGGCCCGATGCCGCAGACACGTTTCGTACTGTCCAAGGCACTGGAAATGAACCTGAAGATCATCGTTGTGGTCAATAAGATCGACCGTCCGGACGCACGTCTGGACGAGATCGCAGACGAGGTGCTGGAACTGCTGATGGATCTGGATGCCAGCGAAGAGCAACTGGAGAATACTCCGTTCCTGTACTGCTCCGGCCGTGCCGGCACTGCAAGCTTTGAGCCGCACGGTGAGGGCAAGGATCTGAAACCGCTGTTTGACACCATTATGTCCTATGTGAATCCGCCGGAGGGCGACCCGGATCAGCCGTTGCAAATGCTGATCTCTTCCATTGACTATAATGAATATGTGGGCAGAATCGGTATCGGCAGAATCGAAAGAGGTACGATTCAGGTGGGACAGCAGGTGCTGCTGGGCAACTATCACGACCCGGAAAACACCCGCCGCAACAAGATCGTTTCTCTGCTCCAGATCCAGGGACTTCAGCGCGTTCCGGCAGAGTCCGCAACAGTGGGCGATATCGTCTGGATCAGCGGCATCGAGAACATTTCTATCGGTGATACTGTCTGTGCACCGGATTGCTTTGAACCGCTGCCGTTCACCAAGATCAGTGAGCCGACTGTGGAAATGACATTCAGCGTCAACGACAGTCCTTTTGCCGGTCAGGAGGGTAAATTCGTCACTTCCCGTCAGCTGCGTGACCGCCTGATGCGGGAGCTGCTCCGTGATGTATCCCTGCGTGTGACAGAGACAGACAGCACAGACGCATTCCGGGTTGCCGGACGCGGTGAAATGCACCTGTCCATCCTGATTGAAAATATGCGCCGTGAGGGCTATGAACTGGGCGTTTCTACGCCGCGCGTTCTGTTCCACGAAGTGGACGGCAAGCGCTATGAACCTATCGAGGAACTGTCTATCGACGTGCCGGAAGAGTGCGTCGGCTCTGTAATGGAAAAGCTGGGCTCCCGTAAGGCAGAGCTCCAGGACATGCATCCCCAGGGCAGCCGTACCCGTCTGACCTTCCTGATCCCGTCACGCGGTCTGTTCGGCTATAAGAGCGAATTTCTGACCGACACCAAGGGCGAGGGCATCATGAGCAGCGTATTCTATGAGTACGCACCGTATAAGGGCGATATTCCGCGCCGCAGCACCGGCTCTCTGATCTCTTTCGAGACTGGCGAAGCAGTCACCTATGGTCTGTTCAATGCCCAGGAGCGCGGCTCGCTGTTTATCGGCGCAGGCGTTCCGGTTTATGAGGGCATGGTTGTCGGCGCATCCCCGAAGGCAGAGGATCTGGTGGTCAATGTCTGCAAGCGCAAGCACCTGACCAATACCCGTGCCAGCGGCAGCGACGATGCACTGCGTCTCGTACCACCCCGCAATCTGAGCCTGGAGGACTGCCTGGAATTTCTGGCAGACGATGAGCTTCTGGAGGTTACACCGAAGTCTCTGCGTATCCGGAAGCAGATCCTGAGCAATCAGCAGCGGGCAAAGATGCGCGGCAAGCTCAAATAAGACACCAGAGGCAACACCGCACAAAATCTGCCTGACATTGCGTCCTGCACACAAGCTTTGTGCGGCATCGCCCGGATTCCCCCATCCAAGAGAGGAATGAAAAATATGAAGTATTTTTGGAAAAAGACACTTTGGGCAGCCATTTTGACAGCGGCATTTGCCCTGACAGCAACTGGCTGCGGTGATGATACCACCAGCAGCACTGTAAATTCTGCTGGCTCTGCCGCACAGACAGAGGAAAGCAGCGCCGCACCGGCGGAGGACAGCGGCAGCGCAGAAACAAATGTGTTCCAGTATGAGATGAACGATGACGGCACGATCAGCATCACCGGATATCAGGGTACAGAAACCGTTCTGGATGTGCCGGCAACGGTGGATAACTATGTGGTTTCTGCCATTGCAGACCACGCCTTTGAAGCCAACTGGGATATCACCAGCGTAACGCTGCCCAGCGGTCTGTCGGAGATCGGCGAGGGCGCATTTATGGACTGCGGCAGCCTGACCTCGGTGACGATTCCGGAAACCGTGGCACAGATCGACCGCGCGGCTTTTGCCGGCTGTTCGGCACTGACCAGCGTTTCTCTGCCGGCGACTGTCTCCACCGTTATGGAAGAGGCATTTACCGGCTGTGGCAGTCTGACGGATCTGACTGTGGCGAATCCGTCTCTGGAATATGACCGCTGGGGCATCATCGAGGGCAGTGAGCCGCTGAACGTGACGATCACTTGTCCGTCCGGCTCTGCCATTGAGACATGGGCGGCTGCCAACGGCATCAGCACAAACACATTAGGATAAGGAATTGTTCTCACAGAAACAGATATTTTTTCTGCGAGAATGATTTTAAACATTGGAATCATACGATAAAGCGTGGGACAATGCGGGTGTAGTTCCCTACAGTACAAGCCATATGGTGTGTAGGAACAGCCGGCAGCTGCCCGCGCTTTTTGTTTTGGAGGGAAACACAAATGAAACACATCTGGAAACAGGCACTGGCTTTGCTGCTGGTATGCGGCATGCTCACAGGCGCAGCTGGCTGCGGCGAAAAGAAGGATAAAACAGAGAGCAGTACTGCGGCAGAAAGCAGCGCGTCCGACAGCACGGCAGAAGAAGAGACACAGCCGATCACAGAGTCCGACCCGGCAGATATGAACTATCAGCTGACTTATGATAAGGACAAAGTGCCGGACGATCTGGCGAATACCATCGCCATGTATTTTTATGCGGTGGATACCCAGAACTATGACCTCTATCTGAAGCAGATCAATCCGCTGTATCAGGAGAGCCTGGAATCGCTGCTGCAAAGTGAGTATGGCCACGGCATGGAAAACAGCATGGAGCAGCTTCATCAGTCTCTGGTGGACTATGCCGGAACAGATGATTTTACCATTGAGAGTATGGAATTCGCACAGGCAGAAGAGGTTCTGGCAGAGGACTATGAAGAGGATACCGACTTTGTGCAGGAATATCTGGACGCATATACTCAGGCATTCGGCGAGGATTTCACCACAAAGCTCAAGGAGCAGTCTGACGCGATCTATGACATTGCTGTAACCATGAAGGGCAAAAACAGTGATGGTGAGGAGATCACCATTCTGGACGGGCTGGAGATCCTGGCAGTGGATATGGATGGTTCGTTCGGGGTGCTGGGATAAGCAGAATCCGACACAAACGGCGAATGATGTCGTTCCGTTTTTTCACAGTTTCCTTTATAATGAGAATATCAAATCAAGGAGGCTGTAAGTGATGAATACAGACAAAATTTATGCAGAACAACTTGCAAATGAGTATGCCCCGAAAGATACTTCCAAGGTGGTGGCGCTTCGGAAACTGGATGCCAGAGCAAAACTTCCGGCAACCGTTTTTACCTACACATTCGGCATTGTGGCGGCGCTGGTCGTTGGTGTGGGAATGTGTCTTTCTATGAAAGTGATCGGCAGCGGCACAACGGGAATGTTTGTTCTGGGTGTGATTCTGGGTATCCTAGGATTTTTTGCAATGGGCATCAACTATCCCATTTATCAAAAGCTGTTGAAAAACGGAAAACAAAAGTACGCCTTTGAGATCATACAGCTGGCGAAAGAAATCAGCGAAAAGTGAATCCGATGAAAAAAGTGAAGAAGCTTTTGCATCCACCGAAATGGATACGGTACACCGTGCCGCCTGTGAGTTTTGGGATGCTGTGGTATCTCTTTGCTTCCGAAAATACAGAGCGTGTGCTGGCATATCCGATCTATTGTATGTCTGCATACGCTCTTGTCGTTTTGCTGGCGGCAGTGCCCACACAGATAAAACAGTGCAGCGCCGCAGTGCGCAGCAGCCGGCTGGTGCAGAAAGCGGTTTCCACAGCGTTTGGCAGAAAGTATCTGACAGATCTGTCTTTTCGGGGCAATATCAGCATCTGGCAGGGGATGACAGCGAACTTTCTCTATGTGTTGTTTCGCATTGCGGCAGGCATACGATATGCCTCGGTCTGGTTTTTGTCCATGGCGGCATATTATCTGGTGCTCGGCATTTTGCGGGCATATTTGGTGCATGGCTATCACAAATCGGATGCAGAGAAATGCCGTTGTTATCATTGTACTGCGTGGCTGTTGTTTTTGCTGAACATTCCCATGGGCGGTATCATACTGCAAATGATCCTGAATAATTCCGGTTTTTTCTACCCGGAGTATATCATCTATTTGTCAGCGATCTATACATTTTATACCATGATCCTGGCTGTTGTGAATCTGGTGAAGTTCCGCAGGCTGGGAGACCCGGTGCTGTCTGCGGCAAAGGTGCTGAATTTTGTTTCGGCGATGATGTCTGTTCTGGGACTGCAAACCGCCATGATCGCCCATTTTTCAGAACACGGCGAAAATTTCAGAAAGCAGATGAATATGATTACCGGCGGCATTGTATACGGCGCTGTGATCGGAATTGCCGTGTATATGCTGCTGCACAGCCGAAAGCACTTTGTAGAGAGGAAACCGTCATGAACAAATCCGAGAGCAAATATTTTCACACTGCTGAAAAAATGGATCAGGCGTTTCTGGAACTGCTGGAAAAGAAGGACTTCGCCTATATCACTGTGAAAGAGATCTGTGAGAAAGCCGGTGTGCATCGTTCTACCTTCTATCTGCACTATGAGACCATCGGGGATTTGCTGGAAGAGAGCAAGTCGTATATGATTGCCCAGTTCCTGCAATATATGCAGCATGATACGCAGACCTTTATGGAAAAACTCCGCACTTGTTCGCTGGAGGAACTGTACCTGATTACACCGGAATATCTGACACCCTATTTGCAGTATATCCGGGAACATGGACGGCTGTTTCGGACGGCGACAGAGAATGCCGCGGTGCTTCGTCTGGACGATGCCTATGCCCAGATGTTCCGCCACATCTTTACCCCCATTCTGGAGCGCTATGGGGTGCCGGAATCAGAGCGGGTTTCTCTGCTGACATTTTATATCGGCGGCATTATGGCAGTTGTGGATCAGTGGCTGAAACAGGCGTGTGCGGATCCGGTAGAGCAGGTGATTGCTTTGATACAGAAGTGTATACCGAAAGTTGATGGGAAACCATGATTTTTTTCATTTTGTGAAACCCTTGACAATTTCGCCGAAAAAGCGTATAATAAAAAGTACCGTGTTGCATTTTCTAATGGAAATGCGGAAAAGTTTTGGAAGATCATACACATGATGGAAAGGTGTATGCTTTTTTCCACAGGAGGGTATTGACAATGCATAGAGTATACAATTTCAGCGCAGGCCCTGCGGTTCTTCCGGAAGAGGTTCTGCGTGAAGCAGCCGATGAAATGCTGGATTATCAGGGAACTGGCATGTCTGTGATGGAAATGAGCCACCGCAGCGCCGCTTTCGATGAGATCATCAAGACCGCTGAACAGGATCTGCGTGACCTCATGGGTATCCCCGATAACTATAAGGTACTGTTCCTCCAGGGCGGTGCTTCTCAGCAGTTTGCCGCAGTTCCCATGAACCTCATGAAGAACGGCGTAGCAGACTATATCGTGACTGGTCAGTGGGCAAAGAAGGCATACCAGGAAGCACAGAAGTACGGTAAGGCTGTCAAGGTTGCTTCCTCCGAAGATGAAACATTCTCTTACATCCCGGACTGCTCCGATCTGCCCATTGATGAAGATGCTGACTATGTTTACATCTGTGAAAACAACACCATCTATGGTACAAAATATAAGAAGCTGCCGAACACCAAGGGCAAGCCGCTAGTTGCTGACGTATCCTCCTGTTTCCTGAGCGAGCCGATCGATGTAAAGCAATACGGCGTGATCTACGGCGGCGTACAGAAGAATGTCGGCCCGGCAGGCGTAGTGATCGCCATCATCCGGGAGGATCTGATCCCGGAAAAGCCGGCTGTAGAAAACACACCGACCATGCTGGCATGGAAGACCCAGGCAGATGCAAACTCTCTGTACAACACACCGCCCTGCTACGGCATCTATATCTGCGGCAAGGTATTCAAGTGGCTCAAGAAGATGGGCGGCCTGGAAGAAATGCAGAAGCGCAATATTGCTAAGGCAAAGGTGCTGTATGATTTCCTGGACGAGAGCAAGCTGTTCAAGGGCACTGTCCGTAAGGAAGACCGCTCTCTGATGAATGTACCGTTCGTGACCGGTGATAAGGACATGGACGCAAAGTTCATCAAGGAAGCTACCGCTGCCGGCTTTGTAAACCTGAAGGGTCACCGCACTGTAGGCGGCATGCGCGCATCTATCTACAATGCAATGCCGCTGGAGGGCGTAGAAAAGCTGGTTGCCTTCATGAAGCAGTTTGAAGCAGACAACGCTTGAGGAGAGGACATCACCATGAAATATTCCATTCAGACACTCAATAAGATCTCTAAGGCAGGCACAGATCGTTTCTGTGATGCTTATACCATTTCGGATGACGCCAAGAATCCGGATGCCATTCTGGTTCGCAGCGCATCTCTCCATGACACCTCTTTTGGTGACAATCTGAAAGCCATCGCCCGTGCCGGCGCCGGCGTGAACAACATTCCGCTGGATCGCTGCTCTGAGGCAGGCATCTGTGTATTCAATACACCGGGCGCAAATGCCAATGCCGTAAAGGAACTGGTGCTGACCGGTCTGCTCATTTCCTCCCGTAAGATCCCGGAGGCAATGGCGTGGGCTGCAACACTGAAGGACGGCGAAACATCTGTGGCAAAGCAGGTGGAAAAGGGCAAGAGCCAGTTCGCAGGCCCGGAGATCAAGGGCAAGACCCTGGGTATCATCGGTCTGGGTGCCATCGGCGCACTGGTGGCAAATGCCGCAGTTGCACTGGGCATGAAGGTTGTTGGTACAGACCCGTTCCTGTCTGTTGGCGCAGCGCTTCGTCTGGATCCGTCCGTGACAGTAGTCAAGACACAGGACGATGTCTTTGCAGCAGCAGATTATCTGACCATCCATGTGCCGTTCAATAAGGACACAGAGGGCATGATCGACGCCGCTGCCATCGCCAAGATGAAGGACGGCGTTCGCGTGCTGAACTATGCCCGCGGCGAACTGGTCAACGATAACGATATGATCGCAGCACTGGAGAGCGGCAAGGTTGCTTATTACTGCACCGACTTCCCCAATGCAAAGACCTGCAACGCCAAGCACATCATTGCCACACCGCACCTGGGTGCATCCACCCCGGAGAGCGAGGACAACTGTGCAAGCATGGCTGCCGATGAACTGATGGCTTATCTGGAGCAGGGCGATATCCGCAACAGTGTCAACCTGCCGAATGCACAGCTTCAGGCAGCATACACCAAGGTTTGCATCATTCACCGGAATGTGCCGGCAATGATCTCTGCGCTGACCTCTGTGATCGGTGCAGCAGGCGCAAACATCGAGAACATGACCAACGCCAGCAAGAAGGATTTTGCCTATACGATCCTGGATATTGACGGCGTAACAGACGGCATGGTAGAAGAACTGAATGCCATCGACGGCGTACTGCGTGTACGCGTCATCGAAAAGTAAAGGCATCTGCCCGATTTCTTCGGGTTGAAACCGGTGTGAAAGCATCGGATAGATTGCATTTCCAGAGTAGGGAATGGTGCGTTAAGTGTTCGGCAGACGGGGAGTTGCTGCCGGGACGAAAAGCGAGTCAGATCGCTTGCGGTACTGTTTCCGCATCCCGCTGAATGTATCATAAGAAGTCAGAAGTCTCTCAGAGAAAACCTCTTATGTGCACGAAGCAGAAACGTTTTTGTGCTGCCGTAAGGCAGAAGGAGGTATTTTTCATGAGAGACTTTTTGTCATTATTCACCGAATCCGCAAAGGAATTTACCAAGGTGCGCAGCCTGGTAACCACATCCCTGCTGGTCGCCGTTTCTATGGTGATCGAGATGTTTTCCGTTGACATCGGCTTTGCAAAGCTGAACTTTGCGTTCCTTGCCATTGCCATTATCGGCATGCTGTTTGGCCCGTGCATGGGTCTGATGGCCGGTTTTGCCTGCGATATTGTGGGCTATCTGGCACATCCCAGCGGCGGCTTCCTGCCGGCATATGTCCTGGTAGGCGGCTTGCAGGGACTTCTGTATGGACTGTTCCTGTATCAGAAGGTCAAGGGTCACAGCATCCAGTTTGTCAGCCACAAGACCGGAAAAACTACGGATATCACCTTGTATCTCCGTGCAGTTCTGGCGCGTCTGGCGGATGTCATTGTTATCAACCTTTTGATCCAGACCAAGCTGAACCTGCACTACGGCTTCATTCCCCAGGAAGCATACAGTGCAGCTATTGTTGCAAGAGTTGCAAAGAATGTGATCGAGCTGGCAGCAGACCTGCCGCTGTTGTTCATTCTGCTTCCGGTGGCATTGAAAGCCTATCAGCACATTTTCTGCCGTTCGGCAGCGCCGAAAATGGCGAGCTGATATCGCATAAAACCGCATAAAAAGACCGCCTGCGGCTGTCCCTTTGCTCTGGAAGGGTACTGTCGTCAGGCGGTCTTTTTATTTGGAATAATTGTTTTCTGCTTTGGAATAGCTCTGTTCTTCGATCTGCTGTGCCAGTACAGCCAGGAACTTCTGTGCAGTCTCGCCGCAGTCATAGACCGTTCCGTTGGCATCGCGGCAGATGCCGTCTCGGAGGGAAAGGCAAACAGAATCCGCAGAAAATTCCAGTGTCACATCATAGGTGTCTGCGGCGGAGAAGCTTGCGGCATTTTCCTCACGATAGAGGTGCACCGCCTGCAATCCGCGCAGCAACACCGTGCAGGCGCTGTCGCTGTCAAAGGTATAGACATCGCCGCTTTGATTGTCGGTAATGACTATGCCGGTGAGCAGATCGGCTTGCAGCTTTTCTGAGACCAGCGTTGTATAGGGCGGCTCTGGCTCCGGCTCTTCCTTGTGGAAAAAGAGAAAGTAGATGCCCGTCGCAATGCCGCCCAGCACGCAAAGTCCCAGCAGGATCAGTGCACCGATTTTCAGATGCTTCTTGCGGAGCTTCATGCGTCTTTTTCGTCCAGCCGCTTTATCATTTGCAGATAGTTCAGGTTCTCATAGCCCAGGCGGTAGTACAGCTCCTGTGCACGCTCGTTTTCCGGTTCAGTCTCCAGGCGCAGCATCACGGCATCGCCCCGGAGCTGTTCCTCCAGCCATGCCAGAAAACGGCTGCCCAATCCCTGTCCCCGGTATGCCGGACGGATGTACAGATCTTCCACCCAGACCATCACGCCACCGGCTTCGTGCTGCATCATGCGGTTGGTGACCGCAAAGCCTGCGGTATTGTCACCGTCAGTGAAAATATAGCCGGACAGATACTGGTCGGAGCGCATCATTTCTGCAAAGGCGCGGCGGTGATATTCCGACGGGATGGGATGCAGCACGGCATCGGAGTGGAAAAATTCCTCTGCCATGGTATAGAAATCGTTTTCGTCTGCCGCAGTAATAGGACGGAATGTCAGTTCGCTCATCGGTGTCCACCTCCTCCGCCGTGGCTGCCGCCGGAAGAACTGCTGTGGCTGCTGCCGCCGCCGCCACCGCCTCCGCTGCTCTCCGAGGAGATTTTGGTGCGGGATGTATAGGTGCGCAGATAGCGGTCAGAACGCTGTAAGTATTGTACATCATTGGTGACCAGATAGTTTTGCATGCTGCCAGCGGTCTTGAACTGATACCGCTTGCGGATCGTCAGCAGGGAAGAGACACCGGTAATCAATCCGATCAGGATCGCAATGCCAACGATCGTTCCCCAACCCAGGATTGCCGTATAGTCTTCCGGCAGTTTGCTGACCTCCTGCACCTGGTCATCCTGCATAATGAGATACTTTCCGGTATCTTTGTTGTAGGTGTAATATTTGTCGGTGGGAACGCCCTTGTCTGCATAGTATTCCAGATCGTGGCAGAAGCTGTGGATCGCCGACGGCAGATCCTCTTCGCCGCGTTCCAGATACGCTTCCACATCCTGAATGATCGTGCCGACACGGTTGTAGTCCTCGCTGTCTGTGTAGTAGAACTGGCCCTTGCCGCTGGTGGAGAGATAGTCGAACAGAGACGGCGCGCCGGACATATCCAGATAGAGGAACACGCCGTCGGTATTGATGCCGTAGAGTTCCTCATAGGTGTCGTCGCAGAATGCAATGGTATCTGCATCCGAATCGTCTCCGATGGCAGTGCTGCCGATCCAGAGCGCTACATACATGCCGCTTTCATCTGCGGCTTCCTGAAGCTCTTCCATGGCCGTCTGAAACTCTTCCTCGGACAGAAAATCGCCTTCGTCACAGAGATAGACATTGCTGCTGGAATCCTCGGTTTTTGCTGAGACAGAGGGAAATGCAAAATTGCAGGTGCAGATGCCGGCAGCCAGAACTGCCGCAGTCCATTTCCAAAAAGTTTTCATCGGAACATCAGCCCTCCTATCAGTATTGCAAGCCCTGTCACAGCTGCCGCCAGTGCGCCGCTGAAGATCAGTGCCTTCGCCCAGCTGAGGGGCGGCGTGCCGGATTGTGCGCCGGTCTGTCCGTTCATGGCAAAGTTATAGTCCTTGCCCTTGTAGTGAAAGTTCATGAACCATACCGGAAGCAGGACATAGTCGTGACGGATGTTTTCCATCTGGACATTGTGTGAGGTCACAACATGAGAAGAATAGCCGGTGATAGAGCGTTCCACAACTTTTACTGCATGGGTATCGATGCGCTTGTGAATCCGGGTCAGTACCTGGTCATAGGGGACATCGTACTTCTGCGCCATAAAGCCGCTGAGATATTTCATGGAAAACCGCTTCATTTTGTCATAGGGGAACGGCTCAATGGCATCCATGAGAGAATCCTCGATCTTCTGTGAGCCATCCGCCGGGACACCGCGGTAAGGGATCTTTGCCAGACGCTCTACCGCAAATTCCTTGGTCTCCGTCACGCGATAGTCTCCCTCGCGCCAGCTGCGCTCTTTCTTTGCCAGTGCGTCTACATGCGCAGAGGTGTCGCAGTTGGTGAGCCAGAAGGGAACATAGACGCCGGTCATCTTTTCCAGCTGCTTTTCCGAGGTGAAGCTTTTTGGCAGAAACCAGCGCTTTTTGCACCAGCTGTGGAGTTTTTCCAGTGCTGCTTCGCGGTTGACGGCAAAGGGAAGCACATATGCCGGCTTGTATTCTCCGGTGAGCCGCCCGGCGAGAACCACCGGCGCATGGCAGTAGTAGCAAAATGTGGCAGAGGTCTCTGCTTCTGCAATGATCTGCGCGCCGCAGTTCTGACAGGTATAGAGCCGGGTCTCGTTTTCAAACGCCTTGTCGTCGTTTTCGCTGTCCAGTGTCTCCGCAGAGGCATCCGCATTCTGGTCTGCCTGCTGTTCCATGGTCTGGTACAGCTTTTGCATTTCCGCTTCGGTATAGGCGCTGTCGCAGTAGGGGCAGGAGAAATTCTGATGCTCCGGGTCGAAGGTCAGCTCTGCACCGCAGTTGGGGCATTTATATTGTACGGTATTCATGTTAACTCCTTCGTGCATGGTTTAGCTGCGCTTGCTGCCGCAGTTGGTGCAGAAATTGCCGGTGTTTACCGTGCCGCAGGAACAAGTCCAGTCGCCGGAGGGCGCAGGCTTCTTGCTGCCGCAGTTGGTACAGAAGTTGCCGGTATTTTCCGCGCCGCAGCTGCATTTCCAGGTGCCGGAGGGTGCAGGCTTCTTGCCGCCGCAGTTGGTGCAGAAGTTGCCGGTGTTCACCGTGCCGCAGGAACAAGTCCAGCCGTTTGCCGGTGCTGCTGCCTGCTGCTGCATCTGCTGCGCATTGGTCTGCGAAGCGCTTGCCATAAAGTTGCCTGCACCCTGCATGCCCATGCCCATTGCCATGAACGCCTGCCCTGCGCCGCCTCTGTTCGAGCCGGCAGACTGTAAGCCCTTTGCCACAGCCGACTGCACAAAGCCCTCGCGGACACTGGGATCGCCCATCATTGCGCCCTGATTGCGCATGTTGATGAGCGCCTTGCTCTCGTCGTCATAGCTGATGCTGGCGATACCCACAGCGCAGATATCCACGCCGCGCGCCTGTGTCCAGTCCTCGTCCAGAACCGTTGCCATATACTTGGACAGCTCCATGCTCTTGGAGGGCAGGGCAGAGATGCGCATGCCGTCTACGGACATCTGACCGATGGCGGACTGCAGCGCCGAGAGGAACTCCATGTTGAACTGTTCGTTCAGCTGGTCGAATGTCACATGGGCGGCGTTCCGCGGAACAACTTCCATGAAGAACTTCAGCGGATCGGTGATCTTGATGGAATAGCTGCCGTGGCAGCGGACAAACAGCTCTGCATTATAGAAGTTGTCGAAGTATTGCAGGGCGTTGCGGGTGCCGAACTTGATGCCGCGGATCTCCTGTAGGTTGATGAAATAGACCTGCTGAGATTTGCCCGGCTGACCGCCGAACTTAAAGCGCTCGAAGGACTCCCGGACAGAATCTTTCAGTTCACCGTTGAACATCGACGGCGAAGAGGAGAGGAATACCTCATAGCAGCCCTCTTCTGCGGTATAGTCCACGATGCGGCCGCTGTCCATCAGGATCATCATCTGATTCGGCCCGACTTCGATGCGCGAACCGTTGGAAATGATGTCCGGTGTGCCCTTGGTGTTGCTGCCATGCTTGCCGCGCTTGATCTGAACGCCCTTTGTCATAACGGTGTTAGCGCCCATATCGCCGGCTGTGATGTATTCCAGCCAGGAATCTGCCAGTGTACCGCTGACGGCACCTGCTGCTGCACGAATCAAACCCATAATCGATAAACCTCCAGTATTGTTTCGGTGGGATAGCATACTCCCGATCTTTTGAATATATGTGGATCACGTCGCTGAATTGCAACACGATCAATACAATTATATCATAAAAAAGCGCAGTTTGCAAGAAATTTCGTTGGCTTTTCAGGGCAACCGCACGAAAAAAATCGAGAAATATGTTATAATTGACAAAAGAGAAA
>CAVAQT010000046.1:0-12778 GCA_963590855.1 Ruminococcus bromii
AGGCTCGAACTCGCTACCTCCACCTTGGCAAGGTGGCGCTCTACCAGATGAGCTAAATCCGCATCCGAAACGTGTTGCAGTAAACTGTTACTACAGCGAACCAATACACGTTCCATGGTGCCTCCGATCGGAATCGAACCAATGACACGGGGATTTTCAGTCCCCTGCTCTACCGACTGAGCTACAGAGGCATCATAGCAATGATGCATTGCTGGCGATCTGGATGGGATTCGAACCCACGACCTCTGCCGTGACAGGGCAGCGTTCTAACCAACTGAACTACCAGACCACTGGTGGAAACTATAGGGCTCGAACCTATGACCCTCTGCTTGTAAGGCAGATGCTCTCCCAGCTGAGCTAAGCTTCCATTCCATGTCGTTTTCGGTGTTTTTTGTTTTTCTCACCGGCGACTATTACAGTATATCACATTGCAAGGGTTTTGTCAAGCGTTTTTTTCAAAAAAATCGAAAAAAAGTACAGTTTGTGATATCTGTATAGTTTCAACATCGACATGTATTGCGGTTTGTATATATCTATACGGAATTTCTGTCAATTTCTCCCGTTTTCCCCGCTTCGCTGGAACAGGCGCATGACTTCCAGCCGCAGCGCGCCGTGTTCCGGCGCAGAAAGCATGGGATCTTCTGCAAGAATTTTTTTTGCAGTTTCCTGCACCTCATGCAGCAGTTCCGTATCATGCGACAAGTCCGCGATTTGCAGCGGCGGCAGTCCATGCTGCCGCTGTCCGAAAAAGTCTCCCGGGCCGCGCAGCTTCAGATCTGCCTCCGCGATCTGAAAACCGTCATTGGTGCGGCTCATGATCTGCATCCGGGCGCGGCATTCCTCTGTGACATGATCTGTCATGAGGATACAATAGCTCTGTGCGCTGCCCCGTCCCACCCGGCCGCGGAGCTGGTGCAGCTGCGACAAGCCGAACCGTTCTGCGTTTTCGATCAGCATAATGGTTGCATTGGGTACATCAACGCCCACTTCGATCACCGTCGTGCTCACCAGCAAGTCCAGCTCATGGTCGCGGAATGCATGCATGACACTGTCCTTTTCCGCCGGTTTCATACGCCCGTGGAGCAGTCCCACCCGATACTGTGCAAACGCACCTGCCTGGATCTCCTCTGCATAGCTGGAGACTGCCTGTAACTCGCTCTCGTCCCGGTCGTCAATCATGGGACAGACGATATAACCCTGATATCCCTGTTCCAGCTGCTGCCGGATGAAATTATAAGCGCGCTGGCGCAGCTTTCCCGTCACGGCAAATGTCTGCACCGGAAGTCTTCCCCGAGGCAGTTCTTTCAGGACAGAAATATCCAGATCTCCGTAGATCATCAGCGCCAATGTCCGCGGAATCGGTGTAGCAGACATGACCAGCTTATGAGGACAGCCGCCCTTGTCCGCCAGAAGCGTCCGCTGCGCCACGCCAAAGCGGTGCTGTTCATCTGTCACTACCAGCGCCAACCGTGCAAAGGTGACATCCTTCTGGAAAATAGCATGCGTTCCCACGACCATTTGCATTGAGCCGTCTGCTAGCGCTCCATAGATCTCCCGGCGCT
The DNA here is from genome assembly GCA_963590855.1 of Ruminococcus bromii. Taxonomy (GTDB): domain Bacteria; phylum Bacillota; class Clostridia; order Oscillospirales; family Ruminococcaceae; genus Ruminococcus_C. The sequence continues at coordinate 1,563 of CAVAQT010000046.1, forward strand.
CCTTGGCACGGACAGAACCAGTCAACAGCCCTACCGAGACGCCCAGCGGCTTCAGGAACTGCTGCATGGTGTGGTAATGCTGCGTCGCCAGAATCTCCGTCGGTGCCATCAGTGCGCACTGCATGTCGTTCTGCACGGCAAAATAGCACGCCGCCGCTGCAACCGCCGTCTTGCCGCTTCCCACATCGCCCTGCAAGAGACGGTTCATGGGAACATCGCCGCAAAGATCTGCTGTAATCTCTTCCACTGCATGCCGCTGCCCGTCCGTCATGGTAAAGGGCAATGCCGCATAATAGGGGGACAAGTCCGTGTCCCGGCGCATGGGATACGCCGAGTGTGTCCGATTGTCCGCCCGGCGCAGCAGCATACCCAGCTGCAATTGCAGCAATTCATCAAAGGCAAGCCGCCGCCGCGCCGTCTCCATCAGTGCCGGGTTGGACGGAAAATGCACCTGTTCCAACGCCGTCGAAAGCGGCAGCAAGCCATGTTCCAAGCGCATCTGCTCCGGCATCCAGTCGAAAGGCTGCGCCTGCATCAGTGCCATTGCCTGCTTGACTGCGTGCACCAGTACATTTGCCGTAATGCCGCTGGTCAGCGGATACGCCGGATAGATCAACTCCTTGCTGTTGTCCGCCAGCACATGGGGCGCATGGATCTCCCGGCGCAGCAGATTCCCCTGTATCTTTCCGGACATCCGGTACCAGCTTCCTGGATGCAGTGCCTGAAAGCCGTACTGGTTATTGTACATGACCACTGTCACATCGCTTATGCCGTCAGTTGCCACCGCCTTGAAAACGGTCATGCCCTTTCGGATAAACTGCGGTGCAAGCTTATGGACGATCTGCACCCGAATCACGCAGGTTTCTCCGACAGCCGCCGCTGCGACCGGAACCGGGTGGCTGTAATCCAGATAGCTCCGGGGAATGTGGTACAACAGATCATAGGGTGTCTGTATTCCCAGTTTTGCCAGTGCCTCGGCGCGTTTTGCGCCAATCCCCTTGAGGTTGGCGACCGGCTGAAAAAGTGCATCCATATGAGAAACCTTCTTTCTTGTTCCAGATTTGTTTCACCGCCGGCGTTTACTCCATTCCCTCCGGCACATAGTCAGCCCATAGGTGAATTTCTGCGTGATTTTTGCCCTTTCTCTGCGGAATTGCAACTGTATTTATTATAGCATATTTTCCTGCAAAAGGCAACAAAAAAGCTTTCCCATTCAGAAACAGGAAAGCTTTTTCGTTTTTTCAAAACGTTTGACAAAAACACGTCTTACTTGTTGTTATAGCTGTCAACCACTTCGTCAATCACAGAAGACCACTCATCACGCAGAACTGCCCAAGAGTCCTTGTCGCCGTTCAGCAGTGCAGAAGTCAGGTTGTTCATGACGCCTCTGGTCTCATAGGTATACTCGCCGTCACCGTACATTCTGCTGCCCATACCGTAGCCGAAATCAAATACCGGTGTGATGTTCTTCGGATCCTTGTAATCCTGAAGCGCATCGTACTGTTCCTCGGTCACATAGGACTTCAGCTTGCCCTGTGCGTTGACTTCCGGAATGATCGCCTTTTCCTTGGCTGCATCCTGGTATTCATCGATCATCGCCGCCAGACGCTCGCATTTGATGTATGCCGCAACAGCTGCACCCTTGTCAGAATTCTTGACCAGCATCTTTGCGCCGAAGTTGCAGTTCAGATAATACTCGTCGCTGCCCGGCTGCTTCGGGAACGGCACGATCATCAGATCGTTTTCTTCGACAAAGCCGTCATCCTCATAATCCGGCTTCGGGTCAGCCTTGACGTTGGATGCGCCCAGTGCCCAGTCTGCCATGCCGAAGAACAGGGTTGAACCGTCGTCCGGCAGATAGCCGTACCAGGTCTGGTCATACAGACCCAGGCTCATGATTTCTTCCATCACGCCCTCTGCCTCTTCGATTGCCGGGCTGCTGATGTTGTTGGAGAACTTTGTGCCGTCATACTTGACGAATGTCTCACCCGTGGACTGCACCATTGCCTGGCCAAACCAGCCGTTGATGCCATAGCGTGTCTCGCCGTCCTTGGCGTTGGAGACGAATGTCTTCATCATATCCATGAAGGTATCCCAGTCCCACTTGTCCTTCTTGTACAGCTCATACGGATCGTCCAGACCGTTTTCCTCGCAGAGTGAACGGTTATAGGTGATGAGCAGCGGGTCAGACAGGCAGTACGGTACTACATAGTGCTTGTCCTTATACTTGAACATCTCGATAACGTCCGACATATCTGACCAGATATCGTCGCTCAGATCCAGATAGTCGTCCAGCGGCTGATACTGCTCCTTGGTGACGCCGTTCGGCACAGCGTCCCATTCATACGGGAACATATCCACCGGGTCACCGCCCAGAATGCGGCTTGCCAGCGTATCGAACTTGGTGTCAGAGGTACAGGAAACATACTCCACCTTTGCGCCGTACTTATCCTCAAACAGCGACAGTGCAACGCTTCTGTCCTGGTTGTTCTTCGGGTTGATGTCATAGTCTGCCAGCCAGTAAATGGTTTGTCCCTTGATGTCCGGGTCATCCTTGACCATATCGTCCACCAGAGAAGCGTCTACAGCAACGTCATCCTTTTCCTTATAAGCAGATTCCGCCTCAGAGGAGGATGCACTCTTCGAGTCATCCGAGCTGCTTCCGCAAGCGCCCAACGCGCCCATCATTGTCAGCGCCATCAGCGCAGCCAGCATACGTTTTAAAGTTTTCATTTCTGTGAAAAACTCCCTTCCAAATAATATCGCACCAAAAACGATTCGTTTCACGAATCCAACACTTGTATTATAGCATAAAAAGCGGCACAGGTCAAGCTTTTCAGCCAGGCAACTTGCACAAATCGTGGGTTTGATTTTTGGATTGTCCCAAGGGAAAAGAAAATGCAGTTGCACTGTCCGGCGATTTATAGTATAATAGAATCCAGACACAAAGCACAGGAGGAAACGTATGAAAACAGTAGAGATCTTTACCGATGGCGCATGCAGCGGCAATCCCGGGCCGGGCGGCTGGGGCGCGATCCTGCGCTACGGCACAGCCGAAAAGGAACTTTCCGGCGGCGAACATGAGACCACCAACAACCGCATGGAGCTTTCCGGCGTGATCGCCGCGCTCTCCGCTTTAAAAGAGCCGTGTCATGTGCTCCTCACCACGGACAGCAAGTATGTGGTGGACAGCGTCACAAAAGGCTGGGTCTACGGCTGGCAGAAGCGCGGCTGGGTGAAGTCCGACAAAAAGCCGGCGCTGAACGTAGACTTGTGGAAACAGCTGCTGCCCCTGCTGGAAAAGCACCAGGTCACCTTTCACTGGGTCAAGGGGCACGCCGGACACCCGGAAAATGAACGCTGTGACCAGCTGGCAGTCATGCAGCGCGACCGGAACGCGTAAGCTTGTAAAAACGGAAAGCCCTCACTCTTTCGAGTGAGGGCTTTCCTGTATTATAGGGGTAAAAATGAAAAAATGAGATTGTCTAAAAGAATCCGTTCCAGAAGTCGATTACTTCTTCTTTCTGGTGATGGTGTATGCGCCTGCGCCCAGAGCTGCGGTTGCTACTGCACCCAGTACAACTGCTGCAATGCCGAAGTCACCAGTCTGAGAAGTGGTTGCATTGTTTGCAGTGCTGCTGTTGCTGGAGTTGTTGTTGCTCTTGGAGCTGCTGCTGTTGTTATTGCTGGAATTGTTGCTGTTGTTGTTATTATTCTGGGTGTTGTCATTTGCAGCAGTAGTTGTCTCATCAGACTTCTTTTCATTATCCGCAGCGGTGGTTGTGCCATCGGTCGGAGTGGTGTCGCCACCGCCATTGGAAGCTTCACCAGTTGTAATAGAATCTACTGTACAAGTGATGCCGCAGTCCTTTGCAGTTGCCGGGTCTACACCGTTCTGATAGATGTTGATATTTGTCTGGAGGAACAGGCACAGAATCGTGTCAGCTGCTTCCTCACCGCCAGTCAGATTAAAAGTAACGGTATATGTACCGTCACCAGTGATTGCAACTGTGCTGTTTTCTACAGTGCTGTTGTCACCGTCCGGGCCCCAATAGCTGTAATTGCCGATGGTACCGCCCAGATATGCGTAATAATCATCGGTCTTATTGCCTGCATCATCTACATTGTAGCTTCTCTGCAGACCAGAAATTGTAAAAGTAACATTAACAGCCTTTTCAAAAGAGCCGCTCGGATTGATATCAGTTACCTTATTGCCCCATGTATTATAGATGTTCAGACGGAAGAACTTACCGTCATTGTCTGTGCTGTAAGCATCTGTGCCAGAGCTATTGTAAGGGATATCTGCCGCAGAAACGCTCAGAGTTGCCATAGAAATCGTTGCTACTGCTGCCGCAGCTGCAACAGCTGCCATCTTCTTGAAAAACTTCATCGTAAACTCCTCCTGATTCAACACGCTGCTGCCCAACAGCAGGTGCTACATTCTTATATTGTATTATAACACATTTCCCAAAGGCTGTCTATGCACATTTTGCCTAAATCTCAGAATAAAATCCGTTGATTTCGCCGAAAACCGTACAAAATTGCAGTTTCTGTTTCGGCAGTTCCCTGCATTATTTGATAGTTTTCCCGGATTTTTCCAATATTTCCAGTACCTCCCGGAGCAGTTCCAGCGGCGGTTCTTCGGCAAGTTTCACCCCAAGATAGGGCTTTCCTACCGTGCCGAACTGCACCCGTCCCCGGTATTTCTGAGACAGCGCCCCGATCATCTCCGGCGTAGGATGCTCCACATAAAACAGCATACTGCCGCCGCGCTGGTTGATTTCCGTGATACCCAGCTGTGCCGCTGTGTTCCGCAGCCGGGAGACCGTCAGCAGACCCATGACCTCTTTCGGCGGCTCACCGTAGCGGTCGATGAGTTCGTCCAGCAGATCCATTTCGTCCTCCTGATTCTGGATGCTGGCGATCTTCCGGTACATATCCAGGCGCTGGCTGAGGCTTTCCATATAGCTTTCCGGTATATGCGCGTCGATCTGGATGTCCACGGTACATTCCGCCGTCTCCTGGATCGGCTCGCCCTTTGCCTCCGCCACAGCTTCGCCCAGCAGCCGCAGGTACATGTCATAGCCCACCGCTTCCATATGGCCGTGCTGCTGTCCGCCCAGCAGGCTGCCTGCGCCGCGTATTTCCAGATCGCGCATGGCAATGTGAAAACCGCTGCCGAACTGGGTGAACTCCCGCATTGCTGCCAGCCGCCGCGCCGACTCGTCCCGGAGCACCTTGTCTCGCTGGAAGGTGAAATAGGCATACGCCCGGCGGTTGGAGCGCCCCACGCGTCCCCGGAGCTGATACAGCTGAGACAGCCCGAAGCAGTCCGCATTCTCAATAATCAGCGTATTCACATTGGGAACGTCCACGCCAGTCTCGATGATAGTAGTGCAGACCAGGATATCCGCTTCATGTTCCACCAGCCTACGCCAGATCTCCGACATTTCCGCTTCCCCCATCCGTCCGTGCGCCACTAGGATACGGGCATCCGGCAGATATTTTTGCAGCTTGGATGCGGTAAACTCAATGGTATCCACGCGGTTGTGGATGTAGTACACCTGACCGCCGCGCTTCAGTTCCCGCTGGATCGCCTGAATGAGCATGGGCTCGCTGTATTCCATGACATAGGTCTGCACCGGATAGCGATCCTGGGGCGGCTGAGAGATAACGGACATATCCCGGATGCCGCTCATCGCCATGTTCAGCGTCCGGGGAATGGGCGTTGCAGACAGGGTCAGCATATCCACGCCAGCGAACATCTGCTTGAATTTTTCTTTGTGCGCCACGCCGAACCGCTGCTCCTCATCCACGACAGCAAGCCCTAGGGCGTGGAACTCCACATCCTTCTGCACAATGCGGTGGGTGCCGATGATGACATCTGCCTTACCGCTTTTGATCTCCTTGAGGATCTCTTTCTGCCGCTTTGCCGGAACAAACCGGGACAGCATCACCACATTCACCGGGAAATGCTCGAACCGCCGCAGCGCCGTCTGGTAGTGCTGCATGGCGAGCACCGTTGTGGGCACCAGAATAGCACACTGCTTTCCGCTCATGACGCATTTCATTGCAGCACGAAGCGCCACCTCTGTCTTGCCGAATCCCACGTCGCCGCAGAGCAGCCGATCCATGGGACGCTCCTGCTCCATGTCGTGCTTGATCTCGTCGATGCACGCCATCTGATCCTCCGTCTCCACATAGGGGAAACGCGCCTCAAAGTCGCGCTGCTCCTGCGTATCCGGCTCAAAGGAAAAGCCCTTGGTCTTTTCCCGCTTGGCATAGAGCGCCAGCAGTTCATCTGCCATATCCCGCACCGCACGGCGCACGTTGTTCCGGGTCTTTTGCCACTCCGGCGAGGACAGCCGGCTCAGCTTGACGTTAGCGTCCTCACGAGGGCCGATATACTTGGACACCATATCCAGCTGTGTGACCGGCACATAGAGATTTTCCTTGCCGGCATACTGGATGGTGATATAATCCTTGGTCACGCCCTCCAGTTCCAGCTTGCGGATGCCCAGAAAGCGCCCGATGCCGTGGAGCGCATGCACCACCAGATCTCCCGGCGTAATGTCTGCCAGTGTGCGGATCTCTTCGCCCCGGCGGTGCTGCTTCCGGCGGCGTTTTCCGGCGCGGAGCGTCCGTGCCTGGGTAATCAGCGCCGTTTTGATCTCCGGATAGGCGAATCCGCCGGAAAAGCTTCCGGTGCGGAGATAGACCATTCCGGCCTGCCATTCGCTGTCCTCCTTTGCCGTTTCGCAGCAGATGCCGCTCTCCTGCAAGTCCTGCTGCAAAATGGGCAGCGTTTTCTCACTTCCGGCGCAGAGCACCGTGCAGTAACCCTGCTCACAGTACGCCTTCAGATCCTCTGTCAGCTGCCGCAGTTCGCCGCCCCAGGACGCATTCTGCACCGCCTGGACGCTGAGCAGTTTCTGAAATTCCACGTGTTCGCCGCCCTGCAAAAAGTTGCTGAGATACACCTGAAAGCGTTTGTCCAGCTGTACTGCCACCGCCGCCGGATCCTGATAATAGCCCTCCAGTCCCCGGCAAAGACTGCCCTCTTCCAGAAGCAGCTTGCAGTCCTCCTGGTACTGCGCCATCAGTCCGCGCTGGCTCTCCACAATTGCGCCGTATTCGCTCCAGCAAACCGTCTGCATGCCGTAATCATAGAGCATGGACGGCTTTTCCCGGAGCAGCGGCGCATATTTGTCCAGATGCACCGGGAGCATCCCGGCTTCCAGATGGTCGGCGTCGGCGTACAGCTTTTCCCGCGCCAGATCCGCCCGGCGGCTACGCAGAGATTTTCCCAGTTTCCGGATCTTCTCCGCCAGTTCTGCCGGATCGCACAGCGTTTCTCGCGCCGGCGGAACGCGTACTTCGTCAATGGCATCCGTCCGGCGCTGGGTCTCCGGATCAAACAGTGACATGGTGTCAATGGTATCATCCCAGAATTCAACACGCACCGGCGCAGCCATCTGCACCGGGAACACATCCAGAATATCGCCCCGGACAGAGAACTGTCCCGGCCCGGAGACGCTCTCTCCGCGGACATAGCCGCAGGCGGACAGCTTCTGGGTCAGCGCCGCCAGGTCTGCGGTGCCGTCCCGCCGCAGCAGGGTGGTGTTTTCCTCCAGCTGCTCCGGCGAAAGCGTCGGCTGCAAAAGTGCTTCGATGCTAGCGGCTGCTACACGGCACTGTCCTGTATGAATCGCCGTCAGCGCCGCGATCCGGGCATGTTCATAGGCAGTGGTAATGCCCTCTACCGGCGTCAGCACCACCTCTTTTGCCGGAAACATCCACGCCGCGGTCTCATCCAGCATCGTGTTGATATCATCGCAGAGCCGCCGTGCTTCTGCTTCATCGGCAGTAATCACCAGCACCGGCGCAGACTTCCGGCTCAGGGCTGCCAGCAGATGTGCCTTGTGGATCTGAGAAACGCCGGTAAATGAAATGGGTGTCACGCCTTCCTGCTGTGCCTGCACCAGTTCCCGGTATGCGGTCAGCTTTTCCATTGTTGCTGCAAAAAACTGCATGGCTGTCTCCTTTCTGTTGTTGTTCCGTCTGTACTCAGAACCTGTCTTCATAAGAAATGTATGTGGATTTTCGAGCATAATTTTGTTGCAGACAAGGCAAAAATACGCAGGCGGGCTCTCGCCCAGCAAGTATTTTTCACGCAGTATGCAGCAAAATTTGCCGAAAAGACACATGTATACGCTTGTGAAGACAGGTTCTCAATGACTGTACAGATTCATTGCGCCGTTCATATCGCCGCCGACGATCTTTTTCGCCGCATCTGCCGCATGCTCCAGCGCCGGCTGCAAAGCGGCCATATCCTCTTCGCTGAACTTCGACAGCACCCAGTCCGCCAGATCGTACTGGGGATTGGGCTTTGCGCCCACGCCCACCCGGATACGGGGAAATTCCTCTGTGCCCAGCTGTGCAATGATGCTCTTGATGCCGTTATGTCCGCCGGCGCTGCCCTTTCGGCGCAGGCGCAGCTTTCCTGGCGGCAGAGAGATATCATCATAGATGACCAGCACCTGCTCCGGCGGGATCTTGTAAAAGTTTGCCGCAGCCGCGATGGCATCACCGCTGAGATTCATATAAGTGGTGGGCTTCATCAGCAGACAGCGCACTTCTCCCAGCATCGCCTCGCAGCAGTTGGATTTAAACTTCATCTGATCCGGCTTCACGTCGCACTGCTTCGCCAGTTCTTCCACCGCCAGAAAGCCGGCATTGTGCCGGGTGTTCTCATATTCCAGACCAGGATTTCCCAGTCCGGCAACGATCCAAGTCAGCCTGCCGTGAACATTTCCGGCAGAACCCGACTCGATCTGCTTGAATAGATCAAAAATACCCATTTTCTCTTTAACCTGCTTCATGCGGCACCGGAAACGCCCGATGCCGCATGAATCCTTTCGTATTTCAAAAAAGTTGTCCCCATAAGCCCATGGTCTTTTTGCAGTAGGGACGATGCTGCACAGAAAAACTCCGTGCAGTACTATCTTTATTTCTTTGCGTCATCCTCCGGGAACAGCTTGCTCTTCAGTTTTTTCAGGCTGTAGCCCTCCTTGACCTTGAGGTCTGCGCGCTCTACCGCCAGGGCATAATCCGGCACATCCTTAGTAACAGTAGAACCTGCGGCAGTATAAGCACCCTTACCCAGTTCTACCGGTGCGATCAGATTGGTATTGCAGCCGATAAAGCAGTTGTCGCCGATGACACAGCGCTGCTTTTTCAGACCGTCATAGTTTACGGTGACTGTACCGCAGCCGAAGTTTACCTTCTTGCCTACATCGCTGTCGCCCACATAGGTGAGGTGTGCAATCGCAGTCTGTTCCCCTACGGTAGAGTTCTTGACCTCTACAAAGTCGCCGATCTTGACACCGTTCTTGAGGTGAGAATTGGGGCGGATATGTACAAACGGCCCTGCCTTGACGGCATCCTCGATTTCAGACTCAAACGCCTGAACATAATTCAGCGTCACATGATCGCCGATCCTGCAGTCCTCAATGAGACAGTTCGGCCCGATCACGCACTTTGCGCCGATCTTGGTTTTACCTCTTAAAATAGTACCCGGCAGAATGGTTGTCTCCGCACCGATCTCGACATCATTGCCGATGATAATGCCGTCCATATTAACAAAGTTGACGCCGTTGTCCATGTGCTTTTCCAGAACGCGTTCCTGCGCCACCTTGTTCAGATGCAGCAGATCCTTTCGGGTATTTGCGCCCAGGATCACATCCGGATTTTCGCTTCGGTATGCGCTCGCCTTCCAGCCCCGTTCCAGTGCCAGACCAACGGTGTCAGTCAGATAATATTCGCCCTGCGCATTAGACTGGGACAGACCGCCCAGCAGCTCCAGCAGTGCCTTGGTTCTGAACCAGTATGCGCCGGAGTTTACCTCGCGGATCTCCCGCTGTGCTTCGGTGGCATCCTTTTCTTCCACAATGGCGGCGAGTCCGGTCTCACTGCGCAGGATTCTGCCATAGCCCTTGGGCTGTTCCAGTTCTGCGGTAATGACGGTCACGGCGTTTTCCTGTGCCTCATGCAGCTTCAGCGCATTGGAAATGGTTTCGCTGTCCATAAACGGCGCGTCACCGCAGAGTACCAGGGTGTTGCCGTCGGTAAATTCCTGCATGAACTTTTCAGCCTGCATCACCGCATGACCGGTGCCCAGCTGTTCTGCCTGGAGCGCCGTGCGGTAGCGGCTGCCCAGATACAGCTCCACATACTGCGCCTTATAGCCAGTGACCACACAGATCCGGTTCAGACCTGCGCCCTCACAAGCGCGGATGACCCATCCCAGCATAGGAACGTCCAGTACCTGGAGCATGGGCTTCGGGATGGCTGCTTTCATACGATTGCCGTGTCCGCCGGCAAGAATAACGACTTGATTCATCTTCGGATCCTCCTGTAAAATATATCCCGTCCGGCACGCCCGGACAGAAGTGATCTGTTTTTGCAGTGCGCTCTCCCTGGATACCCCATCCGGAAAACGCCCCCTATACATTATGACAAAATCTTGAAAGGATTGCAAGGCTTTTTTCAAAAAAAGTTCGGCTATTGTGATTTTTGTATAACTTGCCACAAAAAAGGGAGTAATTTTTTCTTGAAAAGTGTATAGTATTTTCATGGGAAATATGCTATAATAATTATGAGCCGGTTGAAAAGAGGGAATTTGCCAGATTTCCTCAAATGCAATCACGCAGCCGGACATACAATCGAAATCAAAAATTGGAGGTATTTACCAATGGCAAACAAATGGGTTTATATGTTTAGCGAAGGCGACATGACCATGCGTAATCTCCTCGGCGGTAAGGGTGCAAACCTGGCTGAGATGACCAGCATCGGTCTGCCGGTACCGCAGGGCTTCACTATTACAACCGAGGCCTGCACGCAGTACTATGAGGACGATCGCAAGATCAGTGACGAGATCATGGATCAGGTTATGGACGGCGTCAAGAAGATGGAAGAGATCAACGGCAAGAAGTTCGGCGATCTGGAGAACCCGCTGCTAGTTTCCGTTCGTTCCGGTGCACGTGCATCCATGCCGGGTATGATGGACACCATCCTGAACCTGGGTCTGAACGACGACGTTGTAGCTGCTATGATCAAGGGCAACCCGGATCCGGCTTTCGAGCGTTTCGTATATGACTCCTACAGACGTTTCATCCAGATGTTCTCCGACGTTGTTATGGAAGTCGGCAAGAAGT
>CAVAQT010000047.1:0-11671 GCA_963590855.1 Ruminococcus bromii
AGACACCTGCTGCCAGCGGAATGCCGATGATATTATAAATGAATGCCCAGAACAGGTTCTCATGGATATTCCGCAGTGCCGCACGGCTAAGCCGGATGGCTGCCGGCACATCCGTGAGCCGACTCTTCATAAGAACGATATCTGCTGCATCAATGGCAACATCTGTTCCGGCGCCAATGGCGATGCCGATATCCGCACGAGTCAGCGCCGGTGCATCGTTGATGCCATCGCCAACCATTGCCACTTTTCCCTGTGCGGAGAGCTTTCGGATGACAGCTTCTTTCCCGTCCGGGAGAACGCCGGCGATTACATGATCTACCCCAGCCTGCTTGCCGATGGCCTTGGCGGTCTGCTCGTTGTCGCCGGTGAGCATGACCACCTGGATGCCCATGTTCTGTAACTGCCGGATCGCTTCGGGACTTTCTTCTTTCAGTACATCCGCAACTGCGATAATGCCCAGAAGCTGACTGTCACGACTGAAAAACAACGGTGTTTTTCCGACTTCGGACAACTGTTGTGCCTGCTGCTGCATGGATTCCGGCACTTCAGCGTGTTCTGTAATGCAGCGATAGTTGCCGCCATAAAGCTTGCTGCCGTTGTATACACCAGTCAGACCGTTTCCAGGCAGCGCCTGAAATTCTGCGACTCCCTCTGTCGTGATCTGTTGTTCCTCACCGTATTGTAAAATCGCCTTTGCCAGAGGGTGCTCGCTCTTCTGCTCTAAGGCCAGTGCCAGGGTGAGCAGTTCCTGTTCTGTGATATTTTCTGCCGGCAGAATGTCGGTTACTTTCGGTTCGCCGCAGGTGATCGTACCGGTCTTGTCCAAAGCGACGATCTGTACCTTGCCTGCCTCTTCCAGAGAAACAGCAGTCTTGAACAAAATGCCGTGCTTTGCGCCGACACCGTTGCCTACCATAATCGCTACTGGTGTTGCCAGGCCCAGAGCACAGGGACAGCTGATGACCAAAACGGAAATGCCGCGCGCCAGGGCGTAGCCTACCGTCTGCCCCACCAGAAGCCATACCGCAATGGTGACAATGGAGATGGCGATAACTGCCGGAACAAAAATGCCGGACACCTTGTCTGCGATTTTGGCAATGGGCGCTTTGGTTGCAGCAGCATCGCTGACCATGCGAATGATCTGGGAGAGGGTGGTATCTTCGCCGACGCGCGTTGCTTCACACCGGAGAAAGCCTGATTGGTTAATTGTTGCCGCCGAAACGCTGTCGCCGGTGGCTTTGTCTACCGGAATGCTTTCACCGGTGAGGGCGGATTCGTTGACAGCACTTGTCCCTTCCAGGATCACGCCGTCTACCGGGATGCTTTCGCCGGGACGTACCACGAACTGGTCGCCCTTGTGTACCTGTTCAATGGGAACGGTCACTTCTTTTCCGCTGCGCAATAACACGGCTGTTTTCGGGGAAAGATCCATCAACCCTTTCAGTGCGTCGGTGGTTTTTCCCTTGGAGTGTGCCTCCAGCATCTTTCCCACGGTAATCAGCGTCAGGATCATAGCAGCGGATTCAAAGTAAAACTCGTGCATATATCCCATGACAGCATCCATGTTGCCTTTTACCTGGGCATCAGTCATGGCAAACAGGGCATAGGTGCTGTAGACAAAGGCTGCGCCGGAACCCAGTGCCACCAGAGTATCCATGTTAGGGGAACGGTGGAGCAGGCTTTGGAAACCACTGACAAAGAACTTCCGGTTGATGACCATAATAATGATGGTGAGCAGCATCTGTACCAGTCCCATGGCGATATGATTGCCGTTGAAAAAGCTGGGCAGCGGCCAGTTCCACATCATGTGTCCCATGGAAATGTACATCAGTACTGCCAGGAATCCTACTGAGGCAATGAGCCGCTTCTTGAGTACCGGGGTGTCGTGATCTTCTAGCGCAGATTTGTCCGGCGCTGTGCTTTGTGCGGTGTCGCCGCCTTTCAGCGATGCGCCGTAACCGGCTTTGGTGACTGCTTCAATGACGGCATCCGGCGAAGCAGTGCCCTCTACTCCCATGGAGTTGGTCAGCAGACTGACAGAACAGCTTGTGACGCCTTCCACTTTGGAAACCGCCTTTTCCACCCGGACGCTGCAGGCGGCACAGCTCATGCCGGTGACGTTGTATTGTTCCATAAAATAACCTCCTTCAAAACGTATTCCGCATTCATGCATGGGTGGGGAATACGCTTATTTCATAAGCTTTTGCAGAGTTGCTACCAACTCGTCGATCACCTCGTCTTTTCCGGCGCGGATATCGTCAGCTACGCAGGTGCGGATGTGATTCGCCAGCAGTTCCTTGTTAAATGCATTCAGTGCGGCATTGACGGCTGCGACCTGCACCAGAATATCCGGACAATAGGCGTCTTTTTCCACCATGCCGCGAATGCCGCGGATCTGTCCTTCGATGCGGTTCAGACGGTGGATCAGTTTGGTATACTCTTCCTGTGAACGTTCCTTTGTCTTATGACAGCAGGGACATCCCTGTTTTTCTTCCTTTTCCATATTTCCATTTCCTTTCGTATTTCGCTGAAAGCGGTATTGCTAATATACCCTCTATGGGTATTATATACCCCCAAGGGGTATTTTGTCAAGATACAATAAGCGGAAGAACATGAAAATATTCTTCCGCTTATTTTCCAAATTATACAAACGCACTTTATTCTTCATGCAGCTTTTGCAGCGTGAGAAAATCCTCTGCCATCTGCTGTGCCTCATCATAGGATTCCAGGTGGTAGCATCTGGCACGGAACTGCGCTGCGCCGTACAGTCCGGTCATGTACCAGGCAGCGTGTTTCCGCGCATCCCGAATGGCAATTTCCGGCGGCTTTTCCGGATTGCATTCCAGAATGAGCCGGATGTGACGGAGCATGGTCTCCATGCGTTCCTCCAGTGTTGGCAGAATTACCGATTTGCCTGCCATCGCCGCTTCGATCTCCCGAAAGAGGAAAGGATTGCCGTATGTACCACGTCCCACCATGATCAGATCGCAGCCTGTTTGTTCGTACATGGCGAGACAATCTGCGGCGGTCTGCACATCGCCGTTGCCGATCACCGGGATAGAAACCGCCTGTTTCACTGCCCGGATGGTATTCCAGTCGGCTTTGCCGCTGTACAGCTGGGACTTCGTTCTGCCGTGTACTGCAATGGCGGTGGCACCGGCGTCTTCCATTGCCTGCGCAAATGGTACGGCGTTGATACTGGTTTCGTCCCATCCCAGCCGGAATTTTACCGTGACCGGAACGCTGCTCTCTCGGACAGCCGCCCGGACGATCTCCTGCGCCAGCGGAATGTTCCGCATCAAAGCGCTGCCGGCGCCGGTAGCAACGACTTTGTGCACCGGGCATCCCATGTTGATGTCGATCCAGTCCGGGTCGTACTGCTGAACCAGCGCAGCGGCTTTCCCCACAAATTCCGGTTCACTGCCGAACAGCTGTAATCCCATGGGGCGTTCCGGTTCTGTGATCGTACAGAGTCCGGCAGAGCCCTTGTCCCCATAGCACAGCCCTTTGACGGAAACCATTTCGCTGACGGTTGCCGCTGCGCCAAAACTGCGGCAGAGCAGCCGGTAGGCACGGTCGGCGACACCCGCCATTGGCGCAAGCATAGCGGTGCGGGGCAGGGCGATTTTTCCCAGGGTGAATGCGGTTTGTATTGTCTGCATGAAAGTGCTCCTTGTGATTTGATGATACTATTATAGCATAAAGCGGCGGCAATGTAAAGATAAAGCGCTTTTTTGAAAAAACAGATATGCCGATTGCCGTTGACGAAGGCGTGTTACCCGACACATCACGCGAAAGCTGTCCACAGAGGAAAAACAGATGATTCCGATTCGTGAACTGAATTTGAAAATTAGTGGCTTTTTGCAGAAACTGCTTGACATGCCCCGCGAATTTGGGTATAATAAATGTGATGAGGAGTTTTGAAAAAAATTCCTCAAAGAAAGCAGGCAATGAGATTGCTGCAAATTTTCAGGAGGTAGTACCAATGGCATTGACTAAGAACAAAAATGTACTGCAGTGGGTCGACGAAATGGTCGCTCTGACAAAGCCGGATCAGGTTGTATGGATCGACGGCTCTAAAGAACAGCTGGATGCACTGACAGAAGAAGTTACTTCTCTGCCGGAAGGCAACCGTGACAAGATGTACAAGCTGAACCCGGATAAGCTCCCGGGCTGTCTGTATCACCGCACACTTCCGAACGACGTAGCTCGTGTAGAAGACCGTACCTTTATCTGCTCTAAGACAAAGGAAGGCGCAGGCCCGACCAATAACTGGATGGATCCGGAAGAGATGAAGGCAAAGCTCATTCCGCTGTATGACGGCGTAATGAAGGGCAGAACCATGTACGTTATCCCGTACTCCATGGGCCCGATCGGTTCTCCGCTGGCAAAGGTTGGCGTTGAGTTGACTGACTCTATCTATGTTGTTCTGAACATGAACATCATGACTCGTATGGGCGCACAGGCATTTGAGAACCTGGGTGACACCTCCAACGACTTCGTTCGCGGTCTGCACTCCAAGGCAGATGTTGATCCGGAGAAGCGTTATATCGTACAGTTCCCGGAAGAGAACACGATCTGGTCTATCAACTCTGCTTACGGCGGAAACGTTCTGCTGGGCAAGAAGTGCTTCGCTCTGCGTATCGCTTCCTTCCAGGGTAAGAACGAAGGCTGGATGGCTGAGCACATGCTGATCCTGGGCGTTCAGAAGCCGAACGGCGAGACCAAGTATATCACAGCTGCATTCCCGTCTGCTTGCGGTAAGACCAACCTGGCTATGCTGATTCCGCCGGAGGGCTACAAGAAGGATGGCTACAAGGTATTCACAGTCGGCGACGATATCGCTTGGATGAAGCCGGGCAAGGACGGCAGACTGTATGCGATCAACCCGGAGAACGGTTTCTTCGGCGTTGCACCGGGTACCAACGAGCACTCTAACCCGAACGCACTGGCTTGCACAAAGTCTGACACCATCTTCACCAATGTTGCTCTGAACAACACAGAGAACACTGTATGGTGGGAAAAGCTGGATAAGAATCCGCCGGTTGACGCAACTGAGTGGACTGGCAAGAAGGTAAATGGCCCGGAATTCGTCGCTGAAGGCGGCAAGCTGGCTCACCCGAACTCCAGATTCACTTCTCCGGCAAAGAACTGCCCGTGCCTGTCTCCGGAATTCAACAATCCGGAAGGTGTACCGATTTCCGCTATCATCTTCGGCGGCCGTCGTGCATCCACCACTCCGCTGGTATATCAGTCCTTCGACTGGACTCACGGCACCTATATGGGTTCTGCTGTTTCTTCTGAAACAACTGCAGCTGCTACCGGTGCAGTCGGCGTTCTGCGTCACGACCCGATGGCTATGAAGCCGTTCATCGGCTACAACGTAGGTGACTACTGGGCACACTGGCTGGAAATGGGCGAAAAGCTGGGCGACAAGGCTCCGAAGATCTTCAACGTAAACTGGTTCAAGACCGACGATGAAGGCAACTTCCTGTGGCCGGGCTTTGGCGACAACATGCGTGTTCTGGACTGGATCATCAAGCGCTGCGAAGGCACTGTAGACGCTGTTGAAACTCCGATCGGTTTCGAGCCGAAGGCTGAGGACATCAATGTTGACGGTCTGGTTTATGAGGGCAAGCAGTTCACTTCCGACGATATCGCAGATCTGCTGAAGCTGGATATGGATAAGTGGGAAGCTGAAATCACTGAAATGCGCAGATACTATGACGAGGACATCAAGGCTAAGGGTGGTAACATCCCGGATGCTCTGTACGAACAGCTGGATAAGCTGGAAGCTCGCATCAAGAAGGCTGCAAAGTAAGCGAATATTTTCTGGCATAAAAATAATTGCGTGATTGCATAAAGAAGGACGTTTCCGTTTCGGCGGAAGCGTCCTTTTTGCATTTATGCGCACTGGAAAGAAAAGTCGAGTAACTCTGCGGCGGAATCCCAGTCGTGCTGTGCCATAAAGTCGTAGCACTGACTCCATAGACAAGCTTCCAGGTCAAAAACGTCTGCGTGGTGTCCTGTGACAGTTTCCTGGATGGCCGTCTGACAAACCCGTTGGATTTCCTCCGCTGCCGCAGTAAGGTCTCCGTTGCCGTGCAGCTTGATGGTTACTGTGACGCGAATGCGCTCCTGTTCTTTTTCGGCGGAAAGCTGCGTTTTGGCAGAAGTGACAACGTATGTTTTCCCATCGGATGCAGTGATCTGTTGGGGAACATTGTCGCCGCGCAGCCAGCAGAGACCGGCGACGGCATCGTCGGACAGATCGGTGATGATTTTTTCTTTGGTTGCAACAGCTGCTGAAAATGTGTGGGTGTCCGTAAGCGGAAGAAGCGCTGTGCCGGATGCGCTGTCCCATTCCCGAAGAATGGTAAACAGGTCGGTTTCCGGCAGTTTTCCTAGCTGTTCCGCCTGTCGCAGCTGCTGAACCAGACCTGAGGTATCCGTTTCACTCAGAGCAACGCCGTCTGAAAGTCCGATCACTTTGCAGGCAGGAGAAAGCCGATAGTCCTGCATCAGTTGGTTCAGCTGCGTGCCATACACCGGATCGGCGGAGGCAATCAGTTCCAGATGCCCCAGAAACAGATCTTTTCCCAGCGGCACAGCTGCGTTTGCAATGGCTTCGGAAAGCGTTGCGCCGCTGCCGGAAGAAACTTCCTTTTCTGTTTGAAAGTCATGAAGCTGAACCGTTGGCGTGTCGGGCGTTTGAAGCTCTATTGCCTGCAAATAGACTCTGTCCCGCACTTGTGTGGCGGTACAGCCGGTGCTGCAAAGAAGCACTGCACTGCACAGCAGTGCAGCGATGATGTGATGATTATTGGGCATGGTTTGTCCTCCTTTTTTGCCAAAGCAGAAGAACTGCCGGAATCAGAATCGCCAGAGCGACAAAAAGAAGCAACGGGAGAAATTCTGGTAAGGTCAGCAGGGATATGCCCCAGGAGAGCCCCAGCATCAGCAGCAGACAAATGGTACTGGTATAGCGCAGCTTCGGGAAACAAAGCCGCAGCAAATGCGCTGCCAAAACGGTAAACAGCGTTATGCGCAGGACGCAAAGCATCACAAAAACCAGGAGATATACTGCATCGGCGCGTTGTGTGCTGAGGGGCTGTGAAACAGATACTACCGCAAAAAAAGGATGGCTTGCATGCGCCATGCGATTACCTAAGACGGCCATACTCAGAAGCGAGAGATAGCTGCCCAGGAGAAACTTTCCCACCCAGATGGGAACAATGCGGCGGAACTGCTTTTTCTCGGTGAAATCCAACAGCAGAAACAGCAGCGGCAATTCGTCTGCTGTGTTCATGCTTCGCAGAAATCCGCGCCAGATCGTATCGTTTGGCGTAAGGGAAAGATTCTGAGGTTCTGCCTGTGGAATTGCCCCGATCCCCATCAAAATCAGTGTGAGGAATAGGATGCCCAGAATCAATGTGCTGCTTCGCGCCAGTGCCTGAATACCGAGGGAGACGGTGTACAGACAAACCAGAGCAATGAGGGCGGCTGCCAGGAACTTTCCCGAAAAGGGAAGCGAAATATCCTGTGAGGTGTCCTGTAGCTGCACAAAGGAAATGCCGCCCCGAAACAGCAGATAGACCACAAAGCATAAGGGCAAAAAGAAATGGTTTCGGGCATAATCGCAAAAGGAAAAACCAGTGCGGTAAAGCCAGAGCATAGGCAGGCATAGCAGCAGCTGTACGAATATGGCAATGGCTGCCCCGAAGATTCCTTCCACCGTAAAGGCATCGGTTCGGCAGAGAAAGGGGAAAGCGGCGCTGACCAATAAAATGGCGAAGATCTGATTGGAACGGAGTTTATTCATGATATTCCTCCACGGTAAAATTGCCGGACTGCATTTTGCGGAAGCTGACACGCGTGATCGTGTCCCGGAATCCCTTTTGGTATAGCGGTGCCAGGGGCGCTGTGATGGGGAATCCGAAGCTTTCTCCGGCGCAGAGATTAAACAAGACCACTGCACCAAACAGACTGATGCCAAATAGTCCCAGGAGTCCGGCAATCAGCAAAAATGCCAGCCGCAGCAAAGTGATACTCTGCGCCAGGTCGGGTACAACAAACCCAGCAATGACCGCAATGGCAGTAACTGTCAGCATTGGTGTGCTGATGAGTCCGGAGGAGACCGCAGCGTCGCCGATAATCAGGCCGGCAACAATGCTGACTGCGCCGCCTACGGCCTTCGGCAGCCGCAGCCCGGCTTCTCGTATGATCTCATAGACCAACAGCACACCAATTGCCTCTGCCGTTAGAGAAATGGGTGCGTTTTCCTCTGCATCTGCCAGAATCAGCAGCAGCGTTCGGTTTAATAACTCCGGGTGGTGGAGCGCGATGGCGACATACAGCGCCGGCAGCAGGATCGCTACCAGAAAGGCAGCATATTTGATCCAGCGTACCAGAGTGGCATATGCCGGGCGGTAGCAATAGTCGTCCATGGTCTGAAAGCTTTCACAAAACAGCTTCGGGATCACCAGGGCAAAAGGCGTGCCGTCAATGAGCAGCCCTACTCTGCCCTCCAGCAGCTTGGCGCACAGCACATCCGGGCGCTGGGTCGTTCCCACTGTGTCGAACAGACAGCCGCGTCGATTTTCCAGAAATGGTTGGAGATAGCCGGAAGAGAGAATAGATTCCAGTTCCATTTCGTCCAGCCGCGCCTTGATCTCCCGGATCAGCTGCTTGGGAACACGGTCTGCCATATAACAGAGACAAAGGTCAGTCTGACTCTTTGTGCCTTTGACGAATAGTTCCAGTTTGAGCTGCGGCGTTTTCATTCGACGGCGCAGAAGCGACATGTTCACGCGGACAACTTCAATAAAGCCATCCTTTGCGCCCATGACATTGTCCTCGCCGGACGGCTCACTGACAGAGCGCTTGTCATAGCCCTGTATCCCGAATACCAGCGCAGAGGAAGCGCCCTCTAGCACCAGAACTGCAAAACCGGAATTCAGAAACCGAAACAGATCAGCGTATGTTTTCGCCTCGGCTCGGTCTGTGGAATAGAGCTGGTGGTTTTGAATGTAGGCAAAGATGTTTGCCGCGGTGGGGCATTCCAGTGCGATTTTGGTGATGGGGTTGAGGATCAGCTCCGTGATGATCGAAGTTGCCAGCATGCCTTCGCAGCACAGCAACGCCGCAGGCAGTCCACTGAGTACAAATTCATTGACCAGAAGATCGGATGAACTCTCTGCAATGGTGCGGATCTGCGCAAGATTCTGAGAAAGCACCGGGGCAATGGGCTGTTTCAGCAGCCGTTCGGTTTGGTTTTGTTTCATGATGGTCTCCTCCATTCTGCTTTCAGTATGCCGCATTTGAAAAAAATGATGCAAAACGGATTGCTTTTTTTCTGAGGATATGCTATAATAGGTGGGAGATTATGTCGAAGAAAGGACGTTTTCATGAAAGAATCGATTTTTCTGTGCGGAAAAAAGCTTGCCGCACTTTTGACGGGTGCAATGCTGCTGAGTGCTGCGGTTGGGTGCACCAAAACCAATGAGATCAATGACAGCGCAGCAGTTCCGGCAAATGCGCCGGTTTCTGACAGCAGCACGGCAGACGGTACAGATGCACCGGCGGAAAGCGGCACAGAAGCTGAAACCAGTTCGTCCACAGATGAGAACGGAGACACCTCGATCCATGTAGTTGCCGTGGGAGACAATCTGGTACAGCAGTGCGTCTATCAGAGCGCCCAGGCACATTCTCAGGATGGGACAAGCTATAACTTTGACTACTGCTACGACAATGTAAAACCGCTCATCAACGGTGACCTGAACATCATTAACCAGGAAACACTGATCTGCGGCGACGGCTTTGAAGTTTCCGGCTCGAACTTCAACTTTAATTCGCCGGTGGAGTTGGGCGATGCCGTGGTGGACATGGGCTTCAATGTTATCACCATGTGCAACAACCACTTGCTAGACAAAGGGGAGAGCGGTCTGAACGGCTGTCTCAACTACTGGGATCAGAAAATGCAGCAGTATCCGGACATTCTGGCGTGCGGCGTATATCGGGACTATGTGGATATGCAGAATATCCGCACCAAGGAGTTCAACGGAAAAACCGTGGCATTTCTCAGCTATACGGAGAACACCAACGGCTATTCGCTGCCGGATAACTCAGAATTGGAGATCATCTATACTTCCCAGGAAGATCTCATCCAGCAGCAGATCGCTGCCGCGAAGGAAATTGCAGATGTAGTGGTCGTCACCTGCCATTGGGGCGTAGAGGATACTTATAATGTGACAGACGGCGTAAAGACCCTGGCGCAGAAGATCATCGACTGGGGCGGTGATGTCATCATCGGGACACATCCCCATGTGGCACAGACGATGGAATATCTGACCCGTCCGGACGGCACCCAGGGCTTTGTGTTCTACTCGCTGGGAAATTTCATTTCTGCCCAGACAGACAATATGAACCTGATCGGAGAACTGGCGGACTTCAACATTGTGGCAAAGGCAGACGGTTCAGTTACCATCGAGGATGTCAAGGTGTCGCCGGTCATCACTCAGTTTGACGACGGCAGAGAATCCAATCTGCGGTTGTATCCCTACAGCATGTACAGCGACGAACTGGCATCTCAGCATGGACTGCCGTACTGTTCATCCAGTACCGGGCCCTCCTATCAGGTGTGGAGCATGGAAAAGATCCGGGAACTGTTTGATACCTCGGTGCCGGAACAGTTCCGGAATTATAACTGATGCAGTAAAATAACAATATGTACGGGACGGTGGAAACATCGTCCCGTTTTGCTGCTATCCAAAGTACGCCGTCGGGTCTACATAAGCCCCGCCCTTTTTTACTTCCAGATGCAGATGCGGTTCCAGTGCACTTTCCAGATCGGGATTTGCACCGGTCACTCCCAGCTTTTGCCCACTCTGCACCGTGTCGCCCTCCCGGATCTCCAGAGAGCCGTCCAGGCCGCAGTAGCGGCTGGTGACACCGTTGTCATGGTCGATGGTGACAGTATAGCCCCATAGCGCATCGCTGCATACTTCGCTGACTGTACCGGTGTCGATGGCACAGACATCAGAACCGACGGTACAGCTGAGATCCACGCCGTTGTGGGTCTGCCATGTACCGGTGGTTTCGGATTTCACCAGTTCGCCGTCGCTGAACGGGTTGAGGATGGAAAAGTCCGCCAGCGGCGGCGTCAGCTGATGCATGGGTGTTTCGGCTTCTGTTTCTGCTGCGGTCGCTGTTGCCGCTGCCTGGGATGTTTCTGCCGCTTTAGATGTGACAGCTGTTGTGGTCGTTTCGGTTTCCTTGGCAACATCTGTTTTAACCCCTGCTACCGGCGCTTCGTATTTTGCAGAAGCGATGGTGGTCATTTCCATCTGCTCGGTGAGGGAGTTGAGGTTTTGCTCCAGGGTCTGGCTGGTCTGACGGTACGCAAAGACGCAGGCAGCACCGATCATGAGCAGGCTCAGGGCGAGGGCTGTGTAGAATCCGCGGAATTTGGATTTTGATTTTGTCTGGGTTTTCATTTCAAACCACCTCCAGTGCTAGTTTGCACCAGAGGAATTTTTTTATGCAAACAACAGAAAAAATGGGGAAATTTGTTCTGAGGATGCATTTTATCCTGGGGATAACGAAAACATAGCAAATCAGGGCAACCGCATGAAAAGATCAAACAAATTTATTGAAAATGACATTACAGAGG
>CAVAQT010000048.1:0-11615 GCA_963590855.1 Ruminococcus bromii
TTTCTCTTTTGTCAATTATAACATATTTCTCGATTTTTTTCGTGCGGTTGCCCTGGAGCACACTGGGTGTTGGATTGACAAGCTGTAAAAAATGTGGTATGATAGAGTGAGGTATATTTTGCGGTTTTCGCGAAATGTCAAAAATTAGCGTATTTCTTTTATGAGAATTATGCAAGACTACAAAGAGTGCAGTGCGGCAGGCGACGGCAATGCGGCGTGCATCTTGAGACAAAAGGAGCATTTTTTTATGAAAAAAATCGTAATCCTGGGCGGCGGCCCGGCTGGTCTGACGGCGGCGTATGAGCTGCTCAAGGATACCAAAGACGAATATGAAGTTACCATTCTGGAGGAAAGCAAGGTTTTGGGCGGTATTTCGCAGACTGTCCGCTATCACGGCAACCGCATGGATATCGGCGGTCACCGCTTTTTCTCCAAGGATGATACCGTTATGAAATGGTGGTCGGATCTGATGCCGATCCAGGGTCAGCCCTCCTTCGACGACAAAAAGCTGGGTCGGGAAAAGCCCCTGGAAGCCGGCGGCCCGGATCCGGAAAAGGAAGACGTGGTCATGCTGGTGCGCGACCGCGTTTCCCGGATCTACTTTAACAAGCACTTCTTCGACTATCCGGTGACCATGAACAAGAACACCATCCAGAGCATGGGCTTTGCCACCACTATGAAGGCCGGCTTCAGCTATCTCGGCTCCTGCATCTCCAAAAAGCCGGAGACCAATCTGGAAAATTTCTACATCAACCGCTTCGGCAAGGTACTGTATGGCATGTTCTTTGAGGGATATACCGAAAAGCTGTGGGGCAGACACCCCAGCGAGATCTCCGCAGACTGGGGCGCGCAGCGCGTCAAGGGGCTGTCCATCCGCGCCGTGCTGAAAGACATGATCTCCAAGCGCTCCGGCAAAAAGAACAACGAAAACGCAGAGACCTCGCTGATCGAGCAGTTCTGGTATCCGAAGTACGGCCCGGGTCAGCTGTGGGAGCTGGTGGGACACAAGGCGGAGGAAAAGGGCTGCAAGATCCTGTTCCAGCACGCCGTCAAGACCATCCACACCGAAAACGGCAAGGTGACCTCTGTGGTCTGTGAAACACCGGAGGGCAGCAAGACCATCGAGGGTGACATCTTCATCTCCTCTATGCCCATCCAGGATCTCATCGCCGGCATGGACGGCTGTGACAATGCAGAAGTACAGCGCATCGCCGCAGGTCTCCCGTACCGCGACTTTGTGACCGTGGGTCTGCTGGTCAACAAGCTGAATCTGGTCAACCAGACTGGGACTAAGACTTTGGGCAATATTGTACCGGATTGTTGGATCTATGTCCAGGACAAGGGCGTAAAGCTGGGTCGTATCCAGATCTTCAACAACTGGTCGCCTTATATGGTAGAAAAGCCGGAGAACACCGTCTGGATCGGTCTGGAATATTTCTGTGCAGAGGGAGACGATTTCTGGAACATGGACGACAAGACCTGTGTGGACTTCGCCGTCAAGGAACTGACCAAGATGGGCGTTATCTCAGAGGGCGCGGTTCTGGACGCGCACCGGGAAAAGGTCAAGAAGGCGTATCCGGCATACTTCGACACCTATGCCCAGTTCGACCAGGTAGTCGATTATCTGAACACCTTCGACAATTTGTTCTGTGTGGGCAGAAACGGTCAGCACCGTTACAACAACATGGATCACTCCATGCTCACCGCCATCCATGCGGCAGAAGCCATCAAGCACAACTCCACAGACAAGGGCCCTGTATGGAATGTAAACCAGGAAAAGGAATATCATGAGCAGAAGTAAGCTCTTTTCCCATAAGGCAAACCGCACCGGCAGTCGGACGCATCTCGGCTGCCGGTGCAGCCATATCTGCCTGTCCGCGCCGGAATCCAACCGGTACTTTCAGCTATTGGAGCGGCATCCGTATTTATGCTGTCTGAGTCTCTGTCTGCTGCTGGATCCGCTGTATTTCGGCGGCGAAGCGTATGTGCCGCAGAATGCCCTTCTTTTAGAGGTATTGGCAGTACTGGCAGTCGGGGCGGTGGTGCTCTGGCGGCTGGTGCGGTATCATCCTCAGCGAAAGCGGCATGCAGCGGCGGCAGGCGTTGTCTTTCTGGCGCTGGTGTTGACGGCGGCGTGGTTCTATCGGAGTGCTGCCCATCCGGGGCTATGGATCATGCTGGGCGGCTGCTGCATTCTCACCGGGCTGTTCTGGCTCACCCGGAAGCAGATGCACAATCAGCGGCGGCGCGTTTCGATGCTGCTGCTGGGGTGGAGTTTTTTCCTCAAGTTCTACTATGTCTTTTACACGCCCATTACCCGGCGGCAGCACGATGTGGGGCGCTTTGGAGACACGGAGAACCATGCCGGATACATCAGCTATCTCTTGGAGCATCACCATTTGCCGGACTTTGATCCGCGGCAGGCGTGGCAGTTTTATCATCCGCCCCTGCATCACATAATCTCGGCGGTGTGGCTATGGCTGTCGGAGACGGTTTTTGGCATCGGAGCAGAGGCGGCGCAGGAGTCGCTTCAGACCCTCAGTCTATTCTATGCCATGGCCATTGTCATTACGGCGTACCGCATTTTACGGCACTTCCGGCTGGACGGCACGGCGCTGTATATACCGCTGGCAATTGTGGCATTTCACCCCAGCTTCATTCTGTTTTCGGGGAGCATCAACAACGACGCGCTGTCAGTGGTTTTTCTCATGGGCGCGGTGCTGTGGGTCTTGAAATGGTACGAGAAGCAGACCTGGGAGGGCATTGTGAAAATCGCTCTGTGCATCGGATTGGGGATGATGACGAAGCTGTCGGCGGCATTGGTGGCGCTCCCCACGGCGGCGGTATTTCTGGTGGTGCTGGTGCGGCAGTGCAGGCAGAAAAACTGGCGGATCTTCGGGCAGTTTGGAGTATTTGCCGTGATCTGCGTCCCACTGGGGCTATGGTATCCGATACGGAATCTGGTGCGCTTTAGTGTGCCCCTGGACTATGTACAGGAGATGCCGGCGGACTCGGTACAGTATTTAGGCAATCAGTCGTTTCTCTCCCGGTGTCTGGACTTTTCGCCCCATCAGTTCGCCAGTGTCTTTGAGCAGTGGCAGAACAAGTTGGGGACAAGCTACAACGAGTACAATCCCCTGATCGCCATGCTGAAAAACGCCATGTTCGGGGAGTACATCAACGTCTACACGCTGAACTGCCGGCTGTCTCTGGCGGCGCTGGGCACGGTGCTGTTCTGGCTGGGTGTGCTCACGGCTGCCATTGCCTTTGGGGCGATGGTATGGCTCTGCTGGCAGAAGCGCAGCACAGGCAGGATGCCGGGGCTATTTCTGGTATTATATGACGCGGTGATGCTGGGGAGTTTTTACGAGCTGGCGGCATCGTCGCCTTTTACCTGCTCCATGAACTTTCGGTACATTACGCCCACCTGTGTCATTGGCGCGGTCTTTCTGGGGCTTTTGCTCCGGCGGCTGGAGCAGTGGCAGGGAAGAGCGGTGCAGGTGGTACAGGGATTTTGCGTGGCCATCGGGGCGGCGTTTGCGGTATGCGCGGCGGCGTTTTATGTGGGTGTTGGGTTGGTGTGAGCGGCGGCGGGCTCTATGATCCCTCCGGCGCTGTGCGCCACCTCCCTTTTCAAGGGAGGCTCGGGCGAACGATGTTCGCCCCTACAGTGGGTGGTGAGTTGCCGGTTTTGTTTGGTGGGTTGATGTAGGCGGCGAGTCCTATGATCCCTCCGGCGCTGTGCGCCACCTCCCTTTTCAAGGGAGGCTTTCGGGCGAACGGTGTTCGCCCCTACGGTGGGTGGTGAGTTACCGGTTTGGTTTGGGGCGGGTCGATGTGGGCATCGACCCCTACAATCCCTCCGTCTGTTCCTCACGGAGCAGCCACCTCCCTTTTCAAGGGAGGCTTTCGGGCGAACGATGTTCGCCCCTACGGTGGGTGGTTTTTTCAGTTTGTAAAAAGGCGGCGGCTGCTGCCGTGATGCTGCACAGGAGGTATGATGATTATGGCAGTGATTCATTTGACAAAGGACAATTTTAAGGCACAGGTCATGGAGGCGGACAAGCCCGTCCTCATTGACTTTTACGCGGACTGGTGCGGCCCGTGCCAGATGGTATCGCCCATTGTGGAAGAGATCGCCGGGGAACGCAGCGACATCTCTGTCTGCAAGGTGAATGTGGACGAACAGGCAGAGCTGGCGCAGGCATTCGGAGTGTCCAGCATTCCCACGCTGGTGGTGATCTCCGGCGGCAAGCTGGTGAACCACGCCATCGGCGCACAGCCAAAGGCGGCGATCCTGGATATGCTGGACGCGGTCACAAAGTAAAGACTGCACCGGGCAGCAAAAAAGCGGAGTGTTTCATGTGAAACATTCCGCTTTTGTTTTGGGTTAAAGCGCGTTCAGGCGCAGGAAAATGCGTCAGGCAAAGGGATTCTCGGTGGGGTAACGCACACCCTTGGGCTGGTTATAGCCGATCTCACTGACATCTACTCCCAGGTACTTGAATACCTCATAGATCGCCTTGCCGTAGTGACCGAATACCACTGCGCCGTGGTGCGGGAAGTGGTGCTCCACCAGAACGTGGCGGTAGAACCGTGCCATTTCCGGGATGGCAAAGATGCCGATCGAGCCGAAGGAGTGTGTCGCTGCCGGCAGGACTTCGCCCTGTGCCACATAGGCGTTCAGCTTGGCGTCTGAGGTGGACTGGAGACGGAAGAAGGTGATGTCGCCCGGCAGGATGTCGCCCTCCAGTGTGCCCTGGGTAACTTCTTCCGGCAGACTCCGCGCCATGATGAGCTGATACTTCATCTCGCAGAATGCCAGCTTCTTGGTGGTGGTATTGCCGCAGTGGAAGCCCATGAAGGTATCGTTCAGGCGGTACGGGAACTTTCCGGCGATCTCGTTCTGGTACAGGTCTGCCGGAACGGTGTTGTTGATATCCAGAAGCGTCACCGCGTCCTCGCTGACCACAGTGCCGATAAACTCGCTCAGTGCGCCGTAGATATCCACCTCACAGGAAACCGGGATGCCACGTCCGGTAAGGCGACTGTTCACATAGCAGGGAACAAAGCCGAACTGGGTCTGGAATGCCGGCCAGCACTTTCCGGCGATGGCGACAAACTCGCGGCTGCCCTTATGGGCTTCGATCCAGTCCAGGAGCGTCAGTTCGTACTGTGCCAACTTCGGCAGGATCTCCGGCTTTTTATTGCCGCTGCCCAGTTCTGCCGCCATATCCGCTGCAACTTCGGGGATACGGGGATCGTTGTCGTGCTTATGGAATGCTTCAAACAGATCCAGTTCGGAGTTTTCCTCGATCTCTACGCCCAGATTGTACAGCTGCTGGATCGGTGCATTACATGCCAGGAAGTTGGTGGGGCGCGGGCCGAAGGTGATGATCTTCAGGTGATTCAGGCCATAGACTGCCCGGGCGATGGGCAGGAAGTCGTGGATCATGTCGGCGCATTCCGCAGCTGTTCCCACCGGATATTCCGGGATATAGGCGCGAACGCCGCGCAGCTTCAGGTTATAGCTGGCGTTGAGCATACCGCAGTAGGCATCGCCGCGGCTGGAGGAGAGCACGCCGGTGTTTTCTTCGGCAGCGGCGCAGAACATCTTCGGGCCGTCGAACTGCTTTGCCAGCATGGTCTCGGCGATCTCCGGGCCGAAGTTGCCCAGGTAAACGCAGAGGGCATTACATCCGGCTTTTTTCAGGTCTTCCAGCGCCTGCATCATATGCAGCTCGCTCTCGACGATACAGACCGGGCACTCATAGATATCTTCGGCGCTGTACTTTTGGATATAGGCATCCACCAGTGCCTTCCGGCGGTTGACGGAGAGACTCTCCGGGAAGCAGTCACGGCTGACGGCAACGATGCCGACTTTCATCTTGGGAATGTTTATCATAACGCATTGTCCTTTCCAGTACCGTGGGGTACGTTTTTCCGGCAATTTCGGGTTTTTACGGGGAATTGCCTTATTACTCCTATCATATCACAAAATCAGACCGAATGCAAGCGAAATGGTATCTATATCATGCATGTTTTTATCAGAATCGTATTTTATGGATACGATTTTGGAAAGTAAAGCTCAGCGGCGGCTCGCCATCCTTGGGCGAGTTTGCCGTCGCCATTTCCGCTGGGCGACGGGCTGAGCACACTGCGGGCGAACAGTGTTCGCCCCTACGGTGGAAATGGTTTTTGTTTTGAAAAAGGGTGGAGTTGGTGTAGGCGGCAAGCCCTATGATCCCTCCGGCACTTCGTGCCACCTCCCTTTTCAAGGGAGGCTTAAAGACTCCTCCGCCCTGTCGGGCACCTCCTCTAGGAGAGGAGGCTCGGGGGATGGTGTTTGCCCCTACGGTGAGTGGTGAGTTACCGGTTTTGTTTGGGGCGGGGCGATGTGGGCATCGCCCCCTACAATCCCTCCGTCTGCTCCTCACGGAGCAGCCACCTCCCTTTTCAAGGGAGGCTTGGGGGGACGGTGTTCGCCCCTACACATTGCGTACCGGAAAACAGGGATTCCCCGGAGGGGGGAACAGGCGGTTTGTCTGCCGTGACGCTGCCCTTTTCTCTCCGTTGGATTGGGGGGTAAGGCTCAGCGGCGGCTCGCCATCCTTGGGCGAGTTTGCCGTCGCCATTTCCGCTGGGCGACGGGCTGAGCACGCTGCCTGTCACAGATTCTGCAAACTTTCGGTAAAATATTGACAATGCCGCTGAAATGGGGTACAATAAAAAGGAACGACTTTTTCAGATGTTTTCTGGAAAGATTTTAACTGTGTCAAGGAACAAAGGAGATCTTCATATGAATATTGCTGTTGCCCAGTCCGGCGGCCCGACCTGTGCCATTAACGCTTCTCTGGTCGGCGTGTTTCGGGAATCCCTGAAAGAACCTGCCATCGATGCCATTTTTGGCTCTGTGAACGGTGTCGAGGGAATTATCCAGGATCACCTCATCGACCTGAAAACCCTGATCCGTACCAACGAGGACATGGAACTGCTGCGCCAGACGCCATCCACCGTCCTCGGCTCGTGCCGCTATAAGCTGCCGGATTTTCATGAGGACAGCAGTGTGTATGAAAAAATTGCTGCCGTGCTGAAACGCCGCAAGATCGGCGCGTTTTTCTACATCGGCGGAAATGACTCCATGGATACGGTGCAGAAGCTGTCCGCCTATCTGAAGGAGATCGCCCTGGACATCAAGGTCATCGGCATCCCCAAGACCATTGACAACGATTTGTGCATCACCGACCACACCCCGGGCTTCGGTTCGGCGGCAAAATATGTGGCGACCACCATGCAGGAGATCATCCGGGACAGCTCGGTCTACAGCATTCCCTCGGTGACCATCGTGGAGATCATGGGACGCCATGCCGGATGGCTCACGGCTTCCAGTGCGGTGCTCCACGCCTACGGCGAGCCTGCGCCCCATCTGGTCTATGTGCCGGAGACGCACTT
The DNA here is from genome assembly GCA_963590855.1 of Ruminococcus bromii. Taxonomy (GTDB): domain Bacteria; phylum Bacillota; class Clostridia; order Oscillospirales; family Ruminococcaceae; genus Ruminococcus_C. Next base: position 7,453 of record CAVAQT010000048.1, read on the forward strand.
CTCCGCAGAGCGCTTTCTCCATGACGTGGAACAGGAGATGGCGAAGCACAAGGCGGTCATTGTGGCGGTGTCAGAGGGCGTTGCTGTGCCGGAGGGCGTACAGTCCGGACAGGTGGACAACTTCGGACACAAGTATCTCTCCGGCATCGGCAAGTATCTGGAACAGCTGGTGCGGGATACCTTTGGATGTAAGGTGCGCTCCATTGAGCTGAACGTCATGCAGCGCTGTTCCTCGCATCTGTGCTCCAAGACCGATATCGACGAGGCGGAGCAGATCGGCGCAGCCGGTGTACAGTGCGCGCTCCGCGGTGAGACCGGACGGGTCATGATCTTCCGGCGCATCCACAACAAGCCCTATACCATCGTTATGGAGCCGGCGGATGCATCCCAGATCGCCAACCGGGAAAAGTTTTTGCCCAGAGAATTTCTCACCCCGGCAGGGAACAACATCAGCGACGAGGCGATGTCCTATTTCCTGCCGCTGATCCAGGGCGAACTGAATCTGATGATGCGCGGCGGCATCCCCATGCATTTCACCATTCAGGAATCTGTATTGAAATAAGCGCGTATTTTCGCAGAAAAAGCGGCAGTGTTTCATGTGAAACGCTGCCGCTTTTCTTTTGTCTTGTTCTCTTATGCCTCGCCGTCTACGACCATTGCGGCAGAGCCGTATGCCTTGAAGGGTCTGCCGTTTTCGTCCAGTTCTGCGGTATAGCGCACATGGAAGGGGATGCGGTCGGCGGTGAGCGGGATCACGGCTTCCAGGTGCATTGCGCCCTCCGCCAGCTGTCTGTGCCAGTCCCGGTACAGGTCGGCGTAATCCGCCGGGAACAGGCCGGATTCGATCACCGGTTCGGGATAATTTTGCAGCAGCTTCGGGAGTCCCAGGTCGCGGATACACCGGGCACAGGGGCGCATTTCCCTGGTATCGATGGTGTATTCCCAGCAGTAGATGTTCGCCTGCTCTCCGGCGGTGCGGAACTTTTTCTCGCTCTCCGCCAGTTCCAGGTATGCGGTCTTTTCCTTTGTAATGTTCCGGATCTGCACATAGAACAGGTATTGATCCTTTTCTCTGCCGATGAGGTGCATGGTGCTCTGGATGCACAGGCGGTCATCGCCGCAGCATGGGGAATATACGGTGCGCCAGGTCTCACAGGTCTCATCATCCCCGGAGGTGATGGCGCGGCGGATGGTGTCCACATAGGTGCTACGCTCCTGCGCATTGTCGAAGTTCAGGTTCTTCTGGTTCAGAATCACGTCCTGTTGGTTCATGTTCATGCCCAGTTCTTTCAGGTACTTTTCATTGACGCGGAGAGTCTCGATCTCTGCACCGGAAAAGGCGATGATGGCTGCGCCGCCGATGATGCTGTTAAACAGCATGGTCTCCATGGTCTCGGGATCCCAGAACTTTGCGGCATCCAGTTTTTCCATGAGCTGCATGCCGGGTGCTGCGGTGTCGGTCTTTGCCGCGGCGAGCAGCTGCACATATTCCGCTTCCGGCACGGGCTTGGAGTACAGATAGCCCTAGATATAGATACAGCCGATGCTTTTGAGATAATCCGCCTGCTCTGCGGTCTCTACGCCCTCGGCGATCACCGGCGTTCCCAGCCAGTTTGCCATGCGGACAATGGAACTGATGATAATGCCGCCTCTGCCGCCGATCTTTCCCCGGAGGAAGATCATATCCAGCTTGATGATATCCACCTCGATATCCTTCAGGACGTTGAGGGAGGAATAGCCGCTGCCGAAATCGTCCATCTCTACGGTATAGCCCAGGGACTGGAGCCGGGAGACGAAGCGTTTCAGAAAGTCGCTGCTGCCGATGACGGCGCTCTCGGTGATCTCGACCCGAAGATCGGTCACGGGGATCTCATAGCTGGTGCGGATCTGTTCCATACGCTGGGTGAAGTCGGCGGCGTAAATATCGTGCCGGGAGACGTTAAAGGAAATGGGGACAACCGGCAGGTTTTTTTCTCGGCGGCGCTGCAAAAAGCGGCAGACCTCTTCCAGGACGTAGAGATCCAGTTTGGTCACCAGGCCGCAGTCCTCAAACACGGGAATAAATTCGCCCGGCGGCTGGACACCGAACTTGGGGTGCACCCAACGCACCAGCGCCTCTGTGCCCACGATGCGGCGGTTGAGGGAATTATACTGGGGCTGATAATATATCCGAAACTGGTGCTCTGCCAGTGCAGTTTCTGCATTCTCCAGGATCTCGATCTTATTCATAAAGTGCTTGTCAGAAGTTGTTTCCATAGAAACGTCACATCCTCTCCGATGGTGTCTTTCCATCGTTCTATTATAGCACACTTTTTGTGTAAAATCAACCTTATTTTTGTCGAAACGGACTGAGATTTATAAAGATTGTACAATTTTCACAAATAGGAGAGGTGTGATTCTGCCAGTATTCCGGGGTGGGAAGAGCAGAGTCCTGAAGGTTTCCTGAAATGCCGCCCGGATCCAGGGACAGGGAAAGGACAAATAAAGGACAGCATCCGGAAAGAGAAAAAAAGAAAAGCTCAGAAACAACGCAACTGCGTCATTTCTGAGCTTTGTGGTTTGGTGACCCGTACGGGAATTGAAAATCTCAGCGTACTTTTCGCAAGTTTTTGCAGTGTGAAGAAATTCCCGAAAATGCGTTATTTTAGAGCATTTTGAAAAAATATAATTTGCGTAACTTTTAACCGCTTTTTGTGCCAATAGCGGACAGACAGCGAACAAAATATCCGACATACCCTTGTATAATAATTTCAATATGGAGGATAATTTTATGAGCAGATATGAGAGCAAAAAGGTGGCATACAATCCACAGAAAAAGAAGAACGTGCCAATTTGGAGACTGGATACCAACACCTTGATCGTCACGCACTTTAACGCCGATACACTCACTGAGGAAAGCAAAACCTACTACACCGATTATATCAGATATCATCTTCATTATTCCGACAATAAGTATCCCGATAGGCTTCGGAAGCTCGTCAATACGGGCAAGATCGTTCAAGTACCTCGACGATTTGGAACTGAAAGTAGGAGAAGCTATCTCTCGTCAGGTGGAGCTTTGGAAACAGACTGATAGTTGCTATCAGAAAGCTATGATTGCAGGTGATGCTGAGAAGATACTCGGTCTGGAGAACTGCTTCGTTTATATGGCGAGAGAAATTGTGTTTGAGTGTATGGTTTATGTTTGAGATTGGACGGCTGTGCTTTCGGGTACAGTCGTTGTTTCTTCTAAATCATGCAAAGTCTTACCATCTTTGGTTTTCCACGAAATCCAACCATTACAGCTTTTGCCTGTGACAAATTGAGCAGCGCTTGAAGGACTACTGAACAACACATCTTCTTGTAGAATATTGTTCTCAATTCTACACTCTTTTCTTTTTTTACTGTTTCCAGATGAAATGGTATTATCATCGTCACTGTTAGGAGCAATCTTGCTTCCTCTCAGAACAACAAAGCCCTCTGTTGTCTGCTTGGCAAACGCTTCAACAGTAAAGTTGATTTTCTTGATTGTGCGAGTAAAGAAAAGCTTAATCTCCTCAGATGTAGTATCTACGGTATCATCGACAACAGGCATAATTCTATTAAGTGGAACAAATATCTTATGACCGAGCGTTCCCATTATGAGCTTTGCATAGTCAATAAACTCTTCCAGTTCGCTTTCTTTCTCTTCGGTAATGTGTCCAGAGGACGGGTCATTTCCATTCTTGACTATGTATCGATTGGCTTCAATAGCGAGATTACAGAATTTGTTTTCAAGATAACTGATCTCAGTCGGTCCGAAAGAATTATTGGAGGTCGTGAACACGACAGCTTCTGTCCAGTAGTCCTTATCAGGATTCCTCTTATGCTCCATAAGGCGGTAGAGAATGCCCTCACCATTTTTTCTAATGCCTGCTTGTCCAATGTAGGCTATATTCTCACCAGTGTCATCAGAAACTCCAAAAAGAAAGTAAACGCCGCTCCATTTCAAGTCTTTACGATTCTTGCACTTGTCTATTTCAGTACGGGGAATTTTATACGCAACGCCTGTCCAATTAGCAAGTGTGCATTTGATACGTCCGCTTACATCTCCATCCATAAGAAAGAGATTGATATTTTTTCCTCTTGTCATAATATCTCCTTAATTCAATTCCTGTAATTGATCATTATTATCGGTTTCATAC
>CAVAQT010000049.1:0-11518 GCA_963590855.1 Ruminococcus bromii
CTTCCAGAAGGATTGTTAACAATTGATGGAAACAGTTTTTATAATTGTGAGAGTTTAACAGAAATCTCCATTCCTAAAAGTGTGATTAGTATTGATGGAGGTACATTTGGTGGTTGCACAAGTTTGGCTGATATTTATTATGGAGGAACAGAAGATCAATGGAATGCAATTGAAGTAAATCATCCTTTTCTTAACGATTGGATGTCAAGTGTAACTATGCATTTCACAGAAACCCCATCGGTAACCACAACCGAAACCACTACCACTACTACAGAAACCACCACAACGACCGAAACAGAAACATCGGTAGAGCCATCGTCTGTTCTTTGCGGTGACCTTACATTGGATAGCCGTGTAGATATTTGCGATGCTGTTTTACTGAATAAATTTTGTTCCGGTGCTGTTGTGCTGACAGAGACCGCTAAAGAAAATGCAGATTGTGATGGCGATGGAGAAATCGGCAATAATGATGCAATCGTGCTTTTGAAATTCTTAGTACATATCGTTGAAGCGATTCCTTGTACAGATTGATTTTCGATAACATATAACTCAAAAACCGCCGCAGACCGTTTTTTCAACAGTCTGCGGCGGTTTTGCGTTTGGATTCAAAACTCTTTGATGGCGGCTTTTGCCTTGTTGACAATGTTCTTGTCGTTCTCATAGGTGAGGATGGTGGACGCATAGCCGATGTCCACCCACCGGATCTCCGCGATCTCCTCCTCCTGGGGAACAAAGTCATAGTTTTTCGCCCGGGCAATGAAATAGACCACGGTTTTCTGCGTGTCGCGCTTGGGAAAATAGGACACCGTCTCCCGAAACGTGGGGTCGATCATGACCTCAACCGAAGTCTCTTCCCGAATTTCCCGGACAGCGGTCTCGATCTCGGTCTCGCCGTTTTCCATATGCCCCTTGGGAAAAGACCAGTGTCCGCTGTTGATGTGCTTGATCAGCAGGATCTCCGTGTTCCCGTGGGATTTGCGGTACACGATCGCACCGCAGGATTTTTCATGCTGCATGGGTTTCACCCGACTCCTTTATGTGATGATTTGTCTCTTCTAGTATAGCATATTTTTCAGCATTTGTCCATAGGCATTTTGCCGGTCACAGGAAACTTTCCGGAACTGCGCCGGCTGTCCGCCGATATGTCTTGTACACATAGGGGATTGCGCCGTCGTGATATTCCGCGGTGGTCTGCCGGAATTGCGCCGCCGGCACTGCCGGGAAAAACGTGTCTCCCTGAAAGTCCCCGGTGATCTCCGTGAGATACAGCACCTCAGCCAGCGGGAGCGCCTCCGCATAAACCCCTGCGCCGCCGCCGATGAAGATCTGCGGTGTTTCTGCGGCAGCGATGGCGGCGGTCAGATCGGGAAAGGTGCGCAGATGTGCGCCGTGAAACTGCTTTGTCCGGGAGAGGATGAAGTTTTCCCGATGCGGCAGCGGTGCGCCGATCTCTTCATAGGTGCGCCGCCCGAAAATGACGGTATTCCCCAGGGTCAGTTCCCGAAAGCGTTCCTGCTCGCCGGGAATGTGCCAGGGAATCCGCCCGTTTTTGCCGATGGCGCGGCGGCAGTCAAAGGCGGCGATCAGCGCGATATGTTTCATAGAACCGTCAGAAGGATCATCAGGATTAGCCCCAGGATCATGGAAGCGCCCAGCTGGATTCCAAACACCGCCAGAATATTCCAGCCGCTCACGCCGCCCTCCTGCCGCAGCCGAAGCCGCCGCATCGCAGGGGAGACATCTTCCTGGACGGTCTTGTGCACGCGCTGCAGGGCGAACCGATAATAGATGCGGTTGCCGAAAAGCCCCAGGAGAATGCTCACCACGATCTCAAAGTAGCTGCTGATCATGGAAATGTTGTACAAGAGGGTTTCGTGGGCATCCAGTTTGTGCACCATGTTCTGGATGAACTGAATGACCTCCGGCTGTGCGTTTGCCTCCCGGAGTATGGGCAGGTACTGCTGGAACAGGATGTCCATCTGTGCCAGAGACTGGGGGATGCGGATGAGAAAGAGGATTCCCATTACGATCAGAGACGCTGCCCACATCTTTCGGTATGCCAGATAGTATTGGGGAAAGAGCAGACAGGGAAAGTTCAGGGAGATGCGGTGTCCTTTGCTGAACCGCAGAAACTTCGGCAGATAGTACAGGTTGTTCTGCGCGACAAAGTTTGCCACATCCTCCAGGCGCTCACCGTCCAGAGACACTTCCGGGTCGATGCCGCAGGTGGGATCCTGCGCACCCATGCGTGCTGCGGTCTCCCGGAGCTGTTCCCGAAAGGTTCCCTGGGTCTCCGGGCTGTCTCCCGGCTTCAAAAATGGCTTTCCGCAGTGCTGACAGTGGGTAGCGTCCTGGGGATTGCTTGTGCCGCAGTCCGGGCAGATCTGCACGGGCTTTGGCTCTTCCTGTGTATTTTCCGGCTGCCAGCTTTCGCCGGCCTCGTGGAGCTTCTGGTTGATGCACGCGCCGTTCTGCTGCCAGCAGGCGCGATGGTACGGTGTGCCGCAGTCCGGGCAGACAACAACGTCGTCGTCCTCCGTGAATGCTTTTCCGCAGACAATGCATTTTTCACCGATATGTATCTTCATGCTGTGCGTCCCTCTTTTCCCGGACAATCTCATGCGGTATGGGGTTGTCCCTGTGGTATTGCTTTCTCTATATTATAACACAGGAGAAAATTTTTTTCAATATCCAAAGAAAATATTTGCATCTTTTTCGGTTTTGTAGTATAATAAAAGAGATCGTGATTTACCCTATCAAACAAGGAGAAAAGTTATGGTATTATTAGACGAACTGCGCGTCACCATGAGTGACTACCGCAAGGACTTAAAAGAATTGTATGAGGTGCTTGGCATTGAAAAGGCACAGGCACGTTATGATGCATTACAGGAGCAGGTGGCAGACCCGGATTTTTACAGTGATCTGGAAAACTCTCAGAAGGTGCTCCAGGAAGTGAAATCCCTGGAAAACCGCATCAATAAGTATCGGAAGATGGAAGAAACTCTGGACGATATCCTCACACTGATCGAACTGACCATGGAAGAGGGCGAAGAGGAATCCAACGCCGAACTGAACGAAGAGGCAGACAATTTTGTCAAGGAACTGGAATCTCTGAAGCTGGCTTCTCTGCTGACCGGGGAATATGACAGTTCCAATGCCATCCTGACGTTCCACGCCGGCGCAGGCGGCACAGAGGCGCAGGACTGGGCAGAGATGCTCTACCGGATGTACAATCGCTGGGCAGAACGTCACAACTTCAAAGTGGAACTGCTGGATTATCTGGACGGCGACGAAGCCGGTTTGAAGAGCGCTTCGATCATGATCTCCGGCGACAATGCCTATGGCTTCCTGAAATCGGAGTCCGGTGTACATCGTCTGGTGCGTGTGTCTCCCTTTGACTCTTCCGGACGCCGGCACACCTCTTTTGCGGCACTGGAAGTGATGCCGGAAATTGACGATTCCATGGAAGTTGACATCCGTCCGGAGGATATCAAGATGGATGTGTTCCGTGCCAGCGGCGCCGGCGGACAGCATATCAACAAGACCAGTTCCGCGGTTCGTCTGACACACTTGCCTACTGGCATCGTGGTATCCTGTCAGACACAGCGCAGCCAGTATCAGAACAAGGACTACGCGATGAAGATGCTCCGTGCAAAGCTGGTGGAGATCAAGGAACGGGAACACCTGGACAAGATCGCTGACATCAAGGGCGTGCAGAAGGAAATTGCCTGGGGCGCACAGATCCGCTCCTATGTATTCATGCCGTACACCTTGGTCAAGGATCACCGCACCGACTTTGAAAACGGCAATATCCAGGCTGTTATGGACGGCGACCTGGACGGCTTTATCAATGCTTACCTGAAAGCTCTGTCCAGCGGCACGCTGAAAAAGTAAGATTTCGCAGAGCAGAGATCCGCCTTTTCAGAGACAGCAAATTTTCTTGACAAGGATTCCGGTTTTCGCTATAATAGTATAGACAGCGGCAATGCTGTACGAACTGCAAAACAGAAAGGAAGAACACACCTATGACATACAAAGAATCATTCCTGCGTTTCATGGTAGACTGCGGTGTACTGACATTCGGGGAATTTACCCTGAAAAGCGGCAGAAAGGCACCGTATTTCATCAATGCCGGCAACTATCACAGCGGCGCACAGCTGATGGAACTGGGACGTTATTACGCTGCCTGCATTGCAGAGCATAATATCCCGGTAGAGACTGTTTTCGGCCCGGCATATAAGGGCATCCCGCTGGCAGCTGCCGCGGCTGTGGCTCTGGCGGACAAGTATCAGAAGGACGTAAACTTCTGCTTCGACCGCAAGGAAGTCAAGGATCACGGAGAAGGCGGCATGTTTGTCGGCAAGAAGCTGACAGACGGTGAAAAAGTCGTTATCATCGAGGATGTTATGACCTCCGGCAAGGCAATGGCTGAGGTTTATCCGAAGCTGAAGAGCGCAGCAGATGTAGATATCACCGGCATGGTCATCACTGTAGACCGGATGGAGCGTGCACTGGAGGGCGAAAAGTCTGCGGTGCAGTCTGTTTATGAAAAGTACGGCGTTCCGGTATATTCCATCGTCAATATGGAAGACATCATCCAGGGCATTCGGGATGAAGTCATTCCGGGCAAGGAACACCTGGATGCAATGCTGGCTTATCGGGAACAGTACGGCGTAAAGGCATAAGCAAAGCGATAAAAAGGAGACGGAGCATTTTTGTGTCCGTCTCTGTGATGTTCCAGTAGCTCAGCTGGATAGAGCGACCGCCTCCTAAGCGGTAGGCCGGGTGTTCAAATCACCTCTGGAACGCCAGAACATAGCCGAAAGCGGAAAAAACCATGAAGTACGTCTGTCGGCTTGTGCGATATTTGCTGAAAAAAGCAGCTGAAACGATGTTTTGTATCGTTTCAGCTGCTTTTTGTTTGGGAAATACCTCGATAAAATTGAAAACACGCTCTTATTTTTTCTTTTGTTTATCTGTGGTTATACATTTTATGATATCATTATAACGTCCCGTGGAGTGCAAGCTGCGTGACATCCGGTGCACCGATGGAAGTTGTGCCTTCCCGGAGGAGCACCAGTGTCAGTTCAGCCATGTGGGTGGGCGTTTCCGGACATCCGTTTTTCAGCCAGTGTTCCACCAGACCCATACAGCCGGCAAGGGCAAAGGAAATGGCATATTGCAGATCCTGTTCCCGGAGTTCCTTCGGCGCAAAGGAGCGCAGTGTCTGGATGCCCTTGTCTCGTATCATCTTTTCGATGCTCCGCAAAAAAGCGATATCTCCGTTTGGGCCAATGAGCGCTGAGCAGAGCTGGGCGTTCTCTGAGAGGATGTTGAATGCCTGTTCCAGAAAAGCGAAAAAGTTTTTCGGTGTCTCCGGAAGCGTCCAGTTTTCATTGACCGCGTCCAAAAGCTGCTGTAACAGACGCTGCTCGGTCTTTTCCAACAGGTCATAAATATCGGTATAGTGGAGGTAGAAGGTAGAGCGGTTGATGTCCACCAGATCTGCCAGTTCCCGGACAGTGATCTCCTTGATGCTCTTCTGCTGGAGCAGTGTTGTGAGTCCGTTCAGGATCAGGGCTTCGGTACGGCGATAGCGCCGTTCTTGCTTTATATTGTTGGTCATGCTATTTCATCCTTATCTTTCGGCAGCACAGTACCGGGTCTCACGGAGTGCTGCCCATATTATATAATCGTATCCGAAGCAGCGTCCAGTGCAGCATTCGGGGTTGCCGCACTTACTAATAAACACTATGTCTATTAGTAGACGTAATTTGCAAAATCAACGGTTGCAAATCTGCTTCTCTTATATTATAATAGATACAGGACGAAAAGTCAACAGCTTTCTATTTGTAGACAAAAACTTTTTTTGTAGACAAATGTATTTCGTCACTCAAATCGAAACAAAACCGTGCGTTCGGGGAAAGCGGTGTTTGTTTCACGCAGAAAGGAAGTAGGTAGTTATGCAATCGAGCGATTCCGGAAAGAAACAGAATTTCTTCTGGCGGCATTTCAATGGTATCGCTATGGCGGCGATCGTTTTGATCCCGACCATCTACACCACCCTGTTCCTGGGCTCTATGTGGGATCCTTACGGAAATGTAGATCAGCTGCCGGTGGCAGTGGTCAACAATGATAAATCCGTGGACTATGAGGGCAAGGAACTCGCAGTCGGCGATGAGCTGGTAGAACGGCTTCAGGAAAACGATCAGTTGGATTTCCACTTTGTCACCGCAGATAAGGCGGAAAAGGGCATTGCGGACGGCACATATTATATGGTCATCACCATTCCGTCGAATTTTTCTGAGAATGCCTCCACGCTGATGGACGACGAGCCGAAGAAGATGGAGCTCCAGTACACCACCAATCCTGGCACGAACTATATTGCCAGTAAGATGAGTGAAACTGCTCTGGCAAAGATTCAAAAGGAAGTCTCGGAGAGTGTGACCAAGGAGTACACCCAGACGATCTTCGATCAGCTGGGTACTGTGGGCGATGGCATGAACGATGCCGCAGACGGTGCGCTTCAGATCAAAGACGGCGTGTCTGACCTGAAAGACGGCAACACCAAGATCACAGATAACTTAAAGGTTTTGTCCGAGAGCACACTCACATTTGTAGATGGTGCAAAGACACTGGAAAGCGGTCTGAAAACCTATACCGATGGTGTAGCAACGGTAAACAGCGGTGCACAGACCTTGTCTGACGGCATGAATCAGCTGGCAAGCGGCGCAGGTACACTGGCAGACGGCGCAGTGGCATTGTCTGACGGCTCTGGTACGCTTTCCAGCGGTGTCAGCAGCTATACCGACGGCGTTGCCGCTGCATTCAGCGGTGCACAAACACTGAACGGCAGCAGCAGCCAGCTGGCAAACGGCGCAGCTACACTGACCAGCGGTGCTGCACAGCTCCAGCAGGGCAGCGCACAGATGACCGCAGGACTGCAAACCTTGTCGGACAGCCTGGGCAGCAGCCTTTCCGCAGAGAATATGCAGCAGATGGAACAGCTGAGCAGTGGTCTGACACAGCTGCAGCAGGGAATCGACACCCTGAACACCACGCTGCAAAATACTTCTCTGCCGGATACCAGTGCACTGGCACAGACGCTGACAGACAGCCTGACGGCGATCGGCACCAGTGCTAAAGATGCCGGCGCACAGCTGCAAAGCCTTCAGTCGGCTTTGACAGCGATGACACAGACAGAAGTATTCCAGTCTCTGGACGCTGCTTCTCAGCAGGAACTTCTGGCTTGCTTCTCTACACCGATGACTTCTCTGGCATCAGACATCTCTGCCATCGGCGATCAGGTGACTGGCTTGTCATCTGCGCTCCAGGGCATGGATCTCAGCAGTTCTGCAAGTGCAATGGAACAGCTCAAGACCAGCGTCAGCACATTGGCTGCCGGCGCAGATCAGGCGCTTCCGGGTGCACAGCAGGCGATCTCCACTTTGTCCGGCGGCTTGCAGTCAGTGCAGTCCGCAGTGGATGCACAGCTGATCCCGGGTTCTCAGGCATTGGAAGCCGGTCTGGGACAGCTGGCAGACGGCAGCAGCACACTGGAATATGGTGTATCGAAGTATACCGGCGGTGTATCCAGTCTGACTGATGGACTCCAGACACTGGACTCCAACACAGGCTCTCTGGTAGGCGGTGCATCGTCGCTGAACAGCGGCGCAAAGACACTGGCAGACAGCGTTCCCACACTGACCAATGCGGTTTCTCAGCTGCAAAGCGGTGCATCTCAGCTGTCTGACGGTACTGCACAGCTTGTGGCAAATAATGCAACGCTGAACGACGGCGCAGCACAGCTCACCGACGGTGCAGGACAGATCCAGGACGGCGCAGCACAGCTGGCAGACGGTTCTGTAACACTGGGCGATGGCCTGGTACAGCTGTCCAATGGCGCGGTAACACTCCAGACTTCTCTGGCAGACGGTGCAGATGAGGTCAACAGCATCGACACCACTGACAAGACTTATGACATGTTCTCCGCTCCGGTACTGACCAATGAGACTTATGAGACCGAAGTTCCCACCAACGGCAACGCTATGGCAGCATACATGATGTCGGTTGGCCTGTGGGTATCTGGTCTGGCGTTCTGCGTCATGCTGTCGCCGTATCATCAGAAGATCGGTGCACGGAAGCCGGGTAAGGCATGGCTGCTCACACTGGGCAAACTTTGGGCATTGGGTCTGCTTCAGGCAGTACTCATGATCCTGTGCCTGTCTTGGATCAACGACTTCCAGCCGGAATATATGGGCAAGACACTGATCATTGCCTGCCTGGCATCCGTTGCATTCCTGACACTGGAATATTGCGTCAACTTCTTCCTGGACATTATCGGCGACTTTATCCTGCTGGTATTCATGGTGCTGCAGCTCAGCGGCTGTGCCGGCACTTATCCGCTGGAACTGTCCGATAAGTTCTATCAGGTACTGAACCCGTTCATGCCGTTCACCTATACCGTTCACGGTTTCCGCAGCGGTATTGCATCTGGTCTGGACATCACCACCGACTGTGTGGTACTGGCAGTGATCGCTGTGGTATTTGCAGGACTGCTGCTGGTGGGCTTCCGTGCTCGTGCAAAGAAGGAACAGGAAGCAGAAGCCAGTGTTTCTGACAAGGCTGTTTCCGGCACGCCGGTTCAGGCATAATCAAGACATCTCGGATTTTCCCATTATTTTATCAAAACGGCGTATTCGGTAAGGTTTCCGAATACGCCGCTTTTTTGTATGGGCAATCGTCAGTCCCGTTTTTTCCGCCGGAACAGTCCGCTGACAGAGCTGCACAGGGGAACAGCCAGGGAAAATCCCAGGGCGATGTACCATTCCTGCCGGGAAAGCAGGACGGTGGAAAAGATCACGCGGAGCATGGGGACTGCCACAGCTGCCGCAAGCACCGCCAGAGATACCAGAACCGCACCCACCAGCCATAGGTTGTTTCCATAGGGCATGGAGAATAAGGTGCGCTGTTCGGATTTGCATTCAAAGACGTGCACCAGCTGGGACAGGATCAGGGTACAGAGCGCCGCAGTCCGGGCCGCTTCCAGTGTGCCGCCGATCCGGAGTACTGTGGAGAATGCACCCAGAGTGCAGATGCCGATGAGGATGCCGCGGAAGAAAATGCGTCCCATGAGACCGCCGGAGAAAAAGCTTTCGTCCGGCTTTCGGGGCGGCTTCTGCATGGCTTCCGGTTCGGGCGGCTCTAAGCCCAGCGCGATGGCGGGGAGACCGTCTGTCACCAGATTCACCAGAAGCAGCTGTGTCGGCAGAAGTACCACCGGCATGCCCATCAGAATGCCCAGGAACATGGTCAGCACCTCGCCGATATTGCAGGACAGCAGATAACGCACAAACTTTCGGATATTGGCATAGACGCAGCGTCCTTGTTCCACGGCATCGACCAGTGTCGCAAGGTTGTCATCGGTGAGCACCACGTCTGCTGCCTGTCGTGCTACATCTGTGCCGCTCTGTCCCATGGCGACGCCCACATCTGCTTCTTTGATGGCAGGCGCATCGTTTACGCCGTCTCCTGTCATGGCGACGATCTCGCCGCGCCGCCGATACGCCCGTACCAGCCGCAGCTTGTGCGCCGGATTCACCCGTGCAAAGACCGTGTACTGATCCAGGCAGGCATCCAGCTGGGCATCACTGAGGGCGTCCAGTTCGTCGCCGGTCATTGCCTTTTTGCCCCGGAGCAGTCCGGCTTGCTTGGCAATAGCGGCGGCAGTGTTTTTGTGGTCTCCGGTAATCATGACGGTGCGGATATTGGCTCTGGCACAGGTGCGGATGGCAGTCCGGGCGGATTCTCTGGGCGGATCCAGCATGCCGGCAAGCCCCAGAAAGATGCAAGCACTGCCTTCTTGTTTGGCAAATGCTAACACCCGAAGCGCCTGATCGGAAAGGGATGTGACAGTGCGGTGGATGGCGGCTCTGGCGTTTTCAGTGATCGGCATGGCTTTTCCGTTTTCCAGGACAAAGCCGCACAGGGGCAGGATCACATCCGCTGCGCCTTTGCGATAGGTACAGACGCCTGCGCCATCTGTGACGGTGACCGCCATCTGTCGCGTCTCACTGTCAAATGGCTCCATATGCTGTATCGGGTGTGTGCGGAGCAGTGCTTTTCGGGAGATACCGCCTTTTTCCGCTGCAATGAGGAGCGCTGTCTCCGTAGGGTCGCCTGTGGCAGACCATACACCCTTTTCCGCCCGGCTGCTGCGGTCGCGCTGGGGCTTCTCCTGGGGGCTGTGTATCTCAGCAGTGCTGCAAAGTGCGCCGCAGATGAGCAGTTCCCGGAGTGCCGGTTTTGACAGGGGATTGACGTTTCTGCCGTCCTGCTGGATCGCACCGGATTTTTGCAGCCCCGTGCCGGTAACGGAAAATGCTTCGCCGCCGGCATGGATGGTGGTGACCGTCATGCGGTTTTCGGTGATCGTTCCCGTCTTGTCAGAGCAGATGACACTGGCGCAGCCCAGCGTCTCTACGCTGTGCAGCCGGTTTACCAGAGCGTTGCGCTTCATCATGCGGCTCACCGCCAGTGCCAGTGCAATGGTGACTGTCGCCGGAAGCCCCTCCGGGATAGCAGCAATGGCGATGGTGATGCCAGTCATGAGCATGTCAAAAACCGGTTCGCCCCGGAGCACACCTGCCAGAAAGACCGCACCGCATACGCCCAGGCAGAGCAGCGCCACCACTTTTCCCAGTCCGGCAAGGCGCTTTTGCAGCGGTGTCATATCTTGTTTGACCTCCTGGAGCATGGCGGAGATCTGTCCCATCTGGGTGCGTGTGCCGGTGGCAATGACCTTGGCTTCGGCGCTTCCCCGGAGCACAGCAGTCCCGGCGTAGATTATGTTTCTTTTGTGGAGATCGTTGCTGCTCTCTTCCGGATCGCCTGCCTGTTTGGAAACGGCTTCGGATTCGCCGGTGAGAATGGACTCGTTGACCTCCAGTCCTGCCGCCTGGAGCAGGGCAGCGTCTGCCGGCACATTGTCACCGGCTTCCAGTCGGATGCAGTCGCCGCAGACCAGCTCCCGTGCCGGAAGCGTCTGCCACTTTCCGTCACGGCAGACAGTGGCCGTGGGTGCGGTGAGACTGCGCAGAGATTCCAGTGTCTGTTCTGTGCGGTACTCCTGCAAAAAGCCCAGAATGGCATTGAGCAGAACAATGAGAATGATGGTGACTGCATCGGTGATCTCGCCGAGAAATGCAGAGACTCCTGTGGCGGCCAGCAGGATCAGCACCATCACATCCCGAAACTGCCCCAGGAACATCCGCAGAGGATGGAGCTTTGCCGCTGCTGCAAGTTCGTTTTCCCCGTCCTGTTTCAGGCGTTCCCGCGCTGCTTTGGTTGTCAGACCGTTCATATGACTCCTTCTTTCTTGTGATTTTGGATTTGTTTAAGCCATCTATATGCGGAAAAGCAAAAAAGCATGACCGCGGTAGAAATCTTTTTGGCAAAATCACACAGGGCAACCGCATGAAAAGATCAAACAAATTTATTGAAAATGACATTACAGAGG
>CAVAQT010000050.1:0-11113 GCA_963590855.1 Ruminococcus bromii
ATCATATAGCGATTTGTTACTTTGCCGTTTGCATTTGCAATGGCACTTTCCCACAGCATCATTTGCAATGGGCTGGCAAGGGCTTCACTCTGCCCCATACAACTCCACATGGTATCGAAATCGCTGGTGTCGGTCAGTTTGGTAGAAGCGCTAAAGGAAGAAATACCATCAAATTGAATCTTTTGCATTTTAGAATCATTAACAGCGATTCCCATTCGAGAATATGTTTGAATGATATTATCCAACGGCATATCTTGTACCAACTGTGCAAAAAATGGATTACAGCTGTTTTCAAATCCCTGAATAATGTTTTCCGTTCCATGACCGCTTAAATCATGGCATTTGATCTGTTGATTATATTTTGTCGTGTAGATGCCGTTACAAGTATAGGACTTAGACATCAAGCCATCATAGCCAAATGTTTCTAAAGCTGCTGCAGTAGTAGCAATTTTTTGTGTAGAACCTGGTGTGGTTTCATAAAATGCTTTGCAGATCAGACTGCCTTCAGGCAGTTCGCTGATATTGCTGTAGTTGTCCAGGATATTGACACTGGGTTTGCTGACGCATACCAAAATTTCTCCTGTCAGATAATTGTAAGCAATTGCAGTACCATCTTTGCTTCCAAATGCATTGTACACCTTTTGATTCGCTTCATGATCCAGTGTTGCATAAATTGCCGTTTTTCCGTGCGATGTAGCGCCGAAAATCAAACTATAGTTCTGGAGTTTTTCAATGTTTTCTGATACTAATGTGTTTGTCATCTGGCCGCTGTCGTCTCCGATAACATTGCCAACATCCAAAAAATAGTTTGCATCATAGTTGTCTGATGAAGCGTCTGGATCAAATAAAATCTGGTCATTTCGATCATACACTTTTCCTAGCGTTACATCATCGGAATGCGACATGTAAAATGAGGATTCCTTAACGACCTTAAATACCAGAATGCCCATTCCAATAAAAAAGACGATCAGGATCAAAATAGTGAGGCGCTCTCCGCGTCGAATGCTCTGAATACTTTTCATGCCGCCGGTACCGCCTTTCTTGTTTTTGCTTTGGAGCGTTTCTTTTTCTGCTCCGGCTTTTTAAATACCGGAGACTGTCCGGCTTTCAGCATACCTGCCAAAAAGCCACTGGTAATCATAGAACTGCCGCCCTGTGAGATAAACGGAATCGTAACACCGGTAAACGGAATCAAATTGCACGAGCCAAAAATGTTCAGCCCCATTTGTACAATCATCACTGCAACGCAGCCTAAAATCATGGTTGTGTGAAAATAGCTGCGCGGTTTGTTGATCATCGGCAACAGCATCATTGCCATCAAAATCAAAATGGAAAGCAACGCGACTAAGAATCCCCATTCTTCGCAAATCGTAGAGAAAACGATATCTGTATCAGAAGCGAAAACTTTATGCAGTGAACCGCATCCCGGCCCTTTTCCAAATAAACCGCCTTCTGCGATTGCAATCAATGCTTTGCACTGCTGATACCCATTCCCTTCCATCTGATTCCAAATATCAACTGAAAGTCGGTCTTGTACATAACCTGGGGCAAATCGCAATGCGGCAATTACCAAAACTGCACCGACTGCACTGATTGAGATTATTGTTTTTTTAGAAAATTTTGCCTTCGGGTAACAAAGGCGGCATGCCAACGCACAGCCATATGCAGCAGCAAATGTCGGAAGTGAGCCAAGATCGCGACACCACCACTGCAAGCCAACAATTATAACAAATGCTCCAGTAAGGATCATCATCTCTTTTGAAACGTAAAAGAAAAGGATTTTTTTCTTTTCGTGCTGTTCCCGAATGGAAGTTGCACAGATCAAAACAAATACCGGTTTCATAAATTCAGACGGCTGGATGCTGATGGGGCCGATATTGATCCACATGCTGCGGCTGCCGGTGAGCAGCAGAATGCTTAAAATCAAAGCACCCAGGATTCCATACAAAATCGGCTTTTTCGATTGAATCCAGACATGATTGCGTGTGAGCAAAAATCCAATCTGACAGAGCACTAACGCAATTACACACGTTGCATAATGCTTGAAAGCAAATCCAACGCCGCCGAAACAAGATTGAAAAATCACACTAATGTTAATCAAAAGAAGCAGGACAAAATCCAAGGTATAAGTCATCTGTCGATAACACAGACGTAAAATAATACTGTACACAAGGTCTAATCCAATTACTGCAATGGTCAATGGCAGAAGATCCTGCGGGGCGTTATAATTTCCGCGTAATAGAATTGCCAACAGCATGATGCCGTGTGTAAGCAATACGATCGCTGTGCATCCGCCGTAAGATAATCCGTTTTTATACATTTCGCTGTCCCCTCCTTCGCTGTCGGATGATAACGGATTTCGTGCCAAAGCGAATCTCATCCATGTCTTTTAATTTAACCTGCGATCGGATTCGCCTGCCATTTACAAATGTACCAGATTTAGAGTCTAGATCCATAATGCTCCAAACTCCATTTGAAACGTACAAAACTGCGTGATAACGAGATACACTCATATCTGTAAAACGAATGTCTGCCGCACCGTGTCTCCCGATTAGAATTTCATCTGCTTCCAATGGAATTACAACTCGTCTGGATGTGTCGTACAATGCCATATGTGCACTCACCTTGTCCCATCGAAGCTGTTCAATCTCCTTTTCCTGATGTGCTTTGCTAAACATTGTAATGACACTGACTGCAATCAAAAGCACAACAACTGCGCTGATTAAAATCGAGTATGCTGGTATTCCCTGCAATGAGGACAATAATTTTTCGAGCATTCTCATACCCCCTGTTCACTTTCTATATGACTATGATAAACGATTTTTAGGAAAGATGCAAGCAGTATTTTCGGTTTTGTAGGAAATGACGAAAGAAATTCCTGCATTTCTGCATGGCATCAGTTAAAATAACGAATATCAAGGGTGCTTTTTATTTATATTCCACAAAAAATCAAAAACTGCTTGCCTTGAAACTAGAAGTATGTTATAATATGAGAAACAAACAGTTTCAACGCTGCATACAGATGTAAGCTTTGTTGAACTGCAAAAGGAGGAATTCATCATGAAAATCACAATCACAGCGAAAAAAATGCAAATCCCACAAAACTTTACCGAGTATGCTGAAAAGCGTTTGAGTGCAAAGCTTGACAAATTCTTCGGCAGCGAGGCAGAAGCAAAGATCACCATGGCAACACACAAGAATTTGATTGTCATTGAATTGACGGTTACTTATAACAATTTGATTTACCGCGCAGAACAGTCTGCTGTTGATAAAGAAGATGCTTTGGATGCTTCTATTGATAAAATTATCCGCCAGATTCGGAAGAACAAGACCCGTGTAGAAAAGAAGCTGAAAGAAGCTGCTTTCCTTGGAATGCTGGAAGAACCGGTGGCAGAAGCAGATCACGAAGTAATCCGCCACAAGAAGTTTGTTATGCATCCGATGGATCTGGACGAAGCCATTCTTCAAATGGATCTGTTGGGACACGCTTTCTTCATGTTTACCAATGCCAATACTGGTGAAGTAAATGTTGTTTACAAGCGTGCAGATGGCAAATATGCTGTTCTGGAGCCGATCTACGAGTAAATCATCCTAGTTCGTGATTAAATATGAAAACATAGAGCGGACGCTGCTGTTTGGCAGTGTCCGCTTTTTTATGTTTTACTCAAGGACTGAGAATTGACTCTCAATTTAGCGGCGTTTGCACAATTTGTCTCATATCCTCTGCGAAAGGCGCTCACTGTAGTCTTTCTGAAACTGTGCAAATTCGCCTGCATCCAATGCGTCACGAATTCGCTCCATCAGCGTATTATAAAAATAGAGATTATGCATAACAGCCAGGCGTCCGGCCAATTGTTCCTTTGCTTTAAACAGGTGGCGAACGTAGGCGCGAGAGTGATTGCGGCATACTGGGCAGTCGCATTTTGGATCAAGCGGCTGTGAATCTGTTTCGTAGGCAGCGTTTGTAATATGGAGAATACCATCCCATGTAAAGATTGTGCCATGCCGCGCATTTCGACTGGGCATAACGCAGTCGAACATGTCGATTCCTCGAGCCACCCCTTCAATGATGTTAGAAGGCGTTCCAACGCCCATAAGATAGCGCGGTTTGTCTATCGGCATATGGGACTCTACCTGCTCTATAATGTGATACATGACCTCTGTGGGTTCTCCTACTGCCAATCCGCCGATGGCATAACCATCAAGACCCAGTTGTGCAATTTCCTGCATATGCGATACACGAATGGTATCGTAAGTGCCACCCTGGTTAATGCCAAATAGCATCTGATGCGGATTCACAGTCCCTTCCAGGCTGTTCAAGCGCTGCATTTCCTTTTGGCAGCGAACCAGCCAGCGCGTTGTTCTGGCACAGGAGTTTTTCACATAATCCAGAGGTGCAGGGTTTTCTACACATTCATCGAACGCCATAGCAATGGTGGAACCAAGGTTGGACTGAATCTGCATGCTCTCTTCCGGCCCCATGAAAATCGCCTTTCCATCAATATGAGACTGAAAGTAAACGCCTTCTTCTTTGATGCGTCTTAATTTTGCAAGAGAGAACACCTGGAATCCACCACTGTCTGTGAGGATGGGCTTGTGCCAGTTCATAAACTGATGCAAGCCGCCCATTTGCCGGACGATTTTATCTCCCGGCCGCAGATGCAAATGGTAGGTATTACAAAGTTCGACCTGGCATTTCAGCTCATTTGCCAAGTCAATGGAAGATATGCCGCCTTTGATGGCTGCGGCGGTTCCAACATTCATAAAGAATGGTGTCTGAATGGTGCCGTGTACGGTTTCAAAGATGCCTCTTCGGGCATGTCCTTCGGTTTTCAAAAGTGTAAACATTCGTGTAAATTCCTTTCTGTTTTATCCTTGTGTCATAATCGGAGGTGTTTGCAGCAATGTGTAGATTTCCTTAGCAAACGCGGCTACAAGAGTTTCTTCCTCTTCTTCCCTGGAAAAATAAGATGCAAATATACTTTTATCTTGCATCAACTTTTTTCGCAGAGAAACCGCCCATGCTGCGTCAGATTGAATTTTGGAAGTGCCAGCAGCAAAACCACGCAAAATATCCAGCAAATCTTCTGCCAGTAACGAATTGTCAGTTGTCTTTAGACAATACATCAAGATGTCATAAGCAGGAAGTGCAGCATCTGCAACCATAACATGCTGATGGCAAAGTGCATTATCTAATTTTGATGCTGCTTCCCTCGCATCCATGTCCTGTTCTGCAAAAAGCATTTTCAGCCATTTTGCGATATCTGCCTGATCTCTGCATTCCTCGTCAAAATATCTGTGACGGTGCATTGTCATGGACATTGGAAGCAATCTTTCCCACCATTTTTTTGGATTGGTTTCGATCCCCGATGCGTTCCCATATGCCGTATGATATTGCGACCAGTCAATTGTGTCAATCTGTGCGAAAATCTCCTGTAATTCTTCTGGTGAATGTGATTTCATTCGCTTTTTTCCGGTAAGATGCACATGGCATCGCCAAAGCTGAAGAAACGGTATTTTTCCTGTACAGCAATTTCGTAGGCATGCATGGTCTTTTCATATCCCAGAAATGCAGAGATCAGCATAATCAGCGTGCTTTCCGGGAGATGGAAATTCGTGACCAAACCGTCCAGCACTTTAAATTGATAGCCGGGATAGATGAAAATGTCGGTATAGCCGTCCTCCGCTGCCAATTCCCCATTATGTGCTGTAGCAACCGCTTCCAGTGTTCGGCAGGAAGTGGTGCCAACTGCGATGACACGTCCGCCATTTGCCTTAGTTTCCCGAATCATGTCTACTGTTTCCTGCGGCAAATGGTAGTGTTCACTGTGCATCTGATGCTGGAGCACATCGTCCTCCTTTACCGGACGGAATGTACCCAGACCAACATGCAGCGTCACATAGGCTTCTTTTACGCCCTTTTTCTTTAATTTTTCCAGCATTTCTTTTGTGAAATGCAGCCCGGCTGTGGGTGCTGCCGCAGAACCGAGTTCCTTGGAATAAACTGTCTGGTAACGTTCCTTGTCTTTCAGCTTTTCGTGAATATACGGCGGAAGCGGCATCTGTCCGACCTCTTCCAGTGCAGTGTAAAAGTTTCCCTCACAGGTAAACTGTACAATGCGGTTGCCGTCCGGCTTTACTTCGACCACTTCGCCGATCAGCCTTCCGCCGCCGAACGAAAATTTCACGCCGACCTTGGCTTTTTTTCCTGGGCGACAAATAATTTCCCACAGCTTATCCCCTTTTTGTTCTAACAACAGGAACTCAATGAATGTGCCATTGTCTACTTTTTCACCGTATAGCCGAGCCGGCAAAACACGGGAGTCGTTCATGACAAGCAGATCTCCGGGCTGCAGAATATCTAGCAGATCGTAGAAATGTTTGTGTTGAATCTCACCAGTATTTCGATCGATTTGCATTAGTCTGGAATGATCCCGCGGCTCTACAGGGGTCTGCGCGATCAATTCTTCCGGCAAATCGTAGTAAAAATCTGATTTTTTCATATGCTTTTCCTCTTTTTCGCAAAAATGTTATTGACAAATTCCCACAGAAATGATATGATAGGAATAGGTAGAGGCGCACTTGCGATGAGTATGTTCCGACAGGTTACCATTCCGCAACGATTGGAGCAGAAAGGCGTTCGTGCCGAAGAGGCTGTACCGGTGACACAGCTTCTGGGCATATTTCCGAACAGGGATATGACTGTCATCGTTATGATGGAGTGCTATCGGCGATATACCATTCGGTGTACGTCATTCTATTCTATTATATCGCATGAGCCGCCGGTTTTCAACCGGTTTTTTCATATTTTTAAGAATTTTTTGGAGGAATGACGAAAATGAAACAGTACAAGGTCGGAATTATCGGTGCAACAGGCATGGTTGGACAGCGGTTTGCAACTCTTTTGGAGAATCATCCGTGGTTCCATGTAGCTGCTCTGGCGGCTTCTCCCCGTTCTGCTGGAAAGACCTATGAGGAGGCAGTAGGCAATCGCTGGGCAATGCAGAAGCCGATGCCGGAAGCAATGAAGCAGATGGTTCTGTTTGATGCAACTGTCGATGTGGATAAAATCGCTGGTATGGTAGATTTTGTTTTCTGCGCTGTAGATATGAAGAAAGATGAGATCCGTGCACTGGAAGAACGCTATGCTAAGGCAGAGTGCCCAGTTGTTTCTAATAACTCCGCACATCGCTTCACACCGGATGTACCGATGGTCGTGCCGGAAGTAAACCCGGAACACATTGAGATCATTGAAAGCCAGCGAAAGCGTCTGGGCACAAAGCGCGGCTTTATTGCTGTAAAGTCTAACTGCTCCATTCAGAGTTATGTTCCGGCGCTGTCTCCCCTGCGGAAATATGGCATCAAGAATGTGCTTGCATGCACCTATCAGGCAATTTCTGGTGCCGGCAAAACATTTGAACGCTGGCCGGAAATTCTGGACAACATCGTTCCGTATATCGGCGGCGAAGAAGAAAAATCTGAGAAAGAACCACTGAAGGTTTGGGGCAAGATCGAAAACGGTCAGATTGTCAGCGCTGACAGCCCGCTGATTACAACACAGTGCCTGCGTGTTCCGGTTTCTGATGGTCACACTGCTGCCGTATTTGTTTCTTTTGAGCAGAAGCCGTCGAAGGATGAGATTCTGAAGATCTGGGAAGATTTCAAGGGTGTTCCGCAGGAATTGGATCTGCCGTCTGCTCCGAAGCAGTTCATTCACTATTTCCAGGAAGATGACCGTCCGCAGGCAAAGCTGGATCGCAACATCGAAGGCGGTATGGCTGTTTCTGTTGGTCGTCTCCGTGAAGATACCATGTTCGACTATAAGTTTGTCTGCCTGTCTCACAACACACTGCGCGGCGCAGCTGGCGGCGGTGTCCTGTTGGCAGAACTGCTGGCAGCAAAGGGCTATATGGATTGATTCCGTCAGGAGGGTAATTTCTTATGAAAAATACAATTTTTACTGGCGCAGGTGTTGCCATTATTACACCGATGCTGGAAGACGGCTCTGTTGACTATGCTGGTCTGGCAAAGAATATTGATTTTCAGATTGAAAACGGCACAGATGCCATTATTATCTGCGGAACGACTGGTGAGTCTTCTACACTGGATGACAAGGAGCACCGGGAATGCATCCGCTTTGCAGTAGAACACACACACAACCGGATTCCGGTTATTGCCGGAACTGGCAGCAACGACACCAAGTATGCCATTGAACTGTCTCAGGAGGCACAGGAGCTTGGTGCAAACGGTCTGCTCATTGTTACCCCGTATTACAATAAAACCACACAGCGCGGCCTTGTAGCGCATTACAGTGCAATTGCAGACAGTGTTGATCTGCCGATCATCCTGTACAATGTGCCGAGTCGTACTGGTGTTGGATTTGAAGTGAATACAGTTGCAGCATTGGCTAAGCATAAGAATATCGCTGCAATCAAGGAAGCCAGCGGCAATATCGGCTATACAGCAAAGGTTGCTGCAAAGTGCGGCGACATTATCGACATTTACAGTGGTAATGATGATATGATCGTTCCGATTATGTCTCTCGGCGGAAAGGGCGTTATTTCTGTACTGTCTAATGTTTTGCCGAAGGAAACACACCAGATGACGCAATACTGCTTGGATAACAATTTTGCAGCTGCTTCTGAACTGCAGCTGAAGTATCTCCGTCTGATTAACGATCTGTTTATGGAAGTAAACCCGATCCCGGTGAAGGAAGCAATGAATCAGCTTGGCATGCCTTCTGGTCCGTGCAGAATGCCGTTGCTGGAGATGAGCGATGAGCATAAGGCAGCAATGCAGGCAACACTGCGCGCATATGGCATGCTTTCCTAAACAAAACGATTGGATGAGAAAAGAGGCAGGACTATGAAAAAAGTTGTAATTTGCGGTGCAAACGGCAAAATGGGACACACTGTCGCTTCCTGCATTGCAGGCAGAGATGATTGCAAGGTAATTGGTGGTATTGATTCCTATACTGCGAAGTATGCGGATTTTCCCATTGTAGCCTCCCCTGCAGAACTTCCGGAAGTGCCGGATGTCATCATTGACTTTTCCAACCCTTCCACATTGGATAGTCTGTTGGAATATGCATTGGTGAACAATGTTGCGTTGGTTTTGGCAACGACTGGCTATGATGATGCACAGATTCAGAAGATTCAGAGTACATCGCAGCAGATTCCCGTATTCTTTACTTTCAACATGTCTTTGGGAATCAATCTGTTGGTGGAACTGGCAAAAAAAGCTGCGACAGTTCTGGGCGGACAGTTCGACATTGAAATCGTAGAAAAGCATCACAATCAAAAAATTGATGCCCCCAGCGGTACAGCCATTATGATTGCAAATGCAATTAACGAAACACTGGATAATTCCTATCATTATGTTTACGATCGTCATGCAAGACGCATGAAGCGCGACAGCAAGGAAATTGGCATGCATTCGATTCGCGGCGGTACAATTGTTGGCGAACATGACGTGATTTTTGCTGGACAGGATGAAGTAATCACGCTGTCTCACAGCGCGGCTTCTAAAACTGTTTTTGCAGTAGGTGCTGTGAATGCGGCAGTATATCTTTGCGGCAAGCCGGCAGGTATGTATGATATGAAACAGTTGGTGCAGGAATAACGGGCACACATCTAATACAAATATACAAAACGCGATACGGAGAGTTGCTGTATCGCGCTTTTTGTATTATGTAGAAAAATTCTCATAGAATAAGCATTTGGCACTATTCTATGAGAATTTTCAAAAACAATTAAATTTTACTTTTCACTTACTCAGCTGCGCTTGCTGCCGGGAAAGGTGTCGGATTCAGACCAGCACCATCCTGTGCTGCATAGGTCAGAATCAGAGAAGCGTCAGCAGAAGAAATTTTGCCGTCACCGTTTACATCTGCGGCCTTAAATGTATCAGTGGTAAAGCTTTCATCCAGACCTGCACCAGTGCGTGCTGCTTCCATCAGGACAGCTGCTGCATCTGCGGAATTGATGACACCATCACCGTTTACATCACCATATGTTGTTGTGCCCGGGGTCGGAGTAGGAGTCGGGTTGGGCTCAGGATCGGCAGCTTCCAGATTGGAAATTGTGAAGGTGACCTCGATGCTCTGCAGAACAGCGGTATCCTTTGCAATATCATTTACATTTTTCTTGCCCAGCGGAGAAACTCCCCAGGTATCTGTCAGGTAAACACGAGTAGAACCCTTATCATTCTCATAGTGTGCTGCATCAATTACGCCGTCAGTCATCTTATAGCTGATATCAGTGCCGTCAACCTTTACAGAGTCTACTGTAACTTTCATATTCGGATAAGTATCTGTTGTGATGAAGTATTCGCTGTTGGCATCAAATTCCAGAATCAAAAATTCGATAGAGCCTGTGCCATCGCCAGTGATGCTCCAGGATGCGGTGTACTGACCGCCATCGCTTGTGATCTCTGCCGGAGTGCTGACAATATCATCAGAATGATCTGCATCACCCCAGTAATTGTAACCGCCCATCTGACCCTTCAGAGAAGCAGAACCGATCACGGTTGCGCTTGTATCATCTGCGGAAACTGCAAATGCGCTGGTAACTGCAACTGCATTCAGAGACATTGCAGCTGCCAATACAGCTGCGACTTTCTTCAAATTCTTCATAAGAAACAACTCCTTGCTTTTTTCGGCATGTCACACAATTTGTGCAACACATCGCCGTGAAATGATATTGTTATTATAGCACATTCTCTGCAAAAAGTCAACATGAATTTTTAAATTTGAAAAAAATATGCAAAAAATCAAATTGCCGCCTCTGCAATACCTTTCTGTAAAAATGCAGTGCATATTTTTGCGGCTTTGCAGAAATAAGAAAGTTTGCTTGCAAGTCAAAACGATGCTTCAGGTCATATGAACGAAACCGGACAACATGTATTGCGGTATTCAAAAAGCATTTCTGATGACATACTATATCTTGTGGTCAGTGCATGTGACAGATACAATTTGTTGTGTTCTGAGCGGAAAATACATAAAAAATTTTCTTGACAGATCACAGAGAAAGCGGTATAATGGATACTGCAATACGGAGTATTTTAGGAGCACATATCCGCAAAAAATGAAAGACAAAAAAGAGCTGCTGTAACA
>CAVAQT010000051.1:0-11100 GCA_963590855.1 Ruminococcus bromii
GTTATATGCCGACAGCTCCGTATGAATTACCCTATGAAGGAGCAAAAGAGATGTTGCTGGTAAATGAAGTTGATAATAAGGAGTTTTTGACAGACTTGTTTCATGCAATGTATGATGAACTGCCAATTCCAAAACCGAAAAAGAAGAAATAAACAACTTCCAGTTTATCAAGCAAATATCAGCCGTAGAGAAAGCCCTCTACGGCTTTTCTCATGCACTTTCAGTCGGTTTCGTTGTCATCAGCTTATACATTTCCGTATTCATCGGGAAGTGGTCAGTGAACGGCAAAAGCACTTTATCATAACGGATAATTCCTTCACCCGGACCGGAATTTGTCACGAATTTCATTTGTTCCTTGGAGATATGCAGTTTTTCAGCAAGTATGTCTCTGTCACCGGCTGCCTGATTCAGCATATATACAAAATCAGAGTTATCAAAAATATTCTCTACTTCCTGTGAAGAAAGCAAATCTTTGACATTCTGCGTAATGCCGGTCGGAACACCGCCCCATTTTCTGAATCGCTTCCAAATCTCAGCAGAATACTTTGCCGTCTGTTCTTCCTTGAGAAGCAAATGAAATTCGTCAATATAGTAGCGGGTAATCTTTTTCAGATTTCTGTTTTCAGAAACTCTGTTCCAGACCGTATCCTGAACGATCAGCATACCAACTTTTTTCAGCTGATTGCTCAACTCCTTAATATCAAAGCAGATGATTCTGTTCGACAAGTCAATATTGGTTCGATGATTGAACAGATTCTGCGATCCGTTGACAAACATCTCCAAGGAATTGAATACTCGAAGTGCAACTTCGCCCTCATGTTCCAGTTCATGCTGTAAATCAGAAAGCAAAGGCATTGTTTCTAAAACCGGATTGCTCTCAATAAACGTCTTGTAAATACGCTGTACGCACTTGTCAATGACAGAACGTTCTTCTGAAGAAAGTCCGTATCTGCCGCCGACGATGATTTCGCAAAGTGAGATCAGAAAGTCTGATTTGTTCGCAATCACTTCCATTGGATTGGAAAATAAGTAATCGTCAATGGTAATATCCATAGGGTTAATATGCTGTTCCGAGTTACTTGCAATCCGAATCAGCTGCCCATGAAGTGCCTGCACCAGCGGAAAATATTCTCCCTCCGGATCGCAAATGATAATATCATCTGTTGTAGTCAGAAAACAGTCCAGAATCTCACGTTTTACGGAAAAAGATTTACCGGAACCAGGCGTTCCAAGAATCAATCCATTTGGATTTTTCAGTCTGGAACGGTTGGCACGAATCATATTTCCGCTGAGTGTATTGACACCGTAATAGGTTGCCTGTCCGTCCTGAAACAGTTCTTTTGTAGTGAACGGAACAAAAACTGCAATTCCGGAAGTGTGCATTTCACGGGAAACCGGAATGTTATTATGACAAAGAGGCAGTGTAGAAACCAACGTCTGTTCCTGTCTGTAATCATACGGAAAAATGTTACAGTTATTTTTCTGACAGATACGTTTCAGCATTTCGCCCTGTAAACGCAGTTCTTTCTTGTTTTTCGCATAGCTTCTGATGCTGATTGAAATATGAAATAGTCGTTCATTCTTGCTGTTCAAGTCGGAAAGCAGCTTTTCAATATCATCAATGTACATTTTGATTTGCGGCGGAAGAATATCCGGATCATATCCCGATTGAGATGCTTTTTTCTGTTCGTCAATTTTCATCTGTTCCACATTGGTCAGTTTTTTCTTGACAAACTTCAACGCAGTGATCTGGTCCAGGGGTTCTGCATGAATATTGACGCAGAACAAGTTCTGCATTTCCAGAAAGTTTCGCAATACCTCATCGGATAATTCTCCGGCAAGAATATTCATATGCCATACTGCACCATAGGCATTGCCAATTTCAAAATTCTGCTTGTTGAATTTGAATGATTTCGGACATATAAAATCCTTGGTGTCCATGCCTGCATGAAGCATACTGTCCCAGTCAAATACAAAGTTTTCATCTCCATATGGATTCAGAGCATAATAAAGCGTTTCCAATCGTTCTGTTCCGTCTAACACTTTGGCTTCCACACCGAATGCCTTAAATCCCTTTATCACGTCATTTTTAATAGACATCAGTTTGGCTCTTGCCGATTTATAAGACGTACTTTCAATACCGAATGTCAGAAATTTTCTGGCAGACTGTCCATTGGAACCTTTCAGCAGTTTGTCTGTCAGCATTTCAGAATATTCTGTACGAATTCTGTTGAAATCGTCATTTTGTTCCGGTATCTGAATGGTTTGTATCAGCTTCTTCTTGGAACGATTCTGATTTTCAAAAGTCAGCTGAAAATGAATGGTGTTGTCAAATAGATTGATTACATCGCAGTATTTATCAAAAATATTGTTCTGTTCTTCAAATTCAGCAATACTGTAATTGGCATCAAAGAATTGCACTGTCATAGAGTAAAAATTTTCTGACACCTCACAAACACCATCACGATACATCGTATGATAGGGAATCGTATTTTGTACAGAACGTCTGTTTTTACTTTCTGCTTTGATTTCTGCCATTCTTGCAGAAAGAATTTTCTTTTCTTCTTTTGTAATCTGTGCTACGGGCTTGCCCAGAATCACAGAAGCAGATGCTTTGTGATTCTTTCTTTTGGTATTTTTCTTTCTAAAGCCCATTCCTGTTGTCCTCCTTTCGATACAGGAACGCTAAATCAGGATTCAGCATCCCTGAGCTTTTTTCTGATCTTTGTATATTCGATTTCTCTCTCAATCGCTGCAAAGATGTTATGCGTCTGATAATATCGCTTTCGTGGTCGGGTAAAATACGCACGCATATACCTGACCTGCTTTTCCAGAAATACACCGTTTTTCCGATACAGTCCGCAAAGAATCGCAGGAGCAGCACAGGCACCCATTGCAAAAATTGCTCCTGACATTCCAACTGTGCTTCTTGTCAGAAAGAAAACAGGTGCTCCTACTGCAAGACCAATGCCGAAGCAGATAACCTGCCTTTTAGTAAATCCCATCATGAATTTTTCCTTGATGTCATTCAGATCTTTGGGAATTGAAACATAATGTGCCATATAAATCTCCTTTTAATGTGCGTTAAATACAGACTTGCTGATTGCACCGGTTCTCAAAATTGTAAAAATCAGTGCAGCTGTATAGCCTAACAGCATTGCCATTTGCATAATCACACCGTCTGCACCGGTATTCAATGTTGTAATCATATTGGAAAACAGTGTTTTGAATATTGCAAGTGCCACAATGATAAAGAATCCCTGAAATGAAAGTGCAAGCAGCTGTTTGATCCAGTTCTTACCGATACTGCTCCATTCACCAGTATCCATCATAGTTGCCATTGGAATCGGTGCGATGGAGAGATACATGAACACTTCGATGATTCTGGAAGCCAGGGTAATGACAATGGCAACAATCAGTATCATGACTCCCAGATGCACAATGAGCGAGATAAACCACACTGTCATTAGTTCTCCAAGGCTTAATCCGCTCAATGCTGTTTTCTTTAATGCTAGTGCAGTAGACAGATAATTTCCGAAGCCAAATAGCGTTGACAAACCGTTTGCACAGACATTTGTGCCGAATGAAAATAGTCCGGATGCGATGTAATACACATTCGACACCAGAATTACACCGCATAGGGCTTTGATGATCCACTTGATAAAGATAGAATCGTCAAAATCCTTGAAATTGTTTCCTCGGATAATGGTTTGTATCAAATCATTCAAGAGGATAATGGTCAGAATAAATCCGCCGATTGGAACGACAACATTGTTGCAAAGTGTTTCTATTGTTGACCAGATTCCCGTTCCTGCAGCGGCACTGCCTGCTGAACCGGTAAACTCTGCCGGATGTTTGGCAAGAAAGCTCTGTACCAGCCCTTCATTGCCATTTCCGCCGGTTGTAGCAGAAAATGTATCGGTCAGCAAGGTAGAAATTCCGTCAAACTGAGATTTAATGCCGTCTTTGAATAAATTACAGCACCAATCTTCCAGTGCATCTATGGCATCACTGATTACACCCATATGCTCACCATCCTTTCTGAATTACAGTAACCCACATTCCGCCCACCACGTTACTGTTTGTTATTTTCGTCTGTAATCAGACTGCTCCGGTCATCATGCTTTCGAGAACCGGAACGAGGACGATTGCAAGAAGAATCAGTCCAAGACCAGCCATGAGCTGCTTCATGCCCTGCGATTTTGCACCCGGGTTATCGTTGCCGTAACCTTCAAGGAGGTTGACAACGCCCCACACGCCGACACCGCCGCCGATCAGACAGATAACGGACTTGAGTACCGTGCAGGCTGTGGTAATAAAGTTGGAGGTATCTACAACACCGGTTGCTGCAAATGCCTGTGTGGTGCACATAGCAGCCATAGAAGACATCACAGTTGCAGTGAGGACTGCTTTCTTTGCAAAGCGGCTGCCCTTTGCGAGCCACTTGTGCTTCGGCTGAGATACGTTTGTTGTCTGTACAGCTTCTGCTGTCACGTTCATGTTGTTCATAGGTAAAATCTCCTTCAAATAAAATCATCGTCCGCTGCGGCTTCACACGATTTTTTCTTTGTTCCGTGTTCTTCGCCGACTGCCGTTTTCAGCAGATTTAATTATTACAGCTTCACACAGCCTTTTTCTTTCTGCGGCTTATGTGGATTCAGATTGTCCGCTGCATTCAATCAAATCGAATGTTTCGCTTACCGAAAATGATTTGTGCATTCTCTTTTTCTCACTTACATACTTTTCAATGTCAAATTCATTTTTCGGATTATCGTCTGAAAGCAGACAATAGTTTTTGTGGCGGGTAATATCATATTTATCCGAGAAGAACGGACGCACTCCTCGAAGCTGCAAGATACATTTTCCGCCGTCCATCACGGCAAGTTCGTCCTGGCTTTTCAGTTCTTTTCCAAGTTTCTGATAATTCAGTCCGTAACTTTCCGACTGCCCTCTGGTATTGGACGTGTTAAAACTGTCAATGGTTTCTTTGCCAAGACTTTCTGAAATTTCTTTCAGCGTGGTTTTTTCCTTTCCGCCAAGAAACAATGTCGTATCACAGTTGCCCTCGATTGTATCCGCATTGTCCTTGTAGATTGCCTTTAGCTGTGATTTTGCCTGCAAAATAATACTTGCGGAGATCTCACGGCTTCGGATTGTGGCA
The DNA here is from genome assembly GCA_963590855.1 of Ruminococcus bromii. Classification (GTDB taxonomy): domain Bacteria; phylum Bacillota; class Clostridia; order Oscillospirales; family Ruminococcaceae; genus Ruminococcus_C. Next base: position 5,162 of record CAVAQT010000051.1, read on the forward strand.
ATCAGCTTATCGAAATTTGGAATTTCACCGATGTTGGCAAACTCGTCCAGAAGACAGCGTACATGATATGTTAATCTGCCGCCCTTGCTGTTGTCGGCTCTGGTGCAAAGCAGATTGAACATCTGAGAATATAGAATGGCTACCAGGAAATTGAAGGTAGCATCCGTATCGGAAATGATAACAAACAACGCTGATAATTCATCTCCAAGCTTATCCAGGTGAAGTTCATCGTAGCTTGTAATTTCCAATACCTCATCTATTGCAAAAGGTGCTAAGCGGGTAGAACAGGAAATCAAAATGGATTTTGCTGTTTTGCCGGCTGCCAGCTTATACGCCTTGAATTGTTTGATTGCAAAAGCACCGATTCGCTTTTGCTCTGCTGTCGGCTCATATTCCTGCATAAAGTCATAGGCATTGGTTTCGCCCTGTGCAGGCAGGGTATCGCCGTTCAGCCAGGCTTCCACACATTCAAACTGAACATCTACTGCGTTTTTGAATGTTTCATCTTCTTCACGGCACTCAGACAAGTTAATCATGTCAATGAGTGTTTCGAAGTTTCGTTCGCTTTCCGGAGAAAGGGTGAAAATCATGGCGATATATGCGGTATACAGCAGTTTTTCTGCCTTTACCCAGAAATCTTCTCCGGACTGCGGAGAATTGCCGGAAGTGTTTTTAATCAGAACTTCTACAAATTTCAGAATATCTTTCTCTCTGTTTTTTTCAGAGATATAGGCAAAAGGGTTATAGTGCATGGACTTTGCAAAATCAATGGTATTGAATACCTTGATTTGATACGGCTCATATACCGGAATTGGATTGCCGTTCTTATCCTTATGATTTTTTTGATAAATGGTCTTGCCATTTTCATCTTTTTTGATACGACCACGTTTCAGCATAGCTCCGCATTCCACAAGAATGGTTCCTTTCGGATCAGTTACCACATAGGATGAGTGCATCTGCATGATATTTGGCTTGACAAAGAAACGTGTTTTACCGGAACCAGAACCGCCGATCACCAGGATATTCTTATTTCTCGCATATTTTGGCGAAGATGGTTTTCCCATGGTCAGACGTTCTGTCTGTGTCAAAAGCACATTGTTTTCAAAACATCGGCTGTCCATATATGGCTCTATGTCTTTTTCTCCGCCCCAGCGGGCAGAACCATATTCTTCACCTTGTCGGAACTTCTTTTTGTTTTTAGCTTTGAAATACAAAACTGCTTTCATAATGCCTGCAACAGCAGCACCCGCCAGAATATCAATGCCATTCATACTGGGAAGTACCTGTGCAAAAGAAGTTCCGATTTCATTCAGAAACGGCATCAGTTTTTCCTGAAAACCGCTGCCATCAGCAATTCGGTATGCATAACTGATTTTGTTTCCGGCGTAAGCAAAAATCAGATATGGAAGATTGGCAAGCAATATTTTCTTCAATTTTTTGGTGTTAATCTGCACAACTCCACCTCCTGTCAGTAAAATCAGACCGTGCAAGCGGAATAATCTGATACCCATACATCATCGCTGATTCTCCCTTGTTTTTTCTCTTTCTTTTTCCTTTTTGCGTGGCTGACGTGCAATGGTCTGTGCCTGTTGTTTCAGATCATCTCGGTGCATTTCTCCACGTTCCAAAAGCTTGTCCCTCATTTTTCCGGCATATTCTGAAAATGCCTGATCAAATCGATCATTTCCAGAGGCTGAGAAGAAAACGTGATATGTTGGTGGAGTGGTTGAGCTGTCTTTTTTCAAAGCAAAGTCCACGTCATATTTTCTTGCTGTTTGCAGAAAATCAGCAATATTGTTTTCGGTGATTTCAATGCTTTCCAGTTTGGAATGGCATTTCTTTTGCAGCTGACGAATTGTCATATGCCCTTTCTTTTCTGCATTGCCATCCAGAAATTCTGCCATAGCATTTTTCAAAATATCTGATGTGATTTTCTCTGTCTGAACAGACAGGTCAATGGTTTTCTTTGCACCATTCTCAAAATCTGACGGCATTTGTTACACCTCTCCTTTGCTTTCTGCCATGGAATATACGCCGAATGCTTCACGCTGAAGCCATGCAATGAGTTCCGACTTGGCTTTCTCCGTTTCCTCAGCCGTTTTGTACTCGCCGAGAACATAAGTGACATCTGTAACAGTATCCGCCGAGAGAAGATAGGATGCTGCTTCCTCTGACGGCATTTCCGATTCCATACCGTCATATGTATTTTCCTCGATATACACAGCGAGAATGTTGTCATAATTGACAGCACTTCCGTCCTGCGTGATAATGGTTTTTGCCATAGGGATCACCTCCTTTCTGCATGGTGCAGTCTTATCCACGAAAAGCCGTATTTCCATAAAACCGTTCTCGAAAATCCTGATCATGATAAGCTTTCGGAATAAACAGGGCAGGATCATAATTTTTCAATTCATTGCTTTCCGCAAAATCACAGGTAAACGTGGCATTATACAGCGCTGTTGTCAAGTATGCCTTTGGATTCTTGATATTTTTTATGGAAAGCATCAGGCATTTCAGAACATATTCGATGTGCTTCATTTCGATTCGCTTAAATCTGCTTTCCACAACGGAATGGGGCATATCTTCCTTGCCGATGCGAATTGTATCCTTTTGAGAGCAAATCGTATCCACGATAATTCCTACAAGCATATCCACGTCACTAAGTGCACCTGCAAATGTTGTGTTTTCACTGCGATCCATAGAGTTGTCAGGTGTCTCTGCAAAAAACTCTGCATACCACTCATATTCGATTTGTTCCTTGACAAAAATCTCTGTCGCAAATCGCATTTGTTCTGCATTCTGCTTTTCAAATCCATCAATCGGATCCATCGGCTGTTGTTGAAAACTTTCGTTTTTCGCAGATAAATGGATAGATTCTTGATCACTGTTTCTTTGATTTATATTTTCTTGATTCTTGTTTATTTGATATATGCTTGGGTTTTCTGCATTTTGCATACCTTGATTTAGGTTTTCTGAATCAAGGTTGTCCGAATCAAGATTTCCGGAGGATTTTGTGGGATCGGGCACGTTTTCCTTTGCCTTGTTACTCTCGCTGACAGGCATACGTTCATCGCTGAAAATATACTCCCAATCCGAGATTTTTCCATTGGTGTAAATTCTTCTGCGAATCAGATAGTGTTTTGCTTCCAGATTTTTTAAAGCAGTTGAGATTTTAGTGATGCCGTCAGGAAGTATTTTGGAAAGTCCCTTGATGGAGAACTTCCAGTTATCGGGCAATGCCAGCATTGTGATGAGAACGCCACGTTCTGTTGCTCCCAGTTCACAGTCACGGAGCATCTTATTGTTGATGAGTGTAAAGTCGTGTGACACTCTTTTGGTCAGTTTCGGCATGATGCGCTCCTCCTCATATCATTTTCATCTGCGGAATTTTCAGCTTATTGACTGCATAAATACCGTTGTGCAGTTTCAGAACATATTCTTTTGTAACCAGTTCCTGCAAGGCAGTCTGGATGGTGTTCAGGCTGTCAGCTTTCAAGACACTGCAAAGCTGCACATCAGTACAATAATCGCTTTCCGGATCATTCAGCATGGTGAAAAGCAAGCCGGTTGCATCAAGGGACATTTTGCGGACATTTGGGCTAATCATATAGAATTTCGGCATATTGATTCCTCCAATAAAAAACACAGTGATCTTATGTGAAACAATACATAAATTTGGATAATAAAAAAGCGTCTCTGAATTTAATCAGAGACGCAAAGTAATTATAAAATCATTATTGTCAGCAACAGATTCCACCAAATTTTCTTTCGTGAAATTGTATCATACTTTTCCGCTTAAACAGCGTGATCCAGTATACGCACCATATTATATTTTTTATGCAATTTCACATTAAGTTTTTTATTCAAAAATCTGTTTTTACTCGAATTCAAGCCGTTTTGCAGAAAAGCGAATTTCATCTATTATACCCTATAATATCGAAATCGTTTCCGTTTATTCTACAAAAGTTCTACCAAAACATTCAAATATCCTTACTTTAAGAAAGAACGGTATTTCGGTAATTATTGAAATTTACTTATTGAAATCTTCGATTTTTCGGGATGTTTCAGTTTACTATAGGCACATTTAAAACAAAACAGAAAAAGGTGATCATTATAACATATTTTGAAAGGGATTGGCAAGGGACTGAGGCGCTTTTCAGCAGTTTAAAGCGATAGCTCCGGATGCCAGTCGCAATCCTCTTCGTGAGAACAAATGATACCGATCGCTTGTAAATAGGCATAGATCGTAGTGCTGCCCACAAATTTCATCCCCCGTTTTTTGAGATCGGCAGAAACGGCATCGGACAGGGGACTGGTGGTCTTTCCGGTTTCGATCCAGGTTTTTCCGTTTGTAAATTGACAAAGGTATGTGTAAAAGTCTCCGTATGCGGCGGTGATCTTGAGAAAAACTGCCGCATTTTGTACGCTGGCGCGGATTTTCAGCTTGTTTCGGATGATTCCTTTTTCTGCATACAACGCCTGGAGCTTTTCCTCGTTGTAAGCCGCGATTTTTTTCGCGTCGAAATGATCGAAGGCGCTTCGGAAATTTTCCCGCTTGTTTAGTACACATTCCCAGGATAAGCCGGCTTGAAAGGTTTCCAGCAGAAGCATTTCAAATAGATAGGCGTCCTCTGTGTGAAGTACACCCCATTCGGTATCGTGATAGGCAATGTATAGGGGATTGTTTAAGTTACACCATTTGCATCGATGCTGCATATGCATTCTCCTTTTGATTCGTGTTGTGCAATGCTTTTTTTACTGCATTTATTATAGCATGAGATGTTCAAAACGTCAAATTTTTTCGCTGCCGTCCGACAAAATCTCTTGGGGAACGGTATCGAAAACACTTGCTTTTTATTGACACAGAAAGAAAAAAGTGGTATACTAAAGGAAAATCCAGTTTGTTCGGTATTTTTCTCAAAAGGGCAGCAGCTACAGCTGTTGTGCGCGCAGACATCGAACGACGCTTTTCATAAGAATGAGAACAGCCTCTCCTTTTTCATGCGGCAGGAGAGGCTGTTTGACACAAAAGGGTGATGCATATGAACTATAATGATATGGAAAAAGGCAGAGAAAATCTGCGAACAGTGCTTCGGAAAATGTTCTCGATCACGGAGGATGCGGCATCGAACGAAGAGATTCGGGATCGGATCTTGTCTGGCGGAAAGATCACCGGAACCAATATGGTGGTAATGATCTGTGCTATTTTGATCGCATCTGTGGGGCTGAATACCAACTCTGTGGCGGTCATCATCGGCGCAATGCTGATCTCTCCGCTGATGGGTAGCATTTTGGCAATTTCTTATGGAACTGCTGCCAACGACGCCTATTTGCTAAAGCGGCATGCGGTCGGTTTTGCGGTACAGGTGCTCATTAGTGTTGCGACTGCTGCGGTATATTTTCTGCTGTCTCCGGTGAAAGCGCCGACAGAACAACTGCTTGCCCGAACCAACCCCAGCTTTTTCGATGTGATTATTGCGCTTGCCGGCGGTATTGCCGGCATCGTGGGACAGACACGCAAGGACAAATCGAATAACATTATTCCTGGTGTGGCAATTGCCACAGCATTGATGCCGCCGCTGTGCACCTGCGGCTACGCCATTGCAAACTGGAATCTCCGTATGCTGGCAGGCGCATTTTATCTGTTTTTACTGAATGCGTACTTTATTTACATTGCGTCCAATCTGGTGCTGATCATACTGCGGACGCCGCGCGTTAAAACAATGACCTATGCGCAGTGGAAGCGTCTGCGCAAGAAAATGTACCGCAACACCATACTGGTACTGCTGCCGATCCTGCTCATTGCACTGGGATGGAATCGTTGAGAAAACAAAAAAGCTGTCATACCCACGGGTATGACAGCTTTTTTGGTACGCCTGATGCGATTCGAACGCACGACCTTCAGAGTCGGAGTCTGACACTCTATCCAGCTGAGCTAC
>CAVAQT010000052.1:0-10466 GCA_963590855.1 Ruminococcus bromii
GTCTGATGTTCGATGTACAACTATAATGATGGCGGCATACACCAGCATTGCAATATATATGAAAATGGGTGCAATGTCCTCTTTGTGAAGTTTAAAAGGGAAGGTGAATGGAAACAGCAGCAGACCGAAAATCGCCAAATGGGTATTCGACGTAAATGGAATAAATGCAAAGTTTACGTCCCAAATAAAGAAGAACAGCAGAAAACAAAATAAGATGGTTTTTGCCTTGGAACGAAGTCGATTCATATCAATCCGAATAGCACTTTGCCTCATCGTCAACATATTTAAAAGCACTCCTGAATGATTTTTTGGAATGATTACTCTCGCGAGCACGTCTGCCTTTTTATGCTCTTTTCTTGTGAAGCATTCCCATTAAAATATTTTTAATATAGGTAAAAGAATCCAATCGAAATACATGTGAAAGAATAACATAAATCGCTGCACCAAGCAGTAACTGCATTAACGTAACGAGCAGCGATGAAATCGGCAGCAGCGATATGGGCCAGATACATGCACCGGTCAAAAGTGCCGTACCGATTTCGGGGAATATATCTTTTATCTGATCCAGATAGCCGTACTTCAGCAGCTTGCGGTTAGGCCATGCATTGATGATTTGGCACATTAGACTGTTTACCAGCTGGCTGTATGCCATTGCCATTACACCAAATTTCATGGTGCCGATCAGCAGTGCAACACCGACGACTTTCTTGTAAATTTCCAGTTTCAAATACAGATCGCTTCGTCCCATTGCTTTGATTGCGTTCAGATTTGCTGTATGAATGGGATAAAACATAAATGTAATGCAAAAAATTCTAAGGAAGGGGACACAGGGGAGCCATTTGTCTGTCAACAATGCAGAAACCAAAGGTTCTGCTGCAACAGATAAAATAATCATGAACGGAGCCATAACATAAATACTGGTTTTAATGGCTCTGCGTGTGATTGCACAGACGCGGTTCTTATCATCTTGTTCTCCTGACAACTTGGGCAGCAATACGCTGTCTATCGAGGAGTTGATGTTATTGACAATCAGCTGCGGAAACTTTTTCCCTTGGTTAAAGTAAGCCAGATCAGAAGATGAATACATTTTGCCAATGATAAATTGTCTTAGATCATCATATATGGTATTCAGAAGCGTAGAAACCAGAATTTTCCAGCCATAAGAAAACAGCCCCTTCATTCTGGCAAACGAAAACTTTTTGTGTGGACGCCACTTTACTGTAAACCACAGGATCGTTGTATCAACTGCATTGTTCAGAATCTGTTGCGTTACCAGAGCCCAGATTCCAAATCCCATATATGCCATGATAATTCCGACGATTGCAGCTGCAATCGTTCCGCCCAATGTAGAAAAGAAAAACCGTTTAAACTGCATTGTACGAGATACATAAGCTTGCTGTACACTTTTTACGCCTGATATTAAAAGCGTAATGCTCAACACGCGGATAACGGGCACTAACTGGGGGTTATTGTACAGTGTTGCAATCAGCGGTGCACAAAAGAACATGACCAGATACAGGACAATACACATTGCCAGATTGAAGTAGAATACAGATGAAAAATCCAGATCATCTGCATTCTTTTTTTGAATCAACGCTGTTGATAAGCCGCTGTCAATAAACACATTGAAAATTGTAATAAAGACAGTTACAAGTGCAACTGTTCCATAAGTATCTGGATCCAGCAATCTTGCAAGTACAATGGAAACAATCAATGCAACGCCTTGTGCACCGCAGCGTTCCATAAAACGCCAGATAAAATTGGAGAACACACTATTCTTCGTCATATTCTGCTATCCTTTACCACCTTATAAGATAAACCACTTTTTACCCCTTTGCACATCTTACTATTTTTTTCTTTTGCATTTGCTTCAAACTGCATGGTCAACGTTTCTTTTGCAGTTATCAACATCATTTTCATGCAAAACAATGGAAACTTTGAAAAATATTTTTTTATCAGAATCACTTTGCCTCGATACATATGGTAAAATCGATCTGGAGAATGGGATAAATACCGATACTTTTTCCCTAAAATCATATTTTCTTCATATACGCCGACTTTATGATGCATATATGCATTTCCCACCATCAGTAAACGATACCCCTTTTTGCGAAGTGCCAGAGAAAAATCAAAATCCACCATATCCACAAACAGATCATTATCATAACCACCTGCTTCTACAGCTTTTTCCACGACAACCAGGCAACCAGAGGTAATCAAATAAGATTTCTCTCTTGTGTCAGTTCGTTCCGGTTTTCGGTTAGGTCCGACGGCGGCTGCGTCTTTGTTTTGATTCAATTCCACCAACAGCTTTTCGACACATTCCTCATAGAGTACACAGTCCTGATCCATAGTCAGCAACAGCGGATACCGATTTTCTTGAGCAAACTGCAACGCTGCATTTAAACTCATAGAAATGCCCTCATTTTTTTCATTGAAAATGAGAGTGACATGCTCATGATTGTTCCAAGATTTCAGAATTTCTCTACTTTCTGGCTTGGAATGGTTATCAACGATCAACACATGCTGTACCTGTTTTAAAAGGGAAGCAATATTGTCGTTGATGGCAGGTTCACAATTATATGTGACGATTACCGCGCATATATCTGTGGATTGATACATTTCATCAGTCACCTCCCTTCGTATCTCGTGTAATCACATTTCTTTTGATTATTAGCATGCAGGTTATTTTGTGTTGTCCTGCTTTTTCAGCACATATTTTTCATAGCAGTAAATTAAGGACTTACATTCATAGCCATCGTAATTGATATCAGAAAGTTTTTGGCTTCCGTCCTCTTTGTGATTCACCTGAATCTGTTTTACAATGACGGTCTTTTTCTGGAGTTCTTCCATTTTATATGCAATTACCATTTCTTCACTGAACAAGAACATGCCCTCATCATATACTGTTCCTATCTTTCTGATAATGGACTCCGGTATGATTACGAAGCTTCCGTGTGCGGCAAATATTTTTTTCGATGGTTTTGAACCATGCAAAAAGAAGAACAAAAACAATTCCCTTACAAATTTGTTAATTGCAATTCCTGTATACAGCAGTAATTTTTTGTTTTTCAGATACCCATAATACTTGCATTTTTCACCAAACTTGTTGTTTCTTGCACAAAGTGGATTCTGTTTTTTTCCGCTTTTCGCAGTAATCAGCGGGGCAATGACGCAGTCCGAATACTGATCTAACACTCTGGAATCAAATGACTTGATAATGATATCCGGATTGGAAATAATTGCAAAATCATAGGTGTAGTGCTCATTTGCATAAGCAATTCCCTGATTGTTTCCGTAACTGTATCCGCGGTTTTCCACATTTAAAAAATCGCAATCATTTTCCCATGCAATTTTTCGGATTTTTTCCATTGATGCATCATCATAATAGCTGTTTACGACAATAATCCGGTAATCCTGCATGTGCATTTTTACGCTTGCGACAAATTCTGCAAGATCATCGGCATTTAAATAAACCAGAACAATGATGACCATTTTATACTTTGCCATAAAAAATGAATCCTTCCACTACGATATAAATTGTGGTTATTGCAATACTTTTAGATGCAGCAGAAATGTTTACGAAGATTTATGATATACTCTTTTCCATACTGCTAATACTGCATACCGCACAAAGCAATAGCAGCTGAACGGAAGGGAAAGATGCTCGATTTCCCGATACAGATTCCAGATACCCTTTACTGCCTTTATTTTGTTGCTGGAAAGAGAATTTGCCGTGCGTCTGTATTGGGCAAGAATTTCGTCCAATCCGTAGCAAGGATACCCTGCCTTTAGAATCTGAAGCCATGTTGCTGCGTCCTGCCTTCTGCGAATATCCGGCATGACCATGTATTTCTTGTCCACATAATTCGTATCTGCCATAATGCCGACAGTTTGCAAAAGATTATTTGTCAAAAAGCCAACATAATCTACGGAAGGCAGCATATGAATTTGTTTTTGCAGCGAATTTCCAGCATCATCGATTACTTCATATGAGGTGCAGGAAAAGGCGTACTTGTGAGCCAGCATAAAGTTCACTTGATGTTCCAGTTTTTCCGGAGCCCAAAGATCATCTGCGTCCAAATATGCAATAAACCGTCCGGAAGCCTGTTTCAACGCCTTGTTTCTTGCTGCCGCAGCCCCAAGATTCTGAGTCTGACGGATCAACTGGACTCTATTATCTTCTGCTGCAATTTTTTCAACAATTTCACAGGTATGATCTGAAGAACAATCATCAACGATCAGCATTTCCCAATCCTGAAATGTTTGTTTTTGAACAGAAGCAATGGTATTTACAATATATTTTTCACAGTTCCATGCAGGGGTTATAATTGAAACACGATTTACCATACCGACCTCATATAAAATATTTTTTCGTATTATATATCAAACCCTGTTTTGTGCCTGAAATATACTTCAGGATAATGACGGGTTTTTCAAATCTTTTTCTGACAAATTCAGCGGTGTACCGTCTGTTAATGTATAGCCCTCAGCCGATGCCGAGCCGTGATACTCGCCGGTCAACTCCGGCCAGACGATCCCAATTTCCGGGTCATTCCACGCCAGACCGCCTTCATCGTTGGGATGCCAGAAGTCATCGCACTTATAGCAGAACTCTGCCACATCCGAAAGTACCAGAAAGCCGTGTGCAAAGCCCTTGGGAATCAGAAACTGCTTCTTGTTTTCCTCTGTCAGCTCCACGCCGTACCACTTGCCGTATGTTTTGGAATCCTTTCGCAGGTCAACGGCAACGTCAAAAACACTGCCACGAATGGCTCTGACAAGCTTTGTCTGCGGGAACTGTTTCTGGAAGTGCAGTCCTCTCAAAACGCCCTTGGTAGAGCAGGACTGATTGTCCTGTACAAAGTCAATATGGATGCCTGCCTCTTCCATGTCTCTCTGGGAGTAAGTCTCCATGAAGTAGCCACGATTATCGCCGTGAACGGTAGGGGTGATGACGCAAAGGCCCTCAATGCCGCCTACGTTCTTTTCTACTGTAATCTGTCCCATTAGTCTGTAATCTCCTTCAGATATCTTCCCAGCGCATTCTTCCAATCCGGCAGGGGAGTGAAACCGTTTTCAACCAGTTTCGTCTTGTCCAGTCTGCTGTTAAAGGGTCTTGCTGCCTTGGAAAGACCATATTCTGCTGTTGTGACGGGTACCACCTTTGTGGAATACCCAGCCTGCCGGAAAATTTCGCAGGTGAAGTCATACCAGCTGATATAGCCGCCTTCGTTGGTGGCGTGGTAATAGCCGTACTTCTCGGTTTCCGCCATATCCACCAGCAGCCGTGCCAGGTCGTAGGTATACGTCGGTGTGCCGATCTGGTCATTGACCACTCGCACGGTGTCGTACTTTTTGCCCACGTTCAGCATAGTTTTGATAAAGTTCTTGCCGTTTTTGCCGAATACCCAGGCAATGCGGACAATGAAATACTTCTCCAGCGTACTGCTTACCGCAAGCTCGCCGTCCAGCTTTGTCTGTCCGTAGACATTCTGCGGTGCGTAGTCCTTGCAGTCCGGCTGCCACGGCGCTGTGCCTTGTCCATCAAAAACGTAGTCCGTGGAAATGTAGATCATCTTGCAGTCCAGCTTTTTGCAGACGTTTGCAATATTCTGGGTTCCATCCACATTGATGGCACGCACCTTGGGGAGATTCTCCTCGTCCTCGGCAGCATCTACTGCGGTCCATGCGGCGCAGTGGATGACAACATCCGGGTTCACTTCTGTGATCGCTGTTTCAACGGCGTCTGCGTTGGTGATATCCAGCTTGACATAGGCGCAGTCCGCAGCGACTTCGTCCAGAATATCGCTGCCGATTGCCTCATAGCCACGCTTTTTCAGTTCGTTGACCACGTCAAAACCGAGCTGTCCGCCGACACCTGTTACAAATACTTTCATCTGTATCCCTCACCGATTGCTGTACATTTTTTCATAGTAGTCCTGATATTCGCCGGAAATGATATCCTTCCACCACTTCTGATTGTCCAGGTACCACTGAATGGTCTTTTTGATGCCGTCTGCAAACTTTGTCTCCGGCAGCCAGCCCAGTTCGTTGTGGATCTTGGTCGGGTCGATGGCATAGCGCATATCATGACCCTTACGGTCGGTAACATAGGTAATCAGACTCTCCGGCTTGCCCAGTTCCTTGCAGATCAGCTTGACAATGTCGATGTTTTTCATTTCATTGTGACCGCCTACGTTGTAGACTTCGCCGACCTTGCCGTTGTGAATGATGAGGTCGATTGCCTTGCAGTGATCCTCCACATACAGCCAGTCACGCACATTTTCGCCCTTGCCGTAAACCGGCAGCGGCTTGTCAGCCAGGGCATTGGCGATCATCAGCGGAATCAGCTTTTCCGGGAAGTGGTACGGGCCGTAGTTGTTGGAGCATCTGGAAACGGTCACCGGGAGACCGTAGGTTCTGTGGTAAGCCAGTACCAGCAGATCTGCGCCTGCTTTAGAAGAAGAATACGGGCTGCTGGTGTGGATGGGAGTCTCTTCGGTAAAGAACAGATCCGGTCTGTCCAGCGGCAGATCGCCGTAGACTTCGTCGGTAGAAACCTGGTGATAACGCTGGATGCCGTACTTTCGGCAAGCGTCCATCATAACCGCTGTGCCGAGAATGTTGGTCTGGAGGAAGATCTCCGGGTTCTCGATAGAGCGGTCTACATGAGACTCAGCTGCAAAGTTGACAACGATGTCGGGCTTTTCTTCCTCGAAGAGCTTGTACACGCCCTCACGGTCGCAGATGTCCAGCTTGACAAACCGGAAGTTCGGATTGTCCATCACCGGTTCCAGTGTGGACAGATTGCCGGCATAGGTCAGCTTGTCCAGACAAACAATGCGGTAGTCTGGGTGTGCTTTCAGCATATGAAAAACAAAATTGGAGCCGATAAAGCCGGCGCCGCCAGTTACGATAATGGTCATAGTGATTTACCCCTTATTCTTAATATTTTACTTTGCCTTCTGCGACTGCCTTCAGATGTGCACCATAAGGTGATTTTCCGTATCTTGCAGCCGATTCCAAAAGCTTTTCCTTGGTGATCCATTTGTTGATAAAGGCGATTTCCTCCGGAGCAGAAATTTCAATGCCCTGGCGATTCTGCACCATGCGTACAAAATCAGATGCCTCCAACAGACTGTCCATGGTGCCAGTATCCAGCCATGCAAAACCACGTCCCAAAAGCTGTACGTCCAGAAGGTTTGCATCCAGGTACATCTCGTTCAGTGTCGTGATTTCCAGCTCGCCTCTTGCAGAAGGCTTGACTTGATTTGCCTTTGCGCTGACACCCTTGGGATAGAAGTAAAGACCTGTTACGGCATAATTGCTTTTCGGCTCTGCCGGCTTTTCTTCAATAGAGAGTGCGTGACCGTTTTCGTCAAAGTCAACTACGCCGAAACGCTCCGGATCGGGCACATAGTAGCCAAATACCGTTGCTCTGTCATTTTCTTCCGCATTCTTTCTTGCCGCACGAAGAATCGAGCCAAAGCCGTTGCCATAGAAAATGTTGTCGCCGAGCACCATTGCACAGGCGTCATCCCCAATGAACTCTTCTCCCAGAATAAAGGCCTGCGCCAGTCCGTCTGGGGAAGGCTGTACCTTGTAGCTCAAATGGATGCCATACTGAGAGCCGTCCCCGAGAAGTCTCTCGAAATTCGGCAGATCTGTCGGGGTGGAGATAATGAGGATATCCTTGATTCCAGCCAGCATCAAGGTAGACAACGGATAATACACCATAGGCTTGTCATACACCGGCAAAAGCTGTTTGCTTGTTACCATTGTCAACGGATAAAGTCTTGTGCCGGAACCACCGGCGAGAATAATACCTTTCATAAACGCTCCTTTTAATCTCTCCTAAAAATATCACGTGTATAAACCTTATCCTGGACATCATCCAGACAAGAATCATATCGATTTGCAATAATAGAGTCTGACAATGACTTAAACTTATCCAGATCATTGACAACCAGACTGCCGAAGAAAGTATCGCCGTCTTTGAGTGTCGGCTCATAGATAATGACAGAAGCACCCTTTGCTTTTACACGCTTCATGACGCCTTGAATAGAACTCTGACGGAAATTATCAGAATTTGACTTCATAGTCAGCCGGTAAACACCGACAGTAACCTTTTTTTCCTTGGAACTGTCATACTCTGTATTACCTTCGTATGCATAGTAGCCGGCTTTTTTCAAGACATTGTCTGCAATAAAATCTTTTCTGGTTTTGTTGGATTCTACAATTGCAGAAATCATGTTTTGCGGAACATCCTGGAAGTTTGCAAGCAACTGCTTGGTATCCTTGGGCAGGCAATAGCCGCCATATCCAAACGAAGGGTTGTTGTAATGCGTTCCGATTCTTGGATCAAGGCAAACACCATTTATAATTTCCTGTGTGTTTAAGCCTTTGCTTTCCGCATAAGTATCCAGTTCATTAAAGTAAGACACTCTCAGAGCAAGATAAGTATTCGCAAAAAGTTTTACAGCTTCTGCTTCCGTGAATCCCATGAAAAGGGTATCGATATTTTCCTTCAATGCGCCCTGCTGCAAAAGAGAGGCAAATTCCTTCGCTTGGCTTTCAGAATCCTGATCACAGGAAACAATGATTCTGGATGGGTAGAGATTATCATAAAGTGCCTTTGATTCCCGCAGAAATTCCGGGCTGAATATAATATTCTTCGTCTTGTATTTTTCACGAACCGATTTTGTATACCCAACCGGAATTGTTGATTTGATAATCATCATTGCATTTGGGTTTACCTTTAATACCAGTTCGATTACTGCTTCCACTGCACTGCAATCAAAGAAGTTCTTCTGACTGTCATAATTGGTAGGCGCTGCAATAATCACAAAATCAGCGTTTTTGTACGCCATTTCGCCATCGAGTGTAGCTGTTAAATCCAAATCCTTTTCAGCCAGATACTTTTCGATGTACTCGTCCTGAATCGGAGACTTTCGTTGATTTATCAAGTCAACTTTTTCCGGTATAATGTCTACTGCATATACCTTGTTATTCTGTGCAAGCAATACTGCAAGGCTTAGTCCTACATAACCTGTTCCTGCGACTGCGATGTTCTTTTTCACTGTATCACCCTACTAACTTAAATTTAAAAGCGCAATAAATATATGAAATTATCATTCATAGTTTATGTTTCAAATAATCCAAGCACAATATCTTTAAAGGAAAGAGCATAACCGACTTCTGCCGACTGCCTGTACCTATATAACTATATAAAGTAATTATACCACACGCCCCTACAAGTGTCAAGCAAATCCCTCGACAAATGCGCCAGCAAACCGAAAAAATAACACCAAAAAATTAAATTTTTCTGTTCATATTGTCAATTTCCCGCTGTAATATCTGCCAATTTCGCTGAAACTCACGCTGCGGAGCGAAAAAGCAGCATTTTCTGCACCATCAAAAAAGCCCGATGGATCACCTTCCATCGGGTAAAAAATCATTTTAAATTCGGGTGATTTGCGCTTTCAGAGCGGAAACTCAGTCTTCTGCCGCCTGCTCTTCTGTCACCATTGTCTTTCGCTTGATGCCCAGGTAGCAGCGCTTGGGGTTGGCATCGCTGCTTTTGCGCTTGCGGCCGGACTTCAGCTGTAACTCCGCTCTGACGGCCTTCGCAAAGGCATCGTAGTTCGGGAAGCAGTACGCATAGCTCTCATCCAGGGCATATTCCTTGTAGTCGGCGTACATATCTTCGGTGAAAATGTAGTCATCGTCGTTCTCGGTGCGTACATAGCAGGCCGTAAAGAAGAAGTCCAGAGACTTGCTGGTGCTGCGGCTGACTGCCGTGGGCGGCACATAGCTGTCATAGTTTTCGCCCTCTTTGCGTTTGGAATATCATTTTTCAGCATTTGCAGTTGTTGGCGCTTCTTCATTTTCTTCACAAGCTTTTCGGTTAATTTCATCTATTTCTTCTGCCCAATCAGGCAATTCATCAACTAAATGAAATGTTATTTTATCTCCAACGCTGATATTGTCAATGAATGATTCGGTTACTTCAGCAGTACATTTTTCCTTATCAAAATGACATTCTGCTCTCAGTAAGATTTGATTCATATCAACAAGAAAATGATTTTCTTTAAGCATATCATAATCACTAATGATAAGTCCGGAGCCATAATCAAATTCAAGACTAATATGATAAATGGTTTCAGTTGTTTTTAAAACGCCTAAACAGATATTATACTCTCCATCGTACATAACAGAAAAAAATATATTTTGATCAACTGTAATCCACCTTGTATCATCCTGATTTCTTGGTTTTACATCGTCATGCATGTCACATGACGAAAGAATTGCAGATAATACAATTGCAAGAAAAACATGAGCAATCCTTTTCACTGTTAAAACTCCTTAGTACAAATAGTAAGATGTAGTTCTTCTCTTCGATCTGCTGTAAGGCTTCATCACATTTGGCAAACATTCTTTGTTCGAGCACCACAGCGTACTCT
>CAVAQT010000053.1:0-8900 GCA_963590855.1 Ruminococcus bromii
AAAGAATACAGTTTCATCGAACCACAAATTATTCCGAAGTATATAATCTCTGCTAATTATGAAGCATCCGAAGTAGTTAAATATTTTGCGGCGCAAAATATTATATAAAAATTCCTTCTTATTAACGATCACGCCCTGCGTATTTGACATATCAAATTGTTTTATATCCTTTTCTGTAACCCACCTAAAGTTAGCAATTCCCATTAAAACATCATTTGCTTCTATGTCGCTCAAAAGGGTTTCCACATACTGTGGGTTGATAACATCATCCGAATCTACAAAGCAAAGATACTCCCCATTTGCAACCTTAATGCCTGTGTTGCGTGCTGCTGAAAGCCCCCCATTTTCTCTATGGACTATCCTATAATTAATATCCGACTTTTTTAGCAAATCCTCGGCTATTTCTATTGAATGATCCTTTGTTCCATCGTCTACTATAATGAGTTCAAAGTTTTTACAAGTTTGATTTATGATAGATTCAATACAATCTCTTATATATTTCTCAACATTATACACTGGCAAAATGATCGATACTTTCTGCATTTATAGACCTCCAAACTTCTATTGCTTTACCGTATGCAACTCCTGTGACATTAGTTACATTCTTTTAAATAAGCCTTTTCAATTATCTCCTTAATGTTGTTTGTGCATTTTTTCGGGTCAAATTGTTTTCGACAAATGCCCTACCATTCGCACCCATTTGTGCGCATATCTTTTTGTGTGTACTCAAGTAAAGAATATTACTTACCAATTCCTCTGCGTTTCCAGCGTGTGAAAACAAACCGCAATTGTTCTCCAAAAGCACTCTTTCTAACAAAGTGCCTTCATCAAAACTCGCCAAAACTGCCCTTCCTGAACCCATGATGCTCCACGTTTTGCTCGGGACGGCATTTGCCCCTGTACCAGTTTTACAAGAAACGATACATGCATCCCCCAGGCTATATACCTCAGAAACTCGCTCCTGCGGCAGCAAACCGTGAATTATAACATTCGGAAACGATGCTACCTGTATCTTGGCATCTTCAAAATAGGCGCCACCGCCAAATATGACAAACTGAATATCTGCCTCGTCCTTCAACTTCTCGGCAGCCTTTAGAACCACATCCGCTCCTTGAGCTGCGCCAAAGTTACCCGCATAGACAACTATATATTTGTCTCTGCTTATTCCAAACTCATCATACAGGGTGTTGTTTTCTTTCTCTACCGGTTGAACTGCATCTGTATCAATCCAATTAGAAACAACTATAATCTTATCTTCCGGCACACCCTTCGCCATGATGTTTCTCTTGAAGCCTTCGCTGATCACGATAATCTTGTCAGCATTTTTATAAGTATAATTTTCTATTTTCCTACCAATCTTCCACAATAAACTTCCTTTATGCGTCATTCCAGCATTCACCAGAGAGTCCGGGAATACGTCCTGCAAATTGTACACAAGCGGAACCTTGCGCTTATATTTTTTACTCAGTTTCTTTGCGACCATCGCACTGAGAGCCCCCTGTGTCGGAGGAGTGCTTCCACTATGCACAATATCAATATCCTTTTCCCTTATGCTGAGGAAATACTCTTTTATGTTGCAGCAAATATAGCGGAATGCTCTTTGAACAGGATTTTTTCCTTCGCGGAACATAGAGAAACGATGTACTATTACATGTCCGTCATACATTTCTTCGTATTTCCTATTTCTGTATTCACGGCGTACATCATCGCTTATACCTCGTGTCGGCGTGGGAGTATAGTTAATACTTGTAATATTGTATTTCTCACATGCGGCAGCCATAGCATTGCTTCCTCCATCTATTGCACCTTGCGTTTGTAAAATACACACAATGCCCGGTAAAAGCCCAGCAATCATGAAGCGTCCATAGAACCTTACCTCTATATTCGTTTTTCAAAAACAAAAAGAGCAACTCAACGTTGATATAATAGCCATGCAGGTTATTGAGATGAATAACATCAGGAGCATAATTCCGAATAAACTGAATTGCTTTTCTTGTAGCGGCTGTGGAATAAAAACCGCATTTATCCGTGATACGCGATAGCCCGGCATGTACCTTTGCATCAAAAGAATTTCCAATAAAAACCGCATGCGGATCATTGCTTAAAGGCGTTCTTCCATAGAGAGCTCTATATTCGTGACCCTCTTTTTCAAGAACTTCCCCAATGTTCTTAATGATATTCCCTGTACTCCCTGTTCCGAATACAGTATTGATGAATAAAACTTTCATTCCATGCTCTCCGATTTCGTCAGCAGCAGTCATACCGCTCAAAGTATCTCTACATATTTCTTCACATTATTTCCACGCTTAAATAAACTCTCAAAAACTGCACATCCGCAGGTTTTGTCTGTCGCCCTTTTATCGGATAGTTCAATGATCCTCTGCACTAATGCACTGGCATCATCTGCATCAACCGAAGCTCCAGCTTCTGATTCTTCTATCAATCTTACGAATCGAGATTCACTGCCAAACGTAAAAATCACGGGCTGCCCACGCGACAATACCACGCCCGTCTTGCTCGGCATCGCAGTCTTTGTCCCTCCGGCGACGAGAGGAATAATATTTACCCCTGCTGCAGAGTAGATATGGGTGGCAAGCTCACTTGGCTGCATCGGAAGCATTGTGACATTTTTTAAGCCTCGCGCCATCTCTTCTATGGCGTTTTTCCTTGCACCATCTCCAACAATCAGGAAATGAATATCCTGTCTGTCCTGAAGCAGCTTCGCCGCCCTTACCACAATCTCCACATTCTGCATTTTACCGATGTTGCCTGCGTAGACAGCATAAAAGACATCCTTGCGCAGATCGTATTTCTTGACAAACTTGTTGTCCTCCCATGCAATATCTACCGTCTCGTCGCTGTATCCCCAGTTGTAGATGACCTCTATTTTTTTCTCATCCACACCCTTTGATACGATGAAGTCCTTCATATCATCGGAGATGCAGATGATCTTATCAGCATTCCTGTAAACATACCGCTGCCAGCTCTCAAAATACTTATATAATAAGCCGCCTTCCCGAATCAGTCCGCTCTGGACTGCGTTGTCCGGCCAAACATCCTGAAGCATGGCAACCACGCGCATTCCTTTTTTCTTTGCCGCTCTGACCGCCCAAAAGGAGGAATAGGATACATCTTCAAGCAGGACATCTGCGCCGGATTTTTTCACTCCACGGGCTTCCCGTATGTTTGTCAGTGTGTCCCTTATGTATCGGGAAATGATATTGCCGTGTTCGCTTTCTTTTCGGTGATACTTGACATAGCGGATGTTTTCGTAGCCGTATTTAAAGCCGTCTTCCTTGTCATCCCGAACGGCAACAAAGCGAGTTATCTCATACCCGGCGTCAAGAAAGCCTCCGAGTATATCCTTGAAAAGATGATTGAAGGGGCTGGCTTTGTCAAACAAAACAGGCGTTGCTATTGCTATTTTCATTGAATCTCAACCTTTATTGTTTCGCGTGCTGTCTCGCACTTTTTTTCGGCATCATCGGCATCACTTCCCTGGACGACCACAAAACCCATACGGGAGCCGCTGTCCACGATGTCCGTTATCCGTTCTCCAACTCCATGGACGACGGATACCTGCTTTACTCCGGGCATCTTCTCTGCGGCTTCGATGCCTTCTATTTTCTTCACTATACCGGCGTGCTGTCGGAAATAACGAATGGCGGAGCCGCAGTTAATTTTTGGCGTAATGTCCGGCTTTTCTCCTAATGCAATCTTGATACAGGCTTCAACCATGTTAACGCCTGTGGATAAAGAAACTAGATGTGTGGTTATGCAGTCTCCGCCTAGGCGCGCACCAAGTTCAACAATCTTCGGACCTTCATCCGTTACGATGATTTCTGTATGGGAAGGACCGTTTTCTATACCTATCGCCTTATTCGCCGCTATTGCTGCCCTCTTTATCGCATCAGCGCAGTCCAATCTTGTCGGCTGCGTGTGTCCCATTTCAACGAAATGCGGAGCCCCTGTGGTCATCTTATCGGTGATCTGAATGACATGTATCTCCCCCTCAATCGCCAACGTTTCCACGCTGACCTCGGGACCTACCATACACTCCTCAACGACAACATTGGCGTTTCTGCTGTATTTTTTCGCATATTCATAGGTTTCTGCGGCTACCGCCTTATCCTCAACCTTGAAGATGCCGCGGCTGCCGGAGCTGTCAGCAGGCTTTACCATGAAAGCGCCCTGCATTTGCTGTACCGCCTCCCAGAACTCATCTACGCTTTTTACCTTGAGAAATTTGGGAATCGGCACACCTGCTTTTTTAAGGGCTTCCCGCATCTCGGCCTTGTCCGTAGCTTTAACCGCCGTATCCGCTGAAATACCGATTAAACCGCATTCCTTTGCCACTGCCGCAACCGTCCGCATCGGCATATCTGTGGCAAGCGTCATAACGCCGTCTACCTTATGCCTTTTCGCCGCTTCGACAGCCGCATCTATATCAATGGTACTGATAATTTCCTTCGTAACTCCCGGAACCGAGAAGCCGACCGCATCCGGATTCATATCAAGCGCAACCACGGATAAGCCCAACTTCACCGCCTGTTCTATTGCGGGCAATTGCAGAATGCTTGCTCCAAGAATCATAATTTTTTTATTCATTAACATTCGCTACTGTCCTCACAATCTCTTTGCCGATATACTTCATATCATCCGGTGTGTATCGTTGATCGCATGGTGCGGCAAGCATATTTTCTTCCGTGAATTTTGCTGTCTGACACGCAACCTTCTGTTGGATCGAAAGCGGCCAGATCACCGTATTGAAAATTCTCATTGATGAAAGCCGTCTCTGTACTTCATCCCGGTTTGGTACTGTAAATGGAACATACAGGTCGCTCCGTCCGGGTTCATCCTGAATGAAAGTGATAAATGGGGAGGACGACAGCATCTCAATAAGCGTTTTTGCATTTTGGGAACGTATCTGCCGCAGTTCCTCCCAGTCTGCGTCTGCTGCTTTTGCATACGCATAAGCGGACATAGCAGACGGTTCATCGCCGTCCATAATGTCCGATACGGTTGAGAAAATTTTTCTGTACTCCGTCTTTATTTTCTCGTTACCTCCGCTCAAAAACTCATGCCGCATACATTGGGCTTTCAGGCGCGTACTTGAAAAGCTCGTATCAGTCGAAAGAGGCTTGTTGATTTTTCCCCACAGAAGCCCGCCATCCGGGATGGGAAGCCACTTTCTCAGGCTTGCCATCGTATAATCAGGCTTAAAGGATGAAGTACGATTCCAAATCAGATTGTGCGTTCTGTCCTCTATAAAGGTGATATTTTCTCTTGCCCTAAGTTTTTCAAGGCTTGTATCGCTGACTGCCGGTCTGCCGAAATAGTCCATGTACAGCAAGAGCGTTGGTTCCTGACCGATTTTCAAGCTATCCAAATTGACAGAATAATCCGGGCACAGCCTATAAAGCTGAATCTTGTGTCCGTACAATTCAAACGGAAGCACCATCGAATCACAGGCAAGTGCCGGAAGAAAAACAGTTCGAGGTGAAAATTCTCTTGCAATCGCCTTCAGCGCATCGCGCCCGCTACGAAGGCAATACGCCCCAAACAGCTTCTCGCTCGTTACCCTTCCGGCTGTTTCTTTCCAAAGACGCTCATCGAGCGCGGCGTCATATTCATAGCCATACTCTTTTATCACTTTGCCGCACTCCTTTCACACTTACTTTTTCAGTACTTCTGCTTCTTTGACCGCTTCTTCTTCATCACTCAGGTCTTTATATGTTCCGTCATGCCCCAAAACCGTCGCAATCGTTTTAAAGAAGATTTTTACGTCCAGCAAAAAAGTAACATGTCGGGCGTAATACGCATCGTTTTTCATTTTCAGCTCGCCGTCCGCATCATTGCGAAAATACGCTTGACTGTATCCCGTCAATCCGGGACGGACGGTAAGAAAAACCTTTATATCCTCCGGATACCTGTCTTTCCAATCCAACGGATCCGGTCTGAAACCTATCAGGCTCATGGTTCCATTTATCATATTTAGGATTTGCGGCAGCTCATCGATACTGGTGGCGCGCATGAATTTTCCGATTTTCGTAACCCTTGGGTCGTCTGCACCGTTATATGTAGAGCCGTCGGCAAGACGAATATCCGGTGCGTTCACATACATCGAACGGAATTTATACATTTTGAAGGGCTTGCCGTCTTTTCCGATCCGCTCTGCATTATAGAAGATTGAACCGCCATCAGTAAGTTTTATAATCGGTCCAAAAATCATGAGAACTATGAGGAAAAACGGAAAACCGATGATTCCTATCAGCAAATCAAGAAACCGTTTTACACAATTCCTATACATTTACGCACACCTCCAATTTGGACGAAAAAGGTGTATGTAAATGTAGTTTGTAACTGTTAAGAGTTTCCTGAAGGAGTACCTTAAGTAGTACCCCCCCCCCCCCCGCCAATTTTGGTCAGTTCTTCAACCGTTGGTGCGGAGGCATCATTATAGACACTTTCATGCGACAAAACAGTTTTTATTGTCTTGAAAAATATTTTCACATCCAGCCAGAACGACATGTTATTTGCATAAAACACATCATGCTCAAATTTCTCATTTTGCTCTACCGAGTTTCTGAAATAAGCTTGGTTGTATCCCGTCAATCCCGGTCTTACCTTCAGCTTTGATTTCTGCTCTTCGGTATACACCAACATATCGTCCGGCGGGTCCGGCCGGGGACCTATCAGACTCATGGTTCCGTTTATCACATTTATAATCTGCGGCAGTTCGTCGATACTGGTGGCGCGCATGAATTTTCCGATTTTCGTAACTCTCGGATCATCTGCGCCATTGTATGTAGAGCCGTCGGCATTCCTGATATCCGGCGCATTCACATACATTGAACGGAATTTGAACATCTTAAAGAATTTACCGTCTTTACCTATTCTATCCGCATTGTAGAAAATCGGACCCTTATCCGTTGCCTTGATGATAGGGCCGAAAATCATGAGAGTTATTAGAAAAAACGGAAATCCAATGATTCCTATCAGCAAATCAAGAAGCCGTTTTAAACATGATTTGTACATAAATATTCCTGACCATCCTTCTTTCCAAGTCTCCTAACTCACCGCTTCTCGCACTGCTTCCTTCAAGCACTCGCACACATACTCCACATCCTCGTCGGACAGCAGCGTATGGAATGGTAATGTGACCAGGTTTCTATAATAGTCATAAGCATTCGGATACTTCTCAATCCCGCCGCCTATTTCCTTATATGCCGTCATCATGGGCAGCGGCTTGTAGTGGACGTTGGTAGCAACACCTTTTTCCGCCATGAACTCTATAATTCTGTTTCTATCTTCTACATCAATTCCGGGGATGCGGATGAGATAGAGATGATTGGAGCTGTCCATACTCTCCGTGTGGTGAACGAGATGTTTGATGCCCAGTTCATCACAAGTTGCATCATACTTCATCATGATCTGCATTCTTCTCTCAAGCAGACCCTGATATCTATCAAGCTGTCTTAAACCAATCGCCGCCATGATGTCCGTCATATTGCACTTGTACCACGGACTGATGATGTCGTATTCCCACGCGCCGATTTTGGTCTTTGCGAGAGCGTCCTTGTTCTGACCGTGGAGAGACAAGAGCTGGAACATCTTGTAGATTTTTGCGTCAGTCACTCCGTTCTCATACACAGTCTCCGGCAAGCACCAAGCACTTGCACCGCCCTCAGCAGTCGTAAAGTTCTTCACGGCGTGGAACGAGAACGAGGTGAAGTCCGCAATATCGCCGCAGTAGTGACGCTTCGGTTCACCCTTCCCTTTTCCCGTGTGGGAAAGAATCCTGCTTGCTCCCAGACTATGTGCGCAGTCCGCCACAACAGCAACACGACCGAGAGCGTTCTGAATACGGCTGCCAAGGTCGGACAAGGGATCAGAGTGGTCATTGAGCGGCTTGAAAATTTCCTTCTTCTCTTCCACAATCTCAAAAATCTTATCGTAGTCGCAAACGATACCGCCGAGATCCACGGCAACGATAGCTTTGGTTTTCTCCGTTATCGCTTCCGCAAGGGCGTTATAATCCATCTCCGGCATGTGTGTATCAGGATCTCCGCCCTTTTGAATATCCACAAACTTCACTGTCGCACCGCAATGGAGTGCCGCCGATGCAGAGGAGGTATATGTATAGGCAGGGACGATAACCTCATCGCCGGGACGAACGCCCAGAATATGAAGGTTCAGTTCCTCCGCTGCGGTTGCGGAGTTCAGGCACACGACACGATTGCTGTACTGCTCACATTCCGCGTCATTCTTTCCTGTGTCTATATACGCAGCGAGTCTTTTCTCCAGCAGCTTCGTCCTCGGACCGGTGGTGATCCAACCGGAGCGAAGGGCTTCGGCAACTTCAGCAATTTCCAGCTCGGAAATATCCGGCGGGCTAAAACTAATCGTGCGCTTTTCCATGCTGTTATACTCCTTGTTATTCTTTCTGCTCCCCCGTGATGCGGTACTATGTACATCTCTCTTTTTCAGAGGGCGGGGAAACACTACCGTGTCTACCTCATGCTTTTGTCATTCCTTCAAAATCATCTATCAAAGGAAACTCGGTTCTGTGCCAAACTGCACTTTATGATCTTTTACCCAATCTTCGTCCGGATTGCATTACGGTTTCACTGATTCAAACGGTTTCAATTCAATCAGAAGTACGCCGGATTCTATCCCTACGGTAGCAACTACATAATTGCGAAAAGGTTCTGCATTCATGTCACTTTTGGAAATTCTCTTTCCATCCACTTCACAGATAAAATCGCCTTTCACAATTTCAAAAGTCCTCAAATCTGTAAATTATATCATCTATCGCCTTTTGAATTTCCTCCGCAAATTTCATACAGCCCCAAGGCACTCTTCGCTTTTCAATTCTCTGTTCTCGACAAGTTCCATTT
>CAVAQT010000054.1:0-7838 GCA_963590855.1 Ruminococcus bromii
ATACGCTGAAAAAGCATCATAACAAATGTCCCGTCATGCTCTCGTCCTCCATTCAAGCGACACTCGCGGGACGCTTTGGCACATCCGAATACGGTTTGTCCAAGCGCGATGGAGAGGAGCTGTTCTTCCGCTATGCGGAGGAAACCGGCGCAACGGGCTATGTTTATCGCTTCCCGAACCTTGTAGGCAAATGGGTAAGACCCAACTACAACAGCGCAGTCGGCACATTCTGCAACAATATTGCCAATGATCTGCCCATCACGGTCAATGACCCGTCGGTGGAGCTTGAACTTCTTTTCATCGACGATCTTCTGGAGGAGATGTACGACGCGCTGGAGGGCAAGCCTCACCGCTGTGAATTTGACGGTGTGAACACCGTTATTACCGAAATGGGCAAATATTGTGCCGCGCCGATTACACATAAGGCGACGCTGGGGTATATCGTCGAGTGCCTTCACACCTTTCACGACCAGCCGCAGACGCTCGTCATGCCGCAGATCGCACCCGGCTCCCTTGAGAAGAAGCTGTACTCGATGTATCTCTCATACCTCCCGAAAGAGAAGGTCGCGTTCGATCTCAAAATGAACTGCGACGAGCGCGGCTCCTTCACCGAACTGCTGAAAACAGTCGATCACGGTCAATTCTCCGTGAACATCTCCAAACCCGGCGTCACGAAGGGACAGCACTGGCATAACAGCAAGTGGGAATTCTTCATCGTGGTCAGCGGTCACGGACTGATCCAAGAGCGGAAGATCGGCGCGGATGAGGTTATCGAATTTGAGGTAAGTGGAGACAGAATTCAGGTGGTGCATATGCTGCCGGGGTATACCCACAATATCATCAACCTATCGAAAACAGAAAACCTCGTCACCCTCATGTGGGCAAATGAGATGTTCGACCCCAACAAGCCGGATACGTTTTTTGAGACGGTGTGATCTAACGCATGAACTGATCTACAGGACGAACGCAAATCTGTCACCTCTGGAAATGGTATGCCTTTCTATCCTCGCGTTGCTGGCGTGGCTTTGCAGAAAGAACCATCCGATTATTCCTGTGATATTCAGCGTTTTCCTGATTCTCCACATCACCCTCCTGCGCCGTGCGCCGGGGTATGATGAGACCATAAAGATTCACTTGCGGCTGCTGCCGAATGTCGGTGTATGGGCGGACATCAATGATATTGTATTTAACACAGCAGGGACGGTGGCAGGTGTGTGGACTGCAAAAAGGCTTGTTGCGATACACTGAGAAAATGCTTTGCGACTGGGCAGAGGTGAGCCCCACAGGTATGGGGGCCGTCAATGACCGTCGGCGTGTGGTTGAAAGTCTGTACAACTGCGGTTCTGGCGGCGACATATACACCATTTAACTTGTAACATCAGGAGACGACCAATATGAACACAATAACCACCTCCCACGCCGCTGTCTTCATGTCACGCGAGGTAATACCCTATGGATGAATTTTTCACAAACAACAAAGCTTCCATCGTGACCTCGAACCGCATCCTGTATACGCCGTCGACGTTTGCGAGGTCATCTCTCCTATACCTACAAGAGATCGGCGAACTGATGGCGCGGAGACCGCATGTGTCCAGCAGGGCGAATCTTTCCTCGTTCCTGTTCTTCTCGGTTGTGGACGGCGCGGGAAGTCTGTCCTATAACGGCGAGGACTATCAGCTGTCCGCCGGCGACATGGTATTCATCAACTGCGAAAAGCCGTACAAGCACACGACGAGCGCGGACAAACTTTGGACGCTGCGCTGGGTGCATTTCTACGGCGCGGCGCTTCCGGCAATCTATGAAAAGTACTGTGAGCGCGGCGGAAAGCCCGTCTTTCGCCCGGAGGACACCACAGCCTTCCACACCGAGTGGGAGTCCCTTATGGCGTTCGCCGCCTCAGACGACTATATCCGGGATATGCGCATCAACGAGGGCTTGAGCCGCTTGCTCACCCTGCTGATGGAGCAGTCATGGCACCCGGAAAATCAGGAGGATTTACCGAAGAAAAAGTCCATGATCGTTCCCGTGAAGGAATATCTGGACGCGAATTATGCGGAGAAGATTACGCTGGACGAGCTTGCAGCGAAGTTCTATATCAACAAGTATTACCTGCTCAAGACCTTCAAGGAGCAGTACGGGCAGCCCATCAACGCCTATCTTCTGAATCTGCGCATCACGAAGGCAAAGCGCCTTCTGCGCTTTACGGATAAGACGGTGGAGGCCATCGGGCTGGAGTGCGGACTTGGGGCGGCGCATTATTTCAGCGCACGGTTCAAGGAGGTGGAGGGCGTTCCTCCCAGCAAATACAGAGAACAGTGGTAGGAGATACAGTCCCGGCGGGATAGCTGGGAAAACAAACGAAAAATTCAATATAGGAGAGGACGGCCGATGCCGCTATGAATATGAACACAAGCCTTTACTTATCGCAGTCCTACGCAGATGCGTGGAGCGACTATGAACGATCTTTAAGAAGCGAAACCTTCCCGACATGGGACGCGGTGATCCTGACCGCCAGCGACGCGCATCAGGCGGAGGGCTTCCGTGCGCAGATCGAGGACAGAAGGAGCTTCCTGCCCTCAAGAACGACCTTCGCCGTGATCCCGGACGAGGGCGGCGTGCGCGTTGGCAGCGGCGGCGCAACGCTGAGCGTGCTCAGGTGGCTGTCTGAAAACGGCGGCTGGGCGGGCAGACGCATCCTCGTCATTCACAGCGGCGGAGACAGCAAGCGCGTGCCGCAGTACAGCGCGCTGGGAAAGCTGTTTTCTCCCGTGCCGCATAAGCTGCCGGACGGACGCAGCTCCACGCTTTTTGACGAATTCATGATCTGCATGAGCTCTGTTCCGGGGCGCATCCGCGAGGGAATGCTGCTGCTCAGCGGCGACGTTCTGCTGCTGTTCAATCCGCTGCTTATCGATTGGAACGGCAGCGGCGCGGCGGTCATCAGCTTCAAGGAGGATGTGGAGACGGGCAAGGATCATGGCGTGTACCTGCGCGGCGGCGACGGCAACGTCCGCTCCTTCCTGCATAAGCAGACGGTGGAGACGCTGCGCCAAGTCGGCGCGGTGAACGAGCATAACTGCGTGGACATCGACACCGGCGCGATCCTCATGGGGACGGACGTGCTGAACGCATTGGCTGCGCTGATTTCCACGGAGGAGAAGTACCGCGCCTTCGTGAACAGCGAGGTGCGCCTGTCGCTGTACGGAGATTTCCAGTATCCGCTGGCGACCGACTCCACACTCGAGCAATTTCTCCGCGAGAAGCCGGAGGGCAGCTACTGCGATGCGCTGACGGCGTGCAGAAAAGCCGTATGGGAAGTATTAAGACCCTACCGGCTGAAGCTGCTGCGGCTGGCTCCCGCGAAGTTCATTCATTTCGGCACGACGAAGGAAATCCTCGTGCTCATGACGGCGGGCGTGCAGAGCTACAGCGACCTCGGCTGGAACGGCGTGGTCAACAGCAGCCTGAGCGCCTGCGCCGGGTATAACTCGGTGGTTTCTGCGGGCGCGAAGATCGGGGAAAACGTCTACTGCGAGGTGAGCTATGTCCATAGCGCGGCGACCGTCGGCGCGGGGACGGTGCTTTCCTATATCGATATCCATGATGAGGTTATTCCCTCCGGCGTGGTGCTGCACGGACTGAAGCAGACGAACGGAAAATTTGTCGCCCGCATCTTCGGCGTGCAGGACAACCCGAAGGAAAATCAGCTGTTCGGGCATACGATTCCGTCAACACTTGGCAATACCCTGTGGGAAGCGCCGATCTATCCGGAATGCAATACCATCCGCGAAGCGGTGGCGGCGGCGCTGAGGCTGTACCATGCCGTGACGGAGGAACGCTGGGAGGACGTTGTTCGCGGCAAATCACTGGCGGCGGGCTTCCGCGATGCGGACCCTGAAGCGATTCTCGCATGGAATAAACGCATGGCGGAGCTGGTTCAGATGAACGGCATCCGTCAGCTGATCGAAAATAAAGCCCCTGCCCGTGAAGCGAAGCTGACCGCGCCCTTAACCAAAATCCAGACCGAGTGGTTGGAGCGCAGAATCGACGTCGCACAGTACGGCGAGCGGATGCGACTACATTATTATGTGGGAACGGCGCTGGGCGGTAAAGAGGGCGACAGCCGCGTCGTCAAGGCGTTTTCGACGCTGTCCTCCGCCATTCTGAAGGAGACGATGGCGGGACTTAAGGAGAACACGGCGTGCAAAATCGCAAAGGACTATGCCAAGGTCAGGCTTCCGCTGCGCGTCAACTGGGGCGGCGGCTGGAGCGATACTCCGCCGTACTGCAACGAAAACGGCGGAACGGTCCTCAACGCGGCGATATTGCTGAACGGAGAACGTCCCGTCAAGGTGAGCCTCCGGCGGCTTCCGGAAAAGAAGATCGTGTTCGAGAGCCGGGACATGGACGTTCACGGCGAGTTTGACGAGATTGCGCCGCTTCAATCCGTAGGCGATCCCTACGACCCTTATGTGCTTCAGAAGGCGGCGCTGCTGGCCTGCGGCGTGATTCCCGCGGCGGGTGGCGATTTGCAGGAGATATTGACAAGACTCGGCGGCGGTATCTGGATGGACACGGAGGTCACGGGCGTGCCGAAGGGAAGCGGACTCGGAACGTCCTCTATCCTCGCGGCGGCGTGCGTCAAGGCGATTCTTGAATTTCTCGCGATCCCGCACACCGAGGACGACCTGTATTCCACCGTGCTGTGCATGGAGCAGATCATGTCCACAGGCGGCGGCTGGCAGGATCAGGTGGGCGGCGTGACCGACGGCGTGAAGTATATCACTTCCAAGCCGGGACTGAACCAGAAGCTGACTGTTCAGCATCTGAGTCTCGGCGCAGAAACCGTAAAGGAGCTGAACGAACGCTTCTGCCTGATCTACACCGGGCAGAGACGGCTTGCGCGAAACCTCCTGCGCGACGTAGTGGGACGCTATATCGGCAACGAGCCGGATACGGCGTCCGCGCTCAACGAGATCCAGCGCGTCGCCGTTCTGATGCGCTTCGAACTGGAGCGCGGCCATGTGGACGATTTCGCGGAACTGCTCACGCAGCACTGGACGCTTTCCAAGCAAATCGACGCAGGCTCCACCAACACGCTGATCGACCAGATCTTCGACGCGGCGGAGGATCTTCTGGACGGCAAAATGGTCTGCGGCGCAGGCGGAGGCGGCTTCTTGCAGGTGATTTTAAAGAAAAACGCAACCAAAGAGCAGCTTCAGAGTCGATTAAAAGCCGTCTTTGCGGATACGGACATCAACGTCTGGGACTGCAAATTGGTATGAAAATTCCGATGGGAATGAAAACGGGGAAACCACCCGTTTTCCCATCGTCTGATTTAACTTGTAACGGTATTGAAAGGAGGGCGGCGCCGATGAAGAAATTAGCCTTCAACCGGGAGAAATTAGAAAAGGAAGTGCTGGACGCGGTTGTCAAGCTGTTTAACAGCAGGGAAAATGAGCAGCACGACATCTCCTTTGTGGCAGATGCGCTTGGAATCAGCGCACTCAAGGCGCGAAAGCTGCTCATTACCGCGGGGGAGAGGAATCACATGGTGTATTACAGCTCACCGCTGGCAGAGCAGATCCGTAGGCTTTATGCGCAGGGCAAAACCGTGCGGGAGATCGGAAATGTAGTCGGTCTTTCCCATGCGTCGGTCATCGGCTATCTGCCCTACAGCAAGACGGTGTATTCCATGCGGGAGATCAGCCGGGACGCGCAGCGTATCTGCCGCTACCGCGAGCGCGTAAAGCTGTGCGAAGAATTTATGGACTGTGCAGCCGGAATGGACGCTGCAAAGGAAGAGGACTACCTCTGGCAGACGCTGGTGCGGCTTGAAGGCTGCGTGTTCCGGACATCCGGTCGAAACGGGAAGGGCGGCGTGAAATTCACCTACAGCATCAAACTGCGCAAGGACGGCACGCCGGGTGGCGAGCTCAAGGTTAATCGGAAGGAAAAGACCATCACCCGCGCGTCGGTGATGTTAGCCTATAAGAGAGCAAAGGCAATGGTCGTCGTACCGGGACCGAAGGCACTGGACGGTGTGTTTGGCGCAAGCTACCTCTATCCGATTTTTCTCCGTCTCGGCGTGTGCCGTGCGGAATAAGAAGGGCACACCCTTCTTTAATTTAACTTGTAACGAAAAATGCGGCTCATAAAAAACCAATATATCGTAAGTGCAAGCCAATATACTGAATTCAGTCAGGAGAAAATTTACTGTATAATTATATCATGGCGTGTGCCATAAGGAAAATAAAAAAATGCCGTCGTTGGCGGCAGTGGAGGTACATATGAAAAAAGCGCTTATCACGGTCATCGCGGCATGGTCGGCTCTGCGATTGTGAGAGAGCTTGAAAGACAGGGCTATCACAATATTATTACGAGAACACATAAGGAGCTGGACTTGCAGCGTCAGGACGCGGTGGAGGAGTTCTTCGCACAGGAAAAGCCGGAATATGTCTTTCTCGCGGCGGCGAAGGTCGGCGGCATTGTCGCCAATCAGGAGGCGCTGGCGGACTTCATGTACGACAATATGCTGCTCGAAATGAACGTCATCCACTCCGCGTGGAAAAACGGCTGCAAGAAGCTGGAGTTTCTCGGCTCGTCCTGCATCTATCCCCGTATGGCACCGCAGCCTATGAAGGAGAGCTGCCTGCTGACCGGGGAGTTGGAAAAGACCAACGAAGCCTATGCGCTGGCAAAGATCAGCGGGCTGAAATACTGCGAGTTTCTGAACCGTCAATATGGCACGGACTATATCTCCGTCATGCCCACGAATCTCTACGGTCCCAACGACAACTAGAGCTATGGAATCCCGAATACAAGGGGTTTGACGATTATATGCACGCTTTTCTTATGCGTTATCAATAACAAAGTATAAAACCAAAATAATTACCCAAAATAAATATAAAGTATTTTAGCTAAACCCTTGACGTATTAGCTAAAATAGCGTATAATAATATTCGCCAATAAAGGAGGCGTTTTATATGACAACTGTAACTGCAACTGATATTCAGAATAATTTCGGTAAGTATCTTCAATTGGTACAAACAGGCGAAGAAGTCATTATCCTGCGTAATGGTCTGGAAATGGCAAGACTTATATCGCATGATAAAACCGTTTCATTTCTTTCCGACTCTCTGGTAGGTGTCTTAAAAAATGATTATGATGACAAGAAAATGAAAGCGGAAAGGATGAGCAAATATGAAAGCGCTGATTGATACAAATGTCATTCTTGATGTTTTGTGCAACAGATTACCGTTTGTCGAAGATGCTCAGAAATTATTCAGATTATGCGAAGTTAACAAAATAACAGGATATATATCTGCACTTTCAATTCCAAACATAATCTATATTATGAGAAAAGAGCTTGATGCAGATAAAATAAGTGACATTCTTGAAAAACTCTCACTTATTTTCACAATAGCGGATTTGAAAAGCTCAGATTTAACAAAAGCTGTCAAGCTTGGGTTTGACGACTACGAAGATGCGTTCCAAAGTGTTTGTGCGTCCAGAATTAAAGCAGATTATATTGTTACAAGAAATATTAAGGACTTCTCAGGCAGTAAAGTTACGGCTATAAAGCCGTCTGAACTTTTTGAACGCCTATGAAAGCTAAGTGAACAAATGAAGAGGTGGGTGTTATTTGTAATAGACATCGGCGGTTATACGACAGATGTTTTGCTTCTTAAAAACGGTAAACCGGACTTGCGATTCTGCCGCAGTCTTGAAACCGGTATTATCACGATGAACAACGAAATTGCGCGTAAAGTAAGTGCATTGCATGATATGCTTATAGAAGATGAACACATCAGTGCGGTTCTTACCGGTGCGGATAC
>CAVAQT010000055.1:0-7055 GCA_963590855.1 Ruminococcus bromii
AGAGGAGCCAAAAGAAAGCCTCCTCTCCTAGAGGAGGTGCCCGTCAGGGCGGAGGAGTTCCTCGTCCCCCTTGAAAAGGGGGATGCCCGTTAGGGCAGGGGGATCTCGTCGATGCAACCCCCATCCCCCTATTATACCATGTTTCCCAAGGAAAAGAAAGATGTTTTTATGATTCGCTGGAAAAAACTTTTCGCGGCACTTCCCCTGCTGCTGAACGCCTGCGGCACACCTGCCGAAACGGCGCAGACCGACACCATTTGGGTGATGGATACCGCCTGCACCATTTCCCTGCACGGCGGCGATACCGCCGAAACGGTCTCCACCCTCCAGACCCTGTCCGCGGCACTGGATTCCTATGACGACGACAGCGCCGTGTCCCAGCTGAACCGCGAGGGCACGCTTTCCGGAGAAAACGCCGTCTGTCCTCTCGTCACCCAGACCGCCGCCCTGCAGCAGCAGTACGGCAGCCGGGTAGACCTCACCGTGGGTCGGCTCACAAAGCTCTGGGGCATTACCACAGATGCGCCCCATGTCCCCACAGCGGCAGAACTGGCAGAAGTGCTTCCCACTATCTCCCCCTCTCACCTGACCGTCAATGACAATACCGTTGTATTGACGGACGGCGCACAGCTGGACTGCGGCGCGGTGGGAAAAGGCTACGCTCTGGATCAGGTGCGCGCCGCCCTGGATGCTTCCGGCGAGACGACCTGGGGAACTGTCTCCATGACATCTTCCATTTTGTGCTACGGCGAAAAGCCTGACGGCGAACCCTTCCGCATCGAGATCCGCGACCCCGACAGCAACGGTGTCCTGGGTACGGTGTCAACTACTAGTTGTCTGCTATCCACCTCCGGCGGCTATGAACGGTATTTTATTGCGGATGACAGACAGAAATACTGCCACATTCTCGACCCCAAAACTGGAATGCCGGCAGAATCCGACCTCACCACTGTGACTGTGTTCTGCGACAGCGGCATAAAGTCCGACTTCCTCTCCACCCTGATCTGGATGGAAGGCACAGCCGGACTGGAACAGCACCTTCATCAAGAGGACTACCAGATCGTTGCCCAGGACACCGCCGGAACACTCTACCTCAGCGATAACATCGACTTCACCCCCTCCCAATAACCCCACCCCATCTCAAACCGTTACCCCCTCACCGTAGGGGCGAACATCGTTCGCCCTCAGCGTGCTCGCTGTGAGCCTTACCCCCCAATCCAACGGAGAAAAAAGGGCAGCGTCACGGCAGACAAGCTGCCTGTTCCCCCCCTCCGGGGAATCTGTGTTTTCCGGTACGCAATGATAACGTGTTGAAACAATATACCGTAGGGGCGAACATCGTTCGCCCGAAAGCCTCCCTTGAAAAGGGAGGTGGATGCTCCGTGAGGAGCAGACGGAGGGATAATCCCCCTGTCTGCTTGCGCTGACATCCCCCTTTTCAAGGGGGACTCAGCTGTCATTGTAGGGGCGAACACCGTTCGCCCGAGCCTCCTCTCCCAGAGGAGGTGCCCGACAGGGCGGAGGAGTCTTTAAGCCTCCCTTGAAAAGGGTGATTCCCCACGGGGTGGGGAAATGTCACCGTAGGTGACAAAGGGGACCGCTCAGTACGAGGTGGCTGCTCCGTGAGGAGCAGACGGAGGGATCTCATCAATACACCCCCCAATCACCCACCCAACCCAAGAAAGGAGTAAACCCATATGAAAAAACTGCATGGTGTGCACCTGGCGCACCATAAGAACACCGAAAACTGCGCATCCGTGCCGCTGCCCCTGCCGAAACTGGTGCGGATTCCCATGAGCATGCACATCGGCGCACCCTGCGCCCCGGTGGTAAAGCCGAGGGATACCGTGCTGGTCGGACAGAAGATCGGCGACACCGATGCCTTCATGTCAGCGCCCATCCACTCCGGCGTGTCCGGCACGGTAAAAGCCGTGACCACCTACCGCATGTCCAACGGCAGAACATGTCCCATGGTGGAGATCGAGACCGACGGACAGCAGACCGTCTGTCCTGACGTCTGTCCGCCTGCCGTGACCGATAAGGAGAGCTTCCTCAAAGCCGTTCGGGAGAGCGGCCTGGTGGGTATGGGTGGCGCGAGCTTCCCCACCCATGTGAAGCTGAACCCCAAACAGACGGTAGATACCCTGGTCATCAACGCCGCCGAATGTGAACCCTATATCACTTCCGACTACCGCCAGATGGTAGAAGCCCCGGAAGAAGTCCTGGACGGCGTGCTCCAGGTGCTGCACTGGCTGCATATCCCCAAGGCCGTGATCGGCATCGAGACCAATAAGCCCGAAGCCATCCGCGTCCTCACGGAAAAAGCCAAGCCCCACCCGGAGATCCAGATCTTCTCCCTGCCCACGACTTATCCCCAGGGCGCAGAAAAAGTCCTGATCTATCACACCCTGGGGCGTGTCGTCATGGAAGGTCAGCTTCCGGCAGACCAGGGCGTTATTGTTATGAACGTCTCTTCCGTGGCATTCCTCAGCCGTTACCTCAAGACCGGCATGCCCATGGTGCAGCGCATGGTGACCGTAGACGGCGATGCCGTGGGAAACCCCTGTAACGTGATCGTCCCCATGGGAACACCGGTGCAGGATGTGCTGGATTTTGCTCAGTGCGATATGGAGCGCGCAAGAAAGCTGCTGTACGGCGGCCCTATGATGGGTATCGCCATCCCCGATACCGCTGACCCCATCCTGAAAGCCAATAACGCGGTGCTGGCACTGGAAAAATTCGTCTCCCCAGAGCCGTCCGCCTGCATCCACTGCGGCAGATGCGTCCACGCCTGTCCCCTGCGGCTCATGCCCACGGAGATCGCAAAGGCATTCCGCCGGGAAGACAGCGAAGCCCTGGGTAAGCTGAAAGTGACCCTGTGCATGAACTGCGGCTGCTGCACTTACGCCTGCCCGGCAAAACGTCCCGTGGCAGAGACCAACCAGCTGGCAAAGGCATTCTATATGTCCAGCATTAAGAAGTAAAGACTCCTCAGTCAGCCTGCGGCTGCCAGCTCCTCTGGGAGAGGAGCCAATTTAGCCTCCTCTTTAGAGGAGGTGCCCGAAGGGCGGAGGAGTCACACTGAAAAAAGAATCCCCATCCACCCCAACCCCGAAAAAAATAAAAACTCATGGAGGATGATAAACCATGTCATTACTTACAATTTCTCCGTCACCTCATGTGCGGAGCGGCATGACCACCCAAAAGATCATGCTGTTGGTGGTGCTGGCACTTGTGCCGGCGATCGCGGCGGCGACCGTGGTCTTTGGCCCGCGCGCCCTGTTCATGGTCGTGTACTGCGCCGTCATCAGCATGTTCACCGAACTGGTCTGTCAGAAGCTGATGCAAAAAGAAGTCACCGTCACGGACGGCAGCGCCATGCTCACCGGCGTGCTCCTGGCACTGAACCTGCCTGTGACACTGCCCCTGTGGGAAGCCGCCATCGGCTGCGTTTTCGCCGTGGCTGTGGTAAAACAGCTGTTCGGCGGCCTGGGATGTAACTTCGCAAACCCGGCCATCACCGGACGCGTGTTCCTGCTCCTGTCCTTCGGCGGCGATATGACCACCTGGGTGAAGCCCTTCTATTACCGCGGCAGCAACTTCATCGTCAAACTGCTCATGGATAACCCCAGACTCGCCGACGGCGTCACCGGCGCAACCCCTCTTGCCTCCGGAGATGCCGGCCTGTTAGACCTGTTCCTGGGTAACGTGGGCGGCTCTCTCGGTGAGACCTCCGCCCTGGCACTGCTCATCGGCGGCATTTTCCTGCTGGTCATGGGCATTATTTCCTGGCATACCCCGACGGCATACCTGGGCGGCCTGGCTGTCCTGGAGCTGTGCTATACCCTCGCCACCGGCGGCGAAATGACCGACGTGCTCTATGCCCTCCTCAGCGGCGGCGTCATCCTGGGCGCATTCTTTATGGCGACCGACTATGTGACCACACCCATCACCGGAAAGGGCAAGCTGATCTTCGGCCTGGGCTGCGCAGTGCTGACCTTCGTCATCCGCGAATTTGCCAATATGCCGGAGGGCTGTTCCTTCTCCATCCTGCTCATGAATCTGCTGACTCCGTATATCGATAAGCTGACCATGACCCATCCTTTCGGCGCAAAGCCCATCGAGAAAAAGGAGGCGAAATAACATGGCAGAACAGAAAACATCCGGCGTAAAGGCAATGCTCCTGCCGCCCCTGGTGCTGGCAGTGATCTGCGCCGTCTGCTGCGCTTTCCTGGCACTGGCAAATATGGTGACCAAGGATAAGATCGCCGCAGCCGAAGCGGACGCCATCCAGTCTAGCTTACAGCAGCTTCCCGATGCCGGCACATTCACAGAGATCGCCGGCTTTACCCCGGAGAATAACGAAAAGGCTTCCGCCACCGGACTGTACCAGGATGAAAAGGGACAGTTCGCCGTGCTGGTCACCGCAGACGGCTATAATAAGGGCGGTCTCCAGGTGGTTGTCGGCGTAGATGCGGACGGCGCTGTGACCGGCGTGTCCTTCGTCACCGTTTCCGAGACACCGGGTCTGGGCACAAAGGTGCAGTCCAATCCGGAACTGCTGACAGATAACCTGGTGGGTCTGTCGGACAGCGATGCCGTAAACGGTGTGGATAATATCACCGGTGCGACCTATTCTTCCAAGGGCATGAAGGCAGCCGTGACCTGCGCCCTTGCCACAGTCCGCGCAAATCAGGAGGTGACCGGCGCATGAACTACGGAAAAGAATTTACAAAGGGTATCCTGAAAGAAAACCCCACGCTGGTGGGACTGCTGGGCATGTGTCCTACATTGGCAGTCACAACAGCAGCATTTAACGGCATCGGCATGGGCTTGTCTACCATGTTCGTGCTGATCTGCTCCAATATCGTGATCTCCCTGCTGCGAAAGGTGATCCCCGAGCAGGTGAAGCTCCCCTGTTATATCGTCATCATCGCGTCCTTCGTGACCGTTATCCAGTTCCTGGTGCATGGCTTTGTCCCGGCGCTATATACCAGCCTGGGCGCATTCCTGGAACTCATCACCGTAAACTGCATCATTCTGGGACGGGCGGAAATGTTCGCCTCCAAGAATAACGTGCTGGCTTCGGCGCTGGACGGCGCCGGCATGGGTCTGGGCTTTACTCTGGCGCTGTTCCTTATGGGAAGCGTCCGGGAGATCCTGGGCAGCGGCACCTGGTTCGGACTGGCCATTCCGGGCATGGTGGGACATACCATGTCTCTGTTCGTCATGCCGGCAGGCGGCTTTCTGGTGCTGGGCTTTGTGATCGCCGTGGTCTGTGCCCTGTCCAAAAAGCAGCCGCCGAAGAAGATCGGCTGCGCAGGCTGCCCCAATGCGGCAGTGTGCAGCGCAAAGAGTGAGGAGGCTGACGCATGAGTACCTATATTGCAATCATCATTGCCGCCGTGCTGACCAATAACTTCGTCCTGTCGAAGTTCTACGGCTGCTGCCCGTTCCTGGGCGTATCGAAAAAGCTGGATTCCAGCGTGGGCATGGGCGCTGCGGTAGTCTTTGTCATGCTGTGCGCATCCCTGTGCACCTATCCCATCTACTACTTCATTCTGAAGCCCCTGGAGCTGACTTATCTCCGGACAGTGGCGTTTATCCTGGTCATTGCCGTGTTTGTCCAGCTGTTGGAAATGGTCATCAAAAAGCTGATGCCGCCCCTGTATAAGACCCTGGGCGTGTACCTGCCCCTGATTACCACCAACTGCGCCGTACTGGGCGTGACCATTATGAACATTGACGAAAGCTACAGCTTCGGACAGTCTCTGGTGAATGCCGTGTTCTCCGGCGTGGGCTTTGCCCTGGCGATGGTGATCTTTTCCGGTGTCCGCTCCCGTGTGGACGACGCGGACGGCGATACCCCGAAGATGTTCCGGGGCGTTCCGGCGACGCTGATCGCAGCAGCCATTGTGTCCATGAGCTTTCTGGGCTTCGGCGGCCTGGGACAGTAAGGAGGATGTGCCATGGAATTTGTCTATCCCATTTTGATTTTTGTTGTCATGGGCATCGTGTTCGGTGTCCTGCTGGTGGTGATCTCTAAGGTGTTTGCCGTCAAGACGGACGAGCGCGCCGTGAAGATCACCGAAGCCCTTCCCGGCGCAAACTGCGGAGCCTGCGGCTATGCCGGCTGCGCAGACTACGCCGACGCCATCGTCAATAAGGGCGCTCCCATGAACGCCTGTCTCCCCGGCGGCGGAAACGCTGCGGCAGCCATCGGCGAGATCATGGGCGTCTCTGTCTCCGCATCCGAGCGGATGATCCCGGTGCTCCACTGTAACGGCAACTGCGACGCCACCAAGCGAAAGTTCACCTTTGACGGCGTGCAGTCCTGTACGGCGGCGAAGCGCTTCTACGGGGGCACAGGTGTCTGCGCCTACGGATGTCTCGGACTGGGCGACTGCGTTTCCGTCTGTGAAAACGATGTCATCTCCATCCAGAACGGCATTGCTACTTTCTGCACGGAAAAGTGCGTCTCCTGCAATAAGTGCGCGAAAGTCTGTCCCAACGGGCTCATCGAACTGCGCCCGGAAAAGAAAAAGGTAGACGTGCGCTGCTCCTCCCGGAACACGGGCAAAACGGCAATGCAGTCCTGCAAAAACTCCTGCATCGGCTGTAAAAAGTGCGAAAAGGTCTGCAAGTTCGAGGCGATCATCGTCGAAAACGCCTACCCGGTCATCGACTATGACAAGTGTAAATCCTGCGGTCTCTGCGCCAAGGAATGCCCCAGAGGGTGCATCGAAAACCTGCGCAAACCAAAGGTCACCGCTCCCAAACCGGAACCGGCAAAGGAAAAACCGGCGGAAAAAACTGCGGCAGAATAAAGCAGGGGCGAACATTGTTCGCCCGAGACTCCTCAGTCACGCCTACGGCTTGCCAGCTCCTCTGTAGAGGAGCCAAAAGAAAGCCTCCTCTCCCAGAGGAGGTGCCCGTCAGGGCGGAGGAGTCTCTCGTCCCCCTTGAAAAGGGGGATGTCACCGTAGGTGACAGGGGTATTCGTAGGGGCGAACATCGTTCGCCCGAAAGCCTCCCTTGAAAAGGGAGGTGGCGCG
>CAVAQT010000056.1:0-6135 GCA_963590855.1 Ruminococcus bromii
GGCGCCCGTAACGGCGCATGTTCGGGAAATATTTCCGGTATTCTGCGGAATTTGCGGTTCTACCAATACGATATTTAACTGAGAAAGTTTCATTCCAATTGCCTCGCTTCATAGGTGTTTCCATAGATATGCAGGGATAAAAATAATGGTTTTTCGTATACTATTTTTGCAGTAGATCTTGTCTACGCAAAAAGAAAAAAGGAGCAGCTAATATGACAGTAAAATCTATTGTTCGCGGCGTTACTGTTGGCGCAACGGTTGGAACGGTTTGCTATATGATGTCAAAAGCGACTTCAAAGCAGAAACATGATATTCGCAAAAACGCAGGAAAAGCTGTAAAAGCAGCAGGTTGCATTTTAGATGATATCACATCTCTGATGTGGTAGGTTTTCTTGCAACTTCCCTAGCATCAGAAAATCACGCAGTTTCATCTCACTATGGAATCTGCGTGATTTTTTATTTTATGAATTTGTCGTTATAGATGATTACTTGAGCTGATTGCCATCAGAAAAAGCGTTTCCTACCTTATCGCCCAATTTCCGATAAGTATGTGCTACGCTGTCGAATGTAATCGGCTCCAACTTTTCTGCATCGATTTTTCCGTTTTCATCCAAGATGCTGTCATCAGCACACACATTGACGATTTCACCAATTACAACGCCATCTTCATTAAACTTTACCAACTTGCACTCTAATGCCATCGGCAGCTCCTGAAACAGCGGCGCGTCAACATGTTCGCTCTTTTCTGCATGAAATCCGGATTTTTCCATCTTGTCCGGTGTATTATTGCCTGATGCAATGCCAACATAATCAGAAGGTACCACTGTTTTTGCAGTTGCAAAACTTACTGTAAAGGCACCTTTTGCCTGAATATTTTTGGTCGTCTTATGGCTCGGACTCAGACAGAGCATGATTTGATTGGTCTCGTAGATACCACCCCATGCCGCATTCATTGCATCTGGTTTTCCACTTTCATCATAGGTGCCGACAATGAGGACCGGCATCGGATACATCCAGGTTTGTGCACCAAAATTCTTTCTCATTTGAATGACTCCCTTTTTATTTGTTTTTGCGAAATTTCTCCGCATCTCTATTATAGCACACTTTTTTAGAAATGTCCAGTGCATATGAAAAATCGTTTTATTCAGTACCGCCTTTTGAAACGCTGGTTTGTTTCTGATATCGACGAGATGGATGATACAGCAGCAAAGCAATGCCGATCAAAATCGCAGTTGCAGCTAGACTTACGGGGTAAACTAACATAATTGTCTGGAACGTTCTGCTTTTTTGAAATATGGTATAAATCCAGGCAAACCGAATACCGCACACACCAATTGTTGTAAGTATTGCAGGGACAAGAGATATTCCGAATCCTCTCAAATATCCTGACATAACCTCGTACAGCATACTGAAAACGTATGCAGAGAAAATTGTTACAAGACGAATATAGCCGATTCGGATTACCTCCGGATCACTGTTGAATATCGCAAGCATATATTTTCCGAAGAATAAAATTAGTCCAATTGCAGCAGCTGATGCAATTGCATCTTCCAACAAGCACAGCCCCAGCACCTTTCGGCAGCGCTTCATATTGCCTGCTCCATAATTTTGTCCCACAAAAGTCGTACATGCTTGACTGAATGAATTCAAAACATAGTATGCCAAGATTTCCAAATTGAATGCGGCACTGGATGCAGCAATCACAGTAGTTCCCAAACTATTAATTGCAGACTGTATCACAATATTTGCCATCGCAAATACAGCACTTTGAATTCCGGCTGGAAGTCCGATCTGCACAATGCGAAGCAAACTTTGGTTGTCTATCCGAAGTCTTTTTAAAGACACATGAACACACTTATCAGTACGCATCAATTTCCATAACAGAATCAGAGAACTAACCACATTTGCGATTACTGTAGCAATTGCCACGCCGTTTACTGTCATATGCAAAACAATGACAAAAAACAAGTTTAGGATGACATTCAAAACGCCGGAAATCAAAAGCGCTTGTAATGGTACTTTTGTATCACCGATACTCCGGAAAACAGCCGCTTCAAAGTTATAAAGGAAGATAACCGGAAGTCCAAGAAGATAGATCCTTAAATAGAGCAATGCCTCAGGAAACACTTCATCTGGAACATTCAGCAAACCCATTACCTTTCCTGCAATGAGTTCTCCCAGTATCGTCACAGCGATACCACAAAAAAGCGCCAAAATCAATGCGGTATGTACTGCTTTTTGCACTGACTTCATATCTTTTCTTCCGATGGCATTTGCGATTACAACATTTGCGCCTAATGCTATACCAATAAAAAGATTGAGAATCAACCCGATAATCGGGCTATTTGCACCAACGGCCGCAACAGCAACGGTCTTATCTCCAGGCGAAAAATTGCCTACAATGGCAATATCAGAAGCATTAAACAACTGCTCTAAAATTGCAGTTGCCGCTACTGGCAATGCAAAACGCGGAAGCTTATTCCATAGTGATCCATGCAGCATGTCTATTTTAGCATGTCCATTTTCCGTTCCCATGATACTAACCTCATTTCCCTGTTGATTTCACAATTCTATTATACCACTATTTTTAGATAATGGCAAATAAAAAAGCGTGTCTAAATTAACACGCTTTCATTTCGATAAAAATCATACGGGATGAGCCAAATGGGTTGATGCTTCATATCTACTGCAAATGGCTACGCTGCCAGAAAAATTAGTATACTCCACAGACAAATACCAATCACCGCCGAATCCGTAAATACTATGGGCAATGTTGCCGCTGCTGTCTGGGGTCAATTGAATCTCCTCACTACCGTTTTTCACTAGAATTTGTACAAATCCGGTTTGACAGGAGACAGAACCCGTAATCTCCAGACAGCGTGTTTGCAAATCACACCCTCCAAAAATGATATCCTTGCCCCGTGCCTTTTCACAAGACGCTGCATATGCACCGGTATAATTATCTTTGCCTGCGGTTCGTGCGCCAATGAGAATTGTATCCGGTGTAAGTGTCATTGTACCTATCGAAGAGATTGCCTTCTCATACCTGCTCAGGAAATTGCTTTTTGTACTACATCCGGCTGTACAAA
Organism: Ruminococcus bromii; assembly: GCA_963590855.1. Classification (GTDB taxonomy): domain Bacteria; phylum Bacillota; class Clostridia; order Oscillospirales; family Ruminococcaceae; genus Ruminococcus_C. The sequence continues at coordinate 3,090 of CAVAQT010000056.1, forward strand.
ACAAAACTGGCAAGAGAAGCAACGCTATGATTTTACTATGCTTCATTGAACATTCCCCCTTTCTAACAGCCAATTCATAAGCTTCCAAATCAGTCCGGCAATCCCCAGAAGCAAAGCCAAAGGGATAGCCGCTGCCGCTAGCAAGAGCAGTCCGATCACTAATACAATGATACGGTAAATTCTCCCGTACCGCATTATTTCACCAATTGATAATAGCTGCGGGAGGTTGCCTTATACATTACGGCATACAATATACCAAAGATCAGATAACTGCCCACAGTGATGCCCACCAGAAGCGGCGTATTAGATAATCCGAACATGAGCAACAGCTTTTGAATTAGCGGAAACGCAAAGCACAGGTGAATGCCGGATGCCAGCAGCGGTGCTGCAAAAACGGTCAGGATCTGAGAATTAATGCTCTTTCTGATTTCTTTTCGGGTCATGCCGACTTTTTGCAGGATCTCGAATCGTGCTGCGTCTTCATAGCCCTCGGAGATCTGTTTGTAATACATGATTAGCACTGTACCAAACAGGAATACCACGCTCAGCAGGATACCCAGAAACAGCAGTCCGCCGAACAGGGAATAAAAGCTATACCGCTGTGTCTCCAACCCCTTGATCTCATAAAAATAGTTCGGATGCGTTTCAGACCCTTCTGCAAACTGGTCGTACAGCTGTTCAGTCAGTTCCATTTGCGTGTCAGCATCACAGTCCAGATCAAATCCCATCCAAGTCTGATAGCTAGACGCCATTTCTTTTCCGTAGGCGGCATACTGGTACTCATAGAGCTGCTTCATGGTATCTCCGTCCGGAACGACCAGATACATGGTGGGATTAATTGCAGCGGCATTGTCACCGCTTTCAGCATAGGCAGGCACTTGTTTCTGTACATGGAACTGAAGCTGGTCATCAAGGTTCAGAGAATCGCCGTTGAACTTTCCGCGGAACATATGCAGCAACACCTCATTTTTGCCCAGCGTTTCCGTTGTGCCAGTTATTTTTTCATAGGTGTCCAGCGTCACAATGTTCAGAATGACAAGATTGTCGATGCTTTCCGCATACTGCGTTCCACTGATTTCTGTGTACTTCTTTATCGAGATGTCGCTGCCATCCAACAACGCGGTAAAATTCAGATTGTTGTAAGCGAGTTCGTTTTTTCTGGTCTGATGCGATGCCTGTAATACGGCATCCACCTGCTGTTCGATGTATGAAGCTGCTGCAATGCTCTGGTCATAATCCTTGGTGACGATTCCAACTTCAATATCTCTGGGATAACGGGTGTGCAGACTCTCATCCTCGCCGATGCGCAGACAAAGGGAAGAAGAGATCATAACCAGTACACCGGTGGAAAGGATACAGATGGATGCCAGGCTTGCGCCATTGCGCTTCATGCGGTAGGACATGGAGGAGACGGAAATGAAGTGGTTCAGCTTATAATAATACTTTTTGTTTTTCTGGAGCAGTTTGCACAGTGCTACAGAACCGCAGATGAACAACAAATAGGAACCGATGATGACCAGGACAATTGCCACAAACAGCACCAACAGCGCCTGCACAGGTTCTTTGGTGGTTACTGCCAGATAATATGCCGTACTCAAAAGCACTACACCGATCAGTGCAAGCAACCAGCGTGCCTTCGGCGGTTTCTCACCGGTCTTTTCTCCATGGAGCAGTTCTACCGGCTTTGCCACATGAATCTGTCCCAAAGAATAGAGCAGGATCAGCACAAAGGAAAGTACCGTCAAAAGCAGCGTATTTCGTACTGCATTAGGCTCAATGACAAACACTAGTGAAGCTTGATTGGACAGCATTTTCGCCGCACAGAGTTCTGCCAGCTTAGAGAGCAGGATGCCCATGCCCAGACCGCCCACCGTGGAAACGACAAACAGCATCAGATTCTGCCACAGGAGAATGCGAGCAATGTTACCCTTTCCCATGCCAAGGATATTGTAAAGTCCAAATTCGGTTTTTCGCCGGCGCATGAGAAAGGAGTTCATGTAAAACAAGAAGATCACCACAAAGAATGCCACCACAGGCACGCCCCAGGACAGGATCATTTGCATATCATCGCCGCCGCGCATTTGTTTGACAGATTTGTTATAAGTAAGATAAGAAACGATATAAAACATCATGACCAGTCCGATGCTGGTCAGCAAGAACGGCACATAGGTTTTCTTGTTCTTGATAATGCCGTGCCATGCCAGTTTCGGATACAGATTCATTTTCATCGTGCCTCACCCCCTGTTGTCAGCAGCGTAAGTGTATCAGAAATGCGCTGGTAAAACTGTTCGTTGGTATCATTGCCGCGATACAGCTGATGGAACACCTCACCGTCTTTAATGAACATGACGCGGCCGGCACTTGCAGCTGCTTTGGTAGAATGTGTTACCATCACAATGGTTTGACCTGATTGATGAATAGCGGAGAATAAAGCCAACAGTTCATCAGAGGAACGAGAATCCAAAGCGCCGGTTGGCTCATCTGCCAGAATCAGCTTCGGATTTGTGATAAGCGCCCGTGCTACTGCGGCACGCTGCTTCTGACCGCCGGAGACTTCATAAGGAAACTTTTTCAGCAAGGCTGCAATACCAAGCTGCTGCGCAATGGGCATAAGACGCCGCTGCATTTCTGCATATGCTGTCCCCGTTAATACCAGAGGAAGATAGATGTTGTCCTCCAGCGAAAAGGTATCCAGCAAGTTAAAATCCTGGAACACAAAGCCCAGATTATCTCGGCGAAATGCTGCGATCTGTGATTCCTTGATTTGTGTCAGATCCTTTCCATCCAAACGAACCATGCCGCTGGTTGGCTTGTCCAGGGCAGCCAGGATATTCAATAACGTCGTTTTACCTGAACCGGATTCTCCCATGATCGCTGTATATTCTCCCTGCTCCACTGTGAAAGAAACATCCCGCAGTGCCTCAACCTGATTTCCTCCAAAACGTGTCGTATAGACTTTCTTCAAGTGTGATACTTCCAATATTGCCATTGCAGTGGCCTCCTCTTTCCATAATAGATTGTATTTCGTTTTGCTGACAGTTATAGT
>CAVAQT010000057.1:0-5782 GCA_963590855.1 Ruminococcus bromii
AATGAGTATTGATGAATTTAATCAAAAAATGGAGGAGATTAGAGAAGATGAGTTATACAGATAAGGAAATGCAGATTTCCACACAAATTGCATATATGAATATTACCAACTTCCAGATTGATGATTATGCTGATAAACATAATGGAGAATATCCGACTATTCGAGAAATTCTAACTGATTCAAAATATGGGCAAGATATCTGCAATGCCTTTATGCAAAGAATCGATGATTCCGCAACATATGTTTCCGGTTACAATGATTATGATTTGGACAGTATTGAAGGACAGCAATTAGCAAAGGCACAAGAAATTTTAGATAATATTATTAACGGTGAGGAATCATATGCGAATTGGAAAATCACATATGTAAAGGATGATAATAAAACAACCGGAATGTATGGCTGTCTAAGAGGGATAATACAAAGCACCGGGCGCAGAAGAAACCAAAACGCCCCAGGGACAGCGCATTCAAAAGCAATCTGACACAAGGACCGACGACAGTCCTGGCAGTATTGCTTCCATCATATTACAAAACAGGAGGATGTTATTATGCAGTATCAAATTCAGGGACAGCCCTATCCGGTCGTAACACTGACCGTAGACCCGAACGAAACCGTTGTTTGTCAAAAGGGCGCAATGGCGTGGATGACGCCCAATATGGAGATGCAGACCAAGGGCGGTGGTCTGGGCAAAATGTTCAGTCGGGCATTTACCGGTGAATCCATGTTCCAGAACTTTTACACCGCCCGGGGCAGCCAGGGCATGATTGCCTTTGCATCGGCAGTGCCGGGCGAGATCATGCCGGTACAGATTCATTCGCAGCGCGCGATCATTGCGCAGAAATCAGCATTTCTGGCATCAGAAGCCGGCGTAAGCTTCGAGCTGTTTTTCCAGAAACGGATCGCCGGCGGCTTCTTCGGCGGCGAGGGCTTTGTCATGCAGAAGTTTACCGGAAACGGCATGCTGTTTCTGGAAATTGACGGCAGTGTCGTAGCGTACGACCTGGCACCGGGACAGACCATGATGGTGGACACCGGCAATCTGGCAGCCATGGAAGCTACCTGCACGCTGGATGTGGAAATGGTCAAGGGCATGGGCAATGTGCTGCTGGGCGGCGAAGGGCTGTTCAACACCAAGGTCACCGGCCCGGGACGCATCTGGCTGCAAACCCTGCCGCTGTCCGGTCTGGCAGGCGCACTGGCAAGAGTGATGCCGTCGAAGGGGTAAGCGAGAAGCTATAAAAGAAACCGCAAAAGACACCAAAACGCGAGATTGAAAAGGCAAAGTCTGAGCGAGATGATTATTTATTCAGAAAGGGGAAATGATCTATGAGGACATGGAATGATTACAAAGAACATGTTAAAGCAACCAGTCCGCAAGGAAAAGCTGACGTAGAAGAAATGGAAACCGTGGCATCTATTATTTCTGCTGTGATCGAACAGCGCAACGCTCTGGGATATTCTCAAAGAGAACTTGCTGACATGTGCCATATGCCGCAGTCCTCTATTGCGAGAATCGAGTCCTGCAAAACTGTTCCCAATCTTGAAACCCTGGTAAAAATCATGAAACCGCTTGGCTTAACATTAACCGCACAAATGGTTTGAACTTCACTTCGATACTGAACAGGCTCTTATACAAATAAAACCGTCTTCCACATAATTATGTGTGGAAGACGGTTTTTCCTTTATTCTGTTTTACCCATTCAACACCTGCCGCAGCCGGCAGAGATCCAGCCCATTGACGATACCGTCCGCGTGCAGGTCTGCCTGCTCAGTCTGCGCCTGGGTCAGCGTCTCGCTATGGAGCAGATACCGGAGCAGCAGCACCATGTCCCCCATGGTCACGCTGCCGTCCAGATTCACATCCCCCTTTGTCTCGGTCTCCCCTGCTTCCGGCACCTGCCAGGCATCGGCATCCACAATGAGACACAGCATCTTGATGGTGTCCCCGAAGTACACGTCATCCCCATAGTTCACCACGCAGTCCCGGAGCTGCGCGTTCCAGTCGGCATCCGCGCTGTATTTTGCCGCCACAAGGAACGGCGCAGTAAAGCAGAGGTCGTTATAATCCGCGGTGGATTCTCCATCCAGGGTGTAGCCTGCCATGATCTCCCACGGGTCGCCGCCGGTCTGCTTTTGTATAAACTGGTTCAGTGCATCCACGCACTTTCTCGCCGCCGGATTGTTCTCCGCATCCATGCCGATGCGCCACGGCACACGGCAGCTGTTATAGCCGTACTGTCCGTCGGTCACATCTTCCAGGTAGTTTTCCGGCGCAGGCTGATAGCCGCCCTTGCCGTCGGGAATGAGAAAGTCCGGGAGCAGTCCTGTGCCGTAGGTGTCCACCATGCTGTCAATGATGGCGTTGGTGCTGTCATAGACCTTTGTCCAGCGGTCGTCCCCGGAGACCGACGCAAACACGGGCAAATACTGTAGAATAAAGTCAGACGCCCGTGTTGCGCCGTAGTATTTGCTGCCGGCGCTTTCCCCATAAGTCCAGTCGCCCAGGCTCAGTGTCCAGGTCTCCTGGTTCACCTCATAGGTCATGATGTCTCCGATCACCGCTTTTCCCATGGCGGCATAGTTGAAGCTGCCGTCACTGCCCCAGACCTTGTCCGCCAGGAGCAGGGCGTAGGCGATATCCATGTCCCCGTCTGTGGCAGAGTCTGCGCCGTCCGTCTCGGTCAGGGCTTTGCCGTTATCGCTCTGCTGCCACGCCATGAGATGCGGCCCGATCTCGCTGGGGTGTGCCTGGTAATACCGCACCATGCCGTCAAAGATCGCTCTGGCATCCGGGTCATAGTCCGCCATGGAGACGGCGATGAGCATGCCGTAGCCGTGCGCTTCAGAAACTGTCACCGGCACGGCTTCGCCGCCGCTGTAGGTATCCTCGCTGTAGTACACATAGTATTGGGTCTCGTCTGTCACATAGGCATTCTGCCGGAGATACCTGGCTTTCCAGTCCTGATAAAATGCGGTCATATCGGCGGTCTTGTCTGCGGTCTCTGCCGCGGCACACAAAGGCGCAGCGGCGGAAATGGTCAGTCCTGCCGCAAGCAGCAGAGCGGCGAAACGCTGTCTTTTTTTCATGTCCGTTCTCCTTTTGTCGTGGTTCAGAGCTCCAGCGGAATGCCGCTGAGGGGTGTTTCTCCGCAGGCTTTTTCTGCATCCTCCAGTGTGCCGTAGCCATACGCCCGGACGGTCTCCGCCATCGTGAGGCAGGTCAGATTCTCGCCTGCCTGGTGCAGAGAGACCACCCATCTGCCGTAACCATACAGCACTTCAAAGGGATACACCGAAAGTTCGCCCCGGAGATAGGTCTCATAAGAGGTCTGCGCCGGGGAATCCTCTGCCGTGTGAATGACTCTGGCACGGGATGCCAGGTTGGGATACTGCGCCGCAAATTCCTCCATCCACGGGATCTGAATGGCGATGATCGCCTCCCGGAGCCGGACAAATTCCGGCGAGAGCGCCGGAAGCTGATCGGCAAAGGCAGCGTATTCTGCCGGGTCGGTGCTCTCCATCATCCGGGCATACTTTTCCATAATGAGATTGCGTCCGGCATCTGCCGCCGCCTGGAATGCCGCAAGCCACTGCTCCAGCAGTTCCTCCTCCCAGGGCAGATACTGGCTGCGGCGCATAATGGAAAAGGTCTCCCAGTCATCCTGGCAGGCAGCCCGTCCGCCGATGCCCTGCACCTTGTCGAATGTGCGAAATTCCAGTTCCGCCAGGCGCTCTACTGTGGCTTTGTGCTGTTCCAGTGCCTGTGCCTGCGCCGCCAGTTCTCCGGCGGTATCCGCCAGGAATGCGTCGGTGTTTTCTTGTGGTTTTGTCTCCATGTCTGCGGTCTCCTTTCTGATGCGGCTGCAAATGGACTCGATATACCGGCTGCCGTCCTCTGCCGGAGACAGACGCAACAGCTGTTTCAATTCCTGCGCTAGTGCCGCGCTGCCGGGCAGTTCTCCGGTACTGCGCAGCAGCCATTTTTCATAAGGTGCATAGCTGCCGCAGAGCAGGTGCTTCGCCTGCATAGCGGCTTTGCAGAACTCCGCCAGATACAGCTGTGCCGTGGGGATGTCGTCCCGGCGGCGCATCCGGGGGTAGTTATACTGTCCGCACTGCGCCATGCGTCCCAATGCCTGCGCCAGAAGCCGCAGCCGCACCTCTTCGGGATAGCCCAGTGCCAGCCGGCGGCGCACGGCGGAAAATGTCCCGGCATCGTCCCGGAACACTGCGCCGCTGCATGCCGCCGCAAGCATACCGTCCTGGACGGCGAGCCATTCCGATTCCGTCTCCGGCACGCCGGGTGTCCCCAACAGCCGCCGGAAAAAGGCACTCTGCCGGCACACGCCCACTCTGCCCTCTGCTTCGGGCATTTCTGTCCGGGTGATGCCATAGTAGCTTTTGGGCAGGGCTGCATAGGCATTCCGCAGCCGCTGCACCGTCTCTTCCGGGAGATCGTCGGGAATCCAGATGCAGAATCCTGCGCCGAAGTCATGGTCACGGGACAGCGCATCGTCATAGCCCAGGCACTCCGAGCCCTCTCCGGCAAGTCCTACGGCGAGACGCGGCAGAATGTCCCCGAAGCTGCGCTCCAGCATAGGCGCGCCAAAGGCTTCGTAATACTTCCGGCAGAGTTCCAGTCCGGAAAGCGCCGGACGGCTGCCGCCCAGTTGGGCATAGGTGCGCGTCAGATTGTCCGAAACGATGGCATAGAAATTGTTTTGCCCCATATGCAGTTCGATCTCCGGGAGAGCTTTTTCATAGGCATCCGCCGCTTCGGCATACTTTCCCTGCTGATAATAGGCATCGCCGAATCCGGCGAGGACGGCGCTGTAGTGAAAATCCGAAGGCGTTTTTCCGGCAAGGATGCGGTCTGCCTGTTCCAAGTAGGCGAGCGCTTCTTCCGTCCGATGCAGCCGGAGCAGGGACACCGCCAGATTTGCCGCAGAAATGGCGGTTCGTGTCTGGTCGGGGTCGTGTTTTACCAGGGCGAGCGCCTGTTTCAGGCAGGAGCAGGCCTGCTCCCACTGTTCGGTCTCCTGATAGAGCAGTGCCAGGTTATTCCACAGGCTGGCAACTCTGCCGTCCGCAGGCGGCAGAAGCCGCTGATAGAGCTGCTGCACCGTCTCATAGGCGGCAAAGGCATCGTCATACTTTCCGGCGGCGCGGTAGGCGTTGGCACAGTTCAGCAGCGTTGTGGCGTAAGAGATGCTGTCGGTTTCTCCGGCATCCTCAAACAGGGCACGGGCCTTTGCGGCGGTGTCCAGTGCCTGAGGAAACTTGCCGCAGTCCCGGTAAAAGCCGATCTGCTCATTGCGCAGGAGCTTTTCACTTTCGGTGTCCTGGGCTGTCTGCGCCTGGGCGATGGCCTGGGTGAGATAGGTTTCCGCCTCATCCAGGCGGCACTGGTGCAGCAGGGTGTCCAGGTGGGAAAGGGTTTCTCGTATCTGCATAGGCGTTCTCCTTTCTTCGGATATAACAAAGTGAACAGAGGGCAAAGCGTCCAGTGTTCACTTGAGGTTGGGTATTTTTGTTTGGAAAATCCAATATAAGCCTCCTCTTTTAGAGGAGGTGGCACGCAGTGCCGGAGGAGTCACACTGCCAGTTGTGTGATACATTGCTGTTCAAATTGACAATACATTGCCTTACAGGACAAGGGTAAGCAGTAAGCTTTTCTTTTTTGAGTAAACTTACAAAAAAGGAAGACGAGAGACTCCTCCGCCCTAACGGGCACCTCCTCTAGGAGAGGAGGCTTTCTTTTGGCTCCTCTACAGAGGAGCT
>CAVAQT010000058.1:0-5218 GCA_963590855.1 Ruminococcus bromii
GCCGCAGAGCAGGCGGTCATACTTTTCCGGATAATCATCTGTAATCGGCACATTGGTGAGGCCGAGGTTAGAGAACTCCGCAAAAAAGCAATCTTTTTTGATGTCCAGATGCACGGTCACCATATCAATAATGGTATGGCTCCCGTTCTTGCGCAGCTGGGAAAGAATTTTCTGAGCTTCATCCGGGCGGACAAAATTGTCTGCCAGAATATGTTTCACATTCTGAACGCCCTGCTCAATGATTGCTTCATCATCTGAACTACAATACTGACCCAGCAGGAACTCCAGTACATAGACCGGAACATTTGCCCCTTCTTTAATTTTCTTTGTCAGGTCTTTGCGGACGATCCGCCCGTCAAAGTTGCTGCGCAGCTTCCGGCGCAGTTCTTCACGAGTATCGTCTGCCGCCATATCCATCATTTCCATACGGAATTCCTGCCTCCTCTGTATCAGAATCCGAAGCCAAAGTCATCTGCAAAGGCAATATCCATAATCACAGGCTGCCTCCATTGCTCCAGACCGCTTTCATCGTCATAAACCACAAGGTAATATTGCTTGTCCTTGTCGTATTTCTTATTCTTGAATGTGAACCGCATCCGGAAGATACGCTTCTGCGCATTTTCCTCACGACTGTCTGCCACATAACTGTTTTCGTTCGATATCTTCTCATTGTCCTCCGAGAGGAAGAAAATGCGGTATTTTGCCATCTTTACCGTGTCGCTGACTGCATCCGACTGGATAAAGTCCATGGAGGTGATCAGGTTTGTGATCTTATGCACAATGCTAACCAGCGCGATCTCTGCGTTCTTTGTTTCCATGTGGCCTCGCTCCATCTTAATGTCCAGCACCGGCACCAGCATTTCCTGCGGAGAGGAACCGCCATGCACATAGTTGGCACCGCCTCCGGCCACCTTAAAGACATTGCTGCTGACCGGGTAGGACACCACCTTGCTATCCTCGTTTCCCAGAACACATCCCATGCTCATATGGTCGATGCCGTCATCTTCCAGTGCCGCCTTGGACACAATAAATCTGCGGTTGACAAATGCTTTTTCCGCGCTTTTCCCGGAAATCTTGTCGCTTTCTGTCAGCTTATCACGCTTATAGATAAAGCCATGATCGGCAGTGACGATAAAATGATAGGTGTTGCCGCTGACAGAGATTCGATGGATCAAATCCATAATTTCTTGAACGGCTTCCTCACACGCATTGAACACCTCATCCTCGGTATTTGCCTTGTCCCCGCGCGCATCAATCTGGTTATGATACACATAGATGATCTGACGTTTTGTCAGCACATCCCGCAGCTCTGCCACCTTCAGGCTTTTGATATCATCGAACTGTACACATACGCTGTCCGGGTTATAGCTTTGCAGCACCTGCTGCCGTCCTGCCAGATTATCGCAGAGGATACCATCTGCCAGTACCTGAAAATCACCTGTCATTTCCAGCGTCTTGTGCGGCAGTAACGCAGCCATACCAAGCCTCGTATAAGACGGCAGAACGGCAAGCTGCACAGATAGTTTTGCCGTACATTTCGGGTCATCCTGCATCCGGGCAAACAATTCCTGTCCAACCTCATAACGCATGGCATCCGAAATGATGACCACGGTGCGCTCTTTGGTATAGCGCAGGTTGGCATTGTAAAACTCCCGCTGCAACGGAATCGCAGAAAATGCAGCATCCTGCTGAATTCCGGCATTCCAGGCAGGGAGCAGGCAGGCCAGATATTCGTTCGTGTAGATATTTTCCACCAGTTCCCGAAGTGGCTCAAAGCTTTCTGTATTTTCTAACTGGTCGTAGTAATAGTAGAATTTCCGATACTGCTGATCCATGTCGTAATCGGTGGATAGATATTGGTCAATGATCGGCTTAAAGCCTTCTGCGATGTGGTAGTCTGCTGCCTTCACTAAACGATATGCACTGGAAAGCAACTGATAGGTCTTCTCGGTCTTTCTGCCAAAATGCATTTTTGCCCGCTTTTCACAGAGTTCCGGAATGGTAAGTCCGTTTGCCGTTGCGCCGGTATCCTCCGAAACGAGCCTGTCAATGAGCCACTTGACCAACACCTGATCCACGGTAAGGAAGGTGTCGCACTCTACCAGATCGTCCACGCGCATTCCTGCAAATGCAGGAAGAACATTCAATCCTTTGGCAACATGCGCTGACAGAGCATCGTATTTGTCCCGGTACAGAACGCTGTTCATCAGGCTGTCAAGAAACGCGATGATATTGCCGGACTTGTAAGAGACAAAGCTCTTCCATGCTGCCGGAAGCTCTGCCTGCACATATCGTCCGGTATAGGTGACGAACAGCGTCACCAGCAGCCGTTCCAAACCCGGTTTCGCATCGGTGTATCCGAAATGCTGCTCACAAAGCTGCCAGAACGCAGACAGTAGGTCGTATTTTTCAAACTCCTGCAAGAAAGCATTGTCCACCAACTCGCCATCTGTCAACATGATGCGCACGACTTCCTCAAAAGAGCAGGTACGCGCCTTGCAGACTGCACTCAGCAGACCGACAAGGATATTTTCTTCATTAAAGTTCTCGATTTCCAGATCATAAAACCGTTGGGTACGCTCTTTGTTGGCGAAAAACTTGATGTGTTTTTCAATAACCGGTTTGTACTTTTCCTCAATGCCGAGGTCAACTGACAGCAGGGAAGCGCGGTCAGCAAAGAACCGTCTGGAATACAGCATTGTGTCTTCCAGATGGTTATCCCTTACATCCGGTTTGGGGAACGGTGCATAGATCAGATAATTCGTGTTCTTATCCACACGCTCCAGAAAGTATTTTGTATAAAACTGGTTATCCGGCTGGAGGCGGTAGATCTTCGCATTCTGAAGCTCCACCGTCTCCATATCCTCGGCAAATTCTGCCTTGTCATCATACCAGAAAACCAGTTTCCGGGTCTCCCCGGTAAATTCCGCATTCAGGCGGTCTATAATTTGTTTCAGGTTCAATTCTGCCATATCATTTTTCCTTCAGTTTATTTCCGCCCTGTGGGGAATTTTCTACAGGCAGTTATGCCTTGGCACGGCTGCTGCCCGCAATACTGCTGATATAATCATCAATATCCTGCACAATACAATGATCTCCCATTGTATGCAGTGATTCAAAGTACTTGGTGATATATCCATAGATGTCATAACGATCAAATGTCTTTGCCACGTCAGAACCGGTCATTCCTTTGAAATGGCGGTATCGTTCCATGCAGTAAATCAGAAAATTAGATTCTTTGCTCATCGCTCATGCCTCCTCTGGGTAATCATAGGCGCCTGTCAGAAGCTCATCTTGGTACATGGTATACAGCGTCATCGGACTGTAGTGCCACAATTTTGATTTTTCATCCGAAAGCTCCTGATAGAGCTTGGACTGATAAAAACGGGAAATCGCTTTGTCATCGTCCACATTGCTGTTTTTTGTAATCTGTTCAATGATGGGCGGCACAATGATTGCAAGCATTGCGCTGAACTGATCTTCGTTCATACAAGCTCCCTCCCTTCAAAATGCAGGTATTGCAGGGACTTTTCTGTTGCAAACACCAGCTGGTTGAACAGCTTACGAATCTTGAGTGCCGCCAGTGTCTGTTCCTTATCCAGCACTCCGGTCATATACAGGGTAATGGTGCGGTACACATCATCATTTGCAACTGCGCCATAAATCAGGTCATGCTGCTCTCCCTGATAGGTTCCCTGACGGTTCTCGGCCACAAAATCCAGCCACGCTTCATCTGGGCTGTCAAAGCGCAGCAAACTGCACTCCTTGAAAGCCACTGCTTCCTCTACGGAATAAATATTCAGCGTAGCAGTTCCTGTTTTGCGGCGGTCAGTGACCTTTTGAGCGAAGTTCACTGCCTGATCGCGGTTGGTGGTGGTATAAAATCCAAAACCGAAGTCCAGATAGCGATTTTGCCGGATAAGTTTCGGCTGTTCTACGATAACATTACTTCCATGGTACAAAATCATTGCAAACGCCTCCTGTTCCTCTTATTTCTTCTCTTTCACCATGATGTTCTTGCTGTCTGCCAGCACCTCATAGAACTTGCCGTCCTGAGCGGTCTGGAGCTTACGGTAATTGACCTTTACGCCGTCATCAAGATCAAGCTCGATACGGGAAAGTGCCAGATGGCTGATCTTCTCATCGTATTCCCGGCATTCCTTCAGCTGCTTGGCAAGTTTATCCTTCCGCTTGGAGGCTGCTGCCACCTCGCGGGCATTTTCGCTGTGATCCATCATATCCTGCATCCGGTTGATCTCGGATTCGTAGACACGCTGCATCTTGTGCAGGTAGTCGATACGCAGGTTGCCGATGGTATCCGGCGTATAGCGGTGCAGGTAGACCAGTGCCTTGAAGCCGTTCTGCTTGCCGCTGTCAAACAGCCAGTAGATCGGACGCTTGCCGGAACCGGTGACAGAGTAGGTCTGGCAGTGATCCTTGAAGAAATCGTTCAGGAAGTAGTTGCGGATGATCTCCCGGCTGGTGCTGCCCTTATTGCCAAGGGCTTTTGCGATGTAATCGAGGTTCTCTTCCAGCGTATCGGCACCGTACACCACTTTCAGCCATGCACACAGGCGCGATACGATATCATCATCCAGATATTCTTCATCGGTGATAGGGATAATATTGTCCCTATCGGGACAGTAGTGGTCAGTGGTCAGTGTGCAGTGGATAGCTTTCCAATCAATGCGTTCAGCATCTTTCCATCCTCGTTTAACCAGTTCATCACCTGTTCCGTTTGCGATTGCTGCAAGTATTTCAGGCGAACACAAATCATAAACTGTGTTTCCAATTCTGCCGCTGATCCCCTTGCTATCGAAAGAAAGTTCACAAATTCCTTCGTAGAGTTTCTCGCTTGCCCCTCTGCGATATTGGAAGGAATCGATACCGCTGCTCGGCGCATCTGATCCGACAAAGCATACAATTCTTCCTTCGGCAGCAGTTTCACCAGTCGATATGTTTCCTCCACAATCTGCATTGATTTCTGCCATACCAAGAGTTCTTTGTAACTCTTCACTGACATACTTCTCCACAACCTCCCTTTTATAATGCTGACCACCGACCACTACCCACTGATCACTAAAAGCGCCGCCTGCATAGGCCAGTCCTTCCACATCCAGTGAGTAACGACCAAACATACAGCCCACCGCATAGCTCAGCAGGCTCTTGATGTCCCGCTGCAAGTCTGCCTTGCGCACGGTCACATCCTTATCTTCCA
>CAVAQT010000059.1:0-5207 GCA_963590855.1 Ruminococcus bromii
TATTATAGCAGTACCGGCGAAATGTTAGGCACATACAACTATAACGGCACGTTGGTCAGCGCAGATCTGGAAAACGGAAAAGCAGCACTGATTATTCAGGACGATCAGAAGCGTGACACTTCTTTAGTGCTCTTGAATAAGTCCGTATCCAGTCCGAAGGTAGTCCCCATTGACAGCACTGCAGAATTGGTACGCGTTTTTGACGGAGATGCAATCATTATGAGTCCGGGTAACATCACCTCCTACGATTTTTCTGGCAGCGCTGTTGCAACTGTAAAACTGGAAGGCGCGTATACCTCTTTCCTGAAGCAGGACGGCTATCTGTTCCTGTTGGGCTATGACCAGATCGACCGTGTGGACTTTAAGGAGTAGCTTGTGGAAACATGGATGAATCAGACCTGGTGGCTTTATGATCTGACAGTCCTTGCCGTGCTGGTGCTCTGTATCTGGGGCGGCTGGCGGCGCGGTCTGATCGGTTCTGTTGCCGGATTGCTGGGTTATGGTGCAGCTGCACTTCTGGCTGGCGTTCTGGCACAGCCGGCAGCAGGGTATGTCTACGATCAGTGGCTGGAAGAACCATGTGTTTCTGTTTTGGAACAGAAAATGGAAACCTATCACCTGGCAGATACCATACAGCAGACACTGGGAAGTTATGGAATCCAATTGGACAATGCAGCATTGCAGCAGATCGCAGATCATCCGGATGATGCCACAGACCAACTTTATCTGGCTGTTTCGCAGAAAACCGGACTGCCAGAGGAGCTGTTAAAGCAAGGTCTTTCCGGCAGCATTGACAGTGCCGCCTCACAGATGTTTACCGGCATGCCGGAATGGATGACACAGGCGATTCTGCCGAAGCAAGATACAGAACAGCTGCAAAATCGGGCGGTACAGTCTGCCGCACTAGTGCTGTCCAGTAATACCCATGACGCAGCTGTACAGCTGACAAAACTGTATATTCGTCCGGTATTGATTCAATTGATAAAAACATTTACTTTTTCTGTTCTATTCCTCTTGATTTCTGCGCTCATTCAAGGTATAATAAAAGGGCTGCATGCTTTGCGGCGAACGGATGGCGGTCATTTGACAGATCAGACGATTGGCGCGGCAGTCGGTGCAGTACAGGCAATTTTTCTGTTGGTCTTAATGGGAAAGTTGACGGTATGGATCGTGCAGCATGGGGACGATCAGCTTGCCTTTTTTCAAGAGGCAGTGATTCAGAAAACAATTGTTTTTCAGTATCTTTATGCGCTGGTCAAGTAGGATGTATACAGATGTTTGTGAAAACAGTTTTTTATAAAATCAGAAAGGTGCGTAAGAAACTATGATGTTATGCAGTCGATGCAAAAAAAGACCTGCGGTTGTGTTTATTACAGCGATGCAGGGCGATAAAAAGAAAAACGATGGTCTGTGCCTGGTATGTGCAAAAGAAATGCACGTTCCGCAGATCGATGAATACATGAAGCAGATGGGAATTTCTGACGAAGAACTGGAGCAGATCTCCAACCAGATGATGGATATGATGGACGGGGATAACTTTGAAATGGGCGGCTCCGACGTAATGCCGCAGTTTATCCAGAATATCATGAAAGATCCAGGCAAGGTATTGGATAATTTTAAAAATGCCGTAGACGGAGAGAATCTGCCGAAAAGTACAGATGATGCAGCACAGGGAGATTTCACAGAGACGCCGCGCCGGGAGCGCCGTTCTAAGCGGAAAAAAGAATTGAAGTTCCTGGGAAATTACTGCACCAATCTAAGTCAGCGCGCCGCAGACGGAAAACTGGATGCTGTGATCGGCCGTGACAAAGAAATCGCCCGTGTGATTCAGATCTTGTCTCGTCGCACCAAGAATAATCCCTGTCTGATCGGTGAACCGGGTGTTGGTAAAACAGCGATTGCAGAGGGAATTGCGCTGCGTATCCATGCCGGAAATGTTCCCATGCACTTAAAAAACAAGCAGGTCTACCTGTTGGATCTGACTTCTCTGGTTGCCGGAACACAATTCCGCGGACAGTTTGAGAGCCGTGTAAAAGGCTTGATTACTGAGGTGAAGCAAGAAGGGAACATCATCCTGTTTATTGATGAGATTCATAATTTAGTGGGAACAGGTAACTCAGAAGGTTCCATGAATGCCGCCAATATCCTGAAGCCGGCACTGTCCCGCGGCGAAATCCAGGTGATCGGTGCAACAACCTTTGAAGAGTACCGCAAGTACATTGAAAAGGATTCCGCATTAGAGCGCCGCTTCCAGCCGGTAACTGTAAATGAGCCGACAATCGAGGAAACAATTGCGGTTCTCAACGGCATTGCAAAGTACTATGAAGCATATCACCGGGTGCATATCTCTCCGGAGATGATTCGCCTTTGCGCAGTATTGGCAGAGCGCTATATTACAGATCGGTTCCTGCCGGATAAGGCAATCGACCTGTTGGATGAAAGCTGTGCCTGCACCAACCTGCGTTCTCCGGAAATTGAAGCATATGATACGCTTGTGAAGAAAAAGGAAGAACTGGAGGAACAGGAAAAGGCTCTGGAAGATGAAACGGAAATTGATTACGAAAAGCTGGCGCAGCTGAAAGGCGAACTGATCCGATTGAATACAAGCCTGGAAGAGGCGGCAAAGAAACTGGAGAGCGTTCAGGTGACAGGGGATGACCTGTCAAAGGTCATTGAACTCTGGACAGAAATCCCGGCGCATAAAATTGCCGAAACCGAATTCACAAAGCTGGCGCATCTGGAAGATCGCCTGAAATCCCGAATCATCGGACAGGACGAAGCCGTTGACTTGCTTTCTAAGGCTATCAAGCGGACAAGAGTACAGCTCAGTCCGCGCCGCCGTCCGGCATCGTTTATTTTCGTCGGCCCTACCGGCGTTGGTAAAACAGAACTAGTGAAAGTCCTGGCTGAGGAACTGTTCGATTCCAACGAACCGTTGATTCGTCTCGACATGACAGAATTCATGGAAAAGCACTCGGTTGCAAGAATGATCGGTTCTCCTCCGGGATATGTCGGCTATGATGAAGCTGGTCAGTTAACAGAAAAGGTACGCCGCCGTCCGTATTCCGTAATCTTGTTTGATGAGATCGAAAAGGCACACCCGGATGTCATGAACATTTTGATGCAGATTCTGGATGAAGGCAAGATCGATGATGCGCAGGGCAGAACTGTCAGCTTTGAAAACACGGTGATCTGTATGACATCCAATGCCGGTTCTACCGATAAGAGCATTGGTGTTGGATTCAATCGAACAGACACAGAAATCTCCAAAGAAAAGGCAATGAAAGGACTGCGGGAATTCCTGCGTCCTGAATTCATCAGCCGGATTGATGAAATTGTGGTATTCCGGAATCTGGAAAAGAAGGACTTCGAGAAAATTGCAGCACTGATGCTGGATGAAATGAAGCAGCCGCTGGCAGAAAAGAATATCACATTGCATTATGACGCTGTTGCACTGACTGCGATTGCCGAGGAAGCCTATGGAAAGCCTTATGGTGCGCGTGACATCCGCCGCGTTATCCGACAGACCGTAGAAGATCAGGTAGCATCTTTGATTATTGCTCATGGCGGTGAGATCAAAACACTGATGGTTTCTGCAAAAGATGGAAAGGTTGAAGTGACTTTTCAGTAACGCAAAGCATACCAGTAGAATATAAAGCAAAAAGGAGAGCCGAAAATGGTTCTCCTTTTTGTGTTGTACAATTATAATTAAAAACAAAAAGCTTCTGTTTATAACAGAAGCTTTTCACTGGTTGGGGTGGAAGGATTTGAACCCTCGGAATGATGGAGTCAGAGTCCACTGCCTTACCGCTTGGCTACACCCCAGTTTGTTTTATCATCTGTACCAGACGACTTAATTATTATACCACAGATTCTTCTGCTTGTCAACGATATTTTCAAATACCATGAAAAAATAAGATTAGATAAGCTAAACCAAAATAAGAAAACACAGTAGCATAAAATCCAGATCAAATCAGAACTATAATATAAATAAAATCAATATCGCCAGACAGAATTGACTTTCCGAGAACAGAATGCTATAATAGAAAATACGGCTTTGAAATGACAGAGAAAAGGGATGATAGAATGAGTTCAAAGGCGAAACAATATGAAATTGACATGTGCAGCGGACCGATCTTACGGAAAATGCTTCTGTTTGCATTGCCGCTGATGCTGTCCAGTATCCTGCAGCTGCTGTTTAACGCAGCCGATATCGTTGTGGTCGGAAAATTCGCCGGGGATAATTCCTTAGCGGCAGTCGGCTCCAATACAGCGCTGATTAACCTGCTGACCAATTTGTTTATTGGCTTGTCGATTGGTGCAAATGTTGTTGCAGCACGTTCCTACGGTGCGAAAGCCTGGGAGGACTTAAAACAGACTGTCCATACCGCAATGCTGCTGAGCATGGTGAGTGGCTTGCTTTTAATGATAGTGGGCGTGATCGGCGCAAAACAAATGCTGATCTGGATGCAGACACCGGAAGAGGTTCTGCCTTTGGCAACGATCTACCTTCGGATATACTTCTTGGGTATGGCGTCTACCATGGTCTACAACTTCGGCAGTGCACTGCTGCGCGCGGTCGGGGACACCAAGCGCCCTCTATACTTTCTGCTGTGTGCCGGCGTAATCAATGTGATCCTAAATCTGATTTTTGTCATTGGATTTCACCTGGATGTTATGGGCGTCGCAATTGCCACTGTTATTTCCGAAACAGTCTCCGCTATCCTGGTACTTCGCTGTTTGATGCGGGAGAGCGGCGGCATTCATCTGGAACTTCGTGCAATGCGAATTGACCGGAAAAAGATGCTACAGATCCTGCGAATCGGCTTGCCTGCAGGATTTCAGGGAGTTGTGTTTGCACTGTCCAATGTCGTAATCCAGTCATCAGTCAACATTTTCGGAAATATTGTCGTTGCCGGAAATTCTGCTGCCGCAAATCTGGAGGGCTTCGTCTATATGGCAATGAATGCCTTTTATCAAACAACCCTTTCTTTTGTCAGTCAGAATTTTGGCGCAGGAGAGCAAAAGCGAATCCATCGCATTGTTTTGTGGGGTGAGATCTGTGTGATCGTCACCGGAACGCTGTTGGGAAATACCGTTGTCTTTTTCGGAAACGAACTGCTGCAAATCTACTCTAACAATCCAGAGGTGATTGCTGCCGGTATGGTGCGTCTGCATTATATTTCTATGATCTATGCGCTGTGCGG
>CAVAQT010000060.1:0-4686 GCA_963590855.1 Ruminococcus bromii
GAAGTGGACAGATGTTTGCCCGGATCTGCTGACTCTGGCAGGCTCTTGCTGGGCTAAGTAATCCGAAAGAAACGTGAAAGCGTTTTTGACAGCAAGGAAATGACAGCATAAGAAAAACCCGACGTGGGAGCATTCCCATGCCGGGTTTTTTGTTTTTCGGAAAAAGCTGTTTGTCTTGACAAACCGCCGCCCTGTGTGCTATACTGAATTTCAGCTGCATAGAATACACTATGAAAAAGCAGAAAGGAAGACAAACATTATGGGACTGATCGAATTGCTTCTCACGGCGGTGGGACTGTCCATGGATGCCTTCGCGGTATCCGTCTGTAAGGGGCTTGGCATGCGCCGGATGCGCTATGACCAGGCACTCGTGATCGGATTATATTTCGGCGTATTCCAGGCGCTGATGCCCCTTCTGGGCTGGCTGCTGGGCACATCGTTCTCTAAGTACATCCAGGCGTTTGACCACTGGATCGCATTTGTGCTGCTGGCGTTTATCGGCGGAAAAATGCTGTGGGATGTGTTCCACGAGAAGGAAGAAGAAGCCGCAGAAAAGGCAGATGCCAAGCTGGATCACAAGGAGCTGTTCATGCTGGCGATCGCCACCTCCATCGACGCACTTGCGGTGGGGATCGCCTTCGCCTGTCTGGACGTTGCCATCTGGAGCTCCATCTCCATTATTGGCTGTGTAACACTGGTGATCTCCTTCGCCGGTGTCTGGATCGGAAACCGCTTCGGAAACCGCTTCGAGAAAAAGGCGGAGATCGCCGGCGGCATCGTGCTCATCCTCATCGGTGTGAAAATTTTGGTAGATCACCTGATACAGCATCAGTGAGTGCATTCACTGGAATGTGACAATATTTTCCTCATCTTTCTCAAAATATCGTTTTATTATTTGTCTATATTTGTTATAATATATGTATGAAATAATTCGATGGAATGAGGACGCGGAAATGGAAACAGAAAAATCGGTGCACCGAAAGAACAAGCGGCAGATCCTGTTCATGCTTGTGAGCCTTCTTGTAGCGGTGGTGGTGCTTGTATCAGCAATATGGCTGCGGAAAACGGACTATTTCCACTCCGGAGAGTCGCACTTTCTGGAGGCGGTGCAGGGACTGAACGGCGGAAAAGGCGAGGTGCTCTCTCCGGAGGACGGGGAGAACCTGAAACGCCGCCAGCTGCTCTTTCAGGAGGGACAGGCGCAGTATGCAGATATGGCAGCATGGCTGGTGCTGCCGGGAACCATGATCGACTATCCGGTCATGGGCGGTATGGACAGCGAAAAATACCGAAACCATAGCTGGGACGGCAGCGAAGACCTGTACGGAACGCCGTTCCTGGATAGCCGGAATGCCGTAGATTTCACGGATTTCTTTTCCCTGATCTGCGCCCATGACATGAACAATAACACCATGTTCAGCGGACTCCGCGCCTATCAGGATGCGGATTATTTCCGGAGCGCCCAGGACGGCGTGCTGATCCTGCCCGACGGGATGTACCGCCTGACACTGACAGCGAGCTTTTCCGCCGATGCGGCGGTAGAGACCCTGGTGCGCCAACTGTTGACGGTGAAAGAGGAGCAAGTGTTCCAGTTGGAGCAGCTGTTGAAAGCTGCCTCTGTTCAGCGGCGTGATTATACCATTGCATCCAGTGACCGCTGGGTCATGCTTTCCACGTTGGATTATGCCGACGGCGAGAACGAAAACGGCATCCCGGCGATGCTGCTGCTAAAGCTGGAAGCATTATAACCTGCAAAAGAATATGAGAGTGTGTTCCCATAAACATGAATGCACTTGAAAAAGGCGTGTGCCCGCAATGGGGGTACACGCCTTTTCGCGTCACACAAAAAGGGCCGCCGCACGATCTTGTGCAGCAGCCCTTTTCTAAAAAAGGAAACAGAACGGGAACTTAGCCCATTACTACCTCAACTTCATGATGCTTGTTGTCGCTGAATACCGGCAGGACATTGCCTTCGATTGCCTTGCCGTCAACGGTAACAGATACAACACCCTTGCAAACGTGGTTCGGGTTCTTGACAGTTACGTCATAGGTTGCATCGCGGAACTGTCTGGAAATGGTGAAGCCATCCCATTCGTGCGGAATGGACGGATCGATCTTCAGACCATCCCAATCCGGGATCACACCCAGGATGTACTGAGAAACTGCTACGAAGTTCCATGCAGCAGTACCGGTCAGCCAGCTGTTCTTTGCTTCGCCGTGACGCTTTGCATCCTTACCTGCGATCATCTGCGCGTATACATACGGCTCTGTGCGGTGCAGGTCGGAATACTTCTCTTCTCGATATGCCGGAGCGATCTTGCTGTAGTACTCAAATGCCTTGTCGCCGTGACCAACAAACGCTTCTGCGCAGATGATCCATGCGTTGTTGTGGCAGAAGATACCAGCGTTTTCCTTGTAGCCGCCCGGATAAGTAGAGATCTCACCATACTCGATGTAGTATTTGGTGAATGCCGGCTGGTTCAGAACCAGACCGTGTGTGGAGTTCAGCCACTTGTCTACGCTCTCCAGAGCCTTCAGATCTGCGCCGGTCTCCTTGCCGCAGCCGCCCATAACTGCGAAGCCCTGGGGTTCGATGAAGATCTTGCCCTCTTCGCACTCGTGAGAGCCCATCTTCTTGCCGAAGTCATCATATGCACGCAGGAACCATTCGCCGTCCCAGCCGTATTCCATGATGTTCTTCTTCATTTCGTCGATGGCAGCCTGTGCCTTTGCAGCGCCGGCCTCGTCGCCCTTCTTCTTGCACATTGCCACATATTCCGGGCCAGCGTAAGTGAACAGAGCAGCAACCATTACAGACTCTGCAACCTTGGAATACTTATCCTCGCCGTACTTCGGAGAAGTAGAGGTCTGGAAGGATTCGCCCGGCTCGTCAGAGAAGCAGGACAGGTTGATGCAGTCGTTCCAGTCTGCGCGCATTGCCAGCGGCAGTCCGTGCGGGCCTACGTTTTCAACTACATGGAAGAAGCTCTTTTCCAGGTGATCCATCATGGTCTTTGCCTTGGACTCGTCGTTGTCATACGGTACCATGGCATCCAGGATGGAATAGTCGCCGGATTCCTTGATGTAAGCAGCGACAGACAGGATCATCCACAGCGGATCGTCAGAGAAGTCGCCGCCGATCTCGTTGTTGCCCTTCTTGGTCAGAGGCTGATACTGGTGATAGCATCCGCCGTCCTCCAGCTGTGTGGAAGCCAGGTCGATCAGACGCTCTCTTGCTCTGTCCGGGATCTGGTGTACAAAGCCCAGCAGATCCTGGTTGGAGTCACGGAAGCCCATGCCGCGGCCGATACCGCTCTCAAAGTAAGAAGCAGAACGGGACATGTTAAAGGTGACCATGCACTGATACTGGTTCCAGATGTTGACCATGCGGTTCATCTTGTCATCCGGAGTCTTGACGCTGTACTTGGACAGCAGTGCATCCCACATTGCCTTCAGTTCAGCCAGTGCAGCAGCAACCTTTTCCGGTGTGTTGTACTGTTCGATCATCTCATATGCGCGGGACTTGTTCATGCTGCCGTCAGCATTCCACTTCTGATCCTTCGGGTTCTCAACATAGCCCAGGATGAAGATCAGCTGCTTGGATTCGCCCGGAGCCAGTGTGATTTCCTTGTAGTGAGAAGCCACCGGAGACCAGCCGTCTGCCACAGAGTTGGATGCCTTGCCTGCTGCTACGACCTGCGGATTCTCGAAGCCGTTGTACAGACCCAGGAAGCTTTCCCGGTCGGTGTCATAGCCGTCGATGGTGTCGTTTACGGTGTAGAAAGCGAAGTGGTTGCGGCGCTCCTTGTACTCTGTCTTGTGGAAGATGGTAGAGCCTTCGATCTCTACCTCGCCGGTGTTGAAGTTTCTCTGGAAGTTGGTGGAGTCATCCTGTGCATTCCACAGACACCACTCGATGAAGGAGAACAGCTTGATGGTTTTTGCCTCGCTGCCCTCGTTCTTCAGAACCAGGCTTTGGATCTCGCCGTTGTAGTTCTGCGGCACGAAGAAGGTGACCTCAGCAGAGATGTCGTTCTTCTTGCCGGAGAT
Source organism: Ruminococcus bromii (assembly GCA_963590855.1). GTDB lineage: Bacteria > Bacillota > Clostridia > Oscillospirales > Ruminococcaceae > Ruminococcus_C. Next base: position 4,051 of record CAVAQT010000060.1, read on the forward strand.
GATGGTATAGCCCATACCGTGACGGCAGGTATAAGCGTCCAGATCGGTCTTTACCGGAGACCAGCCCGGAGACCATACGGTCTCGCCGTCCTTGATGTAGAAGTAGCGGCCGCCCATATCTACCGGGACATTGTTGTAGCGGTAACGGGTGATTCTGCGGAGACGGGCATCCTTGTAGAAGTGATAGCCGCCGGCAGTGTTGGAGATCAGAGAGAAGAACTCCTGTGTGCCGAGGTAGTTGATCCACGGGTACGGGGTCTTCGGATTCTGAATGACGTATTCCTTGTTCGCGTCATCAAAATAGCCAAATTTCATGGGGAAACTCCTTTTCGTAAAATAGTAAGATTTGCCAGGCACATATCCCTGGCCAGTACTTTTATTATAGCATAGGGACGAGCAAAATACAAGTGCTTTTTTACAATTTTACACAGATTTTTTGATAGTTCTCCTGCGCCGCGCCGCATTTCAGGAGATCGCGCAAAAAATCCCCTGACAATCCAGAAAAAATCGCGTATAAAATGTACAAGATCACACCGTAGGGGCGAACATCGTTCGCCCGCATGCCACGAAACCCTTTCACCCAGGGCAACCGCATGAAAAGATCAAACAAATTTATTGAAAATGACATTACAGAGG
>CAVAQT010000061.1:0-4617 GCA_963590855.1 Ruminococcus bromii
TTGGCAGAGAAATCTCAGCTTCTTCATTTACCCACGCAAAGAAGTCCTCCAAAGCGAGCCGCAACTGCTCCTCCACTCATCTAGCTGAAATCAGCTTTACAACACTGACAGCGCCAGGAATTTTTTATCCGACTGAATACTCTGTGTCAGAAACTGACCGTCCCGGAACAGGGCATAGGTCGTGACCGGTGCGGGTACATTCTGCGCAGATTCTTTGTCAGTGATGTGGACAGTCTTGAATGGGATACCGTGTTCTTTTGCCACCTCCTGCACCCTTGGCACCCAATAATAGGTGTAGGGACACTGGTCGGTGTAATACAGGACAAAACCGGTTTCCTCAATCGTCGGATGTTTTGCACATTCCCGAAACTTTGGTATCTGTGCGGACGGGTCCATGGGAAGGTACATGAGATTGATCCCGCAGTTGGATATGTCTGCCACGCGGAACCCTTTGTGAGTAAGAAATTTCGGGTCAGCGAGAAATTCCCGCTTCCGTCCCTCCGCGCACAGAATACAAATGCCTTTCTTTTCCTGTGTCTTAGCGTCCTGGATACATTCCTCCAGCAGATCATTTGAGTATCCGTGTCCCTTCATGGAACCGGATACCCAGAGGCAGTTAATGTAGAGATAACCGTCTGCCTCAATAGGCACCCATGCGTTTTCAGCCGGAATGTATTCGATAAAGCATTTGCCGCGTTCCTCACTGCGATAGAAAACAAGTCCATCATCAAAACGCTGCTTGAGCCATTCCTTTTTTGCAACACTCTGCTTGCCGGACATGGCGCAGCAGATATGTTCCCTATCAATATTTTCTTTTGTGATCCGAATATAGTTCATCGGTTATTCCTCCAATGCCGCTGTTCTTTCGCTTCGGCGAGGGTGATTCATCGTACATTGCCTCAAACGGCTCTGTAAGAAACTCTTTGCTGTCAATCTCATCCACCAGCAGCATTTCTTTCGCTCCCTCATACGGGAACTCACAAATTGCCGCAGGCATAAGCTCCAGAGCGGATTTTGTTTTCTTTACAAGCAACCGATCATCATAGATCCCTCCTGTTCAGAACAGCTGTCCCGGCAGCTTCAGCTTTTCCTTCTTCGGGAAGGCCGTTTCAAACTGTTCAAAGCCCTCTGGATCTTTTTCACAGACAAAATAGCCCTCCGGGTCTTTGTAAGTGCCGGAGATCCCGTCCAAAAATCTGGGCGTCAGCTCCTTGATGAGAAAATAATCCGCTTCAGGGTTGTCAGCGTATCGGACGCCCTTGGTTTTCTGTCCTTGGATGCCGATGCAGCTGTCATCGCTTTTGTATCACCGGCAGCAGAATATGTTCAATAAAGTCAATGCGGTCATGTACTGCCGGTCGGAAATAGGAAGAAACCGCAACGATGATTTTCTCGTTCGGATCAACATAGATCACATTGCCGCTGTCACCGACTGCGGCATAAACATTTCTTTCCGGATGTACGATCCACCAAAGATAGCCATAGGACATTCCGCTGAAAGCGCCGCTTTCGATCCTGCGCGGGGAAAGTATTTCCCGAAGCCATTCGGAGGAAATGATCTTTTTCCTGTTCCATGTGCCGTTTTGCAGACAAACCGTCCGATAGTCAAAATCATCGGTGATGCCGCTCTTTCCACCAAGGAAGTCCAGCGACGCCTTCGTCCAGTCCTCACTGGAACACACCTTCGTCCACGGATCACCATGCCCCTTATAGGGGGCGCGCATGGTAAGCAAATGCCGGATTGTCACATCAAAGATCGTCTTTTCACCGCGCTTGGCCGAATACTCCGGAAAGTAGGAAAGCACCTTATCATTCACACTGCCAATCATTTTATGGTCGATAGCAATGCCGATCAGCAGCGCCATCACGCTTTTCGTGGCGGATGCGATATGGACGCAGTCTGTTTTACGGTAGCCATTCCACTCCGTAGAGTAGAGTTCGTTTCCGTTCTGAAGCACGTTGATTTGGCAGATATTCGGCTGATATTTCTGTATGAATTGATATACTTCCTGCTGATTCATTGCAAGTCTCTTCTTCAAAACAGCGGTATCTCGTCGAACTTGGTATAACGTACTGTCAGATCCATAAAGGTTCCCCCTTTTTTTCAGAAAATGATCCGTGCGATCTCCATCGTCACGATCTTCAGCACCGTGCCGCCTGACATCACATAGAACCAAACCTCGCGCATCTTTTTCGTTTTTGTAATCGGCGTGGCAATGGCGGCAATGATAATCAACAGCGCACCGACACAGCCAACGATGGTAGGCACACTGACAAGCGGGAACAGCCCCGGTGCGCAGCTGCCGTCGATGGTATGTTGAATCGTTTTATCTAACCCATCCCGCGCCGCTGCAAAGCAGCAGACCACAAGTCCGAATTCCAACAGGACTATGCTTCTGCGTCCCCAATACTGAATATTTGCGCGGTTAAAAACCGACCAGCCGATAAAGCCCAACAGGGCGAGGATCATCAAAGTTGTCGCCGTCGTGACAGCGTTTCCGAAATAGAGCTTCATTCTCACCGCACCTCTCAATACTGGATCGTGATCGTTCTGCACGCATCACAGCAGCAGGCTTCTACGCTCGTGCGGCCACCGACATTCAGAGCGGTGAGCTTTACAAATCCCTCCGCGTTTTTTGCATTTTCCAAGGCACTCGGCACTTTGTTTGCAAAGCTGAAGGCGCCGTCCTTGCTGCTGAACAGATAACCCGTTCTCATTCCTTTTCCGCATTTTGGACACATCATGATCATTTCCTCCCATTCTTATCGCTTTGCACTGTACCAATCGAGAACAGTACTGAGATTTTCCTCCTTGACACGCTCGCTGCCGTGGAACATCATATCCAGCATATCGTCCTCCTCCGGCGTGCGGTCGCTTTTTTCGGCAAGACATTTGCCCGTCGTTTTGACCATGATCTCCATCATGGGGCGGTAAACGCCGTGCAGTTTTTTGACATCAAAGTTCCCTTGGAGTGTGAACAGTGAAATGTCAGCAGGAATCCCCGACTTTTTCCGCACGCTGTCCGTTTGTGTTCCGGTTTGTCCCATGCCGACAGCGCAGATGGCGCATACCCGGTAACGTTTTGCGGCCTCGGCATAGCCCTTGACAGAGCCTGCCATGATCCATCCAAGGTAAATAACCTCCGCTCCGGCAAAGACCCGTTTCTTCGCTTCTGCAAGGGAATACGCCGGAAGTCCGGTTTTCTGCGCCAGCAGCTTGGCATAACGCTCTGTGCTGCCGGTGTTAGTGGTGTAAATAATTGCGTTCATAAGAATCCTCTTTTCAAAAAATAAGACGCAGCGCGTGATCGACTTTACGATCAGTACTGCGTCTTAGCGTCTGGCTGTCTGGTTTCAATGATAAAATGTCTGGCACTGATGATGCTCTCCCGTTTGCATTTCGGACAGAATAACGGAAATTCCTTCAGTTCCGTTTCAGGCAAAAGCTGCAAGCGCGTTTTTGCACCGCATAGTGGGCATAAGACCCATTGCCTTTCTTTTGTGGATTCTTTCATCATGATGTTCCTGACTTTCTATAACCGGATTCTATTCTGGAGATAAAACAATCAATGTGCGCGTCCAGCAGCGAGGCAACCGGATCCTTATCCTTCGCCCCATCATAGACGCTGTAGAGAAGATACATCGGTCCATAGAACTCCAGCGCCAGCTGCATAGCGGCCTCGTCAGAGTCCGTCAGCTTACGGAAGATCGCCGCCATGTACTCCAAAGGCCCGCCCGCAAGATAGTCGTGATGGAGCTGCGCCAGTTTGGGATCACGGTATTGCTCCAACGTCAGCATCTTGCGGAAGTTGGATGAAAACGGTTCCTGCGTCCAATGATCAAACTGTGCCATACTGTATGCGTGGATCTTCTGTACCGGCGTGTGCAGGTAGGCTTCTGCAAAGCCGTCCGGCTCCGTCTCCGGCATTTCATAGCTTTCCGCGCGTTCATAGTCCATCTTGTTCATTCGCTCCACGATCTTATCTAAAATTTCCTGTTTGCTGGTATAGTGCTTATACAAGGCGGCTTTTGTGAATCCCAACTGCCCCGCAATATCATTCATCGATGTCCCAAGGTAGCCGTTCTGCGCAAACAATTCCAGCGCCGTTTCCAAAATCCGTTCCTTTGTGCCATCAGCCATGCTTTTCCTCCTTATCACAGTAACCAATCGGTAACTCATAGCGTAGTTACCGATTGGTTACTTGTCAAGTTTTTTTGAGAAATTTTGTGGAAAGCAGCGCACACAATGGTTGGCAGTAATCTGCAGAACGCTGATCCCACTCGGCGGGAAGCGATTGCCGCGGAAATGCCAAACAGTACAAGGGATCAGAAAAAGCCGCTGCTAAGGCTGGTACGTGGCTGCACAAACGGAAGCCAGTCGGCGGAAATGCTGTGTTGATCACAGTGATTTTTGACCAGGACTGGGTATAAGTTTTACGGGCTTCTTTTTTTGCGCTTTGGCTTCTGCAAGCTATTTGACGATCACTGTCGGCATAAAGGCGCTGGTTTTGGCTATACGGCTGCTGAAGAGCCTGAAAACAGAAAAAGGAAGAAAGGCAGCCATTGAGCATATCCGTCTGGTTGCGATGATGGAGGCATAGAAGTCGAGGATACTGT
>CAVAQT010000062.1:0-4324 GCA_963590855.1 Ruminococcus bromii
GCTGTACGGATGCAGATGACAGCCCACATCAAAGGAAATATTCGCCCGGCGGATCACAAGGCAACAACCTTGGCTCCGGCGGGCATTGCTGCATACAGGCAGCAAATTGAAGTTAGAATCGGAGGCATAAACACATGAGTTGGAACAAATCTGTCTTTACCAATGTCGGCACGGATATGATGTCTGAGGTCTTGTCTGGCGCAACGATGACGATTACCAAGGCTGTGGGCGGCTCCGGCACCACGGAGGAAGCATCGCTGGCAGCTCTCACCGATGTGCAGGAGGAAAAGCAGACCCTTAAAATCCTCGGCATTGAGGATGCAGCTGACAGCAGCGGCAACGACATGGGCAAGCGCATCAAAATCCAGATTACGAACAGCAATGTGGAAACGGGCTACATCCTGCACCAGGTCGGCGTATATGCAAAGCTGGCAGATGGCGATGAAACGCTGCTCCTTATCATGCAGGATGACCGCGGCGTTGAAATTCCGTCCTATGCAGAGAACAGCGACTTCGTGATTGAACTGTTTGGCGTTATGGCGATTTCTAATATCGCCAATATCAAAGTTACTGTAGACCCGAACGCGGTTGCGTCTGTGAAGATGGTAAACCAGCAGATCACGGAGGTCAACACCAAGATCGACAAGACCAAAGAGGACTTGCAGAAGGAAGCGCAGGAAACCTATGTGCCCATGTCCGGCGGTACGCTGACTGGTCCGCTGGTCATGCCCGGCGGTGGTGAGGCTGTCAGCATCGTAGACAATGCTGCCACCCACAACATGATCTACCGGGGCAAAGCACTGGGCAGCAGCGTCACGAGTGAGCAGTGGGCAGCTATCAAAGCGGGCACGTTCAAAGACCTGTATCTCGGAGATTACTGGTCTATCGGCGGCGTGGACTACATGATCGCGGCTTTCAACTACTGGCTGAACTGTGGCGATACCGCTTGCACCGCGAATCATCTGCTTGTCGTACCGAAAAGCAATATGTACACCGCACAGATGAACAGTACCAACATTACCACTGGCGGATATATCGGCAGCGAGATGTATAAAACTGGGCTGGAACAGGCAAAGACTGCGTTCAATACTGCGTTTGGCTCTGCCCATATCCTGAACCACAGACAGTATCTCGTGAATGCCGTAACGAACGGCAAACCTACTGGCTCCGACTGGTATGATTCGACTGTAGAGCTTATGAACGAGAACATGGTCTACGGCGGTCGTCAGTTCAGTCCCATGCCGGATGGCGCAACGGACCCGTGGAGCACTTGCCGTAACTATACCATTGATAAGTCGCAGCTGCCTTTGTTCCACCTTGCTCCGTGGCTGATCTGCAACCGTAGCTGGTACTGGCTGCGAGACGTCGTCTCGGCGGCCCGTTTCGCCTACGTGTACAGCGGCGGCTATGCGGACTGCAGCGGTGCCAGCGGCACGATTGGCGTCCGTCCCGTTGCCGGTCTGATCGGCTGATCGAGAATCCTGCGGGCTTGTACCGCAGATTCGAGAACAGCAGACAGGGAGTGAAAATATGGCGATACCGAAACATGAACGTGTCCCGTCCCGGCTCGATGCACAGCACATGGCTATAAAAATCAGCCGGGAAATCACGACTGAGCTTGCGAGGACGTTCGGTTACAGCAAGGCAAAGTTTGAAAAACACATCGAGGCAATGACGAAGTATCTGCCGCCTGGTCCTGACCGGGAGCAGGCGGCGGCGCAGATTCGAGAGCAGGAGCAGGATTTCAACCTGTGGTTGATCGAGCAGGAACGCCGGAGAATGCACGAACTTTCACGGGATATTCCGCTCCACCTCAGAGCAGCAAACTCTATCTGGCCGGGGTGCCGGATGGAACTTGACGCAAGGCGGCTTGAGCTGGATCGCGCAATCGCAGCTTGTTGGAAATTGCAGGATGAATTACAGTATGTTGCTGAATCCATTCCGGCGGATTTCAATAAGTACACTGACATTGTGTTGGAGATTGACAAGCTGGTGGCTTACATCAAGAACCTGCGCAAGTCGGATAAAAAGCGTTTTGAAACGGCACTCAAAAAGGCTGAGGAAAACGCTGCACTTGAAAAAGCGCGGCTGTGGCTGGAAGCCACTGAAAAAGCAAAAGCGGAGAAAGCCGCAGCCCAAAAGAACGTAACAAGTAATTAAACGATACTGGGGCAGCCTTTGTACGTCGTCTCGGCAGCCAATTTCGCCAACGTGAACAGCAACGGCAATGCGAACTGCAACAATGCCAGCAACACGAATGGCGTCCGTCCCGTTGCCGGTCTTTGATTTCGCAACCTTCAATGGAAAAAGTCCGGGAAGGCTCTGCGAAAGGAAAGACTGTCCCTTCATGGTGAAAACTATGATAAAGCCCCGAAAGGGCATCAACAGCGATGATCCCGGTTACGACCGATGGGTCTACCACGCTGTTTTTATTTTTCTATGACAAAATTTGAAGATGCAAACTTTTTGTACGATGCAGGAACTAAAGCGATAAAGCCGTCACCGTACAAGTATGGAACACAGCTTTTTGAAATGAACCACCTCTTGGAAACGGCGAAGCTCCAAAGAGCTTTTGTCGAAGGAACCTACAAGCCGCAACCGGGCGTGAAGTTTGAAATCAAAGAGCGAGGGCATGAACGGTTTATCACCAGCACCGAAACGGCGGACAAGGCTGTGTCGCACTTGATCTGCGATGAGTACTTGACACCGCTGCTGGCAAAGTACCTGCAATATGATAACTCAGCATCGCAGAAGGGCAAGGGCGTAGCGTTCCACCGCCACCGCTTCAAGATTCATCTGCGACAGTATTACGAACGGGAGGGCACAAATGAGGGCTATATCCTGTTTTCCGATTTCAGCGGATACTATGCCAACATTCTACATGATGTTGCACTTGCCCAGCTGGAAAAGTATCTGGTGCGGGAAATCATGGACCCGGCAGAGCTTGAGCAGGTTGTGGGCATCCTGCGGGAAACCTTCAAAACATACGAGTTGGATGTGTCCAGGTTCTCCGATGAAGAAATTCAGAAGATGTACCGCGAGAAGATCAATCCAACGATCAACTTTGGCATTCCTGCATCCGCCCTGACCGGGGAGAAGATGCTACGAAAAGGCGTAGACATCGGCAACCAAATCTCGCAAAATGTTGGAATCTTTCTGCCGATTCCCATTGACAACTACATCAAGATCGTATGCGGCATCAAAGGGGCTGCCCGATATTCGGATGATTTCTACATGATGGCCCGCACAAAAGAAGAACTGCATGGAGTTATGGCGGGAGTGCGCCGAGAAGCAGCACAGCTTGGACTTATCATCAACGAGAAAAAGACCCATATTTGCAAGCTGGGCGGCAAATACCGCCACCTGCAAATGCTTTATTCTCTGAACCCGGACGGCAAGATACCATGCAAGATCAATCCGAAAGCCATTACCCGCGAACGGCATAAGCTGAAAGCCTATAAGCGACTGGTGGATGATGGTCGGATGGAGTATGCCGAAGCCGAAAACAACTTCAAATCTTGGATTTGCGCCCACTACAAATTTATGACACGGCAGCAAATCCAGAACATGAGCAGGCTTTTCCGAAGCCTGTTCGGAAAGGACATCACATGGAAAAAGAAAAAAGGACATGGACGGTTACGCTGGCTGATGGGTCAAAGCTCGAAAACTTGACCCTGAACGAGGGCGCGAATACATTCCACTCCCCCGCGGAGATCACGGAGGGCACGTTTGGCGGCAAGCTTTCGGAGGTGCATATCGCTGCCAGCGATGGCGATATGGCAGGGTGTGCCTACCCGGATACCCTGCACAATGCGGAGGTTGTACAGATCATGCAGCCCACTGATACCCCGGACGGCCAGTGGGCTTTTATTCTGCGCGAGATTCCTGCAGATGAACTTTTCAGGGCAAAGATTCAGGCACAGCTTGACTTCCTTGCCATGAACACCGATGTGGATTTGGAGGATATGTGATATGACTGAGCATAGCGCAAAATTCGATGATGTGAAGCAGCACTACGATCTCCGGCTCTGGAAGAAGTCTACGGTCAAGCTGGCCGTCAAGAAGAAGTGGATCACCTCTGACGAGTACGCGGAGATCGTTGGTGAACCGTATGCAGCATAAAAGCTGGCCTACCCTCTGTGAAAGCCTGCTGGACAGGTTGGAAACGATGGGAGCGGACACTGCCACCGAACGAGCAGAGTTTGGTGTGCTGATGGTAGATTGCTGCATGAGAGGGTGCGGGGCGGACCTGCGCCCGAAAGGAGATGTTGAAGATGGCGATTAAAGCCTATTCCTATGCGAAGGACGGGAGCAAGGCTCTGAG
>CAVAQT010000063.1:0-2286 GCA_963590855.1 Ruminococcus bromii
GCGGTGTTCTCTTTGCCTACTTATTCACTTTACAGTAGTTCCGCCAGAATGGTTTCACCTGCCGCATGTGCTTTTTCGCCAAGCGTTGTGACATAGATGCCGTTCGCGGTCAATGCTGCGGCAGTCCCAGCTGCACGTGGGCCGCGCAGCACAATAGGCGTTGCGGTGTAAGTCCCATCCGTCTGTTTTTCAAGATGCAGGCTTGCCATCAGTGAGAAGAACGGCGGAATCTGCAAGGATTCGGTAAGGACCGCGGGAATGACCGTCCGCTTTTGGGGTACGGTGCTGAGAAAGCGGCTTACGAAGTCACGTACCGCCCAGTCCATGCTGTAGAATGCGGCAAATGTCGGACCGGACAGGTTAATGACCAGCTTTCCATCAATAACAGCAGCACTCATGGGGCGCCCGGGAACAGCGGCAACGCCATGGAACAGCACGCTGCCGCGCTGCTCCAAAAGACGGTAGGTATAATCCTCCTGCCCTTTCGAGGTCCCGGCGTTTAACAGCACAATATCAGCCTGCGGGAGTACCTCGTTGAAAGCTGCTTCGATCTGCGCGGGAGAATCCGGCACGATCTCATGCATCAGAGGCTCTGCGCCAAATTCCAGGAGCATCTGCCTGACCAGAAGAGAGTTCGCATCAAAATTCTGCCCGCGGTGCAGCGGCACGCCAACGGGGATTAGCTCACTTCCAGTGGGCACAAAGGCAACGACCGGCTTTTTCCGTACCGGCACGCACGCCGCGCCGCCCATACCGATGGCGGCAAGATCCAGCGCGGTAAGCTTTTTTCCGGCTTGTGCCAACAGAGTTCCTTTCCTGACATCTGCGCCGCAGGGCTTTATGTTATAGCCCTTCGACGCATTCACACGCGGTGGCAGCTGCAATCCGCCGCCCGGCAGAAACGTCACGTTCTCAATGGCGATAACGGCATCGAAGCGGTCGTCGAAATCGTCTCCGGTATCGGCTCGAACATAATCCTCACCCAGTTTCCACTCACTTGTGTCCGGCGTGCTCTCTGCAAAGTCCGATGAACGAACGGCGATACCATCCATGGTAGATGCGCGGACAACGGGCAGATCATACTGCGCAAATTGATCCTCCACAAGGATTCGGCCCGCAGCGTTCTCCAACCGCACCTGTTCTGTTTGCGCCACTGGCTTCCATGCGTCAAATATACGCTTATGTGCATCATCCTTCGATATTAGATTTTCAATATCAGGTCGCATCCTATTCCTCCTATTGCAGACAGAGACAGCCGTCCGGCTGCCTCTGCCCTGTTTCTTTTTATTTTATTCCGGCAGGACGGCGCTCAGCTGAGCATCCGTCAACTCCACGCCATACATGAAACTGAAGAACGACGAGATCTCCGTTTTCAGATCGTAGGTGCAGCTGTCGGGATAGCAGACAGATGCAGTGTACAGGCAGCCCAAAATACGCAGGGCATTCGGGGAACGGTCGACCCAGTTCTGCGGCAGCATCGGGTTCAGATAGACGTGCCCTTTCTTGACCGCAGTAATATCAGCCCAACCCGCGTCGGTCTTGATGGTCTGATATGCCTGTGAATTCCAGACAAAAATGTATTCCGGATCCCACTGCATGACCTGCTCCAGAGAAACAGCTTCCATGCCTCCGAAACCGCTCATGGTGACCTCCTCACCGACGGCAGGGGTCAGACCGCAGTAGGTATAAACATCCGCATGGAATGAAGTCGCTGCTTCAGTGGAAAGGCCATCCATGCCTTCTGCATAGTAATAGGTCGGGATGCTGGATGCACTGTCAGCAGTCGCGTCGATCTTATCCAGCACATTTTGAAGATACGCTTCTACCTCCGCACCGCGCTGCGCCTGCCCAAACCAGAGGCCAATCAGACCAGCATTTTTTGCGGTATCGGCAATGTCGCGGCTCAGGACAACGACGGGGATGCCATAGGTTTCGCTCATCTCGTCCGCTGACGATACGGTTTTCTCCAGAGCACGCTCCGAGCAATCATAGGTGTTGACGATCACGTCGGGATGATAAACAAGGATGGCCTCGACGTTTGCTTCATTCTGCCCGAAGTTGCCACCGAGCACGTCAAGGCCGCGGACGGTTTCGGGATAGTATGCCAACTGTTCCTCTGTGAATTCAGAAGCCCAACCTACGATCTGATCCGGGACAATGGCGCAGAGCCATGCTTCCGACGTGGGGCTGGAATTCCAGACGGTGGGGTTCGCGGGGAAGGTGACCGTGCGGCCTGCCATGTCCGTGATCGTGACGTTGCCATCCGCATCCGGCGTCAGGTCAGCA
>CAVAQT010000063.1:2626-4150 GCA_963590855.1 Ruminococcus bromii
CAGGCGAACGCCTGATCTGGCGCGTGCGTGATCATAATGATGCTGAGAGAACACTCTGTCAGCTGCCGGATCTCACGCAGGACGCGGGCCTGATTGCCGTAATCCAGATTGGCTGTCGGCTCGTCCATCAGAAGAAATTTCGCTTCCTGCGCCAGCGCCCGCGCAATCAGTGCCATCTGCCGTTCCCCACCGCTTATCTGTGTATATGGTGTCTGCGCAAGACGTTCGATGCCCAGCAGTTCCAAAGCATGCATTGCTTTCCGGACATCTTCTGCAGCCGGCGCAGCTGACATACCCATGTGTGCGACGCGCCCCATTGTGACGATCTGCAATACTGAATACGCGAATGGCGGAGTGTGGTACTGCGGAACATAGCCAAAAATCTTTGCCCGCCGCGGCTCAGACCAACTGGAAATATCTTCGCCGTCTACCGTGATCTGACCGGAAAGTGGCGGCAGCAGTCCCAGAACAGTTTTGAACAATGTTGTTTTCCCGACGCCGTTCGGCCCAAGAAGGCAAAGACATTCGCCAGTCTCCACGGCAAACGAAATGTCCCGCAGCACCGGCTTTTTCCGGTAGCCGCAGCTCAAATGCGATATCTCCAGTCTCATAACGATTCTCCACGGTGCCTTGCAAGTAAAAAAAGAAAGAATGGTGCGCCCAGCAGCGCGGTCAGAACTCCGATTGGGACTTCGACCTGAAAAAACAGGCGCGACACGTTATCCACCAGCATCAAAAACAAACCTCCGCCGATGGCGCTGGCTGGCAGCAGATCATGGTAATCCGGTCCGACCAGCAGCCGCATGAAGTGCGGGATGACCAGACCGACCCAGCCGACCAGTCCGCAGGTCGCGACGGATGCGGCGGTCGCCAGCGTCGCACAGAAGATGAACAGTGCCCGCATCGCACGGACGTTAATGCCCATTGTTCGTGCTTCTTCGTCTCCGAATGTCAATAGATTCAGGCGGTAGGAGTAAACCATCATCGGTACGAGACTGATGAGCGTAGGGACGATCAGGAAAAGAATCGTCTGTGGCTTTGTGTGCGTCATGCTGCCCATAAGCCAAAACGTGATCTCGCCCAGCTTGTCGTTGCCGTCTGCCAGCATTTTGATGATTGATACGCCCGCGTTCAAAAGCGCAGAGACAACCATGCCAGTCAAAACCAGCGTCATGGTCGAATTTTGCTTTTTGGAGACGGCAGAACTGACCAGCCACGTCAGAGCGACCGCGCCGAGGCCGAAGGCAAAGGAAATCAGATGCGTTACAGCCAGCGTTGCCGAGCAGAGAATCGCTGAGCAAGCGCCGAACGCCGCCCCGGACGACGCGCCAAGCAGATCGGGCGAAACCATTGGATTTTTGAACACCCCCTGATAGGCTGCCCCGGACACTGACAGCCCGGCTCCGGCGAAAATGCAGGCGAGTAACCGTGGTAGCCTTACGCGGTAGACCGCCGTTTCTACCGCGGGCTCATAGGAAGCAGGTGTTCCGAACAGCAAATGCGAAAATACTTCCGGGATCTGCC
>CAVAQT010000064.1:0-3889 GCA_963590855.1 Ruminococcus bromii
ACCACAGCACGGCTATGGATTCCACTGGGCAATGTGCCGGGATTCAGTTCTCCCGGTTGACCTTTTCGAGGGAGAGTGCGTCCAGCACGTCCCCCATCTGCTGCTCTGCGGCAAAGAAGCTGCGCACACGATACACAGTCCCGTCCTCCATCACCAGCTCCAACTGATCGGGCAGACGCAATTTCTTCTTCGCTTCGGGACGGTTCTCTTTGCAGAAATTGTCTGTTTTCATCTTCGTATGTCCTCCGTAATTTCGGGATGGCAGGTAGCACAGTCGATCACCGCCGTCAAGGAATCGGCTTCGCCTCGCTGCGCGTCCTTGACAGCGATGCTCTGCTGCGCAGACAGGTAATCAAGGCGGCGATGCCGCCATTTGCCAATGAAAATTAGCTGGATTTTAATGTCTTTTCAAACTCTCAGTTCAATTATAGCAAGAACAAACGTTCGAGTTAACGTGATTGTTAGAGGAGCAAGCACAGCAAGTGTAGATACACTTGCGAAAAACGGCGTAGGGCAACCGGGATTTTCTTGCTGAATAGCAAGCAAATCCGGTGAGTACCCACACCGGAAAAACAGAGCGTTCCGGCTGACCGCCGAAACGCTCTGTTTTCATTTTTGGGATAGTCCCAAGCCCTTGAAAACCGCCATGTAAACCATGATGTAAAGCAGAATGTACACGGTAATTGGTGGAGGCAACCGGGTATTTTCGGTACAATATGCGGCGTAATCAAGGCAAAGGAGCATCGAACAATGGATATGATTTCACTGCACGACATTCAAAAGAGCTACGGTTCTCATCAGGTTCTCAAGAATGTCGATCTGACCGTCCGGCAGGGAGAGATTTACGGACTGATTGGAAAAAACGGCGCGGGCAAGACCACGATTTTTAAGATCATTCTTGGTCTGACTGATTTTGAAAACGGTCGGCTTTCTATCGCAGGGAAAAGCGCAAAAGCCGACTTGGGGATCGGCAGGAAGAAGATAGGTTTCTTCATCGGAAAGAACTTTTTCGACTATCTGACCGCCAAGGAAAATCTGGAATACTACCGTCAGATGAAGGGCATTCGGGACAGGAACGAAACAGAACGCGTTTTAAGGCTGGTTGGGCTGGACGGAGCAAGCGCAAAGTTCGGTTCGTTTTCCATGGGCATGAAGCAGCGCCTCGGCATTGCGAACGCCATGCTGGGCAATCCGGAAATCCTGATTTTGGATGAGCCGGTCAACGGTCTTGACCCGCAGGGCATCGCAGACATCCGCAGCCTGATCACAGAGATGAATCGGGATTACGGAACAACCGTCATCGTTTCCTCCCATATTCTCGGAGAGCTGGAACACACGGCAACACGCTTCGGCATCATCGATCAGGGGCGTGTGCTGCGGGAGATCACCCATGAGGACTTGAAGGTTCCCAACGATAAAATTCAGCTTCGCGTGTCGGACTGTGCTAAGGCAAAGCGCATCCTTGCGGAGAACGGCATTTCGGTTTTGCAGGAATCCTCCGAATACAAATCGCTGGAGGACTACTATTTTGAACTGGTGGGAGGCAATATCCATGAATAACTATATCGGTGCCGATCTGCGGCGCATTTTCCGAAAACAGAGTTTCCTGTGGGCGTTCGGAGCTTTCGCCGGATGCTTTGCCATCCTCGTGTTCATCTATTTTAATCCGAGTTTTAACGCCGAGATGTATGTCTCCAAAATGACCAGTTTCATGAGCTACTTTCCATTGGTGGTCGGACTGCTCACTTTTCT
This sequence comes from Ruminococcus bromii, assembly GCA_963590855.1. Classification (GTDB taxonomy): domain Bacteria; phylum Bacillota; class Clostridia; order Oscillospirales; family Ruminococcaceae; genus Ruminococcus_C. The sequence goes on from CAVAQT010000064.1 coordinate 1,753, forward strand.
ATCGGTCTATGCGGACGATTTCAAGTGCCGCTCCATGCAGATCGCCATCGGCTACGGAATACCAAGAGGACGCATCATCTTTGCAAAGCTGCTGGAAAGCGCCGTTTTGCTGCTGGCAACTGCGGCGGGCATGGAGGTTCTGCTTACAGCCGCACCGCTGCTGCTCGGTCTTACACCGACCTCACAGCAGATGGCTTCCCTTGTGCTGACGGCGGGAGCAGAGCTTCTGCGGGCGCTGGGGTATGGAGCCATCTCCGCTGTTGCGGTGTTCCTGACACAGAATGCAACGGGCGGCACGATCCTCTATGTGCTGCTCTCGTCCAAAACCGTCTACATCATCGCGACCATGCTTTGGGGGCAGGATTTCCTGCGTAATACCGTTGGAGATCTGACGAAGTATCTCTATACCGCAATGCTCTACACCTGCAAAGCGGATCTGGTGCAGGGCGGGCAGCCGTACATCTGCCTGATTTTCGCTCTGCTGATCTATGTTGTGCTGCCAACGGTGATTTCCGTTGTCGGCTTCCGAAAAAAAGAACTTGAATTTTAACGGAGGAATTTTATCATGAAAAAGAAAATCATCATTCTCGCAGTTGTCCTGCTTGTGGTTGCAGGCGCGTTCTGGGCAAAGGGATATTACAACGACCGCTATGTGGTTTCGGACTGCTATTATACGCAGATTCCCGAAGATGAGGTAAACGAGGATTCCTGGCTGGTGGACAAGGACGGCGTAAAACAGGCCAAGGGCAAGTCCTATGAGCTGATGGGCTACAATGAGCAGGGTGAGCAGCGTGAGGTGTATTTCACCAAATCCGGCAGTGCAGAGGACTATTACGCGCCCGGAACCTATATTAAGGTCAGCATGAGCAAGACCATCACCCTTGGCGTGGAGGTCGTGGAAGAATCGTATGTTCCGCAGACTGCTTTGGAGAAAATTCACGAACTGGGAACCAAGGCAGACTGACGAGGACATGGACAAATCAAGCAATTTCATTTATAATTTTCATGAGGTGATTGAACGATGGATACAACAAGAGCATTGACCATTCTGGTTTCCATTCTTTATATTTTGTTTTGGATAGCGGTGTTTGCCGGCATTGTCTACCTGTTTATTTTGATCGTAAAGGCACTCAAGAAGTACGTCAACTCCAAGGAGGTGCGAGAGGAAAAGAAGGCTGTTGCCAAATCTCTGGGCGAGGCGTTGAAGGAAAACCGTATTCGCTGTCAGATGACGCAGGAATTTGTGGCGGAAACGCTGGGTGTCAGCCGCCAGTCCGTTTCCAAATGGGAGAACGGCTCCAGCGACCCCAACACTTCCAATCTGATTGCACTTGCAAAGCTCTATAAAATCTCTCCGGAAGAACTGCTGGAATGTGCGACGGGAATGCCGGAGGATAATAACGCAGAGAAGAATTGATATTCCTTTTTCGGCAACACCAGCACCGAGTTATAATAAAGGGTTTTGAATAGGTTTTGTTTTCCCTATATAACATTTTAAGGGCGAATTGGGAGCTTATATGTCTATTCTTTTTTGTGACGCTCACGGACAAAATAATCTGTGATTTTCGACCCTAAATCACACAGAAATCCATCCTATCAGTCAGGAATGGGATAGGCATTCCCTACCTCCGGTCATCAAGATCGCCAGATTGGAATTTAAGCCCACTTGCCATTGTTAAGACGGTTTCTCGAATAAAACTGTGAACATTTTCTAAGCGAATTGGATTTGCCGAGATTTTCGGGCAAAACGGGCTTGAAATCAGGCGAGAAAAATCAACGCTTGCCGGATTCGTGAAGTATCTGCCGTCTGCGCGTATGGATTGCACCGTTCCGTGATTCATAGCACAGTGCAGCCAGTGCGCGGCTTCGTGTGACCCTTTGCGGTTTGGCTGCATATCGTCCGCTTCCGTGAAGTGCAAAGGTGCGCTCTGCGTACAGGGCATCGAATGTTGCGCTCAAAATCGCCAGAAACGGAAAAAGCCCTGTGCCGCGTTCAATACGCAGCACAGGGCTTTCCTATGTTGTGTAGATTTCTGATTGCATCCGCACCGCTGTTCTTCTTGTCATGCTTTATGTAAGGTTGTCGTTGAACAGGTTTTTGAAAGGAACGAAATCGCTGAGACCTTTTTCCGTGTCC
>CAVAQT010000065.1:0-3417 GCA_963590855.1 Ruminococcus bromii
TTCCAAGAACCTTTTCTGCCTTCAAGAGCAGAGACCCGGAACCGCAGGCAGGGTCATAAACCTTGTTGATTTCTGTCTTGCCGACCGTACCCAGACGGGTGAGCAGCTCGGAGACGTCGGCAGGGGTGAAGAACTCTCCACCAGACTTACCTGCACCGGATGCATACATGGTCATCAGATATTCATAGGCATCGCCGAATGCATCAATGTCGTGGTCTTTCACATCGCCAAGGTTCATATTCGCTACGCCGTGCAGAAGCTTTGCAAGGCGCTCGTTGCGCTTGGCTACGGTCGAGCCAAGCTTGTTACTGTTTACATCAAAATCGTCAAACAGTCCGGCAAAGCTGCTCTCAGAGGAAGAACCTTTTGCAGATTCCTCAATGTGACGGAATACGCGTTCCAATGTTTCATTCAAATTTTCATCGCCGTCAGCGCTTTGGTTGACATTGGAAAACAGCTCGGACGGCAGGATAAAGAATCCCTTCTCTTCAACTAAGCCCTCTCTCGCTTCCTCGGCTTGTGCGTCCGTCATTTTTGCGTAATCAAATGCATCGTTTCCGGCTTCCTGTTCGCCGATATTGACATAGTTGGTCAGATTCTCGGAAATATAGCGATAAAACATCGTGCCAAGGACATAGTTTTTGAAGTCCCAGCCATCTACGGCACCACGAAGCTCATCTGCAATCGCCCATATCGCGCGGTGCAGTTCGTCTCTTTCCTGCTCTTTCTTTGTATCAATCATCTGTTTTCTGCTCCTTTTCTTCCGGTATGAAATTCAAAATATCATCCACACCACAATTTAAGGTGCGGCAGATTTTCTCTACGCTCTCCAGCGAAATATATTCATCCTTTTTTAGTCTGGTGATGATATTGGCGCTGAAACCGCACATTTTCATGAGCTGCGCGTTGGTAATCTTACGATCAATCATCATGTGAAACAGTCTGTCATAGCTCACGCTCATTGTGATCTCCTCCAAGTATCCGATAATACAGAACCAATGCAACCAGTATATCACGAATTTGTGAATTTTTCAATATATTAGTCTGCCGCTCCGTGTTATTTATCTGACTATTTTGGCTCTTTATCTTCTCTTATCAAGCAAAAACGCTCCGGCGAATATTCGCATCCGAAGCGTTTCTGTCCGTTAATCTTCAATTTTCAGCTCTTGACCTGTGCTGTCAGCTGTAAATCAGCTCCGTCAAGATAATTTCCTCCGCCTGTGCCTTGCAGGTGTTCATCAGCCCCGCCCATGCAAGCGGATCAGCAGCTTTCAGCTCTTCCGTCGCTCCTGCATCCTTTGCAAGCTCCGGCATCAGCAGTTCCATGCGCATTCGTGCGGCTTTCTCTATCTCAGCGCAGTGCTCGTAAAGCCTTTCGCTCAGAACAAGCGAATTGTAAAGAATGGGGCGGAACTGCTTGAGATACGATTTGTGCATCATGCCGTAGCGTCCAAGATGAATGTGCGTGTCGTGGAGCTTGATGTCCGGAATGTAGTAATCTCCGCATTTGATATAGTTCATGTCCATTTTGGTCTCCTTCCTTGACTTTTAATTCGATTGGTTTCAAACAGGGGCATATGCTTCTGTTTCAATGCTTTCAGCCTTCTTCGCGGCTTGCTTTCTGTGATAACTATCCAGTGTGACGATGTTGTGGTGTATCCTACGGCAGTCCTGGGAACAGCGTTTCTGCTGACTGTGCGTCGGCCAGTAGGTCTCTCCGCAGATGGTGCAGGTGCGTTGGCGGTAATAATGATCCCCACGCTCGGCTTCCCGCTGTTCCTGCTTTTTGGCTTGCTGCGCCGCTGTCCAGCAGGCTTTTGAGCAGAATATCTGGCGGTTGCTCCCAGGAACATATTCTTTACCGCAGTGCGGGCAAACCTTCTTTCTGACAATTTCGCCGCCGTTTTCAGCGATTTTCTTCGCCTTGCGCTTTTCCCGGTAGGCTTTCTCTCTTGCCTTGATTCTGGCAATACGCTCTGCTTCGGCTCGTTCTTCCTGCTCCTTTATCTGAGCAAGCTCTTCCTCGGTGTATGCGATGTGGATTTCTCCGGCGTAGTTGAAGCAGAAATCGACTTGCTGTGTTCTGGCACCACCGGTGCCCTCTGCTTCGTGAACAATGATCTTATCAACCATTTCTCTGAACATGGCATCGCTGATGTCATCACGCTCCTTGTATTTGTGAATCAGTTCAATGAATTGGTCGATATCAAGCTGTGCCTTGTTATTTTCAGAAATGCTTTCTTCCAGATTTGAGATTTTGACTTCAAGCTCTGCCTGCTCATCATCATACTGCTTCATGAGCTGTCTGTACTGCCGTTCGGGGAGTATGCCCGATACGAAGTTTTCATACAGACCACGGGCAAGGTCTGCCAGCTCGTCGTATCGCTTCTGCAAACGCTTCAAGTCCGATTTGCTCTGCTGGGGCTTTGCTTCCTGCTGGGCGTTCCATTGAGCTTGGATTTCCTCAGCAAATGCCTTTTCATCTTCCAAAACATGGCGGGTTATCCGCTTGATGGTTGACAGAAGAAGGGCTTCCACATTGTCAGCGGTAATGCTGTGCGCTGTGCAGGAATCTGTTCGGCTTGCATAGCCACCACAGCGAAAGCTGTACTGTACAGAACCGTCCGTCCTGCTGTAATGGGTCTGCAAGGTCATTCTTCTGCCGCAATCGGCGCAGTAGAGATAGCCGCATAGGCGGTGACTGTGCGTACCCCAGGCAGAAGCTCTCTGTACCCGCTTTCGTTGCTTTTGCACGCTGTCCCAAAGCTCCTGCGAAACAATCGGTTCAAGAGTATTGGGGAACACATAGTGTTCGTCCGCTCCGATTTCCTTTCTCTCGTGATTCTTGAAATTTTTGACCGTGGACTTGTGAAGGACGGTATGCCCGATATACTCCTGCCGATTCAGAATTGTCCGGACAGTCGATATTGACCAGATATATGGGTCTGTGTAACGCTGACCGTTGTACTGCTCCGGGTGGTATTCCTTCTCATAGGCTGCGGGAATCATCACCTTCTCTTCTGACAGTATCTCGGCGATCATGCGGGGACTTTTGCCCTCATTGGCAAGCTGGAAGATGCGCCTTACCACCTCTGCGGCTACCGGATCAACGGCAATTGACTGTTTATCTCCCTTCACTCTGTTGTAGCCATAGGGAATACTGCCGGAACAACGCTTTCCGTCCTTCATACGGGCATCAAAGATCGCTCGGATTTTGTTGCTGGTGTCCTTCGCATACCATTCGTTCATGATATTTAGGAATGGAGCAAAATCGTTGTCGGAAGCATTCTCACTGTCAATGCTGTTGTTGATGGCAATGAATCTCACATCCTTCTGTGGGAACAGCACTTCCGTGTAGAAACCTACTTGCAGGTAATTTCGTCCAAATCGGCTCATGTCCTTCACAATGATGGTTCC
>CAVAQT010000066.1:0-3240 GCA_963590855.1 Ruminococcus bromii
GCCCGCTGGGGCAGGCCGGAGGACATCCGCCCTTTTGTGGACGAGGATCCGAAAAACAACGTGATTCTCACCAGGACAGAAAGCCTCACCATGAATAACCGTCCCAGGGATCCGAAAACAGCGCGAAATAAGAACGTGCTCATTGTCGGCGGCTCCGGCAGCGGCAAGACTCGCTTCTGGTTGAAGCCCAATCTTCTCCAGTGCGACTCGAAATCCTATCCGGTTTCCTTCGTCGTCACGGATCCGAAAGGCGATATCGTCGTCGATTGCGGCCATGCGCTGCTGAAGAATGGCTACGAGGTGCGGATCTTCAATGTCCAGAACTTCCGAAAATCGATGCATTATAACCCCTTCGAGTATGTCCACAGCGAGAAGGATATCCTGAAGCTGACTACGACATTGATTGCAAACACCAAGGGCGACGGCAAGTCCGGGGATGAATTCTGGACGAGTGCGACACGTTCGTTAGCGGTAGAAAGCTGACGAACGCACAACCACGGTTGTGCGGATAACTGATAGTTTGACAGGTGGAACGATGGGGTAACGCCCTGAAACGCCTGCTCTCGGTGGGCATGCATAAGCCGTAAAGGTTTGTGTGTGAAGCCCCACGACAACGGCTGAGAGCAGCCGTACCGGCAATCACTGCCGGCGAAAGCGCCCCAGAGGTGGGGTGTGCTGCCTATAGGCCAAGAGTCTATAAGACGCCCATGGTTAGAATGTTCGCCTTGGCGGGCGGACTGACGAACCCGCGAATGTACAGGTCTAAAAGAAGACCCGGTAGAAATGCCGGGTTGCGTTAAAGCGCAGTTGGTGTGGTTTAGTAAAAATTTATCCTATGAACGACCATGCTGTGTTACAGGCACAGGCAAGCCAACAGGACTATAGTGGGAATCCTAAAGGTGTGAATGTACAGATAGGACTATCGGAACGTGGAAAGGTACTAGATTCCGAAAGGAATAACCTGTCGAAGAACGATAAGCAGGTGAACTGGTGCTGAAAAGTAGTGGTCGAACCAATGATGGGCTTGCGTTATGTGAGCTACGAAGGAATGGCCACAAGTCGGTTGGTCTAAACAGGCATTATTCAGTCCAAAGATAAGGATTCAAGTAAGACCAAAAGGGTCACTTTCGAAAGGAGGTGATGCCTTATGCCAAGAGAAGCAAAAAGTCTATGTGTTGATGACCTTCGACATGCAGAGTATTACGGCATGCAGCCGGTTTACGATGAGCTTTACCGAAAAAGCAAGAACGGAGAAACATTCACAAATCTTATGGACATCATTTTGAGGCGTGAAAATATCTTGCTTGCATATCGGAACATCAAGACCAACGGAGGAAGTTACACGGCAGGCACAGACAACAGAAACATCACAGACATCGGGAGTATATCCCCCGAGAAAGTCGTGGAGAAAGTGAGGTTTATTGTCACAGGGAGTCGGCATGGCTATCGACCAAAACCGGTAAGACGTAAAGACATCCCTAAACCGAACGGGAAAACAAGACCGCTCGGTATCCCATGCATCTGGGACAGGCTAATACAGCAATGTATCAAGCAGGTCATGGAGCCAATCTGTGAAGCTCAATTCAGCGACAATAGCTATGGATTCCGTCCGAATCGCTCGGCGGAACATGCCATCGCTAGAACATATTCGCTGATGCAGGTGACGCATCTTCACTATGTCATAGAGTTTGATATAAAAGGATTCTTCGACAATGTGAATCACAGCAAGTTGATCAGACAGATATGGGCAATGGGAATCAGAGACAAGCAGCTGATATTTGTAATAAGGCGGATTCTAACGGCACCGATCAGAATGCCAGATGGAACGACTATCTTACCAGACAAAGGCACGCCGCAGGGCGGCATCATTTCGCCGCTACTGGCGAACATTGTGCTGAATGAACTGGATCAATGGATAGAAAGCCAATGGCAGAACAATCCGGTAGCTGTAGCCCGTGGAAGATACAGAACTATCGGTAAACACGAAGTGTTCGATAAGAGCCATGGGTATAGAGTTATGAAGAGTACTAATCTGAAGGAAATGTATATCGTTAGGTATGCTGATGATTTCAGAATCTTCTGTCGATCGAAGGAAGATGCCGAAAAGACAAAGGAGGCTGTTACACGGTGGCTCAAAGAAAGACTACGGCTTGATGTGTCTCCAGAGAAAACACGAACAGTGAATGTAAGAAAACGCTATTCTGAATTTCTCGGATTCAAGATTCGTGTCCGACAGAAAGCAAAGAAATTCACTGTGCAGTCTCATATTTGTGACAAAAAATTTGGAATAGAGCGGGAAAAACTTGTGGAACAGGCGAAAAGAATAGCCAGACCATCCAAGGGCAAGACACCACTGGGTGAAATCCGGACATACAACTCGATGGTGATGGGAATCCAGAACTATTTCGAGATCGCCACATGTATCAGTCTTGATTGCAGGATTATACACAGACAGGTAATGACCGTTCTCACCAACAGGCTGAACTCAGACAAGGGGTGCAGACTTCAACGCGAGGGTGGAACTATGACCCAAGCGGAAAAGGAAAGATATGGAAGGTCAAAGATGGTACGGTATGTAGCCGGAATCGACCAACCAATATATCCGCTTGCATTCGTTAAAAACAAGATACCACATCTGAAGCGATCTGTTGTATGTAGCTATACGGCAGATGGCAGAAAGCCAATACACACGAATCTTAGATTGAACCCATTCGTTCTTGATGGATTACGGTCAATGGCATCGGATGGACACAGCACAGAATACGTCGACAGCAGGATTTCATTATTCTCAGCGCAAGGCGGAAAATGTGCGGTCAGCGGTGAGGAATTTAGAAGTGCATCTGAAATCGCATGTTGGCTTAAAAAGCCAACAGAAAATGGCGGTCAGGAGCGCTATCGAAATATGACTTTACTGCATAATAGGTATCTGCCGTTACTGAAAATTTCAGATCCGGCAATACTGACAGCCATAACCAAAACATTCAACATGACTAAGAAACAAGTGTCTAAAGTAAACAGTCTGCGAGAGCAGGCTGGTCTGACGGCAATAGATTAAAACGCGATTTTGGTGATTGAATAAATGCTTGTGAAAACAATCGATGGAACGCCGGATGCGGTGAAAGTCGCATGTCCGGTGTGGAATGGGGGAAAACCTGGAGATGATTTCAAAGGGTTACCTATCATTATAGGCGGAGACGCTGCTGTATTGTGCTCTGATCGGATATATCCATTATGAGGCAC
>CAVAQT010000067.1:0-3043 GCA_963590855.1 Ruminococcus bromii
ACATTTGAATATGTAGGTCAGGCAACATACTATGCATACTGCCACGCTTGGAAACGTGACGAGAATGGTCAGAAGGTATTCAGCGACTGGTCAAATGCTTATCCATTCGTTGTATCCGCAATCACACCATCCCAGCCAGTGATCACAAGCGTGAAAGCAAGCGGTTCTACTGTAACTGTAACATACACAGCAGCAACTAACGCTACTGGATATGACGTAGTTCTCGGAACAAGCACCAAGAAAGTAAACGGCGAAACCCGTCCGGTAGAGTACGGAACACTTGTTAAGAAGAACATCAAAGGCAATGTTGTAACAGCAACATTCAAGAATGTAGGAAAAGGCACATACTATGCCGGACTCCACGCATTCAACAGAACTTCTGAAGACGGCAAGAAAGTATTCAGCCAGTGGTCAAACGTTAAGAAAGTAACTGTAAAATAATCCGTTTGGGTAATTAAACACCACTTTACAACTTTTTCATAAAAAAATATCGTACAGGGCTTTCTGATGTATAATGAGTTTGACGAAAACATTACAAAGGAAAGTGACCCTGTACGACAAAATCATTATACAACGAAAAAACACTGATTGGTAGACTTCATCAATATTTTTTGATTTATTTTGAAACTTTTTCTGTTCCGACAGCAGATACCCTGTTTCTTCTGATACTATCCATATTGACATTGGAATCCGCACATTCCATCCGGTTTCTGTATCAGCATTTTTTATCCGGAATAACAGAGAAATCACTAAATGTATTTTACTATGCATGTTCCTATGCAAAGGTTGATTATTCCAGATTTATGAATACCACTGCCCGGATTGCCTTGAAGCTGATACCGGATTCATTGCAGACGCAGCCGGTATTTCTGTGTGTAGATGATACGATGGTATCTAAATTTGGTACAAAATTTGAAAATGTTTCAAAATTGTTTGACCATGCTGCACACAACGGTTCCAACTATCTGAATGGACACTGCTTTGTGAGTGTCATGCTCTGTGTGCCCGTCTGGAATGGAGATAAGGTATCTTATCTTTCTGTTCCTCTTGGTTATCGTATGTGGCAGAAAAAAGAGTCAAAACTGGAACTGGCAGCATCCATGATCCGGCAGATCATGCCTGAATTTCATAGCAGGGATCATGTCATCATCCTTTGTGACAGCTGGTATACAAAACAGAACCTGGTATCCATCGTTGATGAATATCCAAATCTGGATCTGATCGGTAATGCAAGGATTGATTCTGTCATATATGATCTTGCACCTGCACGTACCGGTCGCCGGGGACGTCCAGCCAAACATGGAAAACGTCTTTTTGTTGAGACAGATTTTACGTTTTCCAATGAAAAGATTGGTGATTATTATATCGGTGTCCGCCGGGTTTTCACTAAGATTTTTGGCAATAGGGAAGTCCTTGCTTATGTTACTGCCACAGAAAAAGAACATGGTACAAAACGACTATTCTTCAGCACTATTTTTCCAGAAGATCTGCAGATTTTCTGTGCCTGGCAGGAAAAAGCACCACTGAACCAGACTGGAAGTGACCGTATGAAATACATTCCACTGTTACTATATTCGTTTCGCTGGAATATTGAAACGAGCTACTATGAACAGAAAACATTCTGGTCTTTTTGCAGCTATATGGTGCGAAGCTGCAATGGAATTGAAATGCTGGTCAATCTGATCAACATTAGTTATTGTGCCATGAAGATTCTGCCCTATCAGAACGAACATTTTTCTGAGTACCGCACAAAAAGCGTACAGGAGTTTCGTTTTGAATTAAGTCAGGGCATTCGCAGTCAGATATTTTTTGCCACTTTCGTGAAAAATATCGAAACACACATAAAATCAAATGCTATGACAAAGGCTTTAAAACAGCTGGTTTGTCAGCAAGTCTATCATTTATAAAGTTGTAAACTGGTGTTATTTATCTACAGCACGATCTCACATTCACAACAGATATCTTCCACTGACCTGCCCGCATAAATCTGATATGCACCGGGTTCTGTCACAAACATTGCTTTTTCTTCATTATAATACTGAAAAGCCTCCGGTTCCAGTTCGACCGTAACCGTCTTTGTCTCTCCCGGATTTAAGTTTACCTTTGCAAATCCGCGCAGTTCTTTTGCAGCGCGCTCTACAGTGGAATCTTTTTTACCCACATAGATCTCAACCGTTTCTTTACCTGCCACTTTGCCTGTATTTGTCACATCGGCAGAGACTTTTACATTCGGATAAATTCCTTCTGTTTTCAGATTATGATATGCAAACTCTGTATAAGACAATCCATATCCAAACGGAAATCTTACCGGTACTTTCTTTGTATCATAATAGCGGTATCCTACAAAAATCCCCTCTGTATACTTCACAGTCTCTCCGCCCGGAAATTCTCCGATGGAATGTGCAGAGCAGTCCTTATGACTATACGGAAAACTCTCCGGCAGTTTACCGGACGGATTTACTCTGCCAAACAGAACCTCCGCCAGTGCAGTGCCGCCTTCCATACCTGCATACCAGTGCCATACAAGTGTATCTGCCTGTTCTTCCCACGGCATCTCTACCGGGGAGCCTGATGCGATCACAACGACCGTATCCGGTCTTACTTTCAGAAGTTCAGCTATCAGTTCATCCTGCGCATAAGGAAGCTTCATATCCGGTCTGTCATGACCTTCCAGATCCTGAAGATGATTCTGGCCACCGACAAAAATAACAGTGTCAAAACCTGTATCTTTTGCCAGTTTCAGAGCTTCCTCACGAAACTGTTTCTGTTTCTCCAGAAGCACTTTATTTACAGTCTGCACTTCTCCGGTGCTTCCACCGCCGTTTTCCAGACTGTCAGCCTGCCAGTTTGTATCAGAATCTGACTGGTTAAAATCATGTGCCAGATAACCTTCGGTATAAGTAACTTCTGCGTTGCCGCCAAGTAATTTCTTTATTCCCATAAGCGGAGAAATTTCATACAGTGCCTTAATCTCGGCGCTTCCACCGCCATTGGAATGAATCCTGTCTGCATTATCACCGATAACCAGAACTTTCTTTGTCTG
>CAVAQT010000068.1:0-2905 GCA_963590855.1 Ruminococcus bromii
CTTTTTTAAAATAGTCATATGCTTTTGCATAATTTCGGCTTACCATTTCGCCACCTCGATACATCTCGCCAATGCTTATATAGGCATAGGAAAATCCAGATTCTCCCGCCTTTTCAAACCAATGAATTGCTTCAGAAGCATAATCATATTCATCGCGATATATACACCCAAGACGAAACATCGCAACAGCATTGCCTGCTTCCGCCGCTTTACGGAACAGTTCTTCCGCTTTTTCATTATCTGCAGGCACTCCTTCACCAAGCCAATAACAGAAACCCAATAAATTCTGTGCTCTTGGAATTGGTGCCTCTTCCAATGCCATTTGCAGATATTCTACCGCTCTATACGCATTTTCACGCACGCCAAAACCGAAATAGCAGCACTCTCCATACAGCGTTAAGCCAAGTGCACTGCCCTTGTCCGCAGCTTTTTTAAACCACTTAGCTGCTTCATCAATATCATAGTCGAACCCTTCTCTTCCCTCACCTTTGTAGGCAAAACCTAATGTCATCATTGCATCGACGTCACCGTCGTTTGCCAAATCAATCAATTCTGCTTCAGACAAGTTATCATAGTCAATTTCTTCATCTGTATACTGCTTTTCTTCTATGTGAAGCGTTTCCGGTGAGACAAGTGCGCTCTGCTTATTCTCCAAAAAGCTCTCGAATACATCCAGAGAGGAAAACTCTGCGGAATCATCCAGTTCGTACTGCTCTAAAACACGCTGTACCAGGACATCCTTTTTCTTCGACATCTTTTCCATCTTTGACAGGAAGTGATAGTTTTCGATCAATTCTGCAAAGAGATTTGCCGGAAAACTTTCCCGGAAATTACACAGTTCCAGATAGACCACGCCTACCTTGTTTTCCGGCAGAGCCAGAATCTCCTCCATGTACTGCCGGACAGTGATGCCGTCCTCGTGAACGATCTGGCTCTGCACCAGCGCTTCCCGTAAAATGCTGCACTTCCGCTCGTCTTCCAGTGTCCGCTTATCCAGCTGTGCCAGAACACAGCAAAGGCTATAGAGACTGCTGGGGTCGTCGTACCGTCCCTGTTGGATCTCCGTCGTCAGCATATGGAAGTTGTCTACACTCTCGATTTTTTCATTCAATGTTGTTACGAAATTTCCCAATGCCTGTAAGGTCTGCTGCTGAATCTGCTGGAGTTCTGCAATCTGCGCTTTCATTTGAAGCTGCTCCTGATAGACATCGGTCACCTGCGCGTAGATCTGATTCATGCGGTTCCCCAGGCTGCAAATTACCTGCTGGTCGATGCAGTTCATATTGTACAGGTTGGAGACTGCTTCGGATACATAAGTGACCACCTTGTCCTGGTTCTTTTGCAGTTCCTTTACGGTCGCTTTGTTTTTTCCTGTGATGGTGTTCCACATCCGCTTAAACCATCCCTGCTTTTCCATGGCTTCGACGCGAGAATCGGAGTCATTTTGCAGATCGGTAATGCCTTGAAGCAGTGTGGTCATCTGTCCCATGGTCGTGGTGAGAGCAGATGTATCCTGCTGTACCAGATAGCGGATGTCATCGCCGCTGATAAGTGTTGTTGTCATTGTGATTTCCTCCCCGGTTTGAATTTGTTTGCATGAGAAATGGATCGAGATCCTTACAGTTTTGCAGCTAATGCGCCGAGATCGGTGAGAAGCTGCTGATTTTCTGCGTTTTTCTGCTCGATGAATTGATTTGCCTTTTGATGCATGGCGTGAAGCTGCTGGTTATTTTCGCGAAGCTGTTCATGCAGCCGCAGCTGATCTGTATAGTCTGCCACGAATGCTTCAAACTGAACAGCGGCATTCTGGAGCGACTGCGCCAGATCTGTGTTCATCTGCATCAGGTTCTGGTAATACTTCGCTTCTCCCAGCAGCTTTTTATAATCGCCCCTGCCGAACATCGGGGCAACAATCTTGTTGACCGCCGTTCCTACAACAAATGCAATGGGAACGGTAATCAGCGGACAGGATGCCACCGCCGCTCCGGCTACCGCAGTGATTCCAAATGTGATCGGCACCATAAGCCCGGCTGTCACGCCACCTGTCACCGCACCGTCTCCGCCGGCCTTGGCGATTTCTTTCAGATACTCTTTTCCGGTGATCTTTCCGGCTTTGTATTCCTTATAGAGCGAAATCGCTTCCACGCTTGCTGTAATCACGCCGCCGATCACAGCACCCTTTGCTGCTTCGGCAGCAGCGCCTTTTGCCAGACGCATTGCCTGACACTGGCGGAATGTCCCGTTTTGCATTTCGTTCTGCATCTGCACCGCTTTCGCCTTGCTAAGCGGATCGCTTTGTGTACCGTCCGGGGCTGTCATTTTGTTCACAGCGCCCTTGATCTGCTGCTCCTGCCCATCTGGTGCAAGAAGAGTCTGTCCTCTATAGTCGCCGTGATTTTTATAGCGAAGTGTGGTTTCGGCATTGGAACCATATTTGAGCTGGTAACGCTTCACAGCCAGTCCTTCGCCGTTTTGATAGATGCCCAGATCCATAGAGTTCTTTGCGTAACCATGTTCCGGGATCAGAGCTTTCCCCCGGTATGTACTGCCGGCAGCTTCGGCATTAAAGTTAAAGGTCAGTTCGTGCCAGTTCTCAGCAATGAATCCGTTTAAGTTTGGGTTTTTGCTGACTTCGCCACTCTTGGTCAAAGCTCGTTGGAGAAGCTCATTCCCAACCTTTTGCTCTTTCACAAGCTTTATTGTCCCCTGGAAAAAGTCCCGCACATCCCGTTCCGTAATTTGCACAGCTATCCCTCCAAAACCAATTTTTGCAATGGCAAATGCCATCAACCAGTACCATTTTTATTATATCACATGAAAAATATGTTGTCAATTATTTTTTGTTTGTTCAACAGGGCAACCGCATGAAAAGATCAAACAAATTTATTGAAAATGACATTACAGA
>CAVAQT010000069.1:0-2866 GCA_963590855.1 Ruminococcus bromii
TCCTCTACAGAGGAGCTGGCAAGCCGTAGGCTTGACTGAGGAGTCTCAGGCGAACAATGTTCGCCCCTACGATATATGGTTGCAACGTGCCATTATCGTATACCGGAAAACAAAAATCCCCCGGAGGGGTTGTAGGCGGCTTGTCCGCCGTGACGCTGCCCCTTTCTCTCCGTTAGATCGGGGGGGTAAGGCTCAGCGGCGGCTCGCCATCCTTGGGCGAGTCTGCCGTCGCCATTTCCGCTGGGCGACGGGCTGAGCACGCCGCAAGAAAGGAAGTGAAAACGATTGTCTGCATTTTCTATTGGAGCGACCTTGTTGGATGCCATGGTGCTGGCACTGCTGACCAAGGAGGACACCTACGGCTATCAGATCACGAAGGATATCCAGGAGCACTTCGCCGTGTCCGAATCCACCTTGTACCCGGTGCTGCGTCGGCTGCAAAAGAACGGCAGTCTCACCACCTATGACCAGCCGTATCAAGGCAGAAATCGGCGCTATTACCGCATCACGGTCTCCGGCAGAGCACTGCTGGAACAGTATCGAAAGGACTGGCTCACTTATAAACAACAGGTAGACTTTTTCCTGGATGAAACTTAATGACAGCCGCGCCTGTGCGTGCTGCATCAAAAAAGGAGCGATACTCTTATGACACCTCAAGCATACTGCGCCCGACTGGAACAGGCGCTTTCTCCCATGCCGCCGGCAGAGCGGCAGGAAACTCTCCGCTATTATCTGGAATTTCTGGAGGATGCCAGCGAAGCGGAACGCACTGCCCTGGGCACACCCGAAGCACTGGCGCAGCGCATTCTCCGGGAAAACGGCATTTCTCCCCAGAACACCGCCGCCGCGCCGTCAAAGAAAAATTCCAACCGCACGGCAAAATGGATCATTCTGGCGTGCACCTGCTACATCTGGATCCCTCTGCTCACCACCTGGTACAGCCTGCTGCTCACCGCCCTCATTGTCCTGGCAGTGATCCCCCTTTCCCTCTGCGCCGCACTGGTGGGCGGACTGTTCACCTTTGCTCTGGCTGTGTTCCAGGATGTGCCCACTGCCCTGATGCAGCTGGGCATGGGACTGGGCTGCGGCGGTATTGCTGCCCTGGTCACCTATCCCATCTGGATCGCCTGCAAAAATGTTGTGAAATTCGCCCTGTTCACCACGAAAAAAATGTGGCACTTCGTCACGAAGGGAGACGATACCCCATGAAAAAACAAGGCATTCTCATCGGCGCAGCCTATGGATTGGTGCTGCTGGGATGGGGCATCACCGGCGCTTTTTCCTCTGCCGCCCCGACCCGTGCGGAACAGCCGGACAACACCGCGCCCGTAGAGACCATTCAGCTGGAACAGCTCCGCATCTGTCCGGGAAAGGATTTTTCCGTGCAGACCGAAAAGCCGCTCTCCGCATCCCGGAACGGCTCGGTGCTCTCCCTGCGGCAGCAGTGGAAGCTGTTTCCGCAGAAAAGCGATATCACCATTACCCTGCCGGCGGCACAGTTCGCGCAGCTGGAGCAGGCAGTCAATACAGCCAAAAGGAGTGACCAGAAATGAAAATGAAACCTTGGATCATCACCGGTGTCAGCCTGCTCTGTGCCGGCGCGGTCTGCTGCGGCGCAGCTGTTCGAGCAGGCGCACTGGATCAGAAACGCTATATGAAAATGCTGAACCTCTCCAACGATACCAGCACCCCGGACGGCGAGTTTTCGTCCGTGCTGATGGACATTGACAGCGCCGATGTGACGATACAGAACGGCACTGCGCTTTCTGTCGCCGCAGAGAATGTCTCGGAGGACAGCTACAGCGTCACCGTCGAGGACGACACCCTGCACATTCAGCAGGGGCAAAAAAATGAGCCGTGGTACAGCATTACCCGTTTCGGATTCCACCCGTTTTCCACGCCGCGGACAAAGATCACTGTGACCCTGCCGGATGCGGAATACCGGGCAGTGGCGGTGGCAAACAGCGCCGGAGACTGTACCGTTTCCGGCATCCGCGTCAGCACCCTGTCCTTAGACCTGGACTACGGCGACTGCCGTGTGCAGAATGTGACGGCGGCGAGTCTGACTGCCGACAATGATGCCGGAGAACTGACGATCTCGGACAGCACGGTCAGCGGCACGGCATCCCTGGAACTGAACTACGGCGATCTCACGGCAAAAAACACCGAGATCCAAAACCTGTGCAAGGTGAAAAATGATGCCGGAGATATCAGCCTGACCGATTTTTCCTGCGGCAGCAGCGAAATGGAACTGGGCTACGGCAGTCTGAAACTGCGGAATTTCACCGAAACAGACAAGAACAAGTCCAGTGCATTTACCCTTTCCGACGGGGATGTACGGTGCGAGGACAGCACCCTCTGGAACAGCCGTTTCGACATGGATTTCGGAGACATTCAGACCACAGACACGGCGCTGTACGGCAATACTGCCATTGCCATGGACCACGGCGACGTGCGGCTGAACCTCCACGGCAGCAACGCCGACTATAATGTAGGCTATTCCTACGCCGCCGGCTCGCTGAACGGCAACAGCCCCAACCAGATCGCCATTACCGGCGACCAGTCGATCATGGATGCTACGGTTACCTTTACGGAATAAACAAATGAAAAGCCGCCCGGAAATGCTGTGATTTCCGGGCGGCTTTTGGGGTTTGGTTGGTGGGGGACGAGAGACTCCTCCGCCCTGACGAGCACCTCCTCTGGGAGAGGAGGCTTTCTTTTGGCTCCTCTACAGAGGAGCTGGCAAGCCATAGGCTTGACTGAGGAGTCTCGGGCGAACAATGTTCGCCCCTACGGTGGACACTGCATAAAGAAATAACCGCCCTGAGCTTGCCAACTTAGACGGTTATTTCGATAACATTTCTAA
>CAVAQT010000070.1:0-2629 GCA_963590855.1 Ruminococcus bromii
ACCACTCGTTAGTCAACCTCGAATAAAGAATGACGCTTTATGCTTCGATATAACCGACAAAATTGTAGTAGATGTGAATGTCCCGTTCCTCGTGATTGTCCACGGTATAGCGTTCGCTGATCTCAATTTTCTGGATCAGCCGCACCAGCGTGGGACGGTCTAATTCCTCAAGCTGGGCGTAGTCCTGCATCATGTCCAGCCATGCGTCCACGGAGGATTCCGTTTCACGGCTGGCGGCAAGCTGTTCCGTCAACTCCTTGCGGCGCTCCTGCTTTTCACGACGTTCGGCTTCGTACTGGTTGAGCAGATTGACGCACACGCTCTCCGGGATGCGCCCCAAAACCTTATCCTCATAAGCGGACTGAATCAGCTTATCCAGCTCCGGAAGCCGCTTGCCGATGGCGTTCAACTCCGCTTGCAATGTTTTGGTACGCTCCAAGCTGGCACTCTGCTCCCTCGCTAAAAGATGCGTTCTCAGCGTCTCACGGCTGTTCTGCGCCCACATTGCCTTGCACCGAATGTCGGTCAGGACAATCTGCGTCAGCACCTTCTGGTTGATGTAGTGGGACGAACAGGCATTTTTGCCGCCCGATGCGTAGCGGTTGCAGACATACGCTTTGTATTCCGGTTCCTTCGCGGAAACCTTCTTGCGATAGTCCCGCATGTACCGCATGGACGCTCCACAGTCCATGCACCGAAGCAGACCGCCAAACAGGGCGACCGTGCCGCTTTTTCCGCTGCGTCCTCTCGCCGGGTGGTTGTCCATCCGCTGCACGGCATCCCACATTTCCTGTGAGATCAGCGGCTCGTGGGTGTTCTCAACCTTGATCCATTCGGATTCTGGTTTGCTGACCTGTTTGTGGTTCTTGTAGGACACCGTGCCTGTCTTATTCTGCACCATGTGACCGATATAAACCTCATTGCGGAGAATGGTTTTCACGGTTACATCGTTCCAGAACGGCGTTTCGCCCCGCAGATTTTCCCGCCCCTCTGCCATGTAGTAAAAGCTCCTTGGCGCAGGGACTTTTTCCGCGTTGAGCTGCAAGGCGATCTTGCGAAAACCACAGCCCTGCAAGCGCAGATCGAAGATGTGCCGCACCACAGGAGCCGTCACCGGATCAATCTCAAGAATGTGCTTGTCCGCCTCGCTTTTCCTGTAACCAAGGGGCGCGTAGCAGCCGACATATTTGCCGCTTTTGAAGGTGGACAGCTTCACCGCCTTGATCTTGCTGCTGGTGTCCCGCGCATAGAGGTCATTCATCACATTTTTCAGAATGACCAGCATCTCATTGTTCTTGCGGAGCGTGTCAACTCCGTCATTCAGAGCGATGAACCGGCAGCCGAGGGACGGAAACACAAAGTCCGTGTACTTGCCCGCTTCGATGTAATCTCGACCGAGGCGGCTGAGATCCTTGCAGAGGACAAGATTGATCTTGTGATCCGTAGCGTCCTGCACCAGCCGGTTCAGTCCCGGACGGTCGAAGGTCGTACCCGAAACGCCGTCATCACAGTAATAATCGTACAGTGTCCAGCCCTGTTCCCGCACATAGCGGGAGAGCATTTCCTTTTGATTTTCGATGGACACGGATTCCCCGGCACGCTCATCGTCCCGGCTCAGCCGTGCGTAAATACCAACGATATAGTTTTCCTGCATTTTCTTATTTAACCTCCCGAAATGCAGTGCGTGATACAATCAGAAATCTGCAATGATTATGCCACAGCACGGCTATGGATTCCACTGGGCAATGTGCCGGGCTTCAGCTCTCCCGGTTGACTTTTTCGGGGGAGAGGGCGTCCAGCACGTCACCCATCGGCTGCTCTGCGACGAAGAAGCTGCAAACTCGATACACAGTTCCGTCCTCCATCACCAGCTCCAACTGATCCGGCAGGCGCAATTTCTTCTTTGCTTCGGGATGGATCTCTTTGTGAAAAGTATCTGTTTTCTTATTCGTATGTCCTCCGTAATTTCGGGGTGGGGGCAGCGCAGCTGATCACCGCTGTCAAGGAATCGGCTTTGCCTCGCTGCGCGTCCTTGACAGCGTTGCTCTGCTGCGCAGGTAGGTAATCAAGGCGGCGATGCCGCCATTTGCCAATGAAAATTAGCTGCATTTCAAGGTTTTTTCAGTCTCTTATTTCAATTACAACAAGAACAAACGTTCGAGTCAATGCGATTATTAGAGGACGAGCAAGCACAGCAAGTGTAGCTACACTTGCGAAAAACGGCGTGGGACGATCAGGATTTACTTGCAGAGCAGCAAGCAAATCCGGTGAGTACCCACACCAGAAAACCAGAGCGTTCCGGCTATCTGCCGAAATGCTCTGGTTTTGTATTTTGGGATAGTCCCAAGCCCTTAAACTGACATTGAAAAGAAGATTTTCTTGTGATAAGATAAATAAAAATATCATTGATTATGAATGGATGGTATGTCATGAAAAAAGCATTTTTCCTTATTTTGCTGTCATTCACGATTGTTGTTTGCACAGCGTGCGGGAATACCGATGATAAAGCCAGTTCAATTCCGAGTGATTCCTATCAAGATACGGCTGATTCGAACAAAGGTGGAGAAACAATTCAAGAACCAGATGTGAAAACTCTTGTCAACTCTTATGTCTCTGCATATAACGATGC
>CAVAQT010000071.1:0-2146 GCA_963590855.1 Ruminococcus bromii
CGTTTCACGTCGAGAATGACTGTAGTTCTGCATCCACGCAGTTATAATGTTTGTCAATTGCCGCTTCACAGGCGGGAAAGTCTCCTTTTTGCAAGGCGTGAAACAGATCCCAGTGCGCCTGCTGTAATTCTTCTTTCACAGATTCACTGGCCGTTTGCAGCGCTGTGTCGATCCATTTACGATAGGTGTCAGCAACCGGCTCCAAAAGCGCCGTCCAGAAGTGATTTTCCGTTGCGTGGATCAGCAAAAAGTGAAATTCGCGATCTAGTTCGATCTGCTCTTCCAACTGCTGTGCTGCCTGTGCCTGATGCAAAATCATTCTCCCCTTTTCTTCCCATCGGGAAAAAGTCTTTGCATCCAAGATGGCGCGGCAAACTGCTTTTTCCATATTGCGCCGAAACGAACAGATTTCCCATTGGTTGGTCTGCCCTAGCAACAGCATCATATGAATCATTTCAGAAACGGGACGCGACACGTTTCCGACAAGGTAATTCCCAGAGCCGCGCTTGCAGACGATCATGCCCATATGTTCCAGCATCCGCAGAGCTTCTCTGGTAGAATTGCGCCCGATGGAAAGTGTTTCTGCAATATGCCGCTCAGTGGGGAGCCGTTGGCCAACTGTTAGTTCTCCGCTTGCAATCATATCTGAAAGATAAGATATGACCTTTTGATATTCTCTGGTTTCATTTTCCATAGCCGCCTCACATGATATGGGAGAATATGGTCGCGCCGACAACAGTAATCAAACCTGCAACCACAATGGAAAGGCTACTCATCGCACCTTCTACTTCTCCCAGTTCCATTGCTTTTGCCGTGCCAATGGCATGAGATGCTGTTCCTAGCGCAATACCCTTGGCGATCGGTTCTCGAATGCGAAAGATTCGGAAGATAATCTCTGCAAATATATTGCCTAATACGCCGGTGATAATGATTGCCGCCACGCTGATGGAAACATAACCGCCCAGTTTTTCAGATACGCCCATGCCGATCGCTGTGGTGATTGATTTTGGCAGAAAGGTAACGTATTCCTCGTGGCTAAAACCAAACATCAGCGCCATGCCTAAAATTGCGCCCAAACTGGACAATACACCGGAAAGTATGCCGATCAGCACTGCATGCCAGTTCTTTTTCAGAAGCTCCAATTGTTCATACAGCGGGATTGCCAGGCAAACCGTTGCCGGTGTCAGCAGGTAGCTCAGGTATTTTGCACCCTCATCATATTTCTCATAGCTGATGCCGGTCAATGCAAGAAAAGCAATGGTGATTACGATTGAAATCAGCAAAGGATTCAGCACGGCAAACTTAAACTTTTTCTTGAGCAGCACACCAATGCCATAAGAAACAACGCTGATTGCAACGCCGAAAAAGGCGGAATTTTCTAAAAAGTCAAACATGATTTTCCTGCACTCCTTTTTGTCTGTGGCGAATCACAGACTGCGTGATCCGTCCTGAAACGATCATAACGACCCATGTCGAAAGCACCGTGACTGCTACATACTTTAGCCAGGACGGAGCGATGATATCCCAGGTTTCCAGCAGTCCCACGGCTGCCGGGATAAACATCAGCGGCATAATTTCAATCAGAAATTTCCCTGTTTCGTGTACTGCGTCATGAGGAATGATTCGCAGTTTCAGGCAGAGAAACAATAGAACAATTCCGTAAATACTTGCCGGAATGGGAAGTGGAATATATCGTTCCAAAATTTCTCCCACAAACGAAACCAACAGGATGATTCCAAATTGCTTCATCCATTTCATTTCAAAACACCTCTTTAATTGGTACTACCAATCTATTATAGCACGGAGATTATGACACGTCAAGCATTTTGTAGTATGAAATTTATGCAGAAATAGAAAAGACTGCCATATGTCAAAGACATACAGCAGTCGGATTCAGGCACGTTGCTTGCGGCAGGTTTTTACGCGGACACAGATAAAAAATACAATGTAAACGATGCTGGTAAGAATCCATGTAACCGGATAGGAGATGTAAACGGTTTCGATCCGGTGAAATTGTGGGATTTGGAATACTGTTGCCAGCCAAACCAAACGCAATACGCATACACCAACAATAGAAACGATCATTGGCATGATTGAATAACCAATGCCACGCAGCGCGCCTACCATAACATCCATGATGCCGCAC